>JASMKH010000040.1 GCA_030749435.1 Phycisphaerales bacterium
AAGATCAATGTCCACGATTGTCGCGCCGAGACTCCGGAATGTGTCGATCGCGTTGGAACCCGCTTGCGTTACCGCGGGCTCGTTCCGTTCATCCAGAAACTGTGGAGGTATGCCAATTCGCAGTTCGGAAACGGGTTGGTCGAGTTCAGCGGTAAAGTTTGGCGTCTCACAGTCCGACGATGTGGAGTCCTTCTCGTCAAACCCCGCTATCGCCTGCATCATCATCGCTGCGTCGTCAACGCTTGATGCGAACGGGCCGACCTGGTCGAGACTCGACGCAAATGCGACAAGTCCGAATCGGCTGACCATGCCGTACGAAGGTTTGAATCCGACAATGCCACACAGTGCTGCCGGTTGTCGGATCGATCCACCGGTGTCGGAACCGAGCGCACCACAGCACAGATTCGCCGAGACCGCCGCCGCGCTCCCTCCGGACGATCCGCCGGGTACGCGACTCGGATCCCATGGATTCCTGGTGGCTCCCCATGCACAGTGTTCGGTCGATGAACCCATCGCGAACTCGTCGCAATTTGTCTTGCCGATGAGAATCGCTCCGGCTGCTTCCAATCGCTCTACGACGGTCGCGTCAAAGGGACTCTTGTAATGTTCGAGCATCCGTGAACCGCAGGTCGTCGTTCCGTGACTGGTAGCGATGTTGTCCTTGATGGCGATCGGGACACCGGCAAGCACCCCGGGATCATCGCCCGCCGCCACCGCGAGGTCGATTCCCTCCGCTCGTGCGATGGCATGATCCTGCCATATCTCATGAAATGCATTGATCGCGGGATCCACTTCGCCGATCCGCTC
>JASMKH010000041.1 GCA_030749435.1 Phycisphaerales bacterium
ATCTCCGTTGGTTGGTGTGAAGTGCCGTATCGTAACAAACCCTTACTCACTGAAACAAGTCCCTACCCACTTGTACCCAAATTCGTTCCACAGAACGAAGATATCTCAGCCTGGGGAGGGTTTCATTATACCTCCAACTTTCGGGGTCAACTAATGGTAATAGTTTCCCTACTCGCACTACTGCTGTTTGAGTTATCAAACTAGACTCAGGCACTTGCCCGTCATCTACCCCACTACAGGGAGCAACATACTTTAGTCCGCATGACGAAAACTTGTTCAGTCACCAGGCTTGCACAGGGGATCAATCCCATGCATAGTTATTCAATTGTTGAACGTGTATTATACACGCTACCAGATCACATGTCAACCACAAATCTGGATTTTTTCAAACGAGGCGGACGGGACTCGAACCCGCAACCACCGGCTCGACAGGCCGGGACTCTAACCAATTGAGCTACCACCCCATAATTCTGATGATGGAGTTGCCTCCACCACCAGAGATGGTCTACTCTGAATTCAGAGAATACCTGCTTTGGCAGCAAAGGGGTTCACACGACCAGTGTAATCCATCGAATAACAACAAGCGCCATTGTCGAGGGTGCGTGTCGAAACCTTCCAGTTTCCATACGCTTCGACTTGGTTCTTGATGGTGCTCATGGTCGCTCGAAGGTTCGCAACACCAAATCGGCTGAATGCCTGCTTGGATGTAAGATCATTGCCTCGGGCAAGATGATTGATTACTCGTTGCTTCTTCGTGTATGTTTTCGTTGCCATATGACAAACTCCTCAAATCGTGACT
>JASMKH010000042.1 GCA_030749435.1 Phycisphaerales bacterium
TTGATGTCAACAATGCGATGTACACGCTCGTCGACCTCGCTGATGACGCAGGATCCAGAAGTCTCCAGCAGGACCGTCCAGCCAAGGTCGCAGAACCGCCGCATCAGCTCATGACATCCGTTCTGAAGAAGAGGCTCGCCGCCGGTGACCTGCACGAGTGTTCCGCCGAGTTGCTGCGCCTCCTCAACAATGGACTCCAGCGACATGGATTGACCGCCGGAAAAAGCGAATGCAGAGTCGCAGTAGGCACACCGCAGATGACAACCCGCCAGCCGAACGAAGATGCACGGAAGGCCGGCCCAAGTGGATTCCCCTTGGATTGAGTTGTAGATTTCGCTGATGGAGAGTCGGTCGTTGTTCATGGGGAAGCGGGATTCTACCCCCGGTAGTCACCGCCGCACGGTACTGGTATCCTCCCCGTCCCTCGATGCGCGCGAGTGGCGGAATTGGCAGACGCGCCAGCTTGAGGTGCTGGTGGGAGTAATATCCCGTGGAGGTTCGAGTCCTCTCTCGCGCATGCGATCAAAGACAAAAGGGGCCGGTCAGACGACCGGCCCCTTGTCGTTACCTGGTGAGATCTGTCAGGGACAACTGCCCCAGACCCCAATGATGGCCAACAGATCACTGACATCAATGGCGCCATCGCTGTTGACATCTTCAGAACCGGATGTCCCGCCCCAAGCCGCGATGACGGCGAGCAGGTCAGAGACATCGACCATGCTGTCGCCGTTGACAT
>JASMKH010000043.1 GCA_030749435.1 Phycisphaerales bacterium
CTTTCGGAAACGATGATTTCCGACGATGCGAGTCGATCGAGTTCATCCAGGATGGAGGAGCGGGGGATTCTGTGGAGTTCGATCTCGCCGGTTGAAACTTCTGCTGCTGCCACAAGCACATCGTCACCGCAACAACTCAGGGCGATGAGCCGGTTGTGCTGAGCGTCGTCGAGCATCGCTGCGTCGACCAGCGTGCCGGGCGTGATGACCCGGGTCACGCCGCGATCGACGACGCCCTTTGACTGCGAGGGGTCCTCCAGTTGCTCGCATACGGCGACTCTGAAACCTTGGTTGACGAGCCGCCGCAGATACCCATCGGCGCTGTGGTGCGGTACACCGGCCATGTCGATGCCGGTTGTCCGCTGGGTCAGCGTCAGCCCGATCGCCTTACTGACAACCCGCGCGTCGTCATCGAACATCTCGTAGAAGTCGCCCATGCGGAAGAACAGCACACACTCAGGATGGGCGTCCTTGAAGCGGCGGTACTGCCGCATCGCGGGCGTGGCCCATGGATCATTTGGCTTCTTCTTTTTCCCTGTAGCCCTTGTGGGCGGCGTCATTCCATCATTCTACGGACACATCCCTCAATTCTGGACACCCACCAATTGCCCTTCCGCAGGTCCCCCAATCGACTGAGCAGGGGGTCACACCTAGGGTCACACCCGGGGTGTGACCCCCTGAGGCCGCAAACGGCAATTGGTGGGTGTCCAGAATGTGCGTATTTGCAAG
>JASMKH010000044.1 GCA_030749435.1 Phycisphaerales bacterium
CGACCTTGGTGCGGTTCGGGACCACCTCCACATGGACGCGGTCGCGAGAATCGTGGAACTGCTGTGCTGGCGGTGGATTGAGGTCCATGCCTCCGAATCCAAAACCGCCTCCGGGCTCTGCTGTAGCCATCGCTGGAGCAAGCACAGCCGCTCCGGCGAGGAGCCGATTCCAGTTCTGCACGGTGGACCTCCATCCAATGGCCCCCCATTTGGGGCATCAGCGACCCCGAAGTCTACTCCGCAGCGGTCGTTTCGGTTGCGGGGTGTTGCGGATCGGGATACAGTGCGTCGTTACAGGGTTGGTTCGCCGCGCGGCGAGCCCCATGGCGTTTCTTGTTCTTCTGGAGTCAACGGTGCTCAACAGCCCCGACCAACTCGTTTTCTGCCATGTGGAGTGATCGACTCCATCCCTTGTTCGTGGCATTGGTTGCTGCGGACATGTTCTCCAGGCCCACCACTTGCTCGGGCCGATTTGGGGAGTTCCCCATGATCTGATCGCCGACCACATTCGGTCGCATCGGATCGCGGACCCGCGAAGCGTGGTTCGGATCGGAAGAGCGGGTCACGGCCTTGAGGGCGGTGGCCCTTTGTTTTTTACTCCGTTCCTCCGAACGGCATTCACGATACGCAAGGCTTCAAAGGCGACCTTGAGATGAATCC
>JASMKH010000045.1 GCA_030749435.1 Phycisphaerales bacterium
CTGGACAGGGGTAGATCACTCGGTTTCGGGTCTGTTGCCGATGACTAACGCCCATTTCGGACTCGCTTTCGCTGTGGCTTCGTTAAAAACTTAACCTGCCACCGACAGACAACTCGTTGGCTCATTATGCAAAAGGCACGCGGTCGCACATGATCCGAAGATCAGTAGTGCTTCCACTGCTTGTAGACACAGGGTTTCAGGATCTATTTCACTCCTCTATTCGAGGTGCTTTTCACCTTTCCCTCACGGTACTGGTACACTATCGGTCTCTGGGTAATATTTAGCCTTGGAGGGTGGTCCCCCCAGATTCAAACGGGATTTCTCGTGTCCCGTCCTACTCAGGTACCGTCTCGGACATCTTCAAACTTTCGCTTACGGGGGTCTAACCCTCTGTGCCGTGCCTTCCCAGACACTTCAGCTAATTCTCCAATTATCCTTTATTGACGGCCCTACAACCCCATCAGGCGCACCTGATGGTTTGGGCTCTTCCGCGTTCGCTCGCCGCTACTAACAGAATCTCGGTTGATTTCTATTCCTTCGGGTACTGAGATGTTTCAGTTCCCCGAGTTCGCCCTGATGAGCTATGTATTCACTCAACAGTGCATGGCCTCAACAGCCATGCGGGTTCCCCCATTGGGAAATCCCCGGA
>JASMKH010000046.1 GCA_030749435.1 Phycisphaerales bacterium
GGTACCCGAGACGACATCGACATTCATGCTTTCAGTGGCGGCAACACGTGGGTGATCGGCGCGGTACACGACCTCTACGATCCGTATTACACCGGACTCAGCGACGAGGCGGTCAACACATCCATGCAGCGGACGGCCGACATGCTCGCCGCCGCGAGCGACATGGATGTGAGCCAGAGTGATTCGCAACTTGATATTCGCGTGACCAACTGGTCTGGTCACAAGTTGCCCACCGGCATGCCCGAGGGGCGACGGATGTGGCTCAATGTGCAGTACCTCGACGGGGACGGCCTGGCGATCGAAGAGCGGGGCGCGTATGACTGGACGACCGCGACGCTCGATGAGGCGAGCACGCAGGTGTGGCAGTGCAAACTGGGCATATCGCAATCGGTTGCGGATGCCGCTGGCGTGGATGCCGGACCTTCGTTCCACCTGGTGCTGTGCAACGAGGTCGTCATAGACAACCGTATTCCACCCATGGGCTTCACCAACGCTGGGTTCGAAGCGATTCAGGCGGCGCCCGTGGGGATGGTGTATGTCGACGGTCAACACTGGTCAGACACAGCCTTTTCGATACCGGTCGGTGCCGAACAGGCGGTGGTGACGCTGTATTT
>JASMKH010000047.1 GCA_030749435.1 Phycisphaerales bacterium
AAAGTTGTCGGCAAAAATGCCGTTGCCCCAATCGGTCCAGTCGTACACCAGTCCACCCTCGCCCAGCGCCAGCAGCATGTCGTGCGCGGTGGCCTCACCGCTCCACTGGTAGGCGAAGGCGTGCGAAGTGCCTCCTGTGGCGGCGAAGTCAATGACGGCATACGAGGTGAATTCGCCCGTCCCGACGGTGGCGGTGACATCGAGGATGATGCCCTCGTCGATCAGAAGGTTCGCCGAGGTGGCCGCGGTGAACGCGCCGATGGCGGAGGCGATGATGAGGGTCGTGCGCATGGGAACACTCCTTGCCCGTGCGTGGCGGGCGGCGGTCAAGGAATGAGGCAGGTCTTCCGGCTGTGACCCATGGCTCGATCGTCTTCCCGCCCGGGTGGGCAGTGACCGTGATCGAGTGTCCCGTCCGGCGATGGTCTCTCGTTCGGAGACACACTTCCGGGGGGGGTCGTACGGCGGCGGCACCGCGGTGGACTCCTTCCCGCGTGCTGCGGGGGACCACACTTCCCTCTTGGCTGACCCCGCGGCGCACACCGCGAGCGGGCCAGAACCTCATTCCGCCCCGAATGGTATTCCCCCATTGGCATATTTGCGGCGGTA
>JASMKH010000048.1 GCA_030749435.1 Phycisphaerales bacterium
CTGATCTTGCGGCGGGAGGGCTTGTATTCCTCGCACATCGCCAATTGGCGTCGGTGGCGGCGTCGGACCTATCCATCCCATCCTGAATCGAAGAAGCCGCCGACGGCAAGTCAGCGCAAGCACGAGCTGGCTCGTGTCAATCGTGAGAATGCGCGGCTTCGGATGAAACTAGCGCACACCGAGAAGCTGCTCGAACTCCAAAAAAAACTAGCGGACATGATCGAAGCAATCGAGCCCAGCGAAGGGAACTCGCCATGAGCCTCGCCGCCCAGTACGCCCCTGAAGTCGGCATTGCAGCGGCGTGCTGCGAGGCCGGGATTTCTCGATCGACGTGGTATCGGCGACGCAAGAAACATATGAACCCCCCGCAAGCCCCGGAAGCCCATACCAAGCCCAAAGCAGCCCGCCGCTCGGCTCGGCGACTCTCGGATGATGAGCGAGCACAAGTCTTGAGCATTCTGTGCTGCGAAGAATTCATGAACCGATCACCCCGCGCGATTCATGCCACGCTTCTTGATCGCGGCAAGTACCTCTGTAGCGAGCGGACGATGTACCGCATTCTCAATGAAAATCACGC
>JASMKH010000049.1 GCA_030749435.1 Phycisphaerales bacterium
ACGCCGTCATACCGGGCTCACAGACCCACGAGCCCATGACAGCGGCCACGGCCGCGTCGATGGCGTTCCCGCCAGCCTGTGCGGCCACCAGCCCGGCCTGAGCGGCTGAGTGCGTGCCGGCGGCAACAAGGGAATGGGCCATGAGGGAGGCAGACTACCCCCTGATGCCACTTGACGGGGCGAGTACGAAAAGGTCCGACCAATTTCCAAGAATCCCCCTTGCATCGAAATCGTTTCGCGTCATGGTGTGTTGACAACGACAGATCAACCCTTCCCTGGAAGAGAAGAGAAGGTTGACCTCCGGGCCGGTGAAGGAGAGAGCACCGGACCGAACAGGCTCCTGCGGAGGGGAGAAGGATACAGACGCTCGTCACAGGTTCGCGCCGTGACGGGCGTCGTGTGTTTTTTGCAGGAACGCCTACTTCGCGTCGTACCAACTCTCGGAAACGGACACATCGACCACGATCGGCACGGTGAGATCCATCGCAGTCTCCATGCACTGCACGAGCAGATCTCGCGTCCGCTCGGCGTGTTCCGAAGGAGTCTCGACGACCAGTTCGTCGTG
>JASMKH010000004.1 GCA_030749435.1 Phycisphaerales bacterium
GCAGGTCGGTATCGCCGCCATCACGGTGCATGGGCGCACAACGGAGCAGTTCTTCAAGGGGCGCGTCCGTCTGGACGGCATTCGCGCGGTTGTGGAAGCGGTCGCGTCCATTCCCGTCATCGGCAATGGCGACGTCCGCTGCGGCGAGGATGCGGCGAGGATGATGGCCGAAACCGGTTGCGACGCGGTCATGGTCGCGCGGGGCGCGTTGGGGCGGCCGTGGATCTTTCGGGAGATTCACGCCCGGCTTGCCGGTGACGATCCACCGCCGCCGCCCGATCGAACCGAGTGGCTGCGGATCATCGAGCGGCATCTTGACCTCATCCTGGAGCATCAGGATGAGCGGGCCGCCCTGCACCGCCTCCGCAGTGGCATCAGTCGCTACGCCAAGGGCATGCACGGCGTGAAGCGGCTCAAGGAGCAGGTCCGCTCCGCGACATCCGCGGCAGAGATCAGGTCCACCCTCCGACAGCAACCCGATTCCCAGGAAGAACCCGCACCGGCGTCCCTCCGCAGCATGGCTTGAACCATCCCGCCCGACCCCCCAACGCAGATCGAACGCCGGTGCGTTCAGCCGGCGACGACGCTGCTCATCTTGAAGATCGGAAGCAGCAGCGCCATCGCAACGGCACCAACCAGGACGCCCATGAAGATGATGAGCATCGGCTCAATCATCGAGGTGGCCTTCTTGATGCCGACTTCGAGTTCCTCGTCGCAGCGGGCCGCAATCTTCTCCATGACCTCCGGAAGCTGGCCACTCCGCTCGCCGGACGCCATCATCGAGGCCACACCGGCGGGAATCCACCGCGACTCAGCGACCGCCCCGGTCAACTCCTTGCCGTCCCGCACCCGATCCTCCATGTCCTGCCACATCCGGTCAAAGATCAGGTTGTTGGTGACGCCGCGGCAGATGCGGATGACATCGATCAACCCCACGCCGCCTGCCAGCAGCGTTCCCATCGTCCGGCTCGCCCGCGCGAGGTACAGCGTGACGGTCAATCGTCCAACCACCGGCGAACTGAGCTTGCACCAATCGAGCGTCCTTCGGCCCGACCGCGTGCGCCTCCAGATGAAGAAGACCGCCACGGCAATGGTCATTGACGGCACCCAGATCGGCCATCCGTATCGCAGTCCATCACCGATCGCCATCATCACCTGCGTCGCCGGAGGGAGACTCGACCCCTTCCGCTCGTAGATCGCGGCGAACTTCGGCAGAATCACGACGAGCATGAACGCTGTAATCAACACCGCACTTCCAAGCATGAACGCCGGATACGTCGCAGCCCCCTTGACTTGCCGCCGCGTGCGCTCTTCCTTCAGCAGGTACTCGCCCACCCGACCGAGCATGAGCGCCATGGTGCCGGATGCCTCGGAAGCGCGAACCAGGCTCACGACGATTGCCGGGAAGACCCTCGGAAACCTCGCCATGGATCGCGACAGCGGCGTACCGCCGCACACATCGCCGTGAATCTCACCGACGAGCGATGCAAACTCCTTCCGGCGGCTCTGCGAGCGGCACGACTCAAGCGCCTCGGGCAGTGGTACGCCCGTATCCAGCATGACGCCCAACTGCTGGCAGAACGTCGCCACGTCATCACGCTTGATTCGCCGAAAGGCCTCTCCGCGACGGACCGCCTCGGCATCGAAGTCGGGCAACGCTGCCCCGGCGGACCGAATCGCAGTGGGCATCAGTCCATCGGCGCGAAGGAGAGATGCGACGACGTCCGGCGTCTCGCCGGAGCGGGTCCCCGTGACAATCTCGCCGTCCTGCCCACGGGCCCGATACGAGTAGGTTCGCTCCGCCTTGTTTGGAGTCGCCGTCACCATCACTGACTCGTCGCCCCCAGGACTTCTTCGGGTGTCGTCAGCCCGGCAGCGACCTTGGTCCAGCCGTCCTCACGCAGGGTATGGAAGGCGCTTCCAGCGAGTTTCGTTCGCAACGATTGAATGCTCTCGCCAGCGGCGACGGCTTCAAGGAAGTCGACGTCAGGCGCAAGCAGCTCGAAGATCCCGATTCGACCGGCGTACCCCGTGCCGCGGCATCGCCCGCACCCGGCGCCCTGCCACACTGCTTCGGGGTCCCCGCCGGCCGCCATGATCGTTGCGGCCATGCGCTCGTCCGGCTCCGCCTTCGCCTTGCAGTGCGGGCAGATCTTCCGGACGAGCCGCTGCGCAAGCACCCCGCGCAACGTGGCCGCCACGAGATAGGACTCCACACCAAGATTCACGAGACGCGTCACGGCACTTGGCGCGTCGTTGGTGTGAAGCGTCGAAAATACCAGGTGTCCCGTCAGGGCCGCCTGTGTCACGATCCCGGCTGTCTCGTTGTCACGAACTTCACCGACCATCATGATGTCCGGATCCTGACGCAGCATGGACCGCAGGGCGCCAGCGAAGGTGAACCCTGCCTTCTTGTTGACCTGCGCTTGATTGACTCCGGGAAGCCTCGCTTCAACCGGGTCTTCAATCGTCGAGACGTTCTTGTCTTCAGAGTTGATCTCCGAGAGCACGGAGTACAGCGTGGTCGACTTGCCCGATCCCGTCGGACCTGTCACGAGCACAACGCCGTTCGGGCATGCCACGATCGATCGCCACGTCTCGAGCATCTTCGGCCCGAAGCCAAGCTGATCGAGCGTCAGGTTGTTGTTACGGCTGTCAATGATCCGGATGACCACCTTCTCGCCGTGCTTTCCCGGCATGGTGGACACACGGAGGTCGATCGGCCGACCTTCCATCATCACATTGAAGTCGCCGTCCTGCGGAACACGCCTCTCGGAGATGTCGAGACTTGACATGATCTTGATGCGGCTCGCGATGGCGGCGTGCATGCGATGCGGGGGGGACAGTTTCTCATACAGTCTGCCGTCGACGCGGTACCGCACCCGAAGCCTGTGGTCCTCCGGCTCAATGTGGATGTCGGACGCCCCCTCCTGCACTGCGGTGAAGATGAGGTAGTTGACGAGTTTGACGACGGGGCCGTGACCAGCGACCTCTTCGAGATCCGCCAGCTCGGTCGCCTCGCGCTCGATGACCGAGAAATCCTCTTCGGCGATGTCTTCATAGATATCGTCGATGACGAATACATTCGCCGCAGGCAACCACGAACGAATGGCCGCCTCGATCTCCGTCCGGGTCGCCGCAACGACCTGCACTTCGTGTCCGGTGATCCTCGCGATGTCCTCTGAGAGAATCAGATTGCTGGGCTCGACAACCACAACGGTGAGTACCCCGCGCACCAGAAACAGCGGCAGCACGCGATGCTCCTCGATGAACTCGCGGCTCAGGACCTCGATAACTGCCGGGTCCGCTGTCTTGGCAACCTGCGAAATGAACGGCACGCCGTAACTCTCGGCAAGGGTCTGCACCACCTCTTCTTCAGTCGCCAGTTCCAGGCGCTGGATGACCTCGCCCAGCAGATGCTGATGCCCATGATCGCGCTGCCAATCCAGCGCCCGGTCCAGATCCGCCTCACTGAGGAGGCCGCGGGCAATAAGCAGACGGCCAAGCGGCATGTCGGTCATCAGTTCATGGTCTGACATGGTTCGCGTGCGTTCAATCATGCGGCCTGCCCCCTCGCGAATGATCTCGCGGCAGATTCCAGAGTTGGGTGCGTGGACAACTGCCGATCGATTCGGGTCACGTGAAGCGCCGCGGCCACCTGTCCTTCACATCGCACCAGCCGAAGTTGCCCGGCCAGCCGATGAAGGCACTCATGAAGCCACAGAAGCGACTCCAGCCCCGCTGAGTCGATCCGGTCGAGCTCACGCAAGTCGATGATCAGGCGAGTGCCCGTTTCGAGGCGGTCCTCGCACCGTCGCCGCAGCACGTCCGTGTCCTCCGACACAAGTTCACCCGAGATCGAGAGAACCGTTCCGCTGCGATGATGTTCCCATTGCATCTTCATGCCGCGTCCTCCAGGCCCAGAGGCGCCTCGGTGCCGCGGTGAGACTCGATGAGCGACTCCCACTCGCGGAAATCCATCTTCAGGAAGATCGGAACAAGTTCGGGATCGAACTGAGTTCCCGCCCCCGCCGCCATCTCAGCGAGCACCTTCTCGCGAGCCATCGCCGCCCGGTAGGTGCGGGTCGAGCACATGGCATCGAAAGTGTCTGCCAGCGCAATCAGCCTTGCCGGCAGCGGGATCTCCGAGCCAGCGATTCCAGATGGGTAACCGCCGCCGTCCCAACGTTCGTGGTGGTGGCGCACACCGTCGAGGATGTCGTTGAAGTTCGGAATGTCCTTCAGGATGTTCCAGCCGATCTCCGGATGCCGGCGCACTTCGGCGTACTCGGAATCGCTGAGTCCGCCCTGCTTGCACAGCACATGCTCTCGCACGCCGATCTTGCCGACGTCGTGAACGAGGCCTGCAATGTGCATCCGCTGAATCGTCGATGGGTCGAGCCCCATGGCTTCGGCGAGTTGCCGCGTCAACAACGCGACTCTCCGCGAGTGGCCGCATGTGTAGCGGTCCTTGGCATCGATCGATGCTGTAATCGCTTCCAGCATGCCGAGAAACATCGTATTCATGTCCTCGAACAGGCCCGCGTTCTCAAGATGGATGCCGATGTGCGCTGAAGCAGCGGCCAGCAGCTTGATGTCCACAGAGGAAGGCACCTCATCCGGCCCTTCCTTGTCACCAGCGACCAGGAGACCGACGACACGCTCGTCCCGACCGATCGGATGGGCAATGCCAGCAACGCCAAGTGCGTCGAGTTCAGGGTCGTCGCCAGAGAGCGTGCCGGCCATCAACGGGCCATCCAGAGACTCTCGGCTCGCAATGGTGGCAAGTATCTCCCGGAGACTTGAGCGATCCCGGGGCGCATCGCCGGAGACGATCAGACGCCCCTCGCCACTTCCCTCGCGATCGATGTATGCGGCCACCCATCGATACGGAAGCGTGTGCAACAGCTCACTACACGCCTGCGCGGCGAAGCGGTGTGGCCGCGCCTCCATGGTCATCTTGTCCGTGATCGAGTACAGGAGATTGATCTCCTCCCAGGTCTCGGCCAGTTCCCTCCCGACCTGTTCCAAGGTCTGTTCCCGGCCCTCTCGAGCCTGCCGGTCCGACCAGAGTCGCTCGAACATCGCTGAGAGCCTGGCGACCTCACTTTCGGACGGAACACCCATGCGCCGCATCCGCTCGCGACACACGCGGGCATCAAACTTGATTGCCTGGCACATCAACTCCAGGTGCTCGCTCTCAAGAAGCGATCGCGTCGGGATTCCAAGCAGCACGTACCCTGTCCGATCACGACGATGCCGCACCGGGACCGGGGCGCACCACAGGCCGGGCACAAGCTCGCAAACCTGCGGCCTGCAGTCGTCGCGCCATCGATCGGCCGCCTTCGCCAAGGCACTTTGGACGATGCGCGGCGACTTCACCAGGTCACTGAGCCAATCGCGCTGCCCTCGTGGACGTGACTCCATGAGACCCCCGTCCAGATCACATGCAAACAGCACGAGACCAAGCTCTCGGAGCATTGTCGCCAGATCCTCGCAATGCATGCGAACTGATTGTCCGGTAGCAGCACTCATGCGGCGCGCTCGGCAACGTCGGCGCCGATCCCGAGGACGCGGTGCACTTGCTCGAGAATGGTTCGTGGGCTGAATGGCTTGTTGACCACCTGGCGCACATTCGTCAACCCTGCGGCCTCATCGCCCAGCGCGTAGCCGCGAGCTGTCAGGATGATTACCGGAATGTCTGCGGTCGACGCATCGTCGGTCAACCGCCTGCACAACTCGACCCCGTTGACGTAGGGCATCTGCAGATCGGTAATCACCAGATCCGGCGCCGATGCAGCAATCTGGTGCAGCGCGTCTTCGCCGTCCACCGCTGTGTCGACGCAGAAGCCACTGTTGCGCAGTTTCAAGGACAACACGTGCAGAATGTGGGACTCGTCATCTACGACCAGGATTCGGCGAGACATTGTGTGAACTCCTCAGGCCGCCACGCGGGCAGGCTCAAGACCCATGGGAACCGAGAACCAGAACTTCGAACCCATGCCGAGCGTGGATTCCAACCCGATCTGACCTCGGTGAACTGTTTCAATGATGTGGCGGCAGAGATTCAGGCCCAGCCCGGTTCCCTTGGCCACCCGCTTGTAGTTCTCAACCCGGAAGAACTTCTCGAACACATGCTCCGCATCCCTCGGCGAGATGCCCAGGCCGGTATCCGAGACCGCAACATGCACGCTCCGTGTCAATGTGTCGGAATCGACGGTCACCGTGACCCGACCTCCGTCGGGCGTGTACTTCACGGCATTCGAAAGCAGATTGATGATGACCTGCTGCAGCATGTCCGCGTCGCCCTCAACGGCTGTGCCGACCGGTGCGACTTCCGTATGAAGTGTGATGCCCTTCTCACGAGCCTGCGGTTCAAGCGTCTGCACAGCGCGATCAACAAGATCATGCACGTCCACATTGACGCGGTCGACCTCGATGATGCCAGCTTCGATTCGACTGATGTTCAGCATGTTGTCCACGAGACGTGCAAGTCGCTGCGTCTCGGACTGGATGATTCCGTAGAACTCCTGACGGGTCGACTCGTCATCAGCTTCGCCGTCCACGAGCATCTCGACATACGCACGCATGCTGGAGAGCGGCGTTCGAAGTTCGTGACTGGCCTTGGAGACAAACTCACTCTTCATTTGGGAGATCTCGCGCTCCCGCGTCAGGTCATGAAGCACCGTCACAACGGCACTGGTCCTTCCTCGTCGGTCGACTGCGCAGGCCGCCACGACTTCACAGGCCGATCCCGACTCGAACCGCACTTCGCCGCGGCGGGGCTCGGCACCAGTGCCGGACTCCAAAGTCTCACCAATGAGCCGCCGAAGGCTGGCGTTCTGGACGACCTCGGAAACCGGGCGCCCGATGGACTGATCCATATCAAACCCGAGGAGCCTGCTGGCCGCCTGGTTGGTCGACACAATCTCAAGCATGGTGTTGCAGACGAGCACCGCCTCGTCCATGACATCGAGCACCGCTTCGGATTGCAGCCGGGTCGACTCGGCTACATGGGCCCTGATTTCCAAATCCCGTTCCCGCGTGCGCCAGGCGGCCTCTGCCTGCTGGTGGCGGATGCGGTAGTCGGCCAGCGTTCGCAGAATCGGTCGCATCCACCGAGGGCCAACGAGATGCCAGCCACACTCGGCCCCTTCCAGATCGCGCCGCAGCGAACGCATCGCGCGGGACATCGTCAGGCCAGTCAGCGCACCAACGACGACGACGGCAATCGTGCCACCAGCGACGACCACCCACGGATCGGCGCCGAGTCCGAGCCAGGAGGCTCCGACCATCGCCGCCAACCCCGCTCCCAACGCGAGAGAGCCGAGGGCGATGCCGCCCAGTATTGATCGAATCACGGTCTGCATACCGACCTCGCGTCGGTCAGGGGAGCGGTCCGTCAGGGACCTTGGGTGCCGTACACCCCTGACACGGCGGAGACATCGGCGTGATCCGGGGCCCACTTGACCGCGAGCTCAAGCGCCTCGGCACTTCCATCCATGTCATTCAGTACAGACCGAACCCCAGCGAGTACGGCCCACACTTCCGGACGGTCCGGGAATCGCTCGGCGAGCGACTCCAGTTCGGTGGCTGCGGCCTGATAATCACCTCGAGATCGATTGAAGAGGGCCGTGAACAAGCCTTGCTCGCACGGGTATTCGCCAAGACCACTCAACCGCTTGCCCGCTTCCGCCACCGAGTTCCAGTCCGCGACGTCCCAGCCAAGCAATCCGAGCTCACGCCACAACGCAGCTTCGGAGGGTGTCCGGTTACAGAGCTGCCTGAGCACATCACGCGCCTCAACGCTCCGATCCATCGCCATGAGCGATCGAGCCTCAAGGCGCTGAAGTACTGGCGCTGTCTCACCTGTTCGGTGTCTGGCGTCGTCGATGGCAGCCAGTGTTCCAGCCCAGTCGGCCGAAGCGAATCGCATCACCGCGAGATCGTGCGCAATTCCCTCATCGTTCGGCGACAGAAGTCTGGCCGCCTCGCAGTGACTGGCCGCAGACTCGGGATCGCCGGAGAGCAACTCGATCTGAGCAAGCAGGTGCCGAAGTCCCGCGTGATGTTCGAAGTGCTCCATCCGTGATTCGATCAACACCCGGCTCTCTTCCAGGCTTCCCGAGGCGATGAGCGCCTCTGCCGCAGCGAGCACGTACTGCGGACGATCCGGGTCCTTCTCGACGGCGCCGGAGAAGTGGTCCGCCGCAGTCTCGTCATTCGACCATCGCTCGTGCACCACGCCGAGGTAGTAATTGCACTCTGAACTGGTGTCGTCGATCGTCAAGGCGTGCTCGAACATTCGCTTGGCGCTGTCAAGCCGATGCTGCTCCAGCAGTATCCGCCCCATCAGCACATACCAGGCAGCCTCCTTCGGATACCGTTCGATCGCTTCTTCCATAAGGGTCCTGGCGCGATCCAACTGTCCAGTTTCAAACGCCGTCACAGCCTGTTCATGCACAAGGCGGGCGTTCACGGCATCCATCCGTGTGTAGGCCTCCTTCCGCATCTGCTTGCCGCGGGTCGTTGGGCCGTTGCAGCCGACTACGGCGAGGGTCAACGCCATGCATACGGTAAGTCTCATGGCGCTCACTCCTGCACCTCACCAAACCCCGTCGATGCCAGGCCGTCCGCCAGCGTGGTCAGACCGGGCTGAGGCGAAGCTCGGACCTCCTGCGACTCAGCCTCCGCCTCACCAGAGGGGATGGCCTGCGCAGGCTCGGCGCGAGGCTCCTGATCGGGCTGCGGTTCCGGCGCCGCCGGGTCGATCCGGTCTGCCGGAATCAAGTCCATCTCTCGAAGGAGGATGCGGCGACCGATGTCCTTCTCCCAGTGGCTCGAACGTGCTCCGGAGATCTGCTCGCGGAATCGGTGCATTTCGGGCTGGCCAAGATCCTGCCGCAGCGATGCATTGGCGTAGAAGAGTGCGAGATCGAGTTCTCCATTGCGATAGGCCTCAAGCGCGTCGTGGTTGTAGTTTGCGGTCATTTGATCCCGACTCCATGGGAGGAGACCGCTGCGGACGCCGACCCTGACGGTGTCGATGATCTCAAGACTGTCCTGCCCCATCTCGTAGAGCTGCTCGTCCCGGATAATGCGCGGCGTGAGCAGGAAGATGATCTCGACGCGATCAATGTCGTCGTCCTGACCGCGGAATGCATTGCCGAGCAGGGGCACATCACCGAGCAGTGGAACCTGCTTTCGTGTGATGACGCTTTTTTCCTGATAGAACCCACCAAGCACAATCGTCTCGCCGTCTCGAACGCGGACATTCGTGATGATGTCGTTGGTCGATTTGTCATTGACGGTGACCTCATTGCCGTCGAATCCATTGACTTTCCGCTGCGTCACGTCGGACAGACTCGGGTTGAGTTCCATACGGATCATGTTGTTCGGGGCGATGAACGGCCTGAACTCCAACTCGATTCCCGACGGGAGAAACTCCTGTGTCTGGGTGGTCGATGTGTCGGTGACAGTCGACGTCAGGTAGCCGACATCCCGCCCCACATGGATCTTCGCCCGCTGGCGATTCAGGCACATCACTTTCGGGCGGGCAAGCACCGTCGTATCGGTCACATCATCGAGCGCGCGGATGAAGATCGAGAACCCATCCTTGATGATTCCGAGTTTGAACGTGCCCTCGCCCCCACCTCCATTGTTGCCTTGTCCGGCGACAACGTTGTTCGTGGAAGTCAGGCCGTCGATGAGGTTGCCGACGATACCGACGGGACTGACCGGATCACTCGTTCCGGAACTCCCGCCACTCACGAAATCCGTGAAGTTCATGCTCGTGACGAATGAGAAGTCGACACCGAACCCGTTCCGCTCCTTGACGGCTGCCTGCAGGATGGCCGACTCCACCTGCACTTGGGTAGGCGGAACATCGAGACCCCGCAGCGTCTCGGCGATGGAATCGAGTTGGTTTTCATAGTCGTTGACCACGAGCCGCGCCGAAAACGCCCACGAGTCTCCTCCACCAGAGTCAACTGACGAGGAGAACCCTTCCTCTACGGATCCGAGCGCCACGACCGTCCCGCCCTCGCTCAACAGGGGCGTAGCAATCTGCTCGGCGGACTCAGCCGACATATAGAAGAGCTCGAAGATCCTCGTTTCTCGCTTCCGTCTGGCGTCGAGCACCTGCTTGACGTATTCCTTGGGATGCACGTAAATAAAGTTGCCTTCTTCGATCGCGTCGCAATCGCCCACCTCTAGAACGGCCGCGAGCGCTTCCTCGAAACTCACGTCATAGAGGTTGACGCTCACTGTCGCCGTCACATCGCGACCCGCGAGAATGTTTCGGTGGGACACTTCGGAGAGCATCTCGAGGATCTGCGTCAGCTCGATGTCCCGGGCATTGAGGTTGAAGGTCCCGTACTCGGTGGCGGCCACATCGGGCTCACCCTCCATGGGCATCGCCATCGTCGACGTGGCGACGGGCTCCTCTGCCTGAATATCGGACACATCACCGCCTGGCCCGTCTCCGAGCGAAGCGGCACAGCAGATCAACACGGCCAGCATCTGGGTGCGCATCGAGGGTGGATATCGGTCCATTGTTCACCACGCCTTCGTCCTTTGACCTTATCGGTCGCTTCGATTCATTCCATGCGAAGCACGTATCGGGCACCCGAGCGATCAAGTACGACGCTTCTTGGGTGAATCTCGAGAACCGTAAAGGCCAGTCCCTCTGATCCAACCACAGTGTCCCCTCGGCGGCGAGTCGAGCCGTCAATCACGGCAATGGCTGGTGGCATGGATGCCTCCAGCCGCAGCCCACTCAACGCAGCCTTGGGGTCGGCGGCGTGCTTCGGGTCGGTTGGCACCACGCCGCCCGCGGGTGCGGCGGCCGCGAGCAGGGACGGGAAGATGTTGACGTCGATCGCGAAAGGATCACGCCTGGGTTGGCCTGGCAGAACGACCTCGACCGGTTCCCCGGGCGTGTCTGTTGATGCCAGCGCTTCACCAAGATCAGCATGCGCCTCAGGCTCGGCGAGCGCGGTGCGTGGAATCCGTTTCACTACGATGAGCCTGGTCCAGAACAGAAGCGCCACGGCGGAGAGTACGCACAACACGGCAAAGCGGCGTCTGTCGGCCGTGAGCCGGACACCAAAACGGCGCAGGTTCAGTAGGAATCGGTTCATCGGCTTCGATCTCCATGCTGAGCAGGCGCATACACGACATCCAGCGCCAGTGCTGCCCGGAGCATGCGCGGCTCATCGCCGCCAGGCTCCTCCTTGGAGTCGACCAGCGAGATCTCCAGGCCAGCGATTCGGAGCAGTCTGGGCAGCCGCTCGGATTGTTCCAGCACACGCCAGATGCGCTCGAAGTCGGCTTCCATTTCGATCTGCAGCGGCAGCACTTCAAAGCGGTTGGCTTCGGCCTCCGGCCGGTCCATGACCGTGAACGTCTGATCTCGCACACGCTGACCGTCGACCTCCAGTGACAAGGCCTGCATGAGCCCCGCGACGTCGGCCGTTGCGGGCACGCGGAGGCACTCCTGCTCCTGTCGATCCCGCGATGTCGCCAGCCTGCGCGTTTCACGCGCAAGATCGGCCTCAGCACGGTCCAGATCGCCGACCTTTCGTTGTAGTTCGGCGGCCACTGTGAGGTTCTCCCGGGCCTGCATCCAATCGGGCCAGGTGGAGAGCCAGGTCAGCAGCACGGCGCCCCCGAGCGTCGCTGCAATCGCCAGTCGTTCGTTGCGTGCCACCTTGCTCATCGCCCCTCCCCTTCCGCCCGGACAAGCGCTTCATCGTCACGCACTTCTTCGGGGCGCATCACGGTAAACGTCTTGTCCATATCCACCATGAACAGGATGCTGAACCCTCTGGCCGAGCGGCCGCGAATGGTTCGAGAACGGCTTCCCTCAAGTCGCACATCCTGAAACGGGGCCAGCCCGGTCATGCGCCTGGCAAGGAGCGCCACGTCTTCATCGGTCGCGGCGAAGCCCTCGATCGTTCCCAGCAGTCGGCGAGCGCCATCTTCATCCGATCCAAGTCGCCTGCCAGCGTCGTAACTCAGTGTCAGCGATTCCAGCGTTCCGCCCTTTGGCAGTGACTCGGCAATGCCCGCAACAAGGGACGACACGCGCATCGGAAGCGCGACCGCGCGGTAGTCCCGCATGGCTGCTTCAATGTCATCTGCGGCCTTCCCGCACGCCTCGGCCTGCGACTCCAATTCCAGCGAGCGGCTGGCCATCGTCTCCAATCGCACGAGATCCGCTCCAGCGCGATCTGCGCGGACGGATGCCCAGGTTGCAGCACCTCCAGCGGTCGCGGCGATCATCATGCAGATTGCAATCGTTCGCCTGACCCGTTGGCCTGCCTTTGCGCGAGCACGAATGCGCTCCGGCATGAGATCGATCTGGTGCATGGTCATGCTGCTCGCCTTCCGCTCGCCCGCCGAGGTTCGATGCCACGCATGCTGAGACCGGCGGCCGTCGCCCAACCACCAACTGCGCCAGCCGATCCTGGCAACGCTCGGGAAAGTCCGGCACTCAGATCCGCCATGCAACCTGCGTCATCATCGAGGAGCACGGGAAGTCGACAGCCCGCCTCGATCAAGTCCGCCAGTCCTGGCTCCGAGGCGTTCTCGCCGCTGAGCAGAACGTGCTCAGGCCGCGCGCCTCGAACGGCGACGTTGTGGTGCCGAAGGCACAGCATCACCTCACGTGCCAACTCCGCCATGACGGGTCTGGCAGCATCGGTGACGGCGCCATTGGTCGCGGGGTCGAGCCCCGATTCGTCCACGAGCCGCACCTGCCGCAGTTCTGCTGCGGCATCCTGTTCAAGGTCGAGCCGCTCGGCGATGCGCGCATCGATGTGGCGCCCACCGATGGATACAGGTTTGCAGAATGAAATCTCGCGGCCCCGGAGCACCATCAACATCGACCCGCTTGCACCCACGTCCAGAATTGCACGTGACTTGCCCGAGTCGGCGTCCCTTCGGAACCGCCGGCTGAAGAGCCGTGCCACGCCTGCAAAGCCCGTGTCAACTGCAACAGGCCGCAGCCCGGCGGCCAGAACCGGGTCCAGCCGACGGGTCATTGACAGCGTATCGGCCGCGACAATCAACACCTCCTGCCGATCCTGGGCCACACCGGTGCGAATCCAGTCGCACTCGAGCGACTCGCGAGCCACGCCGAATCGATCCGCTGCCTCCCATGCGACAGCCTCGCCCAACTCGGTGTCTGGCATTTCGGGCAGGCGGGCTACCTGCATCCAGATCTCACTGCGGGGAATGCTCACCACACACTTGCGGCCGATGAATCCACCAGTGATAAACGCGGCACGAATGGCGTCGCTGAGCCCACCCGTGTCCGAGCCGAGGGGATTCGCGAGGCTGGCGGCCCCAGTCACATCGATCTGGCCGCGATGATCACGGACCTGCACCAGCCGAATGTCGGTCTCGCCAAAGGCGATTCCGACATGACCGGTCGTGGCACGCAAGCGATGTGTAAGGAAGTTCACGGAGCTGCTCCTGTCACGGGACCCGCGCTACGACAACACGACCGGTGACCGGCGCAATGTCGAGTTGCCACTCGTTCGATCCATCCGAGAGCGTCACCGAGGCAGCGCCCGCGCCGAGGCCGGGAGCAGACACTGTTCCGCCCAATCGATCGAAGGTGATGTCCCTGCCACCCTCAGCCACGGTGACGTCGCTGACCGCGACGGAGGAGAAACGGTCGTCAGAGTCGAAGTCGACGACGAAATCGCCGCCGCCTCGGCGCGTTCGCCATGGGTCCGTTGCGAAGTCCGCGGTGGCAGGGTCGAATGCATTGCTAAAGGTCGCATCTGTCACGTTGATCAGGCACCACCCACGACCATCGTTGTAGAAGTGAAGGCGGCGATAGCCCTGACTTGCGACAGCGTCACACTGGGCCCACGAGATGTCCGCCACCAACTGTCTGGCCGCTGCCTGAATCTCGGTGTCACCGCGATCGGCGAGCCGGGGCACCAGCAGGACAGCGGCAACGCCCAGCACGACCATGAGAATCATGGCTTCAAGCAGGGTGTAGCCACTGCGATGCAGGATGGGCGGTCGATCGCTCACTTGGACGGGAGCTCCTTGACTGAGACGGAGACGGCGCCGGCCTTGAGGTCACCGCGAAGGCGGGTCACTTCACTGCTGAGCTCCTTGAGGACTTTGATCATTTCCTTGCGTTGCTCGTAGGCCAGCGTTGAGGCTGAGCCAGCGCCCCGAGTTGGAGCCTTGCCCGCCTGGGCCATGGCGGCAGCGTCCATCAGCGGCGGATTGGCCGCGGCGCGGGTCCACAGGTCTGCGGTGAGCAGACAGGCCGTCAAGGTGAGCATCAGGGAGAGGTACGTGTCGCGGTTCATGAGTTTCATCGGTGGGTGCCTCCGTGCTATCCCCAAGAGGGCATCGGTTCGCCCATGGGGGGGTCTGGAGCGGAACCACGCGACCGGATGAGAATCGGTCCGCAGCGGCTTCATTTCGGGCGCAGGCCCACTCCAGGGCCGCTTCTGGCGTCATTCGGGCCGTGCGGCCCGCATGACCGCCCTGCCCCTGGCGATTGCTGGACACCATCGATTGCTGGACACCCACCAACATCCGCGGCGATCGGTTGCCGATTGCTGGACACCCACCGACATCCGCCGCTTAGGCGGCCGCAAAGGCGGTTGTTGGACACCCACCAACAGCGGTCGTTTGGCCCGCCATCGATCCGTGCTTCGCGGTTACCGGGCTCGCACCACGCTCCAACCGGGCCCATCGATCGGGACAGATGCCGTGGGGGTACCCCATACTCGGATGGCGAAAACGGCCCGTGAGCCCTGAAACGGGTGGGTGTCCAGTCCTCGGAAGCGGCCCTCGGGCCATGGCGATCGCGCAGGTGGGTGTCCAGTCTCTGTATGGCGATCGCGCAGGTGGGTGTCCAGTCTCTGTTGGTGTATGGCGATCGCGCAGGTGGGTGTCCAGTCTCTGTTGGTGGGTGTCCAGTCTCTGTTGGTGGGTGTCCAGTCTTTGGTGGTGGGTGTCCAGTCTTTGGTGTTGTGTTGGTTTGAGTGTCTGCGGGCGTCACGAGAGCAGGGCATCGGCCCCCTCCGGCCGATGCCCTGTCTCATGGAATCGATCTGTGGATCGCCTCGTGGTGGCTCATACTGCCACCACGGGACGCATCACCAGCCTTCCACCGCCGTGGTGTCGGCAGCGTCAACGTCGCCGTCTCCGTCAATGTCGTAGGAGTGGCCAGCATCGAGCGTCAGGGTCAAGTCACCCGACACGGCTGCATACACCTCGGAGAAGTTGTTCGGCCACGTCGGCGCGGCGCGGATGTAGTCCGCAGCCGTCAGATCCGACCAATCCACGCCAGTTCCGGCGGCAGCGGGGTAGTTGCCCTGCTGCGAACGGTACAGCTCGATCTGGCTTCGCATGGTCTGAAGCTGGGTCCTGGCGCTGCTCACGCTGGCATCGTCCGCCGCGTTGGTGAACTGCGGAATGATGACCGCGGCCAGAATGCCGAGGATCACGACCACGATGAGAATTTCGATGAGGGTAAAGCCGCGCGGGGCACGTCGGGTGCGATGGGTCATTGCCTGAATACTCCCTGCCGGAGTTGTCCAACAAACCCACGCGGTCGTCGGGAATCACCGGGCTGAATACGTTTTGGTCCGCCCTCACAATCGTCCTGGACAGTGCCCCACTTCAGCCTGCTGACCGACTTGCTGTGATTCATGACGTGGCGCAACGACGTGCCACCCGACCAGACCGCACAACCGGATTCGCCTGCTCCCAACGCCGCACTGGTAGAATCCCCGATCCACGGATCAGGAGATTCCAGGATGGTTCACATCAAGGCCTTCAAGGCGCTCCGACCGCCCGCACCGATGGCGCCACGCGTCGCTTCTCCCCCCTATGACGTTGTATCAACCGACGAAGCTGCAGCGTTGGCGGCCGATAATCCGCTGTCGTTTCTCAGAGTCATCAGACCCGAAATCGACTTACCGCCCGGCACCGACCCGCACTCGAACATCGCCTATCAGACCGCACGAACAAGCCTGAGCCAGCTCATCGCCGAAGGAGCGCTCAGCCGTGATGCATCGCCTTCGATCTACCTGTATCGCCAGGCATGGAATGGCAGGCTGCAAACCGGCATCGTGTGCTGTTGCCATGTCTCCGAGTATGAGTCCAACGCAATCCGAAAGCACGAGAAGACGCGGCAGGACAAGGAAGATGATCGCACCCGCCACGTTCTGGCGCTCGACGCCAATGCCGGCCCCGTCTTCCTGACGTTTCGCAATGACGAGAACATTGCCGCGCAGGTCCATGAAGACTGCGCGCATCGACCGGTCAACCACTTCGTCAGCGCGGACGGCGTCACGCACACCGTCTGGAAGGTCACCACCCCGGACAACTACACTCAGCTGTTTCAGCAGATCCCGGCGGTGTATGTGGCAGACGGGCACCACCGCACCGCCAGCGCAGCCCGCGCCGCCGAGACGCTTGCCGCAGCCAACCCCGATCACACCGGCGATGAAGAGTACAACTGGTTTCTGTCCGTCCTCTTCCCCGCCAGCGAGTTGACCATACTGCCCTACAATCGCGTGGTTTCCGACCTCAACGGCCTGTCCGCAGAGGCCTTTCTTGATGCCCTTCGATCGCAGGGCGAACTCGTGCAGACCGACCATCCACAGCCTGATCGACCCGGCACCTTCGGCGTCTACGTCGGCGGAACATGGTGGTCTCTCGCAATCGACGAGGGCTCCATCGATTGGTCGGACCACATCGAGTCTCTCGACGTTTCGATGCTTCAGAACCGCATCCTCGCGCCGATTCTCAACATTGGAGACCCTCGCACCGATGCTCGAATTGGGTTCGTCGGAGGCATCAGGGGCATGGAAGACCTCGCCTCCCGCGTCGACTCCGGAGACGCGGCCGCCGCCTTCGCACTTCACCCCACCAGCATCGAGCAACTCCTCGCCGTGTCAGACGCCGGCAAGTGCATGCCTCCGAAGTCAACGTGGTTTGAACCCAAACTTCGAAGCGGCCTTTTTGTTCACACCTTCGATTCAACCGAGTCGGCTACCCCGGCCACCTGCAGCGGCCAGGAGACATCATGACCGCCCACACCCTCGCCAGCCCATCCACCAACGTGCAGTCCCACCCGCGCGGCACCAGCATCCTGATCGCAGATGCGTTCGACGAGTCGGGCATCACCATGCTGAAGCATGCGGGATGTGACGTCCACGTCGATCCTGCACTGTCCGGCGAAGCGCTAGCGGAAGCTGTCCGGAGCCGACAGCCGCAGGCCATCGTCGTCCGAAGTACCAAGGTCCCTGAGGCCGTCATTGCTGCGGGAGACAGGCTCGGGCTGATCGTCCGTGCGGGCGCTGGCTATGACACCATCGACGTGGCCGCAGCCTCTTCCAGGGGTATCGCCGTCGCCAACTGCCCCGGCATGAACTCGATTGCTGTTGCCGAACTGACATGGGGTCTCATCCTCGCATGCGATCGCCGCATTCCCGACCAATGCGCCGACCTGCGGCAAGGCGTGTGGAGCAAGAAGGAGTATGGGAAGGCGGCTGGCCTTCACGGCCGCACACTCGGCATCATTGGACTTGGCAGGATCGGCCGTGAAGTGGCAATCCGAGGCAATGCGTTCGGCATGAAGGTGATCGCGTGGAGCCGCAATCTCACCGAAACTGAGGCCGAGAACAACGGTGTCGGCTACTGCGAAGATCTCCTCAACCTCGTCCGCATGTCGGATGTCGTTTCGATTCACGTTCCCGCGACCCCGGATACCCAGCACCTTGTCAATGCCGCTTTCTGTGACGCCATGAAGCCGGGCGCCA
Organism: Phycisphaerales bacterium; assembly: GCA_030749435.1. Taxonomy (GTDB): domain Bacteria; phylum Planctomycetota; class Phycisphaerae; order Phycisphaerales; family SM1A02; genus UBA12567. The sequence goes on from JASMKH010000004.1 coordinate 17,811, forward strand.
TCCTGGTCAACACGACCCGCGGCAGCATTGTTGACGAGGCGGCGCTGGCCGCCGCCGTCGAACAGAAAGGCATTCGCGCGGGATTGGACGTGTATGCCAATGAGCCCGGATCGGGAGCGCAGACATTTGACGCCACGATCACAAGGTGCCCCGGTGTCTACGGAACCCACCATGTCGGCGCCTCGACATCCCAGGCGCAGGAGGCAATCGCGAGCGAGGCCGTCCGCATTGTGCGGCACTGGATCGAATCGGGTGAGGTGCTGAACTGCGTCAATCTGGCCACCTCCACGGCTGCTTCGACAATTCTGACCGTCCGGCACCTCAATCGGCCCGGCGTGCTCGCCCACGTGTTCGAAGTCCTCGGCCGGAGCGCGCAGAATGTGGAGGAAATGGAGAACGTCGTCTATGAGGGCGGAGAAGCCGCAGTCGCCATGATTCAGGTCGATGGCACCATCTCACCCGAGGATCTTGACTGCATCACCCGACATGAGCATGTTCTCGGTACCTCTGTCGCTCCCCTCTGATCGCGTTGAACCAAGCAAGGGCACTCCCATGACCGCACCGTCCGTCACGTCACACCGCCAGACACTCAACTTCTCGGCCGGACCGGCGGTCCTTCCCGAGTGTGTCCTCGAGCAAGCCGCCCGGGACATCATCGATCTTGACAACACGGGCATCGGCGTTCTTGAACACAGCCACCGCGGCCCGAGTATCGACCGCATCTTCGAAGAAGCCGTCTCGGACTGCCGCGAACTCGGACAGATTCCCGATGACTTTGAAATCCTCTTTCTTCAGGGCGGCGCTTCCGGCCAGTTCGGAATGATCCCCATGAACTTCCTCGGGGAAGGCCGGGGAGCAGACTATGTCGATACCGGATCCTGGACGACCAAGGCGGTCAAGGACGCGGCCACCATCGGTACCGCCAGAGTGGCGTGGTCGGGCGCCGAGTCGCAGTATCGGAGCATTCCACACGCCGCCGACATCATGTGGAGCGGCGAGGCGGCCTATGGGTATTACTGCACCAACAACACGATCTACGGAACGCAGTGGAGCGAGGTTCCTCAGTGCCCTGCGCCGCTCATTGCGGACATGAGCAGCGACATCTTCAGCAGGCCCATCGACTGGTCCCGCCTCTCGATGGTCTTTGCTGGCGCGCAGAAGAACATCGGGCCGGCGGGTGCTACGCTCGTCATCGTACGAAAGGACCTGCTCGAGCAAGCGCGATCTGATCTCCCCGCGATGTTCCGCTACGACGTCCACGCCAAGAAAGGCTCGCGCTACAACACGCCTCCGGTATTCGCGGTGTACTGCGCCGGGCTCGTCTTCAAGTGGATCCTTGATCTTGGCGGACTCGATGCCGTGGCGTTGATGAATCAGCGCAAGGCGGCACTGGTGTACCAGGCGATCGACGAGTCAGATGGCTTCTATTCCGGCCATGCCGACTCGGACGCCCGTAGCCTCATGAACATCCCGTTCACGACGCCCACTCCGGAACTGGATGCCGCCTTCATTTCAGAAGCAGCATCACACGGAATGACAACCCTGAAGGGCCATCGGAGCGTTGGAGGTATCCGCGCCTCGATCTACAACGCGTTCCCAGAAGAGGGATGCTCCAGGCTTGCGGAGTTCATGAGAGAGTTTGCCGCCGCCAATCGCGGATAGGCGATCACGACAGATTCGAGACGACGCCCATCAGTTGAGAAACGTAGGCAGCGCCGAACATGCGAACATGATTGAGAAGATGCATCGCCTGCCCGACGGCGATTCGTTCGGCGCACTGCTCGTGATCGCCCCACTGGTCCCTCCATGCGTCGAGAAACTCGGCCGGAACGCCTCCGAAGAGCAGCGTCATGGCAGGGTCCATCCATGCATCTCCGATGAAACAGGCTGGATCGAGAAACGCGACCTGCCCATCTGCGCAGACGTGCACGTTGCCGGACCAGAGGTCGCCGTGAAGCAGCGACGGCTGAGGGCGGCTGGGGACGAGTGCGTGAATGCGGCCACACAGGCGTTCCACGGCCGCCACCTCCCCGGCACCCATGGCACCGGCGTCGGCTGCTGATCGCAGAAGCGGCCTCAACCTGCGCTCGGCTATCCACGCAGCCCAATCGTCGAACCATCCACCTGGGAAGCACGTCGTCCCGAGCCAGACCTCATGCTCGCTTCCATATCGCCCTCCTGCCTGCTGCTCGTGAATCGTCGCCAGCGACCACCCCGCGGCACTCCAATCCGGATCGGTACCCGGCGGCAGATACTCCAACAGTAGCACCGCTGCGGCGTCTTCACGGAGGCCTCCGAGGACCTGCGGCACCGTGCCTGCGCCGCTCGCTCTCAGAAGCGCCAGGCTCCGCTGCTCAGATTCAAGCATGCGATACCCGTCCGCCCCGCTCGCGACCTTGCACACGATCTGCGCACCGCTCGCCAGAACCGCCAACTGGACGTTGTGAATGCTTCCGCCGGAGAGTGATGTCAACGAAGTGACGTCATCGAGCCTGGCCGCCCGCAGTGCCCGTCGGATGAGGTCAATCATCGCAGATCGTGTCGATCGCGAAGCGCATCCAACAGTCCGCGGCAGGCTTCGTCGAGCAGATCGAACACCAGTTTGAATCCGTCGCCGCTGCCGTAGTACGGATCCGGAACCTCATCGTGGTCTTGCGATCGGTGATAATCGAGCATTCGTTCAACGCTCGCCGCACCGGGGCCCAACGCAAGCACACCGCGCACATTCTCCGAGTCCATGCAGAGGATGTAATCAAAGGCATCAAGATCGCCAGGCCGAATCTCCCTGGCTCGCCCGGCCATCGGAACACCCTCGGCTTCCGCCCGCGCTCGCATCCGACTGTCGGGAGGCTCCCCCTCATGCCACCCTCCGGTCCCTGCCGAATCAACCCGGAACCGGTCGAGCACGCCCGCTCCGCAGGCGTGATGTTTGAATATGGCCTCGGCCATGGGGCTTCGGCAGATATTCCCCATGCACACGAAGAGAACACCGATCCTTTCGTCACTGGTCACACTGGCCACCTTGCACACCCTCCAGCACCTGGCCACGATCGGGCGCTCACTCGCGGTCCCTCCGCAGGGCACGCCGTCCCATGAAGACTCCGGCAACTGCGAAACTGCCGAAAATCGCCAGGAAGATGATGTAGGTCACCATCACCCGAGCCTCGCCGACAATCGAAACTGCAACGATGAATACACCGACCACGGCGAAGACCGTCTCGATCGCCCACATCCCGAGCACCGCCTGCTTCACGGTCCCCAGGGCCCGCATCAGAATGTGATGCAGGTGATTGGCATCCGCTTCCGATGCGCTTCTGCCCTGGGCCTTTCTTCGGAAGATCGCCAGAATCGTATCTGCAATGGGAAGCCCGAACACGATCAGACCAGCCAACACAAAGTGCGTGTGCCCCAGTTCCCCAAGCGTCAGGATGATGACAATGCAGAAGTACCCGATGAGCAGGCTTCCCGCATCACCCAGAAAGATGATGGCAGGATTGAAGTTGTAGGCCAGGAAGCCGAGCATGGCTCCGATGAGCGCCATACACAGGATGATCCGGGCTCCGGCGAGTGTGACGCCTTGCTCTACTGGGACGTCGGCCGCCTGCGCGAGCAACTCAAGATCTGCATTGGTCAGGTGCAGCGCCATGAGAAGCGAGATCACCAGCAAACCCCCACCCATGATCGCGGCCGTACCACTGAGAAGCCCGTCCAACCCGTCGATGAGATTCGCCGAGTTGCACCCTCCGAGCACGAGGGCCGCCACAATGACCACGCCAATCCAGTACGTCACATCAACAGCCATGATGTGGGAAGGCCCTTCAAGAACGCTCAGCAGGATGTCGGCGGCGATGAGCACAACCACGCCCCCAACGATCCATGCAACCGCCTGTAAACGGCGCCCGCGGACCATCCGAAGCAACTCCGGCACGCCGAACCACCAGATTACCAACGCGCAGAGCACGAATCCAAGCACCATCACAACTCGAACGTCCATTGTGATCGCGCGCGATCCGAAGTAGTACTCCATGAATGCGCCAGCCGTCTGAGTCCCGATCGCCGACATGGACAGCGCAGCTGCAGCGATCAACTGCCCCATCACTTTGAATCGAGGGTCCCAAGACCACACGTCATCGCCGGCGCCAGTCACCATGATGACGACCATGCCAATGACGATGGAGCCCGGAACCTCCATGAACGCCAGGGGAACGTCCAGGATGTAACTGACCCCAATGCCCGCGAGCAGGCCGATACAAACCGCCACGCCGCCCATGTATGCGATCGGCCGCGAGTGCAGTTTCCTTGGCTCGTTCGGGTGGTCGATGATCCCGCCGTGGATCGCCATCGTGCGCACGAGTGGTGTGAAGATGAGGGTCGCCAGCCAACTCACGATGAGCACGGGAAGAAACAGCGACAGCAGGGACCACAAACTGTGATCGCCGATCGCCACCGAGGCCATCAGGCCTGCCCACCAGCTTGAAGAGCAGCCGCCGTATCCGCGATCGTCTGGTCGAGTCCGAACTTCGGCCGAAAGTCCGTCAGTGCACGCAACCGCGTCAAGTCTGGGACCCTGCGACGCAGGTCCTCGATCTCACGCCCGTAGTCCTCAGCAATGGAAACTTGCCTGATTGTGGATCGGCTGCCTAACACAGCGACCACCCGCTCAGCGAGGGCCTGGATGGAGATCGTCTCATCGTGTCCAACATTGACGACCTGGCCGGCCGCCTCCGGAGCACTCAACAGGTCAGGCAAAACGGGCGCGACGTCTCGCACATCCACGAAGCAGCGTTCCTGCAGCCCGTCTCCATGCACGTGAAGCGGTTCGTCTCGGAGGGCGGCCCCGATGAACCGGGGCAGCACCATGCCCCACCGCCCTCGCTGCCGCGGCCCAACGGTATTGAAGAACCGGGCAACGACAACGTGCAGCCCCTCGTCACGATGCCACGCCAGCCCAAGATGCTCATCGATGGCCTTCGAGTAGGCGTAGGACCAGCGGGGCTCCGAGGTGGGCCCGTACGAGACATCGTCGCCTTCTGAAAACGGAATCTGATCTGACTTCCCATAGACCTCCGAGGTCGAAGCCAGCAGAATCGGACATCGATGCGTATGGGCCGTCCTGAGTACGATGGACGTCTCGTGCACATTGTTCTCGATGCACCGAATCGGCGAATCCACGACCAGTTTGACGCCCACCGCCGCCGCAAGGTGGTAGATCCGACCCGGCTTCAAGTCACTCCCGTTCCCGAGGTGTTCCGCAACGGTGCCCTCACGGAACTCCAACCTGCCCGGTGGCAGGCCGTCCAGGTTCTCAATTCGACCGGTCGAGAGATCGTCAACCACAACAACGCGTTCGCCGCGCTCGAGCAGCACCCCTACCAGGTGGCTCCCGATGAACCCCGCTCCTCCAGTGACCAAGGCGGGCCTCGGTGTGGCCATCGACCTACGCTCCATTCACCCCCTGGAAAATCAGGACTCGTCCTGATCCTCGTCAGACTGGCCATATGTCGCCATCATCTCGTAATTTCGCTGGAAGTACCCGCCAACCGATTGGCGTGGGCGATTCAGGACAGCACCCAGGAAGTTGGCGGAGGCCTCCGACAACTCCCTCGCAATCCTCGCCACGAGCCCTCGCTGCTCGATGCCGGCACGAATGACCAATGCAGTCGCATCACATCGATCGGCAACATGAATCGCGTCAGTCGCCGCCACCGCGGGTGGCACGTCGATGAACAGGTAGTCAAAGCGGTTGCGGAGCGCAGCCAACACGGCGCCGAATCGCTCGTCTCCAAGCCGCTCGGCCAGCCTGCTCGACTCGCTCCCTGCCGGGATGACGAAGACGCCCGGAGCCGACTCGTGCACACAGGCATCCAGCCTGTTGATGTCCGCGAGAACATCGCCCAGCCCAGTCAAGGCGTTGTCCAGACCAAACGTCCTGGCCAGCCGCGGCCGTCTGAAGTTTCCGTCCATGACACACACGGAGTGCCCCGCAGCCGTAAATGCGCACGCAAGATTCCCGACCACCGTCGTCGTGCCCGCTCCCGGCATGCCTCCTGCGACCATCAGACTCGAATGCCCCTGCCTCGCCATGGCCCGCTGCAGCGTCGCAGCAACCTGCCGGCAGGACTCCGCAGTGACGCTGTCGGGTTCTTCACGCAGAATCAGTTCTGCATCCTCGGGCTCGGTCGGATCATCGTCGATGTCGGCAATGGCCCCGAGAACCGTCACACCAGGAATCACGGCCAAGTCCGCAAGCGACCGCACTCGCTGCTCAGTGAGTTCCCGCAGGAAAATCCAACCGAGAAACAGGCCGAAGCACACGATCACGCCGCCGGGGAGCACATACTCAATACGCGGGAAGCTGGGCTCCCGGGGCAGGTCTGCAGGACCAACCTGGCGAACCCGGGTGGCATCCGACCTGAGCTTCATGAGCCGGATGGCGTTGAGCAGTTGCTGGGCGTCATCCCGTTGCTTCTCGTAGTTCTCCTGCTGCGTCCTCATCGCCTGATACCTGGAGGTATCCGCTGCGAGATCACGCAGAAGCGAGTCCTTCGCCTCAAGTTCACTGTCAATCCGTTCCATGACCTGCGTCAGTCGCTCCCGTTCACTCGAGAGCCTCTTGAGACGCGCGTTGAGATTCCGATTCAGAATCTCATCCTCCTTCACGCGGATCTGCTCCTCGACACTCCGCACCTGCCGCTCGATCTGGCGCACCTGCGGGGTGTCCTCGTTGTACTGCTCCCGGACCGATCGCTCTTCGGACTTGAGGATCTCCAGTCGATTGAGCTGCTGCACGATCGTTGGATCCTGCTCTGCCTCAACGATGTCCTCATGCGATGGCTCGACCGTTCCCTCCAACTTGAGCGCCGTCTGCTGATACTGCGTTTCGGCAGACGTCATCTGCTCCTGCAGTATGGTCAGATTCTTGGACAGGGCCTCTACTTCAATTGCGGCCTGCGAATACCGTGGATCGTCAAGCGTCGTGATTCCCTTCGCCACAATGAACGAGTGAATCTCATCACTGATGTCCTGCAGACTCATCTGCACGAATCGCAACTGGTCGTCAAACAGATCCTCGTTTGAACTGAACTGCTGATCGTCCAGCTGCTTGATCTTCCGCGTATACGACGAAGCAATGGAGTTGAGCACCTTCGGGACATCCGTAGCGACATGCCACGACCATCGGATGGCGAACAGGTTCGTTCCACGAAGGACCGGCGTCTTCAGATAGTCCTCCAGGTCATCCACCGCCTGCGCCACCAGAGGTTGCTGGGTCTGCTCGTCGAAGAACCAAGTCTTCATCCAGTTGGTATCGCGTACCTGAGGGTTCTCAACAGCTCTGACCAGCACGTCTCGCTGCATCAGCAGCTGCACCTGCGTTCGGCCGATTCGTTCGACTTCGTCGTCGTCGAGCGCCTCGGCGGTGCCGATCTCGGTCGACTCGGCAAGGCCGGGACGCACTTCGAAGAGAATCTCTGACGTGTACAGGGGGTAGAACCTGCTGAAGAGGAGGAAGGCGGCGGCACCCATGACCGCACCGATGATGACCGAGGCGAGCAGACCGATGATGTGCTGACGCAGCACTCGCACCGGGTCAATGGTCGGCCGGCGAAGTGACGGTGTCTGCTGGCGAGCGCGGCTTGGATGTTGCTGTGTGCTCATTCTGTAACTCTCATCGGTGCGGACTGTCCCATGCATCAGCCCTCGGCGTCAAGATGAGCCCTCATGGCCTCGACCCTGTCTCGCGTGGAATCGTCCGTTGCAAGGTGATCCGCCTGCTGCAGATGCTCCCGAGCGGCGGTCCGGTCACCGCCAGAGTGCAGCATTTGAGCCATGTGCAGATGCGCCAACGCCGTCGGCTGCCGCCGCAGGGACTGGCCGACGAGGTCACGCCCCTTCGACTGATCTCCTGCCCGCCAAGCGACCCACCCAGCCGAATCCAATGCCGCTGCTCCTCGTGGATCCAGCGACAAGGCCTGCGTCACATAGGGGACAGCCTCGGCCGGTCGATCGAGGTCCTCGGACAGGATCATGGCGATCCTGCGCAGCAACGGGCCGTTGTTCGGTTCGATGGCGAGCCTCGCCAGACAACTTGACAGGGCCGCCTCGTGCTTGCCGAGGGCCTGTTGAATCGTCGTCATGGTGTCGAGAATCACCGACTGACGTGGTGCCATCGCTATGGCCCGGAGCGCGTAAGACTCGGCCGCGGCAGCGTCATTCTCGACTGTCGCCAGAAGATATGCGTAGTTGTTGAGCGCAATCGGATCGTCGGGTTGCAACTCGACGAGTCTCTTGAAGGTGTCTCTCGCCTTCGCATTCATTCCCGCTTGCAGTTGGATGCCCCCAAGTTGACGAAGGTCCGCAACAACGAACTCGGGATCGGACTCGGCGGTCACTTCCCGCTGAATCTCCTCGGCCACAGCCAACTCGTCACCCCCGCGGAGAACATGGAACTGTGCCAGACCGCGCTTGTCCCAGGTCGTCGGCTCACCCTTCGTGACGGCTTCAACCATCGCCAGAGGCTCCGACACATCCCCCTCCGGGAACAGCACATACAGGTCTCGATACCAACCAGCAAGGTGCATCGGCGGCATCAGACCGCGGTCAATGGCACTGCGATACACATGGTAGGCGTCTCGAAGTGTCTCTTTCGATCGAGCTTCCAGTCCGAGACCATGCTCGGCCCTCGCAAGAAGGCCGGAAGCGCGAGGGTCATCTTGGAGCTGTTTCGGATGCAACTTGACGGCCTCCAGAAAGGCCTCGTAGTCCCACGGATCCGACGTCACCGTCGCATCTGCCAGCGCCGTCAATCTCCGCCGCGTCGGCTCGATCTTCCACGCTTCGACGTAGTTCCGCGTAGCGCCCGCCAAATCGTCTCCGGACTGGGCGTAGTAGTCGCCAAGCAAGCCATACCAGTACGGGTCACGAGGTTCCAAGGTGATGGCTTGCTGCAATGTGTCGATTGCGCGAGTCGGCGTCCCGGCCGTCACATAGGCGCTGGCCAGTCGACTGCGGACCCTCCGGGCGTCCGGTGAGCGACGCAGGAAGGCCTCCAGATCGAGTACTGCCCGCCTCGGATCGCCAAGTGCCTCACTGACATCGGCACGCTGAATGACGAGCTCTTCGGACGACTCTCCGATCTCAGCCGCGGCATCCAGATACCGCATCGCCTGCTCAAGCTTCACGCGATCCAGCGTGCGATGGTATTCCAGCACGAGGCTCTTGACGAGATCCACGTACGGCCCCGGGCGTGTTGGATCCAGGCTGGACGCTCGCTCCAACGAACCGCGGAATGCATCTCTCGCCGCCAACGCAGCCGCCGTGTCTCCCGCAGCTTCAGCCACCGATCCCCGGGTGCTGTGGAGCCCGGCTTCCAACAATGCCAGTTGATATTCATCCGGGTTCGTCTGAAGCAGTTGCTGTATCGCTGCTTCCGCCTCGTCCAGACGCTGCAGTTGCAGCAGGCAATCGATTTCGCGCATTCGAAGTCCCAGCGCTCCGGTCACTTCGCTGGCCGTCGTCAGGTACCGCAGCGCATCTTCCCACAGCCCCGCTCGGTGCATCATCTGACCGAGGGCACTGTCGATCTCCATCGCCACGGGACTCTGAACCTCCCGGTACTCCTCCAGCAACTGGCTGGCTTCCCAGAAGCGATCCGAGTCAAGAAGAAAGCGGCCTACCTGAAGCGCCTGCTGCAGAATCGTATCTTCATCACGCTGGGCCGCCAGATACTCTCTCAACACAACCATCATCGCGTCACGTTGCCCGATCTCGCGCAGAATGGTCGCGTGCTGAATTGCTTCACGCAGCGTCGCGTCGGGTTGGGTACGAAGTTGTTCGGCGATCACCCCAATCCTCTTGAGCCAAGAGTCCTTCAGCTGCGTCAACCGCTGCTGCTGCTGCTCGCCGGTCATCCCCAGCCACTGCCGGCCCGAGACTCTCGGATTGCCGTTGTCGTCAAGGTCGTAGCCATACTCCGCTGGCAGGGCCGCCAGCATCCCCGCATACCAGAGCGCGGCATTGCGGTCGTTGGGGTTTCGCTTCCATTCCAGCAGCCGCTCCCGAAGCGCCAGCCCCGGCGTGCCGTGAAGCGCCTCAAGTTGCAACCAGGACTCTCGCAACTCGCGATTGCCCGGCCTGCGGTTGGCCGCATCGGCCAGCACCGCGACCGCTCGAGTCGGATCGCCTCCCTCCAACAGGTGCAGCCTCGCCAGTTCGGTGACGCCTCTCGTGTCAGACGGGTTCCTTCGAACCAGTTCCTCGTATGCAAGCCGCGCCTCGTCCCACTCCTCCAGTTCACGCATGGCCTGGCCCAGCGTTTCCCATGTCATGTTCCGCCAGGGAGAGACGTCCGTCGCCCGCCGGGCTGTAGCGGCGGCGCGCTTCAGAAGCTCAGTACGGGCCTCGGTGCCTGACTCCGCGGCCGACCCCATTGCCAGCAGAAGCCGAGCCTCAGCGAGATTGCCTCCAGCGGAGTCGAAGTCGCCGTCTCTGGCCGCAGGCAGCATCGCCTCCGCTTGGGCAAATGCACCGCGCTGCAGCAGCTGCTCGAAGTGGTAGGCAAACGCTTCAGCGCTGCTTTCAACGGAATCCTGCACAAGTTGTGCCAGTGGCGCTGCCTCCTCACGAGCACGTGATGCCGTTTCCAGCAGTTTCGCCGAACGCTCGGGGTTCCTCTCCGCCAGAGACTCCGCCTGCGACTCACTTCGACTCGCCAGACTCTCCAGACTGATGAACAGGGCAATGTCGTGGGTATCTCCAGGAGGGTATTGCTCGGCCACTGCAGCCTTGGCCAGATCTACCGGGTCGGCATTGGCCATGACCATCGCCAATTGTCGCAGCCTCTGATTGTCGGGCTGCAAGGCCAGCGCCCGATCCATGGTGACCTGCGCCGACTCGGTGTCGCCCAGTCTCGCGTCCACCTGCGCGATCGCCACGAGGAGCCGAACGTCGTCCGGGAAGTCGCCCATCAACCCCGCCAGCAGATCCTTCGCTTCCGACAGTTTCCCGTCCACCTCAAGTTGGTCCGCCTTGGAGATCGCCTGTAGTACAGCGTCGCTGTCGCCAGCGAGCTGCGTCTCGCGGTCCTGAGCCGACAATGACGTCAGTCGAAGCCCCTCTTCAAACTTGGCAATGTCCGGATTCTTGGCCCTCACGCCCGCGGGGATCGTGGCGAGAAGTTCGGCTGCGGCCTCATAGTTGCGGAGCCTCGCATGCAACTGTGCCAGGAGCATGCGGTTCCTGACGCTTCGAGGCTCATCCCTGACTGCCTGTTCAAGTCGTTGGACTGCAAGCCCGGCCTGACCGATCCGCTCAAGCGATTGGGCGCTCTTTCGCAGGCTCTCGGCATCCAGGGTGCCTCCGAGATCCAACGATCGCTCAAATGCCTTGACTGCATGGGCATGCCTTCCCTCAGCGTGGGCGATTCGGCCATCCAGTCGCAGTACCAGTGGACTGTCTGACGATCCCCCAAGCAAGTCCCGCACCCTGTCTCTGAGTTCCTCCGCCCGCGCGGTGGCTTCGGCGGCATCGAGGGATTCTCGCAGTTGCTCGTTGATCTCGAACCGGGTTACCGCGGCGGCCAACTGGTCACCGCGTTGCCGCTGTGATGCGATCGAGACCGGCAGTTGTGGCGAGTTCAGCACCTCGGCAAGCAGCGTGTCCGCCTCCTCATAGCGCTTCGTCTCGACCAGTTCGGCCGCCAGCAGCACCTTGGCATTGAGGTCGTCCGGGTGTTTCTCCAACCACTTCTTGAACATCGCTGCAGCCCGCTCGTGCCCGGTCTCCAGATCGATCAGCGCCAGGTACCGCGCCAACTCCAGAACCTGGTGCCGTTGAACACCGACTCCACTTGCGATTCTCGCCTCTGTCCGGGTCAGTTGCGCCTCCAACTCGTCGAGTTTCGAGCCAACTACGTCCTCGTCCAGTTCGCCTCGCAGTTCGGCAACGAGTTCATGAACATACATGTGACGAACGACGGCCAGAAGGGTCTCAATACCCTCGGGGTTCGCCGCGATCGCCTCGTCGTACGTCCCCTGAGCCATTGCGAGGTTGTGCGCCTCCTGCTGGACTCGCCCCTCAAGGCCCAGCCGCCGCGCCACTGCCATGCGGCCGAAGGCCAGCCTGGCCAACCCTTCGTCAGAGCCTGGTTCCAACTCCACGTACTCGCTCAGTTCGGCCTCGCCCGGAAACCGCACGTGTCCGGTCGCATCCACGTCCCCGAGAAAGTTGGCCTGCCCCAGACGCATCTTCGCCATTCCGAGCAGTAACGTGGCACGGTTGTACACGGGCGTGCCCGATTGGAATCGCTTCCGCTGCTCTTCCGCCTGAGACTCCAGCAGTGCCCAATAGGCGTCGCTGTCGGTGTTCATGGCGGCCTCCCAACACTCGTCCAGCGATCGAAACGCGAGTTCCTCGTTGCCACTGGTGAACTGCGCGTGCTGCGCCAAGGCGACCACATAGTCCCGGTACAGGGACCGCGCCCGCTCCGGCGTCTCAGGAATCATGTCTCTGTAGATCTTGATTCGCAGATTGTGCGCGTCCTGGTTGCCCGTCTCCCGATAGAGCACCTTGCCGATTGCCCGGAGCGCCTTCTCGTGCTTTCCTTCATCGAGAAGCGCCTGCCCGGCGGCCAGGTTTCTGCCGACGCTCCCCTTGATCTTGAGGTACAGGAGCCCGGCTCCGACCCCGCCAACCATCACAAGACTGAGTCCGACGATGGCGAGCAGCCGCGTGTTGAGTTTCTTCTTGCCCTTGCGGCCCCGCGTCTTTTTTCGCTTCGTCGCCATTTCAGTCATTCTCCGAGTTGTCGATCACTTCGCTCCAATCGGGAAGCGACCGCATGACCTCAGGCAGCGCGTGCGAGAGGAAGGACTCGGACTCCGAGAGAAACGCGTCTCGGTCGAATCCCGCATCGCCTTCTGCAACCACCTGCACTTTGCAGTAATACGCATGTTTGTCACCCCCGGTGAACGCCGCCATCTTGACCCCTGACGGAGTCGCCTTCCACCTGCCGTTGGCGATGAAGAAGTACCCGGCGTGAATCCGCCGCTGTGGATGACGCGGGTCGTGGAACTCCATGTACCGCATCAGCCGATCACCCACCGGCATTCGCACGATCACCTCTTCGCCGGTCGACGCGTCGATGCTGCGTGCCAGCGGGTACGGACTGCCATCCAGCACACCGGCGGGATCGTCCGGCCAGTCACTCCCGAAACTCCCCAAGGCAACGTTCTCAGGCGAGGCAGATCGCTGCACCATGCCGCCAGCGGTCATGCAACGATCCGGTACGTGCGGCACCGCGTCGATCTGATCCGTGTAGTAGGCGACATGGAACTGCAGCGCCGACCGGCCACGGCCGCCCTGATCGACATAGGTCCGTGAGATGTAACTGTTTGTCCCCAACTGCTCGACCGAAGCCGCGTCGTACTGGGTGTCACTGACCGCTCGCCATGTCCCGACCGAGGATGGAATGAGCGACAACGATCTCCGAAGCGGTACGGGTTCTGTCTGGAGATGGACTTGCATGGCCTGAGCGCCATAGGAGAAACTCACTTTCGCGACAGCCAGAACCGCGATGCTCGCAAGAAACACTCCGATGATGCCGCGATCGAACCGCAGCCCGATCGACTTCGCATCTGGTTCAGCCTCGTCGGCATCATCACCATCGAGCACCAGCAGTTTGAGTACCCACATGATGCCGAGGTAGATGAAGAATGCCGGAACAAGCCACAGCAATCCCACCATCGAGTGAAAGTCTCCGGCGGCAAAGTTGGTGTCCATCGTCGACAGGATGCCGAGCGTCATGACCCGAAGGATGTTCACGAAGATCGCCGTCGGGATCGCCATGAACACGAGCACACATCGTTGCCATACCGTGTCAAGGCCGCGATACGCCATGGCAACACCGAGCGCAAGAAACGCCACGAGCATCCGCATCCCTGAACATGCCTCGGCGATGTTGAGCGGAACGATGCGATCCTCGTGGTAGATGTCGATCACATGCCCCTCACGGGCTACGTCGTATCCGAGAATGGACAGTCCGATCTCCGCACCGACCGTCGCAATGCCCTGCAGTTGAAAGGTCACGATTTCAAGCAGGCGATCGGACACCGTCTGGCTGAAGACGATGAGGTACAACACAGGGAACCACATCCACCGCATCGCCCTCCACCCGCAGAACGCAAGTGCCAGACCGAAAATGGTCAACCCGACGCCCATTCCCATCAGGTTGTGATGACGAAACACCACGGGCCCAATCGATGCGAAACTGAACCACGCGACGCCGAAGACCACGAGCAGCAGTCCAGTAATGCTTGGCTTGAGCGGCGACTCCAGTATGCGATCCCTGTTGAGCCAGACGAACCAGCCAGCGATGAAGGGTATGACCAGCGTGTGCCCCCAGTCGGCCTGAAACTCGATTGCAAACCGGACTTGCCGCGAGAGGAACGACCAGAACATCCAGACGAAGATGATGAGCACAGTGGCAACCGCCAATGCAACGTCGGATGGCGACGGGCGGTAGACCCGACCGATCTTGGTCGCCGGGGATGTTGACTTGCTCATACTCATACTTCCAGGAACAGATCGGGGGTGGCCTGCCTCGCCATGAGGTCAGCGGAAATTCGTCGGAGGCGGCCCAAAGACGTCGTTCCCGAAGTTGCGATCAAGCAGGAATCCGAATCCATAGTTCATCCGAAGGCCGTTTCGTAGGACTGCCAGGGGGTAGGCGAACCAGTTGGTGCCAACCAGCACGTGATCGTTGGGCTTGATCACCACATCGGGTTCGGTGCGTCTGCGGATGGCTCCCAGATCGAGTCGAATGGTTGCCTCACGACCCTCATCAACCTGACGAACCAGATCCACGCGATCGGGAATGGCCAGAGCGCCCAGGCCTCCGGCCATGGCGATCAACCGGCTCAGCGTCAGCGGATCCGCCGCGGGAAGTGGATAGGCATTCGGTGCCTGCACCTCACCGCTGACGTACACGTACCCGACCGGTGGTCCGTCCACATACAACTGATCGCCAGGGCGAATGACGAGGTTGAGGCTCGACTCGCCGTGCGACAGACGCTGGTAGGGAACCTCGATCACGCGCTCGACGACCAGATCGGGCTCGGTCGCTTTGCCGTCCTGTCCTGCCGCTGCCGAAGCCGCATTGCCACCTCGAGCACGAACCCACTGCTTCTTGTCGGGCAGATACACGAATGGTTCGGTGCCCGCAGTGGCGTCACCCCCCGCTTCGACCCTCGGGAGTGTGACCGGTGAGGGTGATATGTCCTCGACATCGATCGGCGGATCGCCAGCGGAGGCCCACACGCCCGGGCTCGGCGGCGTCGCCGGACTGGTGCCTTCGTCCTTCAACTTCTCAATGAGCGATTCAATGTCAACCGGCGGCTGAGACGCAGCGTCGTCCGCCGGTTTCGATCGGGACTGCGGCGACTCCGGATGCCAGGCCGCCTGAAGGTGCGGCGCGACCGCGACCTGCCGAATCACATAGACGCGACGAGTCGAAAGGGGAACCCCGCCCGCCATGGTGAGCGCATCGAGCAGCCGCAACGTCGGATCCTGCAGGTTGAAGCGGCCGGGCTGGTTGACGTGCCCGTGGATGATGTACGTCAACGCCCCGCCCTCGACCAGGTTGACGGTGACCGTCGGATTCTTCATGATCTTCTTCGAGAGCCGGTGAATCAACGCCTGCTGCAACTCGGGCACCGTCAATCCGGCGGCCATGACACCCCCAAGCACGGGCACATGGATGACGCCCGCCTGATCAACCCGAAGGGTGACCGGGAAGAACTGGCCCGGGGTGTACAACTCGAAGATCTGCAACTCAATCACATCACCTGGGTGCAGGCGGTAGGCCAGATCGTTCGGCATCAGGTCCTCGGGCGTCACAGAGGAAGTCTCGCCCCACAGATCAGTGCTGGGCTCGATCGCGGCGATCCGATCAAGGACGGGCATCGTGACCGGCGTCGAGCCGAAGTAGCCCGTCTTCGAGGGGTCGAAAAAGCTGTTGACTTCGCACCCACCCGCGCACGCAACCATCGCCGTGAGCAGCATCAACACCCAGCCAGCAGGGCGATTCCTGCAGGATGTCAACTCAACCAGACTGTTGCTCACACCATGGCTCTCCAGGGGCCCCAATGGGATCTCAGAAGGGGGAACTGTACCCGACAAGATGGTGCCGGGCCTCCAATCATCGACTCTGAACCTTGCCGTGGTTCAACTTCAATCGCGGATTGGGGCGTGTTTCGGTGGTTTGAGGGCGGGCCGGGATCGCCGCGGACACCGGCTCCGGATGACGGCGAACCGCGGCCCCCCCGGGGGGCGAATCGTCGCTGTCCCGAGATATCATGCCGCGGATGCCGCACCCCCCCGCCGCCATCGACCGCCATCCCCGCCCGCTCGGTGGCGATACCGCCCGTTTCGGGGCGGGAGAGGTGGTCCTGAGCTTGAGCGATCGGGTCCTCGACAACGTGGAGACTCGGACGCTGGCAGTGCCCCGCAAGCCCTCTTGGATTCGAGCCCGCGTCCCAGGAGGCGAGTCCTATGGAACACTCAAGAAACGACTGAGCGACCTCGGCCTCAACACCGTGTGCCAGGAGGCCTCGTGCCCCAATATTGGCGAGTGCTGGGGACGTGGCGTGGCCACCATCATGATTCTGGGTGATACCTGCACCCGCGCCTGCGGATTCTGCAACGTCAAGACCGGACGCCCCCCCGTCACCGATCTCGAAGAGCCCGACCGAGTCGCCCGGATGCTGGCCGAGTCCGGGCTGCGGCACGTGGTCGTGACCTCGGTCGATCGCGATGACCTTCCCGATGGGGGCGCCGCCATCTGGGCCGACACGATCTCCCGATCGCGGGCCTCGTGCCCCGGCATGTCGATCGAAGCCCTGGTTGGAGACTTCAAGGGAAACCGCGTGGACATGCAAGTGGTCATCGACGCCGCCCCCGACATCCTGGCCCACAACGTGGAGACTGTCGAGCGGATGCACCCCGCGGTGCGGCCGCAGGCTGACTACGAGCGTTCCATTGAAGTGCTGGCCCACATCAAGCAGGCCGGACTGACGTCCAAGACGAGTTTGATGGTCGGCATCGGCGAGCGTGACGATGAAGTCGTCTCCACCATGAACGACATCAGGCAACGGGCCGGGACCGACATTCTCACGATCGGCCAGTACCTCCAGCCGACCAGAAATCACCTCCCGGTGGACCGCTGGATTCCACCTGCCACCTTCACGGCATGGAAGGACGCCGGTCTGCAGATGGGCTTCCGGGTTGTTGAGTCCGGCCCGCTCGTGAGAAGCTCCTATCACGCCGACGCACAGGCCACTGCAGCGGCCTGCAATCGGTAGGGGCATTCCCCCCCGCCCCACGCCCCACACACACGCACCTCAAACAACTGGACGGCCCCACGGGTGGGGCCGTCCAGTCGGAGAGAGAGAGGAGAGGCGTGTTGAGAGGGACGTGAAGTCACATCCGAACCGGACAACGCCGCTGGCACCGATCCCTTTCACCGGGAGCCCGATTCGGGTGAGAATCCTCGTCCATGCCCCTGGAGAGGGCCCCAGGCCCCCTTGAAGTGCCTCCCGGGGACCTCCGGGGCCAAACCCGGGCGTGGACGGCAGATCCAGCAACAACTGGACGGCCCCATTTCGGAGCCGTCCAGTCGGAGAGAGAGGAGAGAGTTTCGTATGGGACGCGATTCCTTCGCATCCGGCAAAGACAACCCCCACAACGAGCAGCCCTTTCAGCTTCGAGGTCAGTATTCGTCGATCCGGTAGAGTCCCCCACCAGACGCCATGCCACGCATCCGCACCCCCCCAACCACCGGCCCCCCCCGCAGCGACCCCTGTCCCACGGGCACCGCGCCGGCCGAGACGTGGCGGGCCCGGTTTTTCTCGCGGCGGGCACTGCTGACCCAACTCGTCCTCGCGCTGGCAGCGGCGCTCACGGGTGCCACCGCGCTCTACTTCCGGCAGGCGGACATGTACGGGGCCGATATCTTCGTGCGGCTCAGCAAGTTGGAGGATCTCTGGGGTCTCACGCTGCCTGGCGGATTGGGAATCTGGCTCGCCGCTGCCTGGGTGATTGTGGCGATGGTCCTCATACTGTGGCTCCGGGATCGCTTCTTCCCTGGAACGGAGGGCACCGGGATCCCGCAGGCCATTGCGTGCCTCAAGGTCAAGGACAGCCCCTTTCGGCGCTACATGCTGTCGGTCCGCATTGCGATCGGGAAGGTCCTGCTGCTCACCATCGGCTTGTTTGGTGGGATGACCATCGGCCGCGAGGGGCCATCGGTCCACGTGGGGGCCTGCCTGATGTACCTGGCGACTAGGATCCGACGGTTTCCGGATCATCTGGTGCAGCGAGGTCTCATCCTCGCTGGCGGAGGTGCCGGGATCGCCGCGGCATTCAACGCGCCGATCGCTGGCATGATCTTCGCCTTCGAGGAAATCGGACGGTCCTTCGAGAAAAACAACGCAAGCACGATCGTCCGCACGGTTCTGATCGCCTCCGCGGTCGTGATCGCAAGTCTGGGCTGGGACTACCTCTTCTATGGGCAGGTGTCGCACGAGTTCGGGTTTGACGCCGTTCATTGGCTGGCCGTTCTTGTCATTGCCGTCATCGGCGGCTTCCTCGGAGGCCTGTTCGCCAGAGCCGTCGTTTGGGGAACGCCGATCGTGACCCGGTCGCTCGCACGCCACAGGTGGCTCACGGCCGGGGGCCTCGGGTTGGCACTGGCCATCACGGGCCTGCTCTCGGAGGGGCAGAGTTACGGCAGCGGATATCCGCAAGCCCGGGCGATCCTGATGTATCGCGACACGGACTTCTACGCCACGCTTGGCGTGGCTCAGGACGCCTCGGCAGAGGAGGTCCACGAGGCCTACGCGCGGCAGGCACATACCCAGACCCTTCTCGGGAGAACCGGCGAGCCACTGGAAGCGGCGATGCTGCTTGAGCAAGCGTACCGCACGCTTGCGAATCCGATGGAGCGCCAGTTCTACGACGACTGGGTCGTACCGGGGCCGTCGCCGTGGTGGTATGCACCCGCCAAAGCGACCGGTTCGTTCTTCAGTTTGATCAGCGGGATCCCGGGAGGCCTGTTCGACCCGAGCCTGTCCGTTGGCGCTGGCCTGGGCAACGCCTTCGCAGACGTCTTCCACTCCATCTTCAACGGAATCAGACCGCAGTTCGTCATCATGCTGTTCATGGTGGCCTACTTCGCAGGCGTCGTACAGAGCCCCATCACGGTCTTCGTCATCATGATCGAGATGACCGATGCGCGCTTCGTGACGATTCCACTCATGCTCGCGGCAATCATCGCTTACGAGTGCTCATCGCTCGTCTGCACGAAGTCGATCTACGAGGCGCTTGCTGAGTTGTTCCTGGGCAACATTGAGCGGCGGAGCGGCGAAACCCCGAAGCTCGCCTCCTGAGAAGGCCCCTTCGGCTGACATCCATTCACTGCAACTCAGCGCGTACGGGTTGTAGGGGGGCTTTGTTCGCCACCCCACATGACTCTCTTTTTTTGCGAACCACCGCCCCGGCATTGGGCGTAGGTGGATCGTCGCCTTCATTGGCACCCCCTCACCCATGAGTACCTCAATGCCATCCGATCTTGACGCCTACTTCCGCGACATCGCCCGCGTCGACCTGCTCGATCCCCGCGAAGAGCGGCAACTTGCCTGGCGCGTCATCAACGACTCCTGCGGCGACGCCAAGTCGAAGATGATCCAGGCGAATCTGCGGCTCGTGGTGAGTATCGCAAAGCGGTATGCCTCGCGAGGCGTCCCGTTGGCCGACCTGATCAACGAGGGAAACGTCGGGCTCATTCGTGCAGTGGAACGGTTTGACCCCGCACTCGGGCACCGGTTTTCGACCTATGCAACCTGGTGGATCCGCAAGACCGTCAAGCAACTCGTCGAAGACGCCGGGCATCCGATGCACGTCCCCACCTACATGCGGCATCGCATGGCTCGATGGGCCGAGACGCTCATGGGTCTGCAGGACAAGCTTGGTCGCGCCCCAACCCCAGCCGAGATGGCCAGAGCGATGAATGTGCCGAAGTGCAAACTGGACCTCATCCACCGCACCATGGCAGCGACCCGCGCCGTCTCCACCGGCCATGCGACCGGCTCAGAGGGCCCCACGCCGGTCGACCTTCATCCCGATGACCCGACCGCCGAGGCAGCGCACCTCGCCGAACGGCGGGACGACTACGACAAGGTCCGCACACTGCTCATGGAAATGGATGTTCTGGACGCCCAAGTTGTATGCCTTCGATTCGGTCTGGACGGCGGACTGCCTCGAACGCTCAAGGAGACCGGCCGAAGCGTCGGTCTGACCCGCGAGCGTGTGCGACAGATCGAGCAGCGTGCGCTGACGCTGATCAGAAACGCCTTTGAAGACCGACGTCTCGCGGGCTGACTACGCCCGCACCTCCGTGGCGGGCGGATTCGCCTCAGGCCCACGGACAGCACTCCAGAGCGAGAGCAACATCATCCCGAAGAAGATGAGTTGAATGCCGAAGAGCAGGCCGGGAGCCCACAACGCATCGGATGGATACCAGAGGATCAGCAGCACGGCGACGACGATGCCGGCGATTCCACTGATGACCTGCAGGCCTGGCGCGGTCATCGAGCGAGCGGGAAATCCGCTGACATCCGAGATCCCCCGAATCATCACTCCTGCCGCCAACAGAAGTGTGATCGCCTTCAATCCCTCGAAGGGCCACACGAGCAGCATCACGCCGATGGCCCCGATGAGCACGGCGAAGGCGGCGGTTGATCCGAGGTGTTCTGCGCCTCCGACAACACATCGGATGAAGCCGAGAATCGCGAGCATGATCGCAACCACGCCGAGAAAAAGCTCCAGGCCTTCGCTCGCTGATACCGGATAGATGATGGCCCCGAACCCGCCGAGGAGGCATACGATCGCCTCGAACAGCAGCACGCCCCTGCCTTGTCGAAGGACCGCTCGAATCTGTGAAGGCGTCGCCTCGGCCGTCGGTTGACTCATGTCGCCTGCTCCTGAAACCGCTCATGCTATCGCAGCGGACCCGGGCACGAAGTGCAACACGGGACCCGGCTCAGGCCGAGTCCCGCGAAGCGGAGGAAGAAGATGGGGAGGCTCCGGCCCTCGGATGAGGGCCAGTGAACGCGTCAGTTCGTGCGAATGTCGATCTTCCGGGGCACGACCGCCTCGGCCTTGGGAAGGGTCACTTCCAGAACACCGTTGCGGTAGGCGGCCTCGATTCCTTCGGCGTTGATACCGTCGCCGATCCTGAAGGACCGGTGGAAGTCTCCCACGCCGTACTCTTCATGCCGCAAGGTGCCCAGGGTGTCGTAGCGGGGCCGCACCTCGGCATCAATTGTCAGCATGTTGTTCTCAACGGAGATGGAGATGCAGTCCGAGCACGTGCCGGGCATGTCAGCGATGACCGTGAATGTCGAGTCGGTCTCGTACACATCTACCGGTGCCCTGTAGTTCTGAGTGCGCTTCACGGTGTCGGTGCCGCAGGACTGGTCCCGCGTCGCACCACAGCAGGTCATGTCATTGTTCACGTCGGTGTTGGTGAGGTTGTTCATCGTTCGTTCCTTTCATCGTTGTTGAATCAGAGGAATTGGTGTACTCAGGCCTCCCGAACCGCGATCCGGCGAGTACGCGCGGGTCGGACCTTGGGAAGCGTGATGGTCAGGATGCCGCCCTCAAGGCGAGCATCGATGGCGTCCGGCTCGATGGCGACGGGCAGTCGCATGGTTCTCTCGAATGTGACGGTGGAGCGTTCGCGGCGAAGCGTGGTCGCCTCGTCAGGGATGTCCAGCGTGCGAGTGCCCGAAACGTTCAGCGAGTGATCGGAGGCATTGACGTCGAGATTCTCAGGCGCCACGCCCGGCAATTCCGCCTCGAAGTACAGGTTGTCGTCGTCTTCGAGCAGGTTGGCGGCCGGGTGAGGTCGCATTGAATCGAAGAGCCGCGTCGGCCAGGCTGACGCAAGGCCCGGCGTTGTCACCCGATCGAAGAGCCGATCGAATTCGTGCCGGAGGGAGTCCATCGCGGTGGTGGCCGGTGTCAGAATCGTGCGTGTGTTCATGGCAGTTCCTCCACATGGAACAGGGAGCATGTCGCTCCGGGGTTCTTGATTGCGCCAGCCCGTGCTGGCGTCCATTCCCAGAGTTGGCAAGTGGCGTGCCACTCGGGCGTGCATCCCGCAGTCTGTACCGCTCCAGGGCCACCGGACGAACCTGCCAATCAGGCAAACCGCTGCCAACCTGACACCACGCACGATGCGGCAACGCCGGGGCGGTTGGTGCCGCCCCGGCGTTGCGATACGCAAAGCAGTTCATGGTCGATCAGCAGGCGAGACTGACCTCGCGGTTCAGAACCTGCTCGACGGTGCCGACCTTTCTCGGCAGAACGATGCTGAGTACGCCGTGATCGACTCTGGCGGTGATGCCGCTCAGGTCGATGTCGTTTCCGAGCACGAACTCGCGGCGAAGCATTCGTGGCGCCTGCCTTTCACGGATGATCGGTGTCACTCCGTTCTTCAGCGAGGCAGCCCCGCCGGCGGTCACCTCAAGCATCAGACGGCCGTTGGTGGCGGTCAGTTCGATGTTCTCGAGCGAGATGCCAGGAACGTCCGCTTCGATGATGCAGGTGTTGGCGTCTTCGGCGATGTCCACTGGAATCGTGGCGTACTGGCCGAAGGAGTTCAGGGACGTGTCGTTGCGGATGCCCATGCCGGGGTCGTACATCGGAACACTCCATGTCAGGGTCTCCAGTTGACGCATCGCCTGAATGGGGCTCACCTCAGCGGTCGCTGCAATCGCCATCGCCTGGCTCGGGTTGATCCGGGCGAGACCAATGAGCTGCCGGGCGAGGGACAGGTCGATATTGGCGACCTTGGTGAGTTTGGCAGCGGTCCATGGGCAGCCGTCGGCGATCTTGGAGAGATTCGCAATGAAGCGTGGGTCGATGCTCGTCAGGCGAATGGCCAACTGCGCCGCCGCCGGATCGATCATCGCGATTCGGTTCACGATTGCACGGGGTCCGAACGAAGTTTCGAGGTCCGTCATTCCGGTCTGGACGAAGGGCACGCGCTGAAGGTGCGGCATCGTCTGGAAGGCGGAGTCGGGCATCATGCCGACATTGATCGGGCAGGCGTCCGAACCGAACTCGACGCCGGTGGCCACGGGAGCCACGCCCATGCCTGGAGCGGCGGCGTGCGGGGTCTGGCCCCATGTGGTGCTGCCGAAGCGATCTGTGAAGTAGCCGTTGCTGGTGCGGCCGGTGAAGGTGCTTTCGCAACCACGATTGTCTTTGACCTGTACGTTGATAGCCATTTTCGAGCTCCTTGAGTTGAAGGCCTCAGGAAGCCGATACGCCCCCGCAACGCTGCGGGAAGACACCGGGTTCCTGTGAAACATGACGCGACGCGTGAGCACCCGCACGGCGGTCAATCCCCCCGCCGATCGGAATGCGCACGCGAATCTGATCTCCACGGTCCCGCGACACCAGAATCGGAGCCCTCGGGGGTCGCCGGAACACGACGTGCGTCGTGACCCGCTGAATCCCTGGGACCTCGTCCTGATCTGGTACCGCGCGAACTGCGTCGATTGAGAGGACGCGACCTCGCAGACGAGCGCCGGTGCGGGGCAATGCAGCAGCCGGGAGGTCAGCCGTCATCTCAATCCACTGGTTGGGTACGACCTGTATCGCCAGATTGGCGGTCATGGTGGCGGGTTGGGTTCCCGCCGAGGTGTCCCGAGTGGCCGTCTTCGCGTCGGTATGCGTGTGGCGGATCATGGCTGAACTCCCGGGCTGCTTGCCCTGCGCCCCGCTCCATGCGAGGTCGGGAGTCACCTCACAATCCGCGTGCCCGACCAGATCAAACACGCAGTTGCCAAGACGGATGATCCTGATCTGCCTTGAAAGGGCCCCGAACGCGGGTATCCCCCCGAACCGGACCCTCCCCCGGCGAGGGAGGCGCAGCCCATCGCAGGGCAAATCGGACCGCCCCGTCCATCAATCAAGGCCTCGCCATGGCGGGTTGGACTGCTGCCGCGGGGGCTGCAATCCACCGCCCAGCTGCGGCAAACGCCGGTGCTGCCACGCTGACATCCCATTGCCCGATTCGTCAGGAGCCGCCGAGCACCACTGGCAACCTGAGGCCCGCTCCGGAACGTCCAGCGGGGTGATGGCGCTCAAGCAGCCGCCGAAGCGCCTTCGCCCCGAGCACGCAACCAGCCGAGGCGAGCGCATCGGCCTCTCCGGCCGAATCGGCCACGACGGTCACGTCCGGGTGAGGCCCGACCCACTGGCCGGTGCGTGGGTCAACGATGTGCGAGACGAAATCGACCCCGCTGCCGATGTGCTGTTCCCCGGCACCTGAAGTCGCTATCCCACAGTTCGCGCGTACCAGCGGCGGCGCGTCTGCGCGTCCGGAGATCCGAATCGTCCATCCAGCCTTCCCCGGTGGAGGATCTCCAACGGCCAGATCTCCGCCCAACTCCACCAGCGCCGCGGTGACACCCCGCGTCCGCATCGCCTCAAGCGCCGCATCCGCTGCGAGCCCCTTGCCAATCCCGCCGAAGTCCAACCACGGCACCGGATCGGCGAACCGGAGGCTGTCTCCGCGTCGCATGAGCCGCTCGACTCCCCTTCCTGTCCAGCAGAATGGGGCCGTCTTCGGAATCTCGCCTGATGATCGATGCCTGCGCCACGCATCCGTCATGCGACCGCAGGTTGGATCGAAGGCCCCGCCCGTCCACCCGTGTATCTCAAGCGAGCGGTCAATCGCATCGGCAAGCGGTGGCGAGATTGCGATCCATACGCCGGGAGCCGCGCCGCGAAGCATCATGACCTCGCTGTCAAGTCGCCAATCGCTCAGGATCTGCTCCAGCGATGCCATGCTGGCGAACGCGGCCTGCGCGGCATCCGACGCTCGCGCCGCGTTTGGGGCGTACAACACCACGCGAGCGGGCGAACCCATTCGGATGGCCTGAAACTCGTGTCTCTCGAGACCTGCATGACACCCGAGCTGAAGCATCATGATTGGCAGTAGTATGGAGAACCGCATGCAAACACTCGTGTACATCGTTGGAGCCGCATTGTCCAGCCCCGCGTCACTCCCCAGTGAGCGCGGTGATGCGGTCCGTTGTACCCAGCCGGTCGCGGGAACGGCACTGTCCATCGAACTGATTCGGATGCCCGCGCCGCCTGATTCACCCCCACTCTGGATCTCGCGGGACGAGATCTCGTGGGACCTCTACGACGCGTTGGTCTATCAACTCGATGTCCCCAAGGGGGGCGACGAACCCGCCGAGGCCGTGACACGGCCGACCAAGCCGTACCTGATGGCTGATCGGGGCTGGGGGCATGCCGGGTATCCGGCGCTGAGCGTCTCTCATCGCGGCGCGACCGCATTTTGTGAGTGGATGAGCCGCAAGACCGGGAAGCGGTGGCGTCTCCCCACCGTTGAGGAGTGGAAGCGATTGTGCGCCGCTTCGGGCGTCACCAGCAGCAACCAGTTGGACCATGCCTGGCAATCGGGAAACGCCGAAAACAAGACGCACGCGATCGGCACGCGAGCTCCCGACGCGAACGGGCTGAACGACCTCTGTGGCAATGTCTCTGAGTGGTGCGTCGATGGACCGGACCAGTGGGTCCTCATGGGCACCTGCTACAAGGACGCCACCGGCGACCCGTGCGCCGTCCGCAAAGAACCGGGGCCCGAGTGGAATGACACTGATCCACAGATTCCAAAGAGCATCTGGTGGCTCTCGGATGCGCCCTTTGCCGGATTCCGGGTGGTCTGCGAAGAAGTCGCCTCCGACACCGGACTACCGCAGCAGAAGAACGAGGAAGCGTCTCATGTTGAACGACCTGCCGAATGACATCTGGACGCGGCGCAGCTTCGTGCAGGGCGCCGGTCTGACCGTTGGTGCGTTGGCGACAGGCTGCACGACGGCCCCCCGCGGATCCATGGCCGTCACCATCCCTGCGGACCGCCCGGTGCGGGTCGGGCTCATCGGGTGCGGTGGACGCGGATCCGGCGCCGCGTCTCAGTCCCTCCGAGCCGACCCGGGCGTCGTGCTGCACTCCATGGGCGATACCTTCCCTGATCGGCTCACATCGAGCCGAGGGCATCTGGAAGGGCAGTTCCCAGGCCGCGTCGATGTTCCCGAGTCGCGGCAGCACACCGGCTTCGACGCCTACCAGAAGGTGATCGATGACGGTGTCGACGTGGTGATCCTGACGACCCCACCGCACTTTCGACCTGAACACTTCAAGGCTGCGGTCGCCGCAGACAAGCATGTGTTCATGGAGAAACCCATGGCCGTCGACGGCACCGGCGTCCGATCGGTGCTTGAAGATGCCAAGGTTGCCAGACAGAAGAAGCTCAACGTCATGGGCGGCTTCTGCTGGCGATACAACCTGCCGAATCGCGCCTGCTACGAGCGGATTCACAACGGCGCGATCGGCGATGTGACGTGCGTCCACTCAACCTATCTCACCGCACCGCTCGGAACCAAACCTCGACAGGATGGTTGGAGCGACATGGAGTGGCAACTTCGCAACTGGCAGCACTTCACATGGCTCAGCGGGGACCACATCGCCGAGCAGGCCTGCCACGCCATCGACAAGATCAACTGGGCCAAGGGCGATGTCCCTCCTGCCAGAGCCATTGCACTGGGCGGCCGGCAAATGAGAGAGGTGCCGGAATCGGGGAACATCTATGACCACTTCTCGGTCATGTACGTCTACGAGGACGGATCCCGGTGCTTCCACGACTGTCGCCAGATGCCAAACTGCTGGAATGACAACACCGAGTACCTGATTGGCACACACGGGACCTGCTACGTGAATTCGTGGGGCCCCGAACAGCGAATCAAGGGCCGGTATCCATGGAAGTACGAGGGTCCCAACCCGAACATGTATCAGGTTGAGCATGACGAACTCTTCGAAGCGATACGCGGCAAGCGAGCACGCATCGACGATGTCGATCAGATGATGGCCAGTACCCTCATGTCGATCATGGGGCGTATGAGCGCGTATTCAGGGCGGCCGGTCGAGTGGGACGAAGCACTCGAGAGCGAAGAGCGACTCGGCCCGGTCGAGTATGCACTTGGCGATCTCCCGACCATGCCGGTATCCGTCCCCGGGTCGGTCGCATCCTGGAACCAGCTTCGCACGGCTGGCGCCTGAGGTGGACCGCAGAGCATTCATCGGATCCTCCATCGCGGGGGTTGCCGCAGGCTCGATGCTTCAGCGAGCCGCATGGGCTGCTGGCGTCGACCGGCTGACCGTCGGACTGGTCGGATGCGGCGGGCGCGGCACCGGCGCGCTCTTCAACGCCATCGAGGCTTCGGCAGAGGCACAGGTCGGGGCGTTGGCGGATCTGTTCCCGGATCGGCTCTCGAACTGCAGAACACACCTTGAGCAGTTGGGTGAACGGGTCATCGCCACCGATGCCGACTGTTACACCGGCTGGGACGCGTATCGCAGACTGCTCAGCCGCCCCGATATTGACATCGTCGTGTTGGCGACACCCCCGCACTTCCGACCGATGATGGTTGCGGAGGCTGTTCGACAGAACAAGCACGTGTTCATGGAGAAACCGGTGGCCGTCGATCCGGCAGGCGTGCGGCTTGTCATGGCAGCCGCAGACGTCGCCGACAAGAAGCAACTGTCGATCGTGGCGGGCACGCAGCGGCGACACGAGACCTGCTATCTCGACGCAGTCCAGCGGATCCGAGACGGTGCGATTGGCGAGCCTGTCGCAGCGCGGTGCTACTGGAATCAAGGGGGGCTGTGGAACCACGGCCGGGAGGACCACTGGTCCGACATGGAGTGGCAACTTCGCAACTGGTTGTACTTCACCTGGCTCAGCGGCGACCACATCACCGAGCAACATGTTCACAATCTGGATGCCGTCAATTGGATCCTTGGAGGCCACCCTGTTCGATGCATGGGCATGGGAGGGCGGCAGAGTCGAACCAGCAAGGCATACGGCCACTGCTTCGACCACTTCGCCGTGGACTACGAGTATCCGGGAGGGATCCATGCCACGAGCATGTGCCGCCAGACAGACGGCGCCTCGGGCCGGGTCGAAGAGGTTGTGCAAGGGACACTCGGTCGCGCCGTGCTCTCCAGCGGCCGCGCGCGGTTCGAGGGCGGACCGAGTTGGACCTTCTCGACCGAGAATGTGAATCCATACGTGCAGGAACACCGCAACCTCCATGCCAGTATTCGCGGGGAAGTACCGCGGCTCAATGAGGCCAGAAGGATCGCAGAGTCGACGCTTACTGCGATCATGGGTCGGATGAGCGCCTACAGTGGCAAGGCGATCTCATGGGATGAAGCGATGAACTCGTCACTCGATCTGACGCCGCCCGCATATGTCTTCGGAGACCTCGAAGTACCGGCTGTACCGATTCCGGGGCACCACAGCCCCCACGACTCACTCTGGATGACGGAGACCAACACATGAAGAGACGCACATTCGTCGCGGCGGGGCTGGCAGGAGTCGCTGGCCCTGCGATTGGCATGCCGGGGCGACCATTCGAACTTCCGCCCGAGTATCCGCCCGGACACGAGCCCTGGCCCAGGAAGACCTCCCCTCACGCTGGCACCTTCACACTCGACTACGCCCCTCACTTCGGCATGTTTCGCCACCACGCAGGCGGGGACCTCGTTGACCAGATTGACTTCATGGCCGAAGCCGGCTTTCGATCACTCGAAGACAACGGCATGCGGGACCGAGAGGAGCTGGAACAGCGTCGCATCGCCCGTGCCCTGGAACGGCACAACATGCGAATGGGCGTCTTTGTCATGAACATGGACGGCGCCTGGCGTCCAAGCCTGACCACCGGGACCCCAGACGAACGCGATCGCTTTGTCCAGAATGCTCGTGACGCTGTCGAGATCGCTCAACGCGTGAATGCAACCTGGATGACTGTCGTGCCAGGAATGGTCGCAGAGGGGATCCCTGAGGCAGTTCAGACGGCCAATGTCGTTGAGGCCCTCAAACAAGCTGCGGATGTGTTGGAACCCCATGGTCTGGTGATGGTCTGTGAACCGCTCAACTGGCGAGATCACCATGGACAGTTCCTGCAGTACACGCCGCAGTCGATCAAGATCATGGACGCCGTGGACTCGCCCTCGTGCAAGATCCTGCAGGATCTCTACCACCAGCAGGCGAGCGAGGGCAATCTGATTGAGCACATGAATGCGGCCTGGCACCACATTCCCTACTTCCAAGTGGGTGACAATCCGGGGCGCAAGGAACCTGGGACGGGCGAGATCAACTACACCAACGTCTTCAAGCACATGCACGAGAAGGGCTGCGATGCCATCATCGGCATGGAACACGGCAAGAGCATCAGCGGCAAAGACGGCGAAGTGGCCCTCATCGAGGCCTACCGCAGCGTCGATCCAGTGGGCTGAGTCACGCAGCCGTCGCTGCGCCGCGTCCCTTGGATGGGTAGAAGATCAGCAGCAGCACAAAGCAGGCGATGGCCATCCACATCGGAACTGAGAAGAGCCGTACAAAGTCCATTCCCGACTCCGATGATGCCCAGCCGCCGACCACACCGGTCGCAAACCAACTCCCGACAATGATGCCGATGCCGACAATCACCAGATTGAAGAGATTCTGCGCCGAGGCGCGGACATCCCTGGTGGTGTTCTCGTCCACCACCATGAACGCCACGAAGATGAAGCAGCCGAAGCAGAGGCCATGGAGGGCGACGCCGACGAGTACGGGCACGAGGCCCGGGGCGTAGGCGAAGATCGCCATTCTCGCGGCGTACGCAACGAGCCCGATGCCAAGCAGCGTCTTCCGGGACAGGCTCTTGGCGAGCAGGGGCATGAGCGCCAGCACGGCGATCTCGCTCCACTGGCCGAGCGTCATCAAGCCGCCACCTCCCACGCCCAGTACCTGATTGACGCCGCTGGCGAACGAGTCGGCGGCGTTGCTTCCGGCCGCGTTCTGGATGCCGGTCACGAACTCGCTGGTGAACACAAAGTAGAACTGGTGAATCATGCTCACCGGCACTGCGATCAGGAAGAGTGTGATCAACGGCTGGACGCTGATTTCCCCGATCGCCTCGGCCCAGGCGAGCTTCTGCCCTTCATTCCTCGCTGGCGGCGTGTGCGGCAGCGTGAAGCAGAAGAATCCCATGAAGAGGCCGATCACGGCGCTCAGATTGAAAGCAAAGACCCGACCGGCGTCCTGCGCAGCTTTGATCTCTTCGAGCGTTCCATCCGCCGGCGTCGCCGCCCGAAGCAGATACTGCCCGACGATGATCCCGGCGACAATCCACCCGACCGTCCCCCAGAGCCGGACAAACCCGAAATCCCGGTCGCGGTCCGGCATGTGGTGAAACGCCAACGAGTTCGTCAGGGCAATCGTCGGCGCATAGACGAAACCGTAGATTGCGGACAGGATCAGGAAGGCGGTGAATGAGTCCTCCATGCCCATCAGGAACACCAGCACGCCCCCGATGAGATGGCTGATTCCAAGCAGCTTCTCCGTTGACATCATGCGGTCGGCAAGTTGCCCGGCGATGAACGGGCCGAAGATCGCGCCAACGGCCCCCGCCGAGAAACACAGACCTGTTTGCGTCAGCGAGAAGCCTCGATACCCAAGCAGGAACGGATAGAGGATCGGCAGCCACGCCCCCCAGATCGCGTACTGCAGAAACATCATGAACGAGAGGCGGCTGCCTAGTCCAAATCCCATTCGCGGCGCGTAGGTAGTCTTCATACGTGAGAGGTATACCAGAACCAGCCCGCGGCTCGCACTACCATTGTCAGCCATGGCACTCCCGATTGACCTCCGAAGCGACACCGTGACCCAGCCCACCCTCGCCATGAAACAAGCCATGATGGAGGCGCCGCTGGGTGATGACGTGTTGGGCGACGATCCCACCGTCAACCTGCTCCAGAAGCGTTGCGCCGAACTCTTCGGAAAGGAAGCGGCCTGCTTCGTGCCGACCGGATCGATGGCGAATCAGGCCGCCATCAAGAGCCTCACGTCGCCCGGTGACGAAATCATCTGCCACGAGCACAGTCACATCTACCTCTATGAGGCTGGCGCCTGGGCCGCGATTTCCGGGTGCTCGATCGCGCTGTTGCGTGGACCTCGGGGGCAGTTCGACGCTGCCGATGTCACGGCCGCCATTCGCATGAACGACCACCACTTCGCTCGCTCGCGGCTGCTGTCGGTCGAGAACACCCAGAACCGTGGCGGCGGCGCCGTCTGGTCGGTCGATCGCCTGCAATCGATCACAGACGAAGCCAGACAACACGGCCTGCGATGCCACCTCGACGGCGCTCGCATCTGGAATGCATGCGCTGCGACGGGTGTTTCGCCGGCGGACTACGCCCAGCACTTTGACACCGTTTCTGCATGCTTCTCAAAGGGCCTCGGGTGCCCCGTGGGATCGATCGTCTGTGGTGATCGGGCCACGATCGACCGCGCGAGCCGGGCGAGGAAGATGTTGGGTGGAACCATGCGTCAGAGTGGGATGCTCGCCGCAGCAGCGCTCCATGCCATCGATCACCATCGTGATCGTCTCAGCGATGACCACGCACACGCGAAGATGCTCGCTGAAACGCTCGCCACCTGCTCCGAGTGTGACATTGACCCAGATGGCGTTGAGACAAATATCGTGTACTTCGACGTCAACGCCGATGCCGATGCGGTGGTCGCAGCACTTGCGGAAGCCGGCGTGAGGTGCCTGGACACCGGGCCGCGAACAGTTCGGCTGGTGACCAGTCTGGCCGCCGATCGAAGCGACATTGAGCAAGCGTGCGGTGTCCTGACCAGAGTGCTTGATTCCTGATGTTGTATGGACCATCATCCGCCCTGCGGCACGATCCCACGAGGCGATCCATTGGACGAAGGGACCAACAATGACCGTCAACTTCCTGACGCTTCCCGTCGGACCGGAGCCCCCCAGCGTCATCAACGCCGTCATCGAGATTCCGCCGGGGAGCTCCAACAAGTACGAGTACGACAAGGCGCTCAACGTCTTCAAACTCGACCGCACCCTGTTCAGCCCCGTCCACTATCCAGGCGCCTATGGGTTCATTCCTCGCACCCTGGCCGAGGACGGCGATCCGCTGGACATTCTGGTATTGCTCGACGGCCACTGTTTCACCGGCGCCCTCATCGAGGTCCGTCCACTCGGGGTCCTTGAGATGAAGGACGACAAGGGGCTGGACCACAAGATACTGGCGGTCCCGACGACGGACCCGCGGAAAGAGGAGTTCCACGGGCTGCAGAACGTCCCCCGTCACACGCTTCGAGAGATCGACTACTTCTTCCACATCTACAAGGAGTTGGAAGGCAAGTTTGCAGACACCTACGGCTGGCACGACCGAGTCGATGCATACAGGATCATCGAAGAATCGGTCAAACGCTACGGCTGACCGTCGCAGCCCGAGTGCATCTCTGCGATCACCTCCATCAGGTCGAACAGATCGACTCGGAAGTCTCCCTTCCCGGGACCGAAGTCGCATCGTCGGTTCTGGCCCTGCGGCTTGACGTCGCCCCAGGCCATGAGGACGGCCAACAGGTCTCGCACATCCACCAAACCGTCGCCGGTGACCTCGGTAGCGCACGCGCCCGTCAGAGCCCCGATGGAGCCCTGACAGATGTCGAGGATTCCATCGCCCTCGTAGTCGTACTCGCATCCGAGTGCAATCTGTATGCCGTCGTGGACGCCGTCTCCGTCACAGTCATTGAATGGCTGCACCAGTTGGCATGACGACCCCGTCGCCGACAGGTCGGTCTCGGCAAAGCCGCTCGGTACGTACATGCCGTCCGAGAGGCCAACCAGGCACTCGGGGGGGGTGATGTTGAGCCAGGCCATCTCGATCTGCCCGGATTGGTGCAGGACAATCTGGAAGTCAGCATCGCCGATGTCCGGCTCCCAGAACGGCACATCCTCCCACGTCACGACAAAGAGACCTAGCGTTGGCCAGTCGACGGTGACCGCTCCTGCCAGGTCGGGTCGGAGATCCGAGAACAACCCGCTGATCCGGCTGTGAATGAAGTGCGACCAAGGTGTGAATCCGTACGAATAGTCGGCGGTCCCGAAGGTCAGGTTGCCGTTGCTGTTGACAAAAACGTCGTTCCAGACGCTCCCGCCGAACGAGAAGGAGAACCCGAGCGGCACCAGTTGTGCGTCGTCATCGCCCAGCGGAACAACCTGGCCGCCGATCGTGTCGTACGGCAGCCCCGACACGGGCTGGGAGCACACCTGCCACACAGGCGGCTCGGAACCGCCGGACGGTGTGAATGACACCTGTTGGTAGCCGAGATCGAAGTCACCCAGGTAGTGCTCCGTGGCCCAGAACGGATCGCCCACCGGAACTGCCTCGCACACATCCGGAACGCCGTTGTTGTTGCAGTCACCGATCGGTGCGACCGGCCGCGCCACGCAGTCAAAGGCGTTCGAGAGGTCGGTTTGTGCAAAGGGCTCTGGAATGCCGCCACCGAATGAAGGCCCTGCGATGCCTGAGTGCGCTGTCAGTGACGGCCACGACATCTCAATGACACCGTCGGGGTGCAGCACCAACTGCAGCGTGTTTGATGACCCGGTCACCTGGTACTCGGGGACGTCGACCCACGAGACCACGAAGGACCCAGCAGGTCCGGTGCCGTGCAGGACTGACCCGCCGACACTCGGATCGAGATCATCGAACAGGGCGCTGACTCGAGGAAGACTGAACTGGGCCGCCAGCGATTCGGCGTAGGTCGTGTCGTCGATGCCGAATGTCACGTAGCCGTTGCTGCCGACCGAGGCCTGTTGATACGCATTCCCACCGAATGGAAACGGATACGGCATGGCGATGCTCGCCGCGTCGTCGTCACCCAGGGCAATTTGGGTGTGGTCAGTAGGATCGAGCCACACGCTTCCGGCGCCCACCGTGCACAGATCCCAGTGTGGGGGACCATTGGCACGTGGCACGAGCCGTACACCCAGACCAATGACGTCCACGCCATTGAGGAACTGCTGGACCATCCAATCGGATCCTTCCGTGGCACCGGAAGGAATCTGGCATACGTCGAGTACGCCGTTGCCATCGCAGTCAGCTTCCGGGTCGTTGGCCAGTTGGCACACGTCAAGTTGACCATCCGCGTCGCAATCGAGCAGTTCGGGGTCGCTCTCAAGTTGGCACGCGTCCAACGCGCCGTTCATGTCGCAGTCCAGGGACGGCGTCTCCAGAATGTCGCAGACGTCCGGGGTTCCATTGCCATCGCAGTCGTCTTGCGTGCCACCTTGGCACACGTCAAGCACACCGTCTCCGTCGCAGTCGGTGCCGGCGTTCAACTGGCATACGTCAAGCACACCGTCCCCGTCGCAGTCGGTGCCGGCGTTCAACTGGCATACGTCAAGCACACCGTCTCCGTCGCAGTCGGTGCCGGCGTTCAACTGGCATGCGTCAAGCACACCGTCCCCGTCGCAATCCAGCCACGGATCCCAGTTGAGTTGGCAGGCATCATGCTGCCCATCGGCGTCGCAGTCATGTTGCCCCGGCTCAAGCAGCAGTTCCATGGCATCGAATCGGCCGTTGCCATCGCAATCCAGATCGTCGCCGAGCGGAATGTCAATCAACGTGACGCCGCCGGCCCCCGTATCTCGAATCGGGTCGCCGACAATGACCGTGGCCACCTCGAACCCCCAGACCGGGACGATCGAAACACTGACATCAAGCGAAGCCCCCATGCCGCCGGCGACAGGTGGCAGGTCGAGCCGTTCGACCTCAACGCCATTCTCCGAGTCGTCCGTCGTGATCAGAATGGCTCCGCTCGCTTCGCCGTCGCTTGGCGCGGTCCAACCCGGCGACCCGAACACCAGACCACCTCCTCCACCCTCATCACCGTCCCCGTCCGCCCCGCCGTGGCCGACAATGTCAACCAGCACGCCGCCGACACTGGCGCCTGCGCGATGCCATGGGCCACCGCTTGAGGAAAGCGCTTTCGTCGCGCTCATGAGATCTGCTGACCCGTCCGGAAGTAACTCGTAGGTCCAGACAGCACCGGCCAGAGCGCCGAGTTCGCCATCTCCGGGCGCCCCGACGGCCATGCCGAGCAGAGGGTGCGTCTCGAACGTCTCGGCCAACCCAACGGCTGCGCCGAATTCGTCGCCATCCTCGCCCTCCGGGTTGGCGACCTGCTGCGCAAGATGCCACCCGCCCATATCGGCCTGGAAGAGATACGCCGCTCCTCCCCCGGACCTGTCGGGTTCACCGACGACGATCAGACCTCCCGAGGCGCACACCGCGGATCCGAATCTCGCGCCCGACTCCACATGGGGCCCGGCAGTCAGTTTCGCCTGCTCCTCGTAGGACCCATCGGGTTGCCTTGCAAAGACCCACGCCGCGCCTGCGTGGTCATCGAGACTCTCGATGTCGGCCCCCCATCCGCCAACGACGATGACATCACCGTCCGCCGCCACATCCCAGCCGAAGTAGTCGCCTTCCAGATGCCCGGCGGGCGAGAGCAGCACATCTGATGTCACCACACCTGCAGGGTTCGATGGAATCTCAAAGACCCACGCCGCGCCAGCGTTGATCCCCGATCGATCATCACTCCAGGCGCCGACCACGATGGTTGATCCGTCGATATCGATCGCGCTGCCAAAGCGGCTCCCCAACGCGGGCGTCGCGGGCGCCAAACGGCACAGGAAACTCCATGACCAGGGAAGCTCATCGAGACTGGCTTCGCCAGCAACCCGTTCGAAGACATCAACAGCCCCTCCAACGGGTCCGCCCGCGTCAACCGGTCGTCCCACCGCCGCCAGATTGCCTGAAACGGCAACCGATGCGCCATGCGCCATGCCCGCTGCGGAGCCGGCCAGATCCTGCATCCGGAAGATGTCCGGAAACGTCACCGGGTCGGCGCAGAGTGCCCCGGCCGCCACAAACACTCCAAGCCCCGCCATTGATGATGCAATCGTCATGTGCAGTCCGTTCCCTCTATCCACCGAGTATGCGGGCGATCGCTCTGGTGTGCAACTGAGCTTGAGAATCCATTCAAAACAACCTGCGAATCGAGCATCCGGCCGCCATCATCGCTCGCGATCCCAGGACCAGCCACGAACCTGCTTCTTCTGGCCCTGACGGCCCTTGGCCTCAAGACGTCGCCGCTTGCTCGCCCTGGTTGGTTGCGTCGAACGGCGGGCCCTGGTGGGGGCCAGCCCACCTCGAATCAACGCCGCCAGCCGCTCGCAGGCCTCCGCAATGTTGTCCCGCTGGCTTCGGTGCCGGCCACACACAACTCGAATCGTTCCGTCGCTCCCGACCCTGCGAGCCAGCCTGCTCCGAAGAAGGCGTCGCCGCGGCTCCCCCATCGCATCGCAGGCTTCGATGTCCAGCACAATGGTCACCCGAGTCTGGACCCGATTGACCCGCTGCCCGCCTGGACCGCTGGCAGTTGAGGTCATCATGCGGAGGTCCTTCCCCGGAATCGTCAACCGCTTGTTGATGAACAGATCGTCCATTCGTCGCCCTGCCGCTGGCTACCTGCGATACTCCCTGCTGCCCCCGGAATCGCTCCGAGCCTTCATCGACTCGACCGGCCCCTCGTCATCAAAGGCGCAGCGGCTGGCGAACCCAGAGCCACCGCACATGGACCCTGCCAGAACAACGACGCTGCGACTGACCTGTGCCCACGGGCAACACGAGATGCTCGCAATGGAACTCGAAGGGCTCGGTCGCTCGATCGCAGCGAGCGACCGCACCGGCGTGGAAGTGCAAGGCAATCTGCACGAGGCGGTTCGGCTCAACCTGCTGTCCCGCGTGGCCATGCGCGTGTTGTACCTCATCGATGCATTCCCCTGCAATCACCCCGATCAACTTGCGAAGTCGGCAGGCGCGATCCCGTGGGAGACGATCATCCCGAGCAATGGCTACCTGAGCGTCACGTCCACGATCAACCACCCGACCATCGACAACACGATGTTCGCCAACCTGAGGCTCAAGGACGCCATCGTTGACCGGATCCGGGCTGTTCATGGTCGCCGTCCGGACTCGGGCCCGCTCCGGACAGGCGTCGTGGTTCATCTGCATTGGCATGGCCAGACCGCGCAGCTCTGGATCGACACCTCGGGCGAGAAGCTCTCGGATCGCAGTTACCGCAAGATGCCGCACCACGCCCCGCTCCGGGAGACCCTTGCAGCGGCCATTCTGATGCGAGCGGGTTACACCGGAGAGGCGCCAATCGTCATTCCGATGTGTGGAAGCGGAACACTCGCGATCGAAGCTGCGTTGATGGCGACGCACCGTCCACCCGGTCTGCTTCGCAATCGGTTCGGGTTTCAACACCTGCTTGGCTTCGATCGTGGTCTCTACGACTCGATCAGGCGAGAAGTCGCTCCACGCCGACCCCGGCGCAGCGAGGGCCCGAAGCCAACCATCATCGCCACCGACATCGACCCCGCAGCGATCGAGGCCACCAGGAAGAACGCCGAGACGGCGGGCGTTGGGCATCTCATTGAGTCAAGCGTGTGCGACTTCGCCGACACACCGCTCCCGGAAGAGCCCGGGATCGTCATCCTGCATCCGGAATACGGTCTGCGGCTGGGGGATGGGGACGCACTCCGCGAAACCTACGCCCGCATGGGCGATTTCTTCAAGCAGCGATGCGGAGGATGGGCCGGGTGGATCTTCACGGGCA
Organism: Phycisphaerales bacterium; assembly: GCA_030749435.1. Classification (GTDB taxonomy): domain Bacteria; phylum Planctomycetota; class Phycisphaerae; order Phycisphaerales; family SM1A02; genus UBA12567. The sequence continues at coordinate 55,507 of JASMKH010000004.1, forward strand.
ATCTCGAGCTCGCCAAGGTCGTCGGTCTGCGGACGAGTTGCCGAGTACCCTTCAAGCACGCGAGCGTCGATGCGCGGCTCCTTGGGTATGAACTGTGGAAGGGATCTCGAAAACGCAAAGTGACCGACGCATGAACAACTTCGCGCTCCTGCTCCTGATCGCGTCCCCATCCTCGACGCCGCCGGTGGACATTGCCGTCATTGGCGCCAGCGCCTCTGCGGGCTGGGGTGTCGTCGTCGAGAGGCCCCCCACTGCAGCGCGCATACCGATTCACCACCGCCACCTCGACCTGGCCGCTGCCATCGGCGCATCTCTGGGCAGCGAGCATGCCGACGTATCGCGGTATGTCGACGCCTTGTTTTTCATCCAGCCGTTGACAACGGGCGCCGCCGAAGTCACCGCTGCAATCCAAGGAGATCCGGACGTCGTCGTCGGAATCGACTTTCTGTTCTGGTATGCCTACGGGCACGTCCCGGCGCCTCAGGCGTCCCGGGGAGAAGTCACCACGCGGCTCGCCCTGCTTCAACACGGGCTGCGGGAACTGGAGCGATTCGATGTGCCACTGCTGATCGGTGATCTGCCAGACATGTCCAGTGCCGCCGACATCAAACCGATCGCGATGCTGACCGCCTCGCAGGTGCCATCGAGTCAGGCGTTGGCGGCGCTCAATGATCAGATCGCCGCGTGGGCCTCCGAGCGGGACAACGTCACGCTGCTCCCGTTGGCCGCAACCATGGAGTCGCTCCGCGGGGGCGGCGGCCTTGCCGTTGACGAGACACCCTGGCCCATCGATGCCTCCTACATCCAGTTCGACCAGTTGCACCCATCGGTTGAAGGCCTGTTGTTCCTGGCCGCCATGGTCGCCGCGAGGCTTGACGACGGCATGGAAGGCGTCACCGCGGAAGTTTCACCGGAGCAACTCAGGCAGCGGGTCAATGGCATGACGAGCGATCCCGCACCATGACCGATCCCGACACCAGGCGAGCGGACCTCCGCGATCTCGGCCCCGCGGGCGCTCTGGCGGCCCTCTGGCTCATCTGTCCGGCCCTGCTCGGGTTTCTCCTCCTGGCCAAGCTGAGTGTGGCCTCGGAATGGCTGATGTCGATGGGAACGTTGGCGCCGGTCGTGTTCGCCGTTCTCTTCGCGGTCACCAGTGGGCTCGGTCTGCTCCCGACCTATGCGCAAGCGGTCGTCGGTGGATGGGTCTTCGGCCTCGGCGTGGGCCTGACCGCGGCGCTTGGCGGTTTCGTCGGCGGCGCCTTGATCGGGTGGCTCACGGCGCGTCTCGTAGCGCGGCAGCGGGTCGAACACGCGATTGAGCGGCACCCGCACGCGAGCGTCATCCGAAAAGCCCTCATCGGCCGAGGTTGGTGGCGCACCTTCGGCATCGTGACCTTGATCCGGATTCCCCCCAATTCACCATTCGCCCTGACCAACCTCGTACTCGCTGCGTGCGGCGTCCGTTTGAGCGTCCACCTCCTCGGAGCCGCCGTGGGAATGACGCCACGCACCGCGGTCATCGTCGGGCTCGCGGCAGCAGGCGCAGCCTCGGGCGCGGAGGACCTTCAGTCATTCGTCACGGACGGTCCGGGCCCCTGGGTACTCGTCGGCGGCATCATCACATTGCTCATCGCCCTGGCCATCATCGCATCGATCGCCCAGAGCGCCGTCACGCGGCTCGCCGACTGACGCTGCTGGATCTCGAACAACGAGTCAGCAGACCTGATTCCACCGCGCGATCACTGCCAGCAGATCATCCGCGCCAACGCTCCCCGAGCCGTCGACATCGGCGGAGCAGTTGTCGCAGTCGCCCCATGAGTCGATGACCGCCAGAAGGTCGCCGACGTCGACGACTCCGTCACCGTTGACATCCTCGGGGCAGGGTTCCGCAGCCTCGCCATGGAACCACACCCAACTGGGAATAGTCTGCCGCTGAATACCGGGGCCCTGGAATCGTGCGATCAGTCCGGCGTTTCCGCCATTCTCGAAGAAGTCGATTCTGATCTCGTGCATTCCTGCCATCAGCCCGATCGTCCCGAATCGCTCCACCATGCCGTGCAGTCCATCATTGTCGATCACCAGCGAGCCGCCGATGGAGAGCCGGGATCCGTCATCGGACTCGATCGACAAGGTGTACAGGCCGGTCTCCGGGATTGAAAGGTAGCCCGTGACCACGGCGCCCACCTCATCGAAGCGGCCGCTGGTCGCGAACGGACCGTCGGTGCTCACAATGCCGATCTGTGGCAGCACGTCGTCGTAGTACGGTGACAGCGCATCGAAATCCGGAAGTACCTGGGGCGACTCCAGCGCGAAGTACTCGATCGCCGCGCCGGGACTCAAACCGTCGACATCGTCAGGGGGACGAAGCCAGTCCACACTCACGATGACCTCGGCCGTTCCGCCTTCCACAAGCGTATAGGTGAAACTGTCCTGCCCACTGAACCCCGCAGCAGGTGTGTATGCCAACTCGGTCCAGAATCCAACGCCCCCCACGAGCTTCACAACACCACCTTCGGCCGAAACCTCGTCAAACGACTCGATCACTGGTTCGAAGTTGCCATCGCAATCCGAGGCCGCGTCATTGAGCAGGACGTCGATGACCACCCGTTGATCCGCAAGCGTATGGGCCCAGTCGTCAATTGCGCCACCACCCACGGCGATGAGGTCACACCCAGGCTCAATCGAGTCCAGGTAGCCGAGGATGACCCCCTGCACACGGTCGTGGAACCCCAGGCGGATGTTCGCAATTCCACCGTCACAGATGTGGCAGTACGACATGATTGTCCCGTCGGCTGCGCCGGAGCAGTCACCGTTGCCGCAATTGTCGATCGGTGGCGAGTATCCGTCGTGTGTATGCATCGTCCCGAAGTTGTGACCGAGTTCGTGAGCCATCACGACCAGATCCCAGTTGTCTGAATGATTGTCCTGAAGCGGGTGCGGGAAGAACCCGTTGAGATACCCGGACACTCCGTAGCCGTAACTGGAATTGCACAGCACACTCAACCATGCAACGCCGCCGTAGGGGAGGTCCGTGCGGCCGGAGAGGATGTGCGCCACGGTCCGATTGACCGAGCCCATATTGGCTGTCCACTCGTTTCGAAACTGATCGAGCATGTCGATTCCACTCGAAGGGTCATACGGATCATCGTCCTCGGACCACACGCGAACGAATGGCACCTCCAGCCGGACGTTGACGTTCTCCTCGAAGATTTCGCTCACCCCTGCCGCGAGGGTCAGGGCGTAGGCTGCCGCCGCACCAGCGTCGCCATCGAAGAGCCGGTCGGTGAACTCCCAATCGGAGTCGATCGCAAGGGTGGCGACTCTGCACGGCGCATCGCCCCGGTCGGCGACTGCAGATTCAACGTAGGGATCGGCACCTTCCACACGCCTCACTTCACATGAAGGTGTGGTGCGGGTACCGGACACCAACGCGGCGCCCCACATCGGGGGCAGGCCGGGGCGTCCCGAAATCACGCTCACATCAGAACCCACGCGCACGAACCCGTCGATGCCATATCTCGACACACCAACGAACACGCTGCTCGCATCCTCCCCAGCGACATGGCCCCGCCACAAACGGAGGTCGCCGAGGTCAACTGCCTCACCGGGCCGGCGTCCGTCCACAATGTCGGCCGCCGCGGTCAGCACCTCGAATCGTTCCAAATCGAGTATCTGGCCCGAGTCCAGGGCGCAGCGGAGCGTTTGATCATCGGACTCCATCAGCGCATGGCGAAGCAACTCCGCGGTCAGTCCGGGTTGCGCTCCGAGGGTCCGGGGTGTGTCACCGGTTGAGCTGGCGCCACACAGGGATGCCACCACCAGTACTGTCAAACGCGTCATTTGGCACTCCCTCGATTCCACCCCACACAGACTCCCGCTCCGCATTGGAGCACAATCCTGACCGATTGCAAGACGGATGGAGTCAAGGAAGGCTCACAAGGGGCTCGAAGTGCCCTGCGCGGGTCCGGATCGACCCCCTATCCCCACTCGTTGAGCAGTTGCAGCAGGTCCCACACATCCACCTCGCCCGATCCGTCCGCATCTGCGGTGCAATCGCAGGCGAGGCAGGTGCCAAACTGACCGATGAGCAGCATCAGGTCGGTGAGGTCCACGGTGCCGCTCCCGTCGACATCCGTCGAGATGGTCACCGTGAAGTCGCAACTCACACCCTCGACGGCGCTCAGGTGCGTGAGGATGTCCGATCGAACCCGGGGGTGAAACTCCATGGAGATGTTGCTGTAGTAGTTGGGGGCACACGTGTGGCAGTAGGACATGATGGATCCGCCCCAGGCATTAGCACAGTTGCCCAGTCCACATCCGTCAATGGGCGGGTTCATCTCATGCGTATGCATTGCCCCCAGGTTGTGCCCCACTTCATGAGAGACGACAAGAAGGTCCCAGATGTTCCAGGAATGTGCTGGTGGCGGGTTGGCGAAGCTTCCATCGATTCCGGATGAGTAGGAATAGCCATGCGACTGGCATGTGGAACTCCGCCACGCCAGGCCCGAACTGGCGGGCGCGTGGGACCCCGACATCAGGTGCGCCACATGCCGGTCCGATTCCGGCGCGTTCGCTATCCACTCGGCCCTGAACTGATCGAGCAGGTCGTCGTCGACCTCGGTCGGATCGTACGGATCAGACGGGTCCGACCACGTTCGAATGTAGGAGATCTGGAGCGTGACGTCGAGATCCGCTGCGTAGATCACGGACACTGCAGCCGCCAATTCAAGCACGTAGGCTGCAGCGGCATCGGGATCGCCTCCGAACACGTCGTTGGTGAACTCCCAGTCCGTATCGAAAGCGATTCGGATCTGTCGGCATGCGCGTTGCGGCTGGCCCCGCTCCGTTCGACGCTCCGTAGCCGTGCGTGGTGCGGGCACTTCACGTGGTGGTCGCCCTCCGCACGGCCTGCGGTCCTCCACGGCCGTCGCCTGGGCGCCCTGCAGCAACCGATCCCCGCCGGCGACAACGCTGTGGAAGCGGCCCTGCCGTCGCACCCATCCACGCACGCCCTCGGGCGAACTCACGAGAAAGAGCAGTCCATCGTTGACATCACCCCGCCAGAATCGGCGTGGGGAGAATTGAGCAGGCCGCGGGGGGCCTTCACCGGCCACCTCGATCGTCAACCCATCCTGGATGGACGAGATCTGATCAAGGGTGACTTCCTGCTCGAGGTCCCCCTCGCGAAAAACCACGGTCACCGGCGTCACCGCTTGCTGGAGCGATGCCGAGAGCGTCGGCGCCCCGTGGAGAGACGTCGTCAGCGCAACTGCGAGTGACCACATTGCTTCAACCATACGGTTGATTCCATGGGGCGCCAAACAGCGGTGGCATGACAGGAGGTCCCCGCCTGAGCGAGCGTGCTACCCGTTCGGACCCGGCCTGTCACCGCCTCCACGGGGCGGACCGCCCCCATGAGCGCCGAAGCCGCCTTCGTACCGCATCTCACGGAAGAAGTTCCGGATCTTGTCTCGCTCCGCTTCGTCAATCTCACCGTCACCGTTTTCATCAAATCGCTGCATGAACTCGGCTCGGCGGGCCTCGCGATCTTCGCCACCCGGGCCACCTCGGCCCCAGCCCCCGCGGTCACCTCTGCGGTCGCGCCGCACAGCCCCCGGCAACGCGTTGAACTGCGTTTCGCCGAGGAGTTCCTTGAGTCGATCGAGGTACTCCTGCTCAAGCGCACCACGCTTCTCGAACGCGGCGCCGATGGGGTCCTGATCCTCCCGACTCGTCTCCACGCCGGTTTCTCGTTCGAGCATTCTTCGAACGAATCGCATCTCCCGAGGCTCCTCGTGGGTCCTGACGATGTTCAGAATCTCTTCATTCAACTCGCCACATGCAACTGTGCAATCTTCGAGCAGAACAGCGATGGCTGTCAGCGTTTCTTCGTCGAGGCCCTCCAGTTCAAGGGCCGCCTTGATCACACGCACAGCCCGATTGGATCGGTAGATCCGGTCGTATCCGGCAGCCAGCGCCCGCTTCCGGAAGTCCGCCCCAAGTTCACCCTCCAACTGCAGGGTGATCGAGTCGATCGCCAGGTCCGTCACATCGCGAGCGGTCTCGTTCCGGACCTTGCGTTGCTCGGCGATCTTGAGCAGGGCCTCAAAGTCCGACGTCTGCATCGCTTCGATGGAGGCAATCATTGCGGTCTGGTCGAAGTCCACACGTCGCCGAAGGGCATCATCCAGATCGAGTTCCCACGAACTCATCACGTCGAGCACGGCTTGATGATGCGTCTCGTCGACGGCTGGCAACGTCGCCTCGACGATGGGCCACAGGTCGGTTCGCTCCCCCTGAAGACTTCCACGCGGCAGCTCTCTGAGTCTGCGAAGGCGTCGCTCGAGCGTCGGCCAATGAACCAACTGTGCTTCGGTCAGCACACTCTGCGCCGCATCAACGACCTCGCTGGACATGCTGGATCGGGCCCGAGCAAACCGTTTGAGCAGTTCAAGTTGAGCATCCAGGAGGTCCTGCATTGCAGGCGACTGCAGTTGGGCGCGGCGGATCTCACGGAACGCGTTGCGGATTTCGCTCATCCGCTCGCCGAACTCGCTGCGAATCGCCTCCCGGCGAGCAGCTCGCGCTTCCTCGCGGACGCGACGTTCATCCTCGTTGGCGGCTTCTGATTCATCCTCACTGGCCTCTGATCGAGCGGCCTCTCGCGCAGCTCGCATCTCTGATCGCATCTCGTCCATACGCGATCGCAGGTCGTCGACGCGTTCGGCCTCAAGGTCTGCGACACCCGAGGAATCGCCCAGATCCGCCATTACCGCTCGCGTTTCCTCGACCGCCATCCTGAAGGTCTCGTCGTAGTCCTCAAGCAGCATTTCGATGATGTCGTACTGCTCGCCATCGAGCTCGAGGATCTCGTTCACAACGAGCACATCTCTCGTGAGGAAGTCCGGCCGGAAGATCAAATCCGAAACCCGCCCCATCGGACCACCAAGCAGGCCCTGCTCCGGGGCGCCCCAGCGGCCTCCAGGGCCTCGTCGGCCTCGGCCCTCACGGCCGTCTCGGTGCCCGCGACCTCCTCGATCTTTTTCACCCTGCGCCGAGTCGCCACCATCCGGGCGAGGCTGCGGGCCCGGCTGTGCCAGCACGCCACCGTCGATCATCAGCATTGCGGCCAGGGCCGCACCAAAGACTGATCCTGCTCGCCACATGTCCGATACTCCTCCGCTGGGGACTGGGGCGGCTCGATTCCGCCCGCCATCCGATACGAAACGGTTGATTGCAACATCCCCGAATCCGTGAAGGATATGGTGCCTCCGGGCAACGTAGGGCCTGGTAGCCGATCCCGCCTGCAACGCCTCAGATAAGGACCCCCGCGTGGATCTCGACTTCGACGCCTGTGTCCGGGGGGACGCCGACGCCTGGCGGGCCTTCTGTGATCAGACGGTACGGCTGGTGGTCGCGTCGATCCGCAGGGTGTGCCCCTCCGGCCGAACGCCGGCGGGCGAAGAGGTGGATGATCTCGTTCAGGCCGTCTACATCAAGATCCTCCGCAACGACCGGCGGCTGCTGCGGCGATACGACCCGAGTCGATCGAGCGTTTCGACCTGGATCACGCTCATTGCACGCAGCGTGGCCATCGACGCCCTGCGGCGGAAAGGCCACGATCTGAGGCCTCTTGACGAGGCGCATGGGGCGGTTCAGGACACGGATCGGGCCGCCCCGACCGGGCCGGTCATCCCCACCCATCTCCTCACCGCCCGCCAGCGGCTCATCCTGACCATGCTCTTTGAGGATGGAATGGAGGTATCCGAAGTGGCTGCCGCCCTGGGCGTCAAGGCGCAGACCATTCGGAGCAGCAAACACAAGGCAATGGAACGGCTGAGACGCCACTTCAGCGAGCACGGGGTGGGGGATGGCTCCCCCAGAGACAACGTAGAACTGGACGACCGCCCATGAACGAGCAGGACCCCAATCTGACCGATCTGGAACAGACCCTCCGCAGCGGGGGCTGGCAATGGTCTGACCCGCCTGAGACCCCCTCGAGGGCAGATCTTGCGGCGTGGGTCGAGTCGCCTACCGAGCACGAGGAGGTTGAGTCGCTGCTGGCGGCTGACCCGGCATGGCGACACGCAGTGGTCGACATGCGGGTCGGCGGGCTGGAACTGGACGCAGACCTGGACCCCGACCTGATGGTCCGCCTCACCGGCCTGATGCCCGATCCACCGACCGTACTGGCCAGGATCGGTGGTTGGGCGCTGGCCGCAGCGGCCTGCATCCTGCTGGCCATCGCCGGATGGCAACTCGGCAGCGAGACCGCATCCGAGCGATCGATGGAGCAAGCCCTCGCGATCGCCACGTTTGGACTCAGCGAGGATGAGAGTGGTGACGGCTCGTTTCTGGCCGTCACCTTTGGCGAGGGGGAGGACGATCGATGAAGTCCCGCCTGTTGCTCGTCCTGCTCATTCTGTCACTCATATTCAACGTGTTCTTTCTGATCGGTGCGCTCCGGCAACCGGCCAAGCGAAACGCCATGGCGGAACTTGCTCGGGTCGCGCATGAACTGCGTCTTGACGATCGGCAGGCGGAGCGATTTGGAGAACTCAGAGACAGTTTCCGTGGCGAGGCTGGCGTGGTGGGTGAGGAACTGCGGGAGGTCCGGCAGGCCATCCGCGATGCGCTCGCCTCCGAATCCGTTGATACCGCCGCCCTTGAGCAACTCATGGCCAGGGAGTCGGAACTGATCGCGAGTCGCCGCGAGCTGGCGGCCGGACACTTCGGCCGGTTTGTTGATTTGCTGACGCCGCAACAACGGCACGATCTCGGACGGCGACTCCACGGTGGCAGGGGCGAACGCCCCGGCGATCCGCACCTCCTGGTTCAGAAGTTCGACGCTGACGGCGACGGAGCGCTGGACGACGTGGAGTGGCGCGAGGCCCATCGACTTATGGAGCAGCGCCGTGACAAGCGGGCGGTGCGTCGTGAAGAGTTGCGCCGCCAATTCGACCTCGACGCGAACGGTGAACTGGAACCAGAGGAACGCGAAGCAATGCGAGCATGGCTGCTCGAGCAGGGATTCTCGCCTCCTCAGGATGGCCCGCGGCGACACCCTCCGCGCGGCGATGGACCTCGCGGCGGCCCTCCGCCTGGCGGCGGACATGGACCTCGCGGCGGCCCTCCGCCTGGAGGCGGCCCAGGACCCCCACCGCTCTGATTCAACGCGATCCCGACTACCATCGGCGCATTCACCGGCAGACGAGGATGCGACATGATGGGATGGGTCTTTCTGGCGTTGGCAATCGGGTTTGAAGTCGCTGCAGCAACCTGCATGAAACTGTCCGATGGCCTGTCCCGGCTGTGGCCGTCGGTTCTGATGGCCGTGTTCTACATCCTGTGCTTTCTGGCGATGATCAAGTCGCTGGAGTTTCTCCAGATCGGTGTTGTCTACGCCATCTGGGCAGGGGTCGGAACGGCGGCCGTAGCCGTCATCGGTGTGATGATGTTCGGAGACACCATGCCCTGGGTGAAGATCCTTGGAATTGCGATGATCGTGGGCGGTGTCGCGTTGGTCAATCTCGGCGGCACCCATACGCCCGAGGACCTTGCCCGCATGAAGTTGACCGGCGAGGGGGGCGAGGCGAAGGCGCCTACCTGATCCCGCTCACGACCCCGGGATGCGATCAGCGAGTTCTGGACTGCTCGTAGAGCGCGATGGCCTTGGGCATGAGACGCTTGAACTCCTCGATTCTGGTTTGCGGTACGGGGTGTGTCGAGAGAAACTCCATTCGCTGACCACCCTGCCGGGCCATCCGCTGCCACAAGGGAATCGCCTGCCGCGGATCGAATCCCGCATTCGCCGCAATCATCAGGCCCAGCTCATCGGCCTCCGTTTCGTGCAGCCTGCTGTAGGGCAGTGTGATCCCGATCGTGGCGCCAGCCCCGAGTGCCCCGATGATCCTCGCCCGAGTCGCTTCATCCTCGTCCTCAAGCGCTGTGGAGCCAATGGCCAGACCGCCAACGATGAGAAGACCGTGGCTCATCCGCTCCGCGGAGTGGGCCGCAAGTACATGGCCGACCTCGTGACCCAGGACGATCCCGAGCCCGTCTTCGCCGCCAGCAAGATCGACCATCCCGGTGTGAACACCGATTCGTCCGCCGGGAAGCGCGAAGGCGTTCGGCGTCTCATCATCGATGAGCACAATCTCCCAATGCGACGGAAGGTCGCCGTCGGGATACAGCGTGCGAGCCGACTCAACGACGCGGCTGCCGACTCGCCTGACCATCGCTGCCGCCGGGCCCGTATCGAGGGTTGTCTTCGAAGCCAACAGCGTGTCAAAGGTCTCTTCCCCCAGTCGATTCATCTGCCCGCTGGGCATGAAGTTCACGCGTTGGCGACCGGTCCCCGGGACCGACGAGCACCCGGCAGCGAGGCCGAGTACCACCACGCACCACCCCAGCAAGCGCCCGGGGCCCCGCATCGGAAGTGGTCTGGAGGACATGGGCAGAGCATAGCCGCTCCACCTCAACAGGCCGAACTCCAAGGAACACCGATTCTCGGGGTCCGCTCAGCGGCCCGCCAGGGCACGAGTTGCGAGGGACAGAGGATGCGTACTCGAGCGACTCATGGCATCTGCCAGTTGGTGGCGACACGAGGTGCCGCCAGCGGCGATTGTGGTTCCAGCCTCGACCAGCGCGGTCAGCGACTGCTGGGCAATGGCGCGGGAGAGATCGCCATGCCGGGCCTCGTAGCCGAATGCCCCCGCCATTCCACAGCAGCCCGTGTCATGCATGGTTGCTTCAGGCCAGCCGCACCGACGCAGAAACTCCGCTGTGAGTTCCGAGCGGTGCTTCTGATGACAGTGCTGATGGATGGCGATGGCCTCCGTGTGCTCGCGAAACGTCGGCCGCATCGGGTGGGTCTCCCAGTTGGACGCGATGAATCCTTCCACCGTGTCCGCCATGCGCGCAAGCGTACCCATTTGGTCACGCCTCATCGATGTGCGAAGTTCCACCCACTCCTGTTGCAGCGCCGTAGCGCAACTGGGTTCGACGGCCACGACGGCAACCGCATCGTTCCTTGACACAGCGGCAGCGAGTGCCGCAGCGGAGGCGCCGATGGTTCGGGATGCCTGATCGAGCAAGCCCGCGCTGATGAGCGTCCGACCGCAGCACCCGACATCTGGAATCACGACGCGATATCCAAACGCCTCCAACAGTCGAATCGCGTCGTGTCCGATGCCCGGCTCGGACCACATCGTGAAGCAGTCCGGATACAGCAGCACGACGGGCGCGCCGGCGTTCACGTCGGTCCGCTTCGCGTGCCACGTTCCGAGCGACCTGCCGAATCCGGGCAGGGTTCGATCGGCCGCTACGCCCAGCATCTTCTTGAGGATCCACGAGGTCGGACCACGCTGGACGAGCAGCGTGGACATCGGGTGAAGCATCGACCCCAGCCGGTTGATCCTGCGGACATGGGCCTTCAACCGTGTTCGCAGCGACGGCCCGTTCCCCGAGCGATAGGACTGCGCGAGGTACTCGGACTTGAGGGCGGCCATGTCGACGGCGGCCGGGCACTCATACCGGCATGCCTTGCAGCCAAGGCAGAGATCCAGCGTGGCCATGGTCTCGGGGTCGTTCCACGCAGCATCACCACTCGGTCCCAACTGCCCCGTCATCGCAAGCCGCAACGCATTGCCCCGCCCTCGGGTTGAGTGGCGTTCATCGAGCGTTGCCCTGTAGGAGGGGCACATGGCGCCCCCGGAAGTGCGCCGGCAGTACCCGTTTCCATTGCACGCCGCAGCGGCTGCCGTCAACGAGGGGTCCCACGAAAAGGCTGTGGCGCGTTCCACCGCCGGGGGCAGCGACCGGCCGATCCCGACCCGTAGGTTGTCCGTCATTCCGGGGGTTGGGATGCGCGGGACGGATGCGATGATTCCCGGATTGAATCGCCCGTCAGGATCAAAGACGTTCTTGATCTTCCGAAACGCCTCGACAAGTTTCGGCCCGTAGAACGCATTGACCATTTCCGCGCGGATGCGTCCATCGCCATGTTCCCCGCTGATGGTGCCGCCGAATCGCCTCACGAGGCGGGTCGCCTCCTGGCCGAGTTGCTTGAGCAGGTCCCTGCCCCCCTGCGACCCCAGATCGATGCGGGGACGGATGTGCAGCAAACCGACACTCGCGTGGGCGTAATAGGTCGCAGCGCAGCCGTGCTTTGCCAGCATGGAGTCAAATGCCTGCTGGAACTCCCCGAGCCGCTCGGGCGGCACCGCGCAGTCCTCAAGACCGCCGACCGGCTGCATGGAGCCTTCACCCGACAGGATCAGGCCAAGCCCGACCTTTCGAAGCCTCCAGAGATCCGCCTGCTCGCGTTCATCAAGGCAGATGCGCATGGGCACGTCCAGCATCGATCGAACGCGGTGGGCGAGCCTCTCCGCTTCGCGATCGTCAGTCGCAGACCAGTCGACGTACAGCACCGCGCCGGCCTGACCATCTGGAAGGTCGGGAAGCATCGAGGTCAGGGATGCATACGTCTCATGCGCGCGGGCCGAGCCAATCACGGTGTGATCCAGCAGTTCCACTGCGGTTGGCTCGGCGGCCAGCACGTCGGGGAGCATCCGGAGCGCGGCCTGCACGTCCTCAAACGCCAACACGGCCAACACCGTCCGCGCCGGCTTGGGCACGAGCCCGAGCCTTGCCCCGACGATGAACCCGAGCGTCCCCTCGGACCCTGCCAGAAGGGCTGAGAGATCCATCCCGTGCAGGCTGTCCTCCTCGCAGCCGCGCAGGTCCGCGAGAACGCGATCCAGGGCGTACCCGCCCACATTGCGGCGTGTCTTCGGATACCTGGCATCGATTTCGTTCGCGAGGGGCTTCACGATCTCGACCACTTGTTGCGTCAAGTCCGCGACTCGAGCGGAGCGGGATGCCGCCCCACGCTCGAACCGCACCTCGGCTCCGTCCGCAAGAATGACGTCGAGGGCCTGCACATGCGCGTCGGTCATGCCCCACCGCAACGAGTGAAGCCCTGCCGAGCGGTTGGAGATCATGCCTCCCAGGGTCGCGTGTGTGGAGGTTGACACTTCCGGCCCGAACATCAGTCCTGCGGCGGCGGCCCGTTCCTGTACCCGGTCGAGCACCGCGCCGGGCTCGACCTGCACAGTGGCCGCGTGCAGGTCAATCTCACCAACGCTGCGGAGGTGTTTCGAGCAGTCGACAACAACTGCCCGGTTGACTGTCTGGCCCGCCAGCGAAGTACCGCCACCTCTGGGAAGCACCGGCAAACCGTGTCGACTGCACCAGGCCACGGTTCTTGCCACGTCCTGCGTCGTAGCGGGTACGACCACTCCAAACGGCTCGACCTGATACATGCTGGCGTCGGTCGCATACAGCATGCGATGGTGGCGATCGAAACAGACCTCCCCATCGACCGCTCGTTGCAGTTCATCGATGTCCTGACGGGTCGGTCGCCGGTCCACATCGACCACGGGAAGTTCCATGGCTGCCGATTCTAGGGTCAAGAGGCCGCGGCGGCCCGGCGATCCGTTCGCCGCTGTACCCAGCGGGCAAATCGCTCCACCGTCAAGCCCTGCAGCAGGATGGAACTGATGACGATGATGATCGTTGCCACGAGCGCCTGTGACCGCAGCGGCGTTCCACCGTCGAGTACGACGATTGAAACGGGAAGCGCAATACACATGGCGATTGACACGCCGCCGCGAAGGCCGCACCACGTCATGAGGGCGATCTCCTCGATCGAAATGGTGGTCCGCCCGAGCATCCGGACAACGCCCCACGGGATCGCCAGCGCCAGGAACCGCACGACCAGCAGGATTGGAATCACGGAGAGGCTCCATGCCACCGCGCTCCAGGAGAGCTCCACCGCAAGCAACTCCAGCCCAATCATGAGGAACAGAATCGCCGTCAGTGACTGCTCGACGACGCCCCAGAATCCGGTCGCAAGCACCCCTTCACGGCTCAGGAGCGCCGGGGATCGGCCGATCACCAGACCTGCGACCACGCATGTGACCGGACAGGACACGTACAGGAGCGGCGTCACCACTGCAATGACCAGCACGATCGCAAGCGTGACCAGCACAATGACCGCTGCCTGTCGGGCGGTTCCGATCAGTGTGCGACCGATCAGCCCGAGCAGCAGACCGATTGTGATGGCCCCGCCGGTCTCCACGACAAACCCAAGCAACCAGCGTCCCTCAAATGGCGAGTGGGTCCCACCGGTCGCAATCGCCAGAACGAAGAGAAAGAGAATGATGGAGACCCCATCATTGAAGAGCGATTCCCCCGCGATAACCTCGCGTACCCGCACCGGCGCCGACGTGCGCCGAAGCAGGGAGAGGGCGGCGACCGGGTCGGTCGGCGCCAGGACCGTCCCGAAGATCAGCAGGTTGAGGAAACTTGTGGTGTAGCCGCCGAAACTCAGCAACATGCGAAAGCCAAGCGCCGTCCCCACTGCCGTCAGGATGACTCCAATCGTCGCAAGCCAGATGATGAACCCGAGTCGCCTGGTCATGGCCGAGGGCTCGATCTGCATGGCTGCCGCAAACAGCAGCAGACCCAGCAACACGCCCTGTCCTGAAGCGCCCGATCCGTAGCCCGCTACGAGCAGTGTGTCGAAGTGAAGCGCATTGACCAGTTCGATGGCCTTCGTGTCGTCGATCCAACCAAACGCATCCGCGGCAAGCGCGCTCCCGGCAACAACCACTCCGGCAAGCATGACTCCGATGGCGCTGGGCAGGCGTAGAAACCGATCATTCGCCCATGCCGCCACCGCCGTAAAGACGACGACGAATGTCACGATTGTGAAGGTGTCCACGCGGGGGCGTCCCTGTCATCACACTTCTGGGATCCGCGCCCGCGGCTTCCTCCCTCAGGCGCACGGACCCCAATGACCGATGAGTGCAAGGATATCGTCCGCTCCAACCACGCCGTCACCATCAAAGTCGGAACTGCAACCCGGGCAGGCACCCCACTGGGCAATGACGTTCAGAAGGTCGTCTGCGTCCACCTGGCCGTTTCCACTCGTGTCCCACACGCAGTCGTCGCCGGGATCGGCGGCGTCAACCGCCGCGGCGGCATCAACGATGCCCCAACCGTAACTCGTGTCATATCCAGCACTGCCACGATCCTTGCAGGTAGCGGCCATGATGTCGCCGACCTCGTCGGCCGAAAGTGAGGGGTCGGCAGAGAGCACCAACGCCGCGACGCCGGCGGCGTACGGAGAGGCGAAACTCGTCCCATCCACCGTCGCGTAATTGCCGTTGGAGAACCCGCCGGATCCGGCCCAATCGGTCGTCAGAATGCCCTCGCCGGGTGCCGCGCAGAAGAGTCCGTTTCCGTATGTGCTGAACGAGGCGAGGTTGCCGCCGCTGTTGATGGCCGACACGGCGTACAGGGCCGACAGACTCGCCGGGTAACTGATGTTGGATGAGCTGTCATTCCCCGCGGCGCCGAAATGTACAACGCCAGCCTGTCGTGACTGCTCGAACGCACTTGTCACCGATGAGGACGGCGAACCGCCACCCCAACTCGAGTTGGTGACCCGGGCACCGTTCTGGGTCGCCCAACCGATCCCGTTGACGATCCAGGCATCGGTCGTCTCGATGAAGCCCAGGCAGAAGCCGAAGAAGTCGATCGCATTGAAGATTCTCGCCGCCACGACCCGGCATCCGGGCGCCACACCGGTCACGCCGATTCCATTGTCGATCGTCGCTGCGACGCACCCGCCAACGCACGATCCATGCCCGTCACACGTCGTCGTGTGGTCCCCGCCTGTGTTCTCGTCAGTGAAGTCGGCTCCTGGAATCTGGCTGATATCGGGGTGATCCTGATCGATCCCGTCATCAAGTATCGCCACGGCAATGCTGGAGTCCCCGAACATCACGTCCCAGCACTCCGGGGCATTCATGTCCATGTCGTTGGACTGATTGAGCGCCCATTGGCTCGGGTAGTCCGCGTCATTGGGCGTATAGAAGTGTTTGGCCCACCAGATGGCGTTGGGCTGGGCCCATGCAACGCCCTCCCGCTCGGCCATCAGACGCGCTGCATCGAGTACGTCGAACGCAGTGTCGGCGTCAATCGCGACTCGCACCATGCCCTCGAACCCTCCCAGACTCGAGTCCAGGACGACCATGCCGTCCGTTGCCTGCGGATCGTCGGCTTGAATGATCAACTCTGGCATGGGAATCCAGGGCAGCAGTTCGGTGCCACCGAGAAACAGTGGTGAAGCGAACACTGCGCTGTTGTGAGCGGCCAGCGTACGGACCGTCCTTTCAATCTCCGCATCCGAGAGCGGTTGCCGCGTTGGCACGTACGACCAGTCTGCGACGCTCGAGGGTCGCGCTCCCGACACATCAAGGCCCAGGCCGTCCGCGACCTCGGTCAGATCGTGCGTCAGGTTGCTGGATCGGACAACAATCCAGTTCGGGTCGACCAGACAGGGCAGCGTCCGATCGAGATAGGGACGCGTCCAGCACGAGGCTCTCGGCGCGAAGGCGGCCTCACCGACGCTCCCGGCACCACATGCACAGACTCCAGCCGCAAGCATCATGATCGTCATGGCCATCTCCTCGTATGCCCCCCTCCACAGTGTGGCCCCAGCCTACCGGCAGCCGCCCGCCGATCAAAGAGCCGATCCGGTTGAATCGGACGCCGATGGCCTGATCTGGCATGATTTGGCATGATTTGGTCGGAGCGATGCAGGTGAGATGGATCGGCCGAACCGCTGCCAAGGACTCGCCCCGGGATGCCCCCGTGGGGGCACCATCGCCTGTCAGCAGGGTGCCCCCACACGAGCCCTCCCCGAAAGAACACCCCCTGGACCCCCGGAAAGCCCCCCGGAAAGCCCCCCGTCAACATGACCCACCGGATCCACTGAAGACGATCGTCCGGCACTCCGCCATGGCCGCCTCAGATCGACCCGGAAAAGCACACCCCATCAAGGGCTCGGACGAGCGAGCCGCACCCGCTCACCCCCCGTACGCGCCGCTGCGGAAATCGTGACAAAAAAGTCCGTGATTGCTGGCCAGATTGCAGTATCTCGCCCCTGAAACGCCACCAGCGGGTGGCCGATGGCCCTCCCCGTGACTGGTCACTCAAGGCCCGCATCCACCCGCATCGACTCGAGATGCTTCAGCCCCGCTTCCTCGCGGGCCCCGCCCGATCCCTCTTGAATCGACGCGGTGAGGATTGCTTCGGCCTCGTCCAGCAGGGCGGCGAACCTCGCGCGGGCCGCCGGGTCGCCGTTGCCGTCCTTGAGCTCCGGCAGACGCGCCGTCGCCAGCATCATGCACATGGAGGCCCGGGACTGCCGCAACCCGGCGTGCTCGGGCCGGGCCTCCAGCCATGCAGTCAGTTGAGGCTCGAGGCGATCGAATACGGCACTGGCCTCGTCGCTCCGTCCCCCTCGCACGCAGGCCTGCAGGAGTCGCAGCGTGCTCGAGGCCACCTGCCGCTGCCGCTCCACGGCGTCCGGGGCCCCTTCCAGCATCCGCTCAGCCAGCGACACCGACCGGCGGGCAGAGATGGCGGCCGCGTCCATGTCACCAACCGCCATCTGACACGAGGCCACCTTGTCCACCGCACTCATGACATCCGACATGGCCAGATGGCTCTCGGGTGATCGGTCCAACCGCGCCTGGTCAATCGCAGCAGAAGCCTCGAAAGCGGCGCGAGCCTCGTCCCACCGCTCGGCGCGTCGGAGGATCAACCCCGCTCGGTAGTGTGTCGCGGCCAGGCTTCGCTGCAACTGATCACTTGATGGGTCGAGCGTGCTGCTCGCCTCCATCAACGCGATCGCGGCATCGATCTCGGCGATGGCTTCGTCCGTCTTCCCGACCCCGGAGAGCGCGTCACCCAAGTACCGATGGGCCATTGATGCGGTCCGCGTCAGGAGCAGGTTCCCCGGGTCGCGCCGCGTCAGCGAGTCGGCCAACACCACTGCCCGCCTTCCCGAAGCGATCGCCTGCTCGAAGTGACCTAGGGCCGTCTGGAGTCGAAGCAGCGCGAGTTGTCCTGCGATCAGCCGACCTGTGAGTTCGCCTCCACCGAGCCCTTCCTCATACGCCGCTTCCAGTTCCTGCACCGCGGCCTGAGCGATGTCCAGCGCCTGCGGCCGATCCACCCGCTGGTGCCGCATCAGTTCCGCTCGATCCAGCGCCAGGCTGGCCATCGCAATGCGAAGTGATCGGTCATCCTTGCCCGCTGCCGCCGCCGCCAGATCCCGCTCGGCTCGGTCCAGTACTTCGTAAGCCGCCTCGTACCGACTCTCGGCCCGCTCGACATCCACGAGCTTCCCTCGCACACCTGCCAGCGCGTGATGTACCTCGACACTCTCCGAGGTCGAAGCGACCGCGGCCAAAACCGCTTCGGCTTCTCGAAGCAGGGCTACAGCCTCCTCCTGACGGCCGGAGAGACCGGAGAGTGCCTGACCATAACTGGAGAGCGCATCGCCCAGATCGGTCGCAGCCCGCTCGTTCGTAGGGTCATTCCATGCCCTGCCCCGGGCCCGCCGCGCCTGCGATTCAAAGATCGCAGCCGCCTCCTCCGAGCGGCCCAGGGCCACCATCGCCAACCCACGCTCCCGGGCGAGCCGCCCACGGGCCGCTCGAGCCACTTGCTGCCACTTCGGCGCCTCTGCCAACTGCAACCACATGGCCTCCGCATCATCGAGACGGCGAACCGCTTCGCTGGCGATTCCCGCATCGAGCAGCGATACGGCGAGATCACCAACGACACGGGCCGCACGAATATCGCCGCCCGTGGGCATCGCCGTGGCCTGAACTGACGCCGCACGAAGGGTCTCCAACGACTCATTGAGCAGCCCCTGCGCTGCCTCGACTCGGGCCCGCGTGGCCGACATCTCCAGGCCCGCCAACAGGTCGTCGTGGTTGGGTATCGATTCGGCCGCCCCCAGATCGGCCTCGGCATCCTGCAAGCGACCCAGAGCGAGCAACACCTGAGCGCGGCGAAGAAGGAGCGACCGGCGAAGATCCTGGAACGCAGCACCTCCGGCGATGGCGATCCCCTGACTGTAGGACTCAAGGGCGTCGTCCAACCGCCCCAGATTGCCGCGATTGGGATTGCCCTGCACATCGGCGATCCGCCCCCAGGCGTAGGCTGCGTCACGCCGCAGTGCCGGATCAGCAAGCGCCTCCTGCTCCAGTTCAGCCAGGTACTGCAGCCCTGTCTGCACCGTGAACTCATGCAGTTCGGTCGCGCCTTGCACGTCCATGATGCGATCTTCCAGGTCAACCACCATCGAAGTTGCCAACCCCCGAAGTTGCTGCAACCGTCGCATGGCACTTCGTTCGGATTCAATCGCCTGAATCGCCAGCACGGTCGACACAATGGCGCCGAGCAACAACACGAGTACAACAGCGGCGCTCGCGCCGACCAGCACCCGGTGCCTTCGCACGAATCGTCCGGTCCGATACAGGCTGCTCGCTGGCCGTGCCTGAATGGGTTCGTGATCCAGCACGCGGCGGAGTTCATCCGCCAATGCCCGGGGGCTTGCGTACCGGCGGCCTTGCTCCTTCGACAGCGCCTTCTCAAGCACCACTTGAAGGTCGCCTCCGAGTCCTGAATCGATGCTCCCGAGCGATCGAGGGGGCGTCTCCTGGATGACCTTCACCATTCCGGCCAGCGTCAATCCGCCCAGATCCAGTGGCAGGCGACCGGCCAACAACTCGTATGCGATGACACCAATGGCGTAGACATCCGAGCGCTCGTCAATCTCGTCGACAGCCCCTGAGGCCTGCTCGGGACTCATGTACGCGGTTGTGCCGATCAGTGTGCCGGATGCCGTGAGCGTCTGCCGCAGTCCCTCCACAGGGTCCGTCAGGGTCGCGACACCGAAGTCGAGCACCTTCGGGTGCCCCTGCTGCGTCACCAGGATGTTCGACGGTTTCAGGTCCCTGTGCAGCACACCGCGATCGTGCGCGTGTTGGACGGCGTCACACACCATGATCACAAGTTCGATACGCGCTTCTCGATCCAATCCATGGGCACCGGCATACTCGACCAGCGTCACGCCGTCGATGAACTCCATCGCCAGGAACGGCTGGGCACCGAAGCCGGAGTCCCATGTCCCCGCGTCGAACACCTGCGCAATACCGGGATGCTGCAGCCGACCGAGCACCTCCGCCTCCTGCTCCATGCGACGGGCGCGGATCGGATCGGCGCACTCCGGACGCAGCAACTTCACCGCCACGGTTCGGGCGGGCCGGTCCTGTGCTGCTCGATAGACGACCCCCATGCCCCCCCATCCGATGGTCTCGATCAGTCGATAGCGGCCGATCGAGGGGGGGAGCCGCGACATCTGTTCGCTGGACGTCTCGGGACCATCCAGCGGTCTCGGTGGCATTCCCAGTGTCTCATCGCCGTCTGCCTGATGAGGATCGTCGTTCACATCGCCGATCATACCCGGGACGATTCGCTCACTTCCTCGCTCAGTCCGCCCCGTCACCGAACGATAGAACGATCTGCCTGAGCTGCATCATGGCGCGGTGTTTGATCTGCCGAACGTGGTCCGAGGTCAATCCGAGATCGGCCCCGACATCCGCTGCCCGTTCGCCACGGCGGCCGTGACGCTCGAAGGCGTCATAGTGCGATGGCGGCATGGATCGCTGCAGAACTTCCAGCCCGCGAATCAGCATGTTCTCTGCCCACTCGAAGTCCCAGCAGGGATCCGGCTCGGCTACTTCGGCCGTCGACTCGTCAAGCGGCCCCTGATGATGAGACCATGACCCCCGCGCTCTCGTCCGAACCGCATTGCGGGTTGCCACGAACAGGTACGAGTGAAACCGCCCAACCGACGAGTCGTATTGCACTCCCGCCCTCAGTTTGTGCAGACTCAGAAAGACATCCTGCACCACATCATCGACGTCCTGACCCTGCACACCGAACTGCCTGGCGTACCCGCTGATGAGGCGTCCGTACCTGGCCACGAATCGCTCCCATGCAGCGTTGCGGACTCCGGTACTGCTGTCCCCGATTGCCAGAATCATCGTCTCCCGCGTGTCCCCCGACAATGCGTCGGCCAAGGCACGATCGATCGCCTGCGGGGGGGGCGGAGCGCCGTCATCGACCAGCATCGTCCACGGGCCGACTTCGAGCATGGACCCCTCCCACAGATTGCCCCGCTCGCCCGGGCCGATCAGAACACTGTCGACCCGCGTACCGCCCTTGCTGCCCAGATCCTCCACGGCCCACCCGTCGGCGTCTTTGAAGATCTTCAGATGCCGCCGTGAGACCCACTGGTGGTCCAACACCACATCGCAGTCGGCAGCACGGCCCAATACGGCCCCCTGATCAGGTATTCGAAGATCCCCCAAGACCCCTGGGCTCTGCACGATTCGCAAGGCGAGTCCGTCAGAGGCATCGGAGCATAGACCGGAAGTTGATGTCATGACACGCACACCCTACCACCGCAGCGGTACGCTGCGTTGATGATCGAGTCCCTATTGACGCTCGCGTTGGCAGCACAACCCGACCCGATCCGCCTCGACGGTCAGTTCCACGATTGGGGACCAGTACCGGCGGCGGCAGGCATCGTCGGTGAGGGGTCCGCCGCTCACGTCTATCTGCTCCTGACCCTCGCCGGACCACCTGGAAACCTGCAGGGCCTCGAGGCACCGCTTGAACTTCACCTCGACTGGGACAACAACGCCGACACACGGATTTCGTCCGCAGAAGACATGGGCACCGACCTGGTCATTACGTTCAGCCCCGACCAGGGCCAACGGCACGGTGGTATCGAAGTGACAACCGCCAAGCAGGGCACCTCAACGTGGGACAGCATCGGTCTCGCCTTCGCGCCCACCACCGCCGCCAATCGATTTGAAATCGCCATCCCTCGGACGCTTCAGGACGGCATCACTGCGGGCGATACCGTGGCGTGGAAGGTCACGGGGTGCCCACAAGGACCGCTTCGGGGGGTCGCGGCGACGAAGGCGCAGCGACCAGCGCCCACGCCGATCAGCGGACTGCTCGGTCCCGCGGACGATCACCACGTCCGTGTCGTGTCCTGGAATCTGGAGTTCGGCAACATCCTGCACCAACGATCCGTGGTGCAGCGATTGCTCGCCACCTTGCAGCCACACGTCATTCTGATGCAGGAGATCGAACACGACCAGTCGGCCGAGGAGATTCTGGAGGTGCTCCGCGCAGCAGTTCCGGATGCGGACTGGACGATCGATCTTGGCCCGCTCGGCGGCACCATCCGAAGTGGCATCGCGTCTCGGATCCCCTGCCGAAGCGTGCCTGCATTTGACCGTCTCAAACGCCGCGGTGAGTCGCGCGGGCACGTTCGAGCGGCCGCGCTCGTGCTGGATGTCGACGGAGTCGGCGACGTTCTCGCCGTATCCGCGCACCTGAAGTGCTGCGGCGTCGTTGACGGCCCGGAGGACTTGAAGCGAATCGGCGAGGTGCTTGCCATACGCAGAGCCGTTGCGGAGGCAGAGGCGGCATCGGATGTACATGGCCTCATTGTCGGAGGCGACCTCAATCTCGTCGGCGGTACGCTGCCGCTCGATCTGCTGATCGCGAAGGGAGAGGGCCTCATCGCAGCGGACGATTCACCTGCGGACCTGCACGTCGTCGACACCTGGCAACCCGATGGCAGCGGCATGCAGACATGGCAGGAAGCCGGCCAGGCCTACGCGCCGGGGCGGCTCGACTTCATTGTCATCTCAGGAAGTAGCCTCACCGCGGCGAGGGGATTCGTCCTCGATACGCTCGATCTCCCCGAAAGCGACCTCGCTCCGCACCGTCTGGTCCGCACCGATGCGGGACGCGCTTCCGATCATCTCCCGGTCGTAGTTGACCTCATGCGAGCAAACGCACCCTGAGTCAGAAGAGCATCTTGGCAGCCGACACCGCCACGATGAGGATGAAGACTGACCGCACGACCTTCAGGGGGAGCACGTGCGTCAGGCGGGCACCGAACCAACTGCCGATCAGACACGTGGGAATCAACCAGATGGAGATCCCCAGCGGCGTGTACCAGTGCACGTCGGCACCAATGCCGGGCACTTCAGCAAGTGTGGCGTCCTTGTACACAGCGCCGACCACCGAAGTGAGGCACATGACGGTGGACGAACACGCGATGCACTCCCGGAGCGGACATCGGCACACCAGTTGGGTCACCGGAACTGTAATGAGCCCGCCTCCAATCCCCAGAAGCCCCGCCCCGAAGCCTGCGCTCGACCCCACGACGCCACCACGCAGCCAGGTCACACGAGGCTCATGCGCAGACTCCGGCAGCCCTTGACGATCACGGAGCAGGCGTCGGACGTTTTCGTACAGCACGTAGATGAGGAAGAGCCCGAAGATCAGGCTGAGATCCGCATTGGGAATCCAGATGCTCGCCGTGACGCCCAGGACCACGAAGATCATCGCAAACGGCAGGATGCGTTTGACGACAGCCGGGTTGATGCCACCAGCCCGCCAATGACGGATCGCCGCCGGGGCGGCAACGAAGAAGATGACATTCATCGAAGCGGCCTGCGCCAGATGGATGTCGCGATCGAGCAGGAGCGAGATGGCGGGGATCATCACGATTCCACCGCCGATACCGAGCAGACCTCCGAGCAGTCCCGCGAGCAGACCGATGGCAATCAGCGCAAGGACCTCCCAGACCGGCAGTGAGATCGCTGCGATTTCAAACGTCGGCATCGGCAGGAGGGTACTCGCTCACCAACATGATGCGCTGCGAATCGTACGACCACCCTGCTACGCTGCCGACCATGCGAGTCCTCCGAGCCGACGCCCTGCTCATGCTGGTCGCCATCATCTGGGGCGTTGGATTCGTCATCCAACGCACCGCGATGGAGACGATCGGCCCGATGACGTTTACCGCGGTTCGACTGCTCCTGGGCATGGTCTCGATGCTGCCGCTGCTGCTGGTTGCGCGGCGACTGCAACCTGCGACCATGAAGCGGACTTCACGAGGGAAGTTGCTGCTCGCCCTGACCGGAGCTGGCCTGGCGATGTGCTTCGGAGCAGTACTGCAGCAGGCTGGCCTCGTACACACGACCGCAGGTATCGCGGGGTTCATCACGGGGCTGTACGTCGTCTTCGTGCCACTGCTGGGACTCGTCGTCGGTTACTTCGTCCGTTGGACCACATGGTCGGCCGTGGCCGTCGCGACGGCCGGTCTCTACCTGCTGAGCGTGCATGGCCAACCCACGCTCAATCCCGGCGACCTTCTCGTGCTGCTCGGGTCCATCGCGTGGGCCACTCAGGTACTCATCATCGGCTGGCTCGCCCTTCGGTGTGATCCCGTCCGCATTGCGGTCTACCAGACCGCATTTGCGGGCGTCGTGACGCTCGGAGTGGCCATTCCGTGGGAACAGCCGGAACTCGCCGCCGTGCTGCTGCTCTGGCCTGAGTTTCTCTTCAGTGGTGTCCTCGCAGTCGGCGCTGCATTTCTGCTTCAGATCATCGCCCAGCAGGATGCGCCTCCAGCTCACGCCGCCGTGCTTCTTGCCATGGAAGCAGTCTTCGGCGCCCTTGCTGGCTGGGCTTTCCTCTCAGAGGAACTTTCCGCCACGCAACTCGTCGGCTGTCTCCTGATGTTCATCGGAATCGTGCTGGCGCAGCTGCGACCACCTCGGCCACTCGAGCAGGACTCGATCGAGCCCGCCTCCTGAGCAGCCAGAGATACCAGGATCACCCTTCGGAGTCGCGAAGACGTTCGACGATTTCACGGACCCGCCGCGTGAGGCGCATCTTGGCGTGCCGAATCGCCGCAGCGGTCATTCCGGTGTCCTTCGCCACTTCGTCGGCCGGCACACCACGCACTCCGTAGAGCTCGAAGGACTTCCATGTTCTTGCTTCGACCTCGGCCCTGGCCTCGGCCATGGCTCGCTGCAGCAACTGCTCTGTCCATTGCCGATCCCATGCCGCGTCCAGATCACACTCCATCGGCGGATCGACGGAGTCGTCGTATCCCGTGGTCGGACGCTTGCGCCGATGCCGTGCGCGAATCGCGTTGAGCGTCACCCGCTTGAGGTATCCGCGGAAGCGTCCTTTGTTGGGGTCATACTCGAAGCGGTCAGACACCTTGAAGAAGCCAAGGAGCACATCCTGCAGCACATCGTCGGCCTCCTGCGGCTTCAGACCTGCGTTTCGGGCAAACCCCGCGATCACGCGAGAGTACTTCTCGGCAAACTCGCTCCAGCCGACTTCACGGTCGAACGTCCCGTCGGCCTTGAGTTTCATGAAGATGCTTGCGCGAGTGGCATACAGTGGATCCCCCCGGCCTCCCTTGGGTTCAGCGCCGTCGGCCTTCGTTCCTCCAGCCACCTCGCTGCTGTCGGCTTCACCGCCCCCCGACTCGTCGAGGCGGGACTCCGCGGCGGGCGGTGGTGGCACATCCTCCGGAATGTGCACCAGCATCTTCCATGGACCGACCACCAGGAGGTCTCGGTCATGGAGTCGAATCGTCTCGTCCTCTTCGAGATGCATCATGTTGACCGAGGTGCCTCCTCGGCTGCCAGCATCACGCACCCGTACCCCGCCATCTTCAAAGACAAGCGTCGCGTGCGATCTGGAGACACTGGGGTCATCGAGTTGCACGGTGCACTCGCCTGATCGACCAATCGTGACCGGATCGCTTCCGACCATGCCTTCCCACTGGGCAAAGCACTCCGGGCCACCAACGGCCACAAGTCGAATCTTCAGTCCCTCGCCCATGGGATCAGATCATACGGATCTCGGCGACGGCGTGATCAGCGATACGCCACCATTGACCAGGAGTGCGGCCACGAAGGCCAACGGCAGGTTGTAGACCTGAATGGCCTCGCCACCAACATGGATGGTGTTGTCCATAAGGAGTTTCCAGAGCAGCGCCACCAGAAACCCCGTCGCCATGCCTGCAGCACATCCCGCCAGCGTCGCACGCTTCCAAAACACCGCCAGAATCACCTGAGGGCCGAATGAGGCGCCCAGGATCGCCCAACCATAGGTCAATACGTAGTCGTAGATGGTGATCTGGCTGTCGATGACGAGCAGCACAGCAGCGATGCCCATGGCGATGACGGTGACTCGATTCGCAAGGGCATGATTGGCGGCAGCATCACGCGCGAACAGTCGCGCCCAGAGGTCGTTTGCGAATGCGGACGCCGCCACCACGAGTTGGCTGTCCGCCGTTGAGCAGATCGCTGCAAGAATGGCGGCGAGCACGAGCCCACCGATCACGGGTGGTGCCAGATTCACGGCAGCCGCCACAAGTGCGTACTCTCCGTCTCCCGTCGCCAGCATTCCCGCGGCCCACGGAGCGCCCTGCTCCGCCACCGCTCGAACGATGATGCCTGTCGCCACTGCGCCCGAGAGCACCAGTGCAGCCCACGTCATCGCAATGACCCCACCGATGGCTGCATCGCGACGGGATCGCATCGCCATGAATCGCACCAGCACGTGCGGCTGACCCGCGTACCCGAAATTGATACCGAAGGCCCCGGATCCGAGTAGAAAACCAATGAGCGCGCCGCCCGCCGCCGTAGGCCAGAACGATTGCAACGACGAGCCGCCCTCGGCAAGGCCTCCGGAGATATCGGCGACGCCACCTCCACCGGAGAGCAGCCACAGCGGAAAAACGGCCAACACGCCGACCATGAGCAAGCCCTGCAGCAGGTCCGTCCAGCACGCGGCTCGGAACCCGCCCAGCGTGACGTAGATCAGAACAATGCTGGCGCCAATCAGGACCCCACCCTGATATGACACCGACTCGAACGCCACCTCGAACGCCTTCCCGGCCGCTGCAAACTGGGCCGCGCAGTAGAGAAGCATCGCCGCAAGAATCACGATGACACTCATCACACGAATCAGTGGCCACCGCTCGTGGAAACGCTTCGAGAGGAAGTCCGGAATGGTGACTGCCTTCAGCCTCGCCGAGGTGTCACGCATTCGGCTGGCGAGCACAAACCAGTTGAAGGCGAATCCGAGAAGGCTTCCGGGGAGGATCCAGAACGCCTGCACGCCGTTGGCGAAGGCCCAGCCGACAAGACCGAGCGTCACCCACCCGGACTCACTGGATGCAGACGCGGAGAGCGATGCGACCCAGGGACCGAGCGATCGTCCGGCGAGGAAGTACTCCTCGTCGCTTCGTCCGGCCCTGGAGGAGGACCACAATCCGACACCGATCACAAAGGCGGTGTAGAGGCAGAACGAGACGAGGAAGAGGAGCATGCCACCGATGCTACCATCGCCCACCATGACCCCGAATCAGACGCACGACAAGTGGGACCTCCGCTTCCTCTCGCTCGCCGAGCAGATCGCGACGTGGAGCAAGGACCCCTCGCGCGGCGTCGGCGCGGTGATCGTGTCGCCTGACCGCCGGATCTGCGCCACTGGATTCAACGGGTTGCCGTCAGGAGTCGAGGACCGTCCGGAGCGGCTTGAGCGGCCGACGAAGTACGACCTGATCTGCCACGCAGAGGTCAATGCGATCGTGCAGTGCGCCAGAAACGGAACCTCGTGCGTGGCATCCACCATCTACACGACCTTCTTCCCATGCAATACCTGTACGCTCGCGATCATCCAGGCTGGAATCGACCGAGTTGTCTCGTGGGCGCCCGTGGCGGGTGACGAACACTGGGAAGCGAGCATTGCCACATCCCGTGAACTGCTCGACGAAGCCGGGATTGACTGGCAGGTCGTGGACCGGGCATCGGCGTGACAATCACGGAACTGCAACTGGACGGTCTTGTAGGCCCGACACACAACTACGCCGGACTTTCGGTAGGCAACGTCGCGTCGATGAGCAACGAAGGCAATGTGAGCTTCCCTCGCGCCGCGGTCCTGCAAGGTCTCGACAAGATGGCGTTCGTCGCATCGCTCGGCATCCAGCAGGCCGTCATGCCGCCGCAGGACAGACCGGAACTCAGTCTGCTGCGTTCATTGGGGTTCCAGGGAGACGACGAGACTGTGCTGGCGGCAGTCCATCAGGAGGACCCCGTCCTGCTGGCGCAGGCAAGCAGCGCCGCCTCCATGTGGACCGCCAATGCTGCCACGGTGACTCCGTCCTGCGACGCCGCAACGCGCCGAGTGCAATTCACTCCAGCCAATCTCAGGGACAAACTGCACCGGTCAATCGAACCGCCCCAGACCGGGATGCTTCTGCGACGCATCTTCGCCGACGCATCCTTCTTCGAACACCATCTCCCACTGATCGCAGCAAGTCAGTATGGCGACGAGGGCGCTGCGAATCACACGTGGCTCCACACGACGTCCCATGGCGTGCACCTGTTTGTGTATGGAAGCGTCGCGCGGGATCCGAGTTCGCCCTCACCCCAACGCTTCCCGGCGAGGCAGACGCGTGAGGCGTCTCAGGCCATTGCCAGGCTCCATGGAATCGACAACGCGTTCTTCACGCAACAGAATCCTGATGCGATCGATGCGGGTGTGTTTCACAATGACGTCATCGCCGTCGGCAGCGGGAGCGTGCTGCTGGTGCACGAACACGCCTTCCTCAACACAAAGTCGACGATTCAGGCACTGGCCGAGATCCTTGGAGACGGCTTTGCCGCGTGCGTCGTCCCCGCTGAGGCACTGACCGTTCCCGAAGCCGTATCAACCTATCTCTTCAACTCCCAGTTGCTGCAGACTCCCGAAGGCCATGTGCTGGTGGCCCCGAGTCAGGTCGAAGCGCACCCTCGCGCGCGGGCCGTCGTCGACGAATGGGTGCAGGGCGATGGCCCAATCTCCCGCGTCCACTTCATCGACGTCCGGGAGTCCATGTACAACGGAGGCGGGCCCGCATGCCTGCGACTCCGAGTCCCGTTGACGCGAACCGAACTCGAAGCCGTCCACCCGGGGGTGCGATGGTCCGAGGCGCTTGAGGCCAGCCTTCGGGCATGGGCCGTGCGTTGGTATCCGGAGTCGCTCTCGCCAGACGATCTCGCGGATCCGTCTCTGGCCCGAGGCAACCGCGATGCGCTGCAGGCACTCACCGACCTGCTTGATCTGGGACCCGTCTATCCGTTTCAGCAGTAGCAGGCCACCGCCGGGTGCTGCCGCGATTCGTGCGGCGGGATCTGGTGCGGTGATCACCCGTTTCCGGCAAACAATTTCCGCGCAACCCCCGTAGTTGGGTCAACCTACCCGGTCTGATGACCGAATACGAAACTGACCTGGGATCCCTTCGGAGCCATCACATGTACCTGCTGACACTGCATAACGGACAACGCGCCCTCTACAGAGGTCGCCATGCTGAGAACTGCTTCTATGTGCGGATGCAGGGCGAACGATACTGGTGGTGGATTCCCAGAGGCATGGTTGCCAGAGCGCTTGAACTGCCGGACCCGGCCCGCGCGGCAGCCGCCTGAGGGCTTCCACGCGAGGGCCATGGCCCGTTCCTGCGTGCCAACGAGTGTTTGCCAGTAGACTCGGGCGACCCGTGGCCCCCACGCTGGCGCCTCGGAACGCTGGAGAATCGCCTCATGCACCGCCTTGTCTTCCCGGTGGTGGCGTATGCCACCACGGTCACCGCAGGACCACTGAATCAGCCCGCCCCCACCCCGAACGGACCCTTCGGGCATACCCACCGCGTCCACGCGTTGGTGGGCGGCGACGTCGTGACGGAACCTGGGCAGCGGATTGAGGACGCCACGATTCTGCTTCGCGGCGGGATCATCGAGGCGGTTGGCCCGGATGTCGTGGTCCCTCCCGATGCTCGAATCTGGCCGGTCGAAGACCGGGTGATCTACGCAGGATTCATCGATCCGGCCGTCACGACGGAAGTCGAACACGCCACCCAACCAACGGCACATTGGAATGCTCGCATTCATCCGGAACTGGACCCCCAGGCGCCCCTCGGAGACTCCGAGCGAGCCGCACTGCGCAAGGCGGGGTACTGCGTTGCCGCCGTGTATCCCGAAGACGGCATCCTGCGGGGCTCGGGAACCATCACAACACTCGCCGATGGCGATCGAGATCTGATCGACTGCGGCGGGACTCCCGCCATGGCATCGGCGTTTGAGCGCGGAGGCTGGGGCCAGGGTGGCGGCCCGGGATCGCTGATGGGATCGATCGCCCTGATGCGTCAGACCCTGAGCGACGCGCGATGGTATGCAGCAGCGCTGGCCGCCGCGAAGCAGCACGGCCTGGAACCGCCCGCTCGACGGGACGACCTCGCCGCACTGCAGGGCGTCGTGAGGCGTCAGCAGCCCCTTCTCCTGGATGTTCGAGATGCCAAGGAGGCGCTTCGAGGCGGCGCATTGGCCGCCGAGATGGGCATTGATCTGATGCTGCTGGGCAGCGGCGATGAATACACCGACCTGCCTGGGATCGTTGCCCTGCAGTGCCCCATCATCGTCCCGGTGAAGTACCCCGAGCGGCCAAAGCTGGAGAGCATCGACGCGGCCATCCGCGTGCCGCTTCAGAAACTTCAGGCCTGGGAGCAGGCGCCAACCAATCTGCGTCGGCTTCATGAGGCAGGTGCCCGAACCTGCGTCACCACGCAGGGGCTGCAGTCCCCCAGCGACGTGCAGCAGGCGCTGGATGATGCCATCCGAGCGGGCCTTGCCCCGGAGGTCGCCCTGTCCCAGATGACGACCGAACCGGCAGCACTGCTCGGCATCACCCGCGTCGCTGGCCGAATCGCGCCGGGCTTGCAGGCTCATCTCGTGGTATGCGACGGGGAACTCTTCGACGAGGACACCAACATCGAGGAGACCTGGGTCTCGGGGCGGCGCACGGATCACGAGGATGAGCCGCTTGCTTCGCTCTCGGGCGACGGCGTTCTCATCGTCGCCGACCAGCAGACCGATGCAACCATTGACACCGGCAAGAAGAAGTTGACAATCACCCTGCCCGGAGGTGAGAAGGCGAAGGTCAAAAAGGTCGATGTCACCGGACACCGAGTCTCCGCCGCCATTGATGGACGCCTGCTCGGCTTGACGGATTGGATTCGGATTGCCGGCGTCATTCGCGATGACACCCTCATCGGCCGAGCGGTGCTTCCGGACGGGCTGGTGCATCCCATGCGGATGACTCTCGGCGAGGCGACCGACGCAACCGAAGCGGAAACGGCCCAGGCCGAACCGTCCAAGAACGCGTCCGAAGACGACGCCACGCCCGTCGATCCGCTTACCGGCACGTGGACCGGTACGCTCATGCTCGATCCCGACTTCCAGCCGCCGATTGAACTGGTCATTACGCGGGCGGACGATGAAACGCCCGAGGGCTCGCTCCGATTCATGGAGCAGGAGGTCCCGCTCTCGAACGGTACATGGGACGAGTCGGCTCGCCAACTGGCTTTCGTCGGGGAAGGGCCGGACGGAAGCGAAATGAAACTTGTGGCAACCATCGACGGAGACGCCGCTGAAGGCATCGCATCAAGCCACATGGGCGAGGCCGAGTTCAGCGTGGAGCGTGAGCAGCGTGGTGACGCAGCGGACAATGGCAAGAACAAGGACGATACGCCGGAAGTGAGGTGGACCGGGATTCCCGACCAGATCACGTACCCGCTCGGCGCGCGGGGTCGAACACACCCGGTCCAGCCCGAGGATGTGCGGATCGAACACGCAACCATCTGGACTGCGGACGACGCTGGAACGATTCTGGATGGGTGCCTCATCGTTCGGGACGGCTCGATCGACTGGGTTGGCCCCATGGATGCAGCGCCGGAGCCCACCAGCCCCGGCCCACGGATCGTGGACGGCACCGGCTGGCACATCACTCCGGGGCTGATCGACTGCCACAGCCATACCGGCATCGACGGAGGCGTCAATGAGTTCAACAAGGCCTGTACCGCCGAAGTCGGCATCGGTGACGTGGTCGCCGGGGACTCGATGAACTGGTATCGCCAACTCGCCGGCGGGCTCACAGCCGCCAACCAACTCCACGGATCCGCGAATCCGATTGGAGGACGCAACAGCGTCGTCAAGATTCGCTGGGGCAGGCCCGCCCGCGACTACCCGCTCGATGGAGCCCCCGCCGGCATCAAGTTTGCGCTCGGCGAGAACGTCAAGCGATCAAGCAGCCGGTACCCGGATACCCGAATGGGCGTCGAGGCGTTCATTCGTGATCGCCTGCAGGCGGCCAGGGACTACGCCGCGCGGCTCAAACGATGGGATGAGCAACCCCAGAAGCAGGCTGAACGGGAACTGCCGCCGCGACGCGACTACGAGATGGAGACCCTGGCCCAGATTCTTGCTGGCACGCGTCTGATTCACTGCCACTCCTACCGCCAGGACGAGATTCTGGCCTTCTTGCGGACATGCGAGGACTTCGGCATCACCATCGGAACCCTGCAGCACATCCTGGAGGGGTACAAGGTCGCCGACGACATCGCCCGCCACGGTGCAGGGGCCAGTTCATTCAGTGACTGGTGGGCCTACAAGATCGAGGTCATGGATGCCATCCCCTGGAATGGCGCCATCATGCACGATCAGGGCGTGGTGGTGTCATTCAACTCCGACGACAGCGAGTTGGCCACACGCATGAACGACGAGGCCGCCAAGGCCGTTCGTTTCGGCGGTCTGACTCCCGAGGAGGCGATCAAGTTCGTCACCATCAACCCCGCCATTCAACTCCACATCGATGACCGGACAGGATCACTCAAGGCTGGCAAGGACGCGGATTTCGCAGTGTGGAACCGGGACCCGCTCGATTCCTACAGTCTGTGCCTCCAGACCTGGATCGACGGTGCCAGGTACTTTGACCGCAGCGAAGATGCCGAACTCGCCAAACGGGATGCGGCCGAGCGCACGCGGCTGATCGAACTGGCGCTCCACGAGTCTTTGGGCGAACCACCGAGCCCGACATCGGACGATGATGAGGCGGCAGCGCAGACACCCGCCGCACTGGCGACCAACCCCTACGCTGATCCGGCAGATGATCATCGGGGATGCTGCGGCATTCCGGCCGACCACACACACACGGAGCATCTTCGATGAGCATTCGATACGCCGCATCAGTCATGGCCGCCGTCCTGATCTGCGCAGGTTCGGCCGCGGGTCAGTCGCGGCAGATTCCGGCAGCCCCGGTTGACGGGCCGACCATTCTGGTGGGTGGCACTATTCACCCGGTGACGACGCCCCCGCTCGAAGACGGGTGGATTGCGTTCGAGGATGGGCGAATCACGCTCGTCGGCCGAGGTGACAGCCCGGTCATCGACAATGCCACAGTGATCGACCTGAACGGACGACACGTCTATCCCGGCCTCATTGCCGCTGACTCCATTCTGGGACTCGTGGAGACAGGAATGGCCGAGGTGACGCACGACCACAACGAGCACGGCTCGTACACGCCGGAGGCTCGGGCGATCGTCGCGATCAACCCGGACAGCGATCTGATTCCAGTCACCCGCGCTGCCGGCATCCTGACGGCGCTGACCGTTCCGGACGGCGGCAAACTCCCAGGACAAGCCGCCGTCATTCGGCTGGACGGCTGGGACTGGGAGGACATGGCCATTACCCCGTCGGCGGCGCTCGTGATCGAGTGGCCGTCCATCTCAAGGGGCGGCAAGGGGTCTTCCAGGCAACTGGCGGAGATCGACTCCTTCTTCGAAGAAGCGGAAGCGTGGTTGGCTGCAGCAGATGCCGACCCGTCGCTCCCTCGAGACAGCCGCGCGGAAGCCATGCGGGCCGCCGTGCAGGCAACGCAGCCCGTTCTGATCAAGGCATCCACTGCCGGGCAGATTGCGACAGCCGTCGCCTGGGCGAAGCAGCGCGGCCTTGATCCGATCATTCTCGGCGGCGAAGAAGCCGACGAAGTCGCGTCGCTGCTCATTGAAGCGGGTGTGCCGGTCATCGTTCGCGGTGTCCATCGCTACCCGCGGAGCCGCAATCGCGATCCGGACGAACCACATACGCTTCCGGTTCGACTGCGTGACAAGGGTGTGCGATTCTGCATCGCGCCCAGAGATCGCCCGGCGCATCTTCGAAATCTCCCCCACCACGCCGCGACTGCGGTCGCCAATGGACTCACGCCCGACGAAGGACTTCGGGCGGTCACAATCGATGCCGCCGAGATCCTCGGGGTCGGCGACCAGCTCGGGAGCCTCGAGCCGGGTAAGGCCGCCACACTGATCGTGACGACGGGTGATCCGCTGCAGATTCGGACCCGCGTGGAGCAAGCGTGGATCGATGGCCGGCCGGTGGATCTCACAAGCCGTCACACGCAGCTCCGGGACAAGTACACCCAGAAGTACAAGGGTGGATAACTCGACCGGTTGATCGATCAACCCCGTGCCAACAGTATCATCGTCCGCGGAACGAGGTTCCGTCCTCACCGCGGCGCGCGTCGTGGGGGATGGCCACGAGGGAAGTGTGGTACGCCGATGATGCCAGTCTGGCATTCGGCAAGTCCACCGCGGTGCCGCCGCCGTACGACCCCCGCTCCAGGGAGCGGACACTCGATCGATGTCACTGCGATTCATCGCGGGAAGATGATCGAGCCAGGGGTCACAGCCGGAAGACCTGCCCGTTCCCCGTTTTCTGGTCCGCGTGACACGGACCGGGAGGAACATCGCATGCGCCTCACGTCTCTTACGACTCCCATCGCGATTCTGAGCGCGGCAGCTTCCCTGCCAGCGTCGGCAGATTTGCTGATCGATGAGGGGGACATGCTCGACATCACCGCAACGGTCGGTATCGGCGATTACACCTCGTATGCCGTCATCGACTTCGCCGCCACGGGCGGCGCCTCGGTTGCATTCGAGTACCACTGGTCGGACTCGGCAACAGCGCATGACATGCTGCTGGCCCTTGCCGGCGCAGGCCTGTCCTACGACTGGACCGACTGGGGAAGCGGCATCTTCGCCGACAACTTCGCCTTCGACGGCGATGCCGGTGACACAAGCTTCTACTGGGCGCACTCGACGGCCTCTCCCGCGGGGGACGGCATGGTGCACTGGACCGATGCCTGGTCGAGCGTCGATGCCACCATGCTCGGTGATGGGCTCGTATCCGGCTGGTACAACGGATTCAACGAGGACTACAGCGCCATTCCGCCCTCGCTCCCACTCACGGCGATTCCCGCCCCGGCAACGGTCGTCCTGCTGGGCATGGCTTGCCTGGGCGGGCGAAGGCGGCGGTGGTGACTGGGAACACCCCTTCCCCAGTCCCCCCACGAGCCTCACTTGACAGGCACGATCCCCCCTGCGACGGTGGCGTGCTGCTCACATGGCTGGAAGGAGCCTCCAAGTGGCCACAGACACCATCACTATGAACCCCAATCACCGGCCGCGAGTTCTGCTGGTTTGAAGTCAACACACGCGACGGCAATGCGGCCGCCTCGTTCTACTGCGAACTCTTCGACTGGACGCGGCAGGATCAGGAATCACCCGGGGCCGTGCTCAGCATGTTCAAACCGATCGGTGAGGCGTGTGGCGGTAGTTGCAGCTGCCGGCAATAGCGGATACCGGTGAGCACCGACAGTTTTCAGATCATCAATCCGGCCACCGGCCAGTGCGTTCGGATGCATCCGATCATCGACGCGGCAACTGCTGCAGCGAAGATCGACGCCGCGCAGGCCGCGTGGACGACGTGGCGCCAGACCCCGATGGACCATCGAAGCGAGGTGCTCCATCGAGTTGCGGCCATCCTTCGCGATCGGATCGACTCGTTGGCGAGCCGATGCACTGAAGAAATGGGCAAGCCGATCACCGAGTCCCTGGCCGAGATTGAAAAGTGCGGCTGGGTATGCGAGTACTACGCGGCCCATGCCCCCGCCATGCTGACTGACCAGCGGTTCACCATCGACCACGCCCAGGTCAGGATCGTCCGCAGGCCGCTGGGAGTCATCTACGCCATCATGCCGTGGAACTTTCCGTTCTGGCAGGTGTTCCGCGCGGCGGCACCCGCGTTGATGGCAGGGAACGCCATGGTGCTCAAGCACGCGCCCTCTACGCTTGGATGCGGCGCCGACATCACGACGATCTTCCGCGACGCTGGAGCGCCCGAGGGCCTGTTTCTGGACCTTCCCATTGACCTTCCGGACTCTCCGGGCGTCATCGCGAATCGCCACATTAGGGGCGTCACCCTGACCGGAAGTGATCGCGCAGGCCGATCCGTCGCCGCCGAAGCTGGCGCCAATCTGAAGAAGTGCGTGCTGGAACTCGGCGGAAGCGACCCGTATGTCGTGCTTGAAGACGCCGACATCGAACGCGCCGCCGAACGCTGCGTCGCAAGCCGCATGCTCAACTGCGGGCAAGTGTGCATCGCAGCCAAGCGACTCATCGTTGCCCAGCGCGTCTACGATCGGTTCCGCGATGCGGTGCTCGGCCGACTTCAAGCCATTGAGATGCGTGATCCCACCCAACCCGACTCCAGACTCGGCCCAATGGCGAGGGAGGATCTGCGAGCCCAGTTGCACGATCAGGTCGCGCGAAGCGTGGCTGCCGGCGCGTCGCTTCAGCTTGGAGGGGTCATCCCGGACCGGCCGGGGTGGTGGTATCCGCCGACGCTGCTCGAAGAGGTCGAACCGGGAATGCCCGCCTTTGACGAGGAGCTCTTCGGCCCCGTCGCATGCCTCACCAGGGCCCACAGCGAGTCACACGCAATCGAACTTGCCGACGCCACTGAGCTTGGACTTGCCGGCGCGGTTTTCACGACGAACCGCGAGCGTGGCGAGGCCCTCGCGGCCGACCAGATCGACGCGGGCTGTGTCGCCGTCAACGACTTCGTGCGAAGTGATCCCCGTATCCCGTTTGGCGGAGTGAAGGACAGCGGATTTGGACGCGAACTCGGCACACCCGGCATTCACGAATTCGTAAACCTCAAGAGCGTCGTCGTCGCGACATGACACGCCGCTGCAGCAGTCAGCCGCAGCGGTGTGCCATCCTTCGCATGTTCAGTAGTCGCGTTCGTTCTCGAGTTGCTGCCGCAGTCGCTCATTCTCGATCTCGGCTCGGAGCCGCTCGTTCTCGGCCTGCAACTGGTCGGTTCGCTGGTTCTGGTGAGACACAGGGCTGCTGGCTCGAGCGGCGGCCTGCTCCTGTTCTCGCTTCTTGTCCATTTCATTACCGATGATGTAGCCGCCAAGGGCTCCGACGCCTGCGCCGATCAGCGTGCCCTCGGTGTTGTGGCCGATGGCCTGGCCAGCGAGGGCGCCGGTTCCGGCTCCAATCAACGAGCCGGACTGGGCCGAGTTGTCACAGGCGGCCAAAAACCCGACCGACACACCGAGCGTGGTGAGAATGAGTGTGCGCATGATGAGATCTCCTATGGCAGCCCGGCGGGCCGGGCCGCGGTCAAGTTGGCAGTATTGGGGCCGCAGGGGCTTCAGGTCAAGCGATCGACCCCAATCTCGCTTGGTTTCCAGCAACATCTATGGCAGACTGTGGCAGCACCGTGTGAGAGGAGATGGAAAAATGCCCAGTTGCTTCACCCTGTTTGCACTATCGACGGTGGTCTCCGCCGCCTCAGGCGGTGAGTACCTCCTCACCGGCGAGGGCAGCCTCACCCTGTCGGGAGTCATGAGCACGACGCTGGAAGGGACGCTCATCGGTGATTGGGATGAAGAGACCAACCCGAACGGCACCCAGACGCGGCCCGGCGTGTGGGGGGGCAGCGGAAACAACCCGATTCCGATCTCGATGACCCTCACGATCGCATTTGATGGCGACACCTCGCCGCGAGGCCCACTCGATCTGTCGATTGACGACGAGCTCGGAGTCGCAACCATCAACGGCCTGGCGTGGGACGTACTTCCCGAGGAAGTCCTCCCCGCCACCCTCACCGCGACCGCACTCTACGAGACGTTTCGCAGCATCAACCCCGACTCGCTCTATCCGGGTGGCACGCCGGTCGACATCCCGCTTGGAGAAGCGACTGCGACGGCGTGCACGATCACGCAGTCCGCAGCGGGTGCCGGACCCGCGACTCCACTCGATGGCATTCCCGGTGCGCACCACATCGTGGTCGCCGTCCCGGCCCTACTGGACCTGCTGGTCAGCAGCGAGTCGCTTGGAGAACTGCCGATGCAGTTCCCCATCGTGCTCCAGATTGAGGGCGACCACTACATTGGCGACGCGACCGACATTCTGGAAATGACCGCGACGAGTTCACTCGATGAGTCTGGCGATCTTCCACCGGAGCCGCTCCCGACGATTCCGATGGAGTTGCCGACTGTGCTGCCCCCCGGTGATGAGGCAGGTGTCCTGCTGGATCTCACGCCGACGACAGCTGCGGCGACGCTGGATGTTGCCGCCGAATTGACTGCTGCGCATCAGCAGAGTCTCCCTGGCGACATCAATGGAGATGGGATGGTCAACACCGATGATCTCCTCGCGGTGCTGGCCGCCTTCGGACCGTGTGCCGGGTGCCCTGAAGACATTGACGGCGACGGCACTGTCGGCGTCAACGAGGTCCTGATCATCATCGACAACTGGTCGGTGTAGGGAACCGCGGCTCGCACAACCACCACCCGCTGGAGTGGCCGGATGACGATGCGCCGCCGAATGCCGTCTTGCGCAGCGCCTGCGAGGGCCGCTCGCTCAACACCCTCCCCAG
Source organism: Phycisphaerales bacterium (assembly GCA_030749435.1). Classification (GTDB taxonomy): domain Bacteria; phylum Planctomycetota; class Phycisphaerae; order Phycisphaerales; family SM1A02; genus UBA12567. The sequence continues at coordinate 93,939 of JASMKH010000004.1, forward strand.
TATGAGATCACCAACAGCAGATCGTCGAGATCGATCCAACCTTCCAGGAAACTGCCGCCGGCTGCCGAGTGCGCGCCTGCTGGCTCCCCGCTCACAGTCGCACTGGCGACACTGAGCGCCCCTGTGCAGTCGATCCGCGGCCCGCAGCGCTGGACTCCGGCAGTGAGGCTCGGTCCTGGTGGACGTGCTTGGCAGCGCCCCGGGAGGTGTGATCGGGCTGGTGGGGCAACGACGGTATGGTTCTGGCAGACCCTGTTGCGGCGGTGTCCCCGCATGCTTGCCCCATCGCGGGAGACCTCAGTCGGGGCACGCGCCCCATTCCCCCAGCAGCACCAGAAGATCGTCCGTCCCCACGACGCCGTTCCCATTCAAGTCCGCCGGGCAATCTTCGCACGGTCCCCAGAACGCCGCGAAGATGAGCAGGTCGTTCACGTCCACGGCCCCGTTACCGTCCAGGTCAGCAACGCACGGGGGCAACGGCGGCGAACCCTGCCAATCGAAGTCGAACTCGATCGACGGCGTCACCGTGTCCTGCGACACCCGGAGTATCTCGATTGGCACGGCGGCGTGCGGCGGGATCCCTCCGTCGAGACCGCCAAAGCGAATCGCCGAGGGCGTCCCGGAGACTGCAATGGCTTTGCCAAGGAACCTGGTGCCTTCGAGGGTGCTGGAGCCCCCACTGCGAGCGTGCATGCCGACGAACCCAGGGCCGCCAGCCACGGCCACATGCAGTGTGTCGAGCCGCTCAACACGAACGCCACCCTGTTCCACTCTGCCAATGACCTCCGCGCCGCGAACCACATCGAGGCGGATCTTCTCGAATCGCGGGCGAAGCACGATCCGCAGCACGTCACCACCCTTCAGTGGAATGGCTGCAAGCGGCACCTCCTCAAGTCGATCAGACACGCCTCGATCGATCCCGGTCTCGGGAAGCACCAGATCAATGGCGACCGACCATGTGTCGCCCAGATCCCGCAGTGGAAGGCTGAACTGCTCCTCCGGCAGATCGGCGGGGTCGTCCGGCAATGCCGGTGTCCACTGCCCGAACTCCGACTGGAAGAGCCCGTCGATCGTGACGAGGAACTCGAGCGGCCCCACGTCCTCGTTGGCACCGGTCGTTCTCAATTCGATCCGCGGGCAATTGCCCTGAAGGAAGTCGCCTGCATCGGTCATGATGGCCGCCGGAATCCACTCACCCTGCGTCACGAGCTTCGCTCGCCGGCTTGTGTACTCCGCATCTGCCCGCATCCGCTGCTCAATCGAGAGCACGCCTGGCGCGAGATTGCAGATCCATGTTCGCGCCAGCACGGGCTCGACTTCGCAGGGCGTTGCAACCCACGGAAGTTCCAACACCGCGATCGTGCTGTCGACACTCTCCTCCCGCGTGATGTGCCAGACCTCGCCGACCCCGGGCGCCATCGCGGCAATCGCAGCAAGATCGCCTGCTGATCGATCAACAATCTCGACCTCGGTCCCTGCACCTGCTTCCAGAACGGCCGCGGCACCCTCGACCCGCAGGAGATCCACGCTTCCAGGTTCGATGAGCACACCGCGGCCGACATGCCAGTCCGCCGACAGCGGCATGGACCAGACGCCCCGGTCGTGCTGCACGACAAATCGGCCCTGCAACAGCCGGTCACCGACAACAGCGACTGGAGAGGCATCGCCCGCACCATCGGTCATCCGGGCGACCGTGCCAAAGTGCCTGCGGTCAGGGCTGTACAGGATCCTGGCGTGTTCTTCTCCGAACGCACTCCCCTCGCGGTTGACCCGAGCGACCACGCCACCCCCATGCTCCGGTCGAACGCAGGTGAGCGATGAACAGGTCGTCTGCCGCTGACCATCGTCAGATGGATCACCAAACTGCCTTCCCCACAATCGCTCAAACGCCACGCCCGCATCGGGGTTCTCCGGGACCTGCACCGACATGATCGCAGTCGACACGTTGTCGCCACCGACGATCACTTCGTTGGGCGTCGGCCCCGGAGCGGCCGCCCAGAACTGGTTCGCCGCCAATCCAGGTCCCCCATCCGGGTCGGTCAGGCCGTGCATGCGCGTGTGCAGCGTCCACTGATCGAGATTGGTCCAGTCAGACCAGTCCTCACAGGAGAGCACCCTCACGTCGGAGTTCTCGCCATCACCGACGGCCAATAGCACGCCATTGGGCGTCCATGCTGCGGCGTGCGCGTGCTGGCGGTCCGTACCAGAGAATTCATGCAGCAGGACCGGACCCTCGAAACGCCATGGCGCGTCGGTCACATCGTCACGCACTGCCTTGAGAAGGAAGCACTGTCCTCCCCGCGCGTACTGGCCTGCCTGGTGATTGATGTAATCCACAAATGGAACGAAGGCCTCAGTCATCGGGCCATCTGACGGCACTGGGAAGTAGTTCTGCATCGACGAGATCCACCCACGCCCCCACCCCAAGCCACTCGAGGCATCGGCAAGCGGCGGACCGTCATACACATGTTCAAGTTCCCATCCCGCCATGCGTTGCTGCAGGGCGAACACACTGATGCCCTCACTGACCCACGCGCCATCAATCAGCCTCGATCGCTCACAGTGCAGGAGCACGCAACCGGGAAGGGCGCAACCGGACCGGACTGCAAACGCCTCGTTCTCCCGGCGAAGCGGATGGTTCGCCAGCAGGTCCATGTGCTCACCTGTTTCATCAATGCGCTGCAGGCTCCACTCGAAGAGAGGCTCGCCTTCAAACGCGCCTGCGAAGAAGGTGAGTTCAAGGGTCATGCTGTTGATGGCGAGCAGGAGCGGCGTCCGGTCATCCTGACACACCCCGCCGATCAGCACCCGAATCGATCCCTGACACGCCCATGTGTGTTCCCAATCAGGCATGTCGCCCACGACGCGGGTTGGTCCCCATCGAGGCTCGTCGGCATACGCGATCTGGCCGTCGGCCGAGCGGCCAGCCAGCGGCCGGTCCACGCGCAGCGGCCGCATTGATCCGGACTGCGCACCGTCAAACACCGCCTCGTGGGGCGCGGACGGCAGGCTGGCCGAAATCGCTGCTATTGACGCGAGAATCATCATCGGAGCACCCGAGCCTAACCCAGATCCTGCCTCTTCCCAACGATTCGTCGCTGGATTCCGACGTTGCTGCCACTGCAGCCACGCCGAGCAGTCATCACCAGCATGACAGAATCGACTCAGAGGTGAAAGAACGGACGCCCCGGCGCTGGCCGGGGCGTCCGCAAGGTCATCAGGAGTGCGGAGATCAGAGGCAGGGGCCGAAGGAACTGACCACCGTCAGGATGTCGTCGACATCGGTATCACCATCGCCATCGACATCACCGCCGTCGCCGGAGCCAAAGTAGGCGATGACCGCCAGAATGTCGTCCACACCGACCTCACCGTCACCGTCCACGTCGCCGGGACACGGCTGTTCGTTGTCGCAATCGGGTGTGGACAGCGAGACCGCATCGACCGCCGCTTCGACGACCGAGCCACTCGAAGAGGCATCGGAGGTCACGAACCGCACCCGAAGGGAGGTGGTCGGCACGTATCCATCGACCGAGTCAAGGACGTAACAGACGTCATACCAGCCGCCAGAGACTTCATCACCGGTAGGACCAACGGTCTCGAGCGTCATCCAACTGGCACCGTTGTCATCCGAGATCTCCACAACCAACGTGTCGGTGTACGGAGCGGCCCCGTAGTCATTGCTGAACCACCGGGCATAGCACAGTTGAGCGCCCGGCTCGGAGGCGTCGAGCGGTGATGACGTGAGGTACACCGTGCCGTCATCCACGTCACTGTTGCACCCGTTTGCGCTGCTGTTGTCGGTCAGCCAGCATCGGTCGTTTCCATCAAAGTCGCCCGAAGGATCACCACGGTTGCAGTTGACGGGAATCCCGTGTGTCCATTGGCCGTCAGCCGCGGATCCACTGGCCGTCCAACCCCCATCGGTCTGGAAGTCCTCCTCGTACGAGACGATCGGGTCGCCGTATGCCGCCTGAGCGGAGAATGGGCTGCCCGGACCACTACTGGGCCAGTAGACATTGATGCCGGTGGTCGTCGTGGCTCCGAAGTAGAAGTCGACGCTCTCACCGCAGGGCGTCTCGGGGAACACGGCCTCGAAGTCCGATCCGAGCGGCTCAAGCGAGTACGTCTCGTAGGCGCCACCCTGGCCGATCATCACGCGGCCCGTGCCGGCTTCGAAGTCTCCGACGAGACCCTCGATGCGAATTCGAACGCCGGTCCCACCATCCGGATCGATCACGCCGGGCAGACCGTCGGGCGCCGTGATGGAGAGGAGCGCCAGTTCAGGCACGTTCAGCCCGTGAAGACCGAAACCTTCCGCGATCTCAAAGTAGTGCGGAGAGCCGTTCTCGATGCTGCCATCATCGTCATCCAGCGTCACGAAGTCGATCGCAATCGAGTCGTTGATGCTGGTGCCGCTATGAAGCAGCATGCTGTTGACCGAGAGATCTCGGATCACCTGCTGGGCGGTCGCGGGGTCACTGGCCTCGAGCGCCATCCATGTGTCCCAGACGCAGCCGGAAATCAACTGTCCGCACGCGTGGATTGCACTGCCGCAGGAGGAACATGAGGATGCCGAGTACTGGCAGGTGTTGTCGGCATTCCGGATGCCGTTATTGCAGTCGCTGGCATAGAAGCCCCGGGCGAGTTGATTGTCGCCCGTCAGCACCACGCCCATGACATCACCCATTCCCTCGCCATACTCGCCCTGTCCAGAACCCGCCTCGGCTACGAGATGGTGCCCGTACTCATGGTGGACCACCACGGAGAATGCAGTGTTGTTGCAGCCACCACCGGACTGATAGAAGTTGATCGAACTGTAGTCGTAGTAGGCATTGCACGTGCTGCCGAGATTGACGTTGATCGGCCAGCCGGTCTGCCCGGTAATCGCGGGGTATGAGGGATTCGACTCGAGCACCATGTCTCGAATGAGATTCGCCTCCTTGTAGGCGTTGACCTGAGCCGTCACCAACTCCGATGGTGATGGGTTGTAGGTGATGGAAATATCATCACCGGAAGCGCCTGCCGTCGACGCAGATGTCGTAGCGCCAGCCTCATTGTTGACGCTGAACCACTGGCCTCCCAGCGTTCCGCCAAACGTGGTCACGCCACCGGCGTGCGGGTGGGAGAACTCCCCACTCGCATCGGCATAGACGGTCGTGCCGTTTGCAGTCACCGCCGCATAGGGAAGGGGCGATGTGAACTCCGGATCGCACGCTGCCGCCCGGGTTGACGCAGTCGTGTTGGCCGAAACCTGGCCGGTGACCGCCCCGGCAGCGGCGACGGCGAGGGCGCCCAGCGGCATGTCCGTCGCCGAGCAGGAGAGAATCATGTTCTCGTCGTGCAGGACGAGTCCATCGTCGGCACGAACGACGAAGCGTCGCTTCTGATGCCCCTCCGGGGCCCAGGAGCCGCCTGCTTCCGCGACGAACTCGACTGCCATGGTGGGCGGGCAGGACACGTCGTCGTAACCGGCAAACACCACGACCTCGGGGCCTTCGACAAGAACTGCCTCATCCGTTCCGAGCAGTGTCCGGGCAAGCCCTGTCACTCGCGCCTCGCCGGTCAAAGCTGCGGCTGGCTCAGAGGGCACAAAGGCACCCAGGTCTCGCAGGTCGGCCGCTGCCAACACGGCACCATGGTCTTCACGGTTGAGCGTCAGGATCGTGATCCTCGACTCAAACACGCGATAGGCATCGGCCCACTGCGCGTAGTAGGTCGCGGTGAAGCGTGGCTGGCCAGTGACCGGGTCGTGCATGAGCGAGGCCTGAGAGGCACCACTTGGAAGGACGCCGCCAGCATGGAGATCCTGCGGCGAGAGACCCCAGATGTCGACGAATTGCCCCAGAAAGGCGTCTGCAGAGTCCTTTGCCGAGGCTCCGGTCGAGAAGACCTCGCCGTACACGCGATCAATCCGACCATCTGGACCCGAATGAATGCGAAGCCCCGGAACGCGGGCTTGAAGCTCCCAGATCGCTGGCTGCGTCCCCTCAGTGTCCGCAGGGACCTGATGGTCGAGCGGTCCGCCCAGGACCACGCTCGTTGCTGCCAAAACGCCGGTGGCGAGTATTCTGAACATGCGGTTACCTCTCCTCTGTTTGGAACTGCGGCCGAGCCTCGGCGCAACCATACCGCGCTCCAGTCTGCATCACCTTCGGCTGAAATGCCTCAACGGATCCCCAGATTCCCTCGCGCGGGGCATTCTGACGGTCCTTCCTGCCACCACAGTGACTATGGTCTGCCCTCGACATGCCTCCGAAATGCCCCAAAAACGCGATCACAGCCCTTCGTGCCGAGGCGGCGGTGGTGGTCGGGCTGGCCCTGGTCTCGGTCGTGTGGTGGGTGATCCCGGGGTGGTTCGACGAGCCAGCATCCGCCCCGGCACGGTCGGTGCTCCTCTTCGCCGGCCTGTTCGGGGCCATTCTCTGGTCAGCCTTCGGCGTCGTTCGGCATGCCGACGCGCTGGCCGCACTGCTCGGCGAGCCGCTGGGGACCATCGTGCTGACATTGGCGGTGATCGGTCTCGAGGTCACGATGATTGCCGCCCTCATGCTGACCGGGGGGGGCAATGCCGACTTCGGCCGGGACACCATGTTCTCGGTGCTGATGCTGGTCTTGAACGGCTTGGTCGGTTTGACGCTCATCGTAGGCGGCCTGAAGCATCGGGAACCGATCTTCAACCTTCAAGGCGCCAACACCTATCTCTCGGTGATCATCCCGTTGGCCGTCCTGGGGCTGATCCTGCCTCGGTACACCACGTCCACGTCCGATGCGTCCGCGTCGCCGCTGATCTCGATCTTTCTGGTCGCCATGTGCGTCACCCTCTACGGGGTGTTCCTCGGCGTGCAGACGATGAGGCACCGCCACTATTTCACACAGCCCGGCGAGGGTGAATTGGAGACCGTTGACCATCACCACGCCACCACCGAACTCCGGACAGTTCCCTACCACGGACTGCTGCTCGTCCTCACAATGATCCCTGTCATCCTGCTGGCGAAGGCTCTGGCGGGGCTGATGGACGTCGGCGTTGAACATCTCGGGGCGCCCCAGCAACTCGCCGGCCTTGTCGTTGCAACGCTCGTACTCACTCCGGAAGGTGTCGCAGCCATTCAGGCAGCGCGAGCGAACCAGTTGCAGCGAGGCGTCAATATCTGCCTCGGCTCAGCACTCGCAACGATTGGTCTGACAATCCCAGCCGTTGTATGCGTTGGGTGGATCACCGGACTCAGCGTGCAACTCGGGCTCACGCCACTGGATCAACTGCTGCTGGTTCTGACGCTGCTGTGCAGCACCGTGACATTTGCGGGCAACCGCACCAACATCCTGCAGGGGGCGGTCCACGTCGTGCTCTTCCTGGCATGGCTCGTGCTCATCTTTGATTGAGCGGACTCACGCGGACCAGTTCGCCAGCAGCATCAGGATGTCATTGACATCGACCGATCCGGAACCGTCACCGTCAGCCGGGCACCCCTCGCATGGCCCCCATGACGCCAGCATCGTCAGGAGATCATCGACGCCAACTTCACCATCGCCGTCAACATCGCCAGCCTCGGCCGACTGCAACCAGACCGGGTTTGTCATGGCCAGGCGTTCGAGGTCCGATCTCTGAGCCCATGCCGTCAGGTAGGTGGCATCGGCGAACATGGTGGGTGAGTCAATCACGAACTCCACCGCATAGCCGGAGACATCGCTGGTCGGCAATTCCATCAACGTCGCGCCATCACGCTCGAGAACGAAGGCGTAGTCGCTGACCGGGCCAAACTCCGCTGTCGTCTCCAGCCGCACAACGGCGCGGCCTCGGCCATCCGGGAGAATGGCAACGTCACCGATGCCAGCCGTGTTGACGTCGATCGTCACCAGAGGACCATCCGATGCGACGCATCGACCAGTGAGAAACGCCTCGCGAAGCGTCGCGGGTGTCACATCGTCCAGTCTCGCGTAGGTGAACACATTGCCAATCGCGCTGACCGTATGCGCATCACTGTTGCCGACGCCAACGGGGAACCGAGTCGGGAAGCCGGGACGCGCCGCGAGTGATCCGCCCGATGGAGGCGCAATGTCGCCGAGCAGATCGTGCCACTTTTCAAGCGAGGACAGATCGGCCTCGTGAAACTCACCCTCGGCATTGGACCACAACTCCAACCCTGCCCAACCGGTGGCCCCGTTGTCCCAATCCCACTTGGCGAACGATAATGTGCCTTCCTCATAGGGGTGGGCGATGAACCCGTAGCAGCCGTTGCTGTTGATTCGGTCGAGAATGACCTGCTCGTCCTCGCACTCAGCATGTCCGAATACGAGCCCACTTGATGGGTTCTCGAGATAGGGCGCATCGAATGTGTCGAGTGGGTACACGAGCATGTGCGAGGGCAAATCCCAGAAGCCCGTGCGGCCGAGTCCCATCTCCTGGCTGTACAACACGGGCCAGCCCTCACTGCTCCTGTAGTCAGCCGCCTCCTGCCGGGCGATCTCATGCTGCTCCGGAGTGAAGAACCAGGTTCCGAAGTACCACGCGTGGACATTCGAGTGATCTGTGATCATGATCCAGTCGAGACCGAAGGACCGCGCAGCATCCGCGTAGCCAGCCGGGCCCTCTTCTGTGCCTTCGAGCGCGTATGCGTCGAGCGACCATGTCGTGTGCAGATGCTGATCGCCTGCGCTCCAGATCGCATCGTGTCCCGATCGGGGAGGCAGGACCCGCCAGCAGTTGGTGGCGTGGTCGAAACCGCGGCGGGCCGCTACCGAAGTGCCGTCAGGCAGCAATGGATGTCGCTGCAGGTCCAGCGGAACCTCGTGCTTCTCGCACCCGGCCTCACCATCCACCGTGACGGTGACGCTCCACACTCCAGTGAGATCGTGGCCGGGATACAAGTGCGCTGAAACAGACGCGGCCTGAACTCGCTCCAGGGCGCGGGCCTGCGCGTTGAGGATGCCCTCAACCTCGCCGGTTGCACTGGTCACCGCCTCATCAAGCCGCAATTCCAGCCGCGCGTAGTCTTCTCCAGCCTGCCCGACTGCGGGCAACTCCGCGAGGTGATCGTCGGATTGAATCACCTCGCCATCCCGCCGCAACTCGAGGCGGACGAGCGAAGCGGGCTGATCCGTGAGGTTGACGATCCGCACATCGACCCAGGCCATGCCATCGCCCCGGACCACTGTGGCCCCTCCGGCCTCAAGGTGGAGGGTCCCAATGGCATCCAGCCAGTCCGGCTCATGATCATGGGCATTCGCCGTCCCAGCCCAGACCAACCCTGCCGCCACAGTCCACAACCACGGAGTTGACATGTCACACCCTCCAAACCCACAGCGTACACCCCAATCCGACGAAACGCGGTGCTGCAGGAGCCCTGCAGCACCGCGGCTCACGGAATCGGCCCCGGAGGGGGAAGACCCCCGGAAGTAAACCCCAGAGAGATGGAGATCCGGGGGGAGAAGATGCCCCCGGGAGGATTCCGCCTGCACCCCGAATACCATGCGTCAACGGGTGCAGGATGGCGCCAACAAGTTGAGAAAATCGTAGACCATCGTGCCTCAGCGGCTCCCAATCCCGTGGCAGCCGGCCTGCCACATTCCGGATCAAATGGTCTGTGATTCGGCCGCACACAGCGGCGGAGGTCACTACCATCACTGCCCCTGCGGCCAATCGCGGCCTGTTTTCCAGCTCCTCACCAGCGAGTCAGCCCCCATGAAAATCGGCATTCCCCGCGAAGTCTCCAGCGAGGAGCGCCGCGTCGCCGTCGTCCCTCGGACCGTCGAACGACTGCGCAAAAACGGCTTTGAGGTGGTGCTGGAAACCGCCGCTGGCAGCCGGGCTGACTGCTCGGATGCGAAGTATCTGGAGGCCGGTGGGACCATTTGCGACACCGCCGCCGACGTGTATGCGCAGGCGGACATTGTTCTCAAAGTCAACCCCCCGACGGCCGCCGAGGCGGCCTTGATTCGACCAGGGACCATCCTGCTCAGCCTGATCTGGCCCGCATCGCAGGAGGCCCTGATCGAGGAACTCGCCGCCCGCGGTGTCACCACGATCGCCATGGACTGCGTTCCGCGGATCAGCCGTGCGCAGAAGCTCGACGTGCTCAGCGCGTTGGCGAACATTGCGGGCTACCGCGCCATCATCGAAGCGGCGAATCGATTCGGCCGCTTCTTCGCCGGGCAGATGACCGCCGCCGGGCGGGTCGAGCCAGCCAAGGTTCTGGTGATCGGCGGCGGCGTTGCGGGCCTCGCTGCAATCACGGCCGCGCGAGGGCTCGGCGCCATTGTCCGCGGCTTCGATACGCGGCTCGCCGTCAAGGAGCAGGTTGAAAGTCTGGGAGCCGAGTTCCTCGTACTGGACTTCGAGGAATCCGGAGAGGGCGAAGGCGGTTATGCCAAGGTCATGAGTGAAGCATTCCTCGAAGCGGAGATGAAACTCTTCGCCGAACAGGCCATCGAAGTCGACATCATCATCACGACCGCCATGATCCCCGGCCGTGATGCGCCGGTGCTGATCACCTCGGGCATGGTCGAGACGATGAAGGAAGGCTCGGTCATTGTCGATCTCGCCGCGGAGCGGGGCGGCAACTGCGCTTTGACTGAGAAGGGCAAGGTCGTTGAACATCACGGCGTCGCCATCATCGGCTACACCGATCTGCCCGCGCGAATGCCGGCCCTCTCGAGCAGGCTCTACGGGAACGCACTGGTGGCCATGCTCGACGAAATGGGTGGCGCGGAATCGATGACCATCGATATGGACAACGAGATCGTTCGTGGCTCGTTGATCACACACGACTCCGCAGTGACATGGCCTCCACCGAAGCCCGAAGAACCCAGCATCGCGCCGGACTACTCGAAAGACTTCGGCAAGCGGCCCGAGCCCACCGACGAAGCAACATCGGTCGACGTGCCCCCCGCGAAGCGACTGCCCGAAAGCCTCTCCACCGTAATCGGTGGCATCGCCGTCGTACTGTTGCTGCTCGTCATCGGACTGTGGGCACCGGCCTCATTCGCGACACACTTCACGGTCTTCGTGCTGGCGTGCTTTGTCGGCTGGCAGGTTGTCTGGAGCGTAACTCCAGCCTTGCATACACCGCTCATGAGCGTCACCAACGCCATCAGCGGCATCATCATCCTCGGCGGCCTGCTGCATCTCTCCGGCGGATCCACAGTGAGCGCGGTCGTGCTTGGTGCCGTCGCGGTGTTCTTCGCAACGATCAACATCGCAGGCGGGTTCATGGTGACCCGCCGCATGCTGGCGATGTTCAGGAGATAGCGGCGTGCCTTTCCCCTTCAACATGATTCTGGCTTCGAGCGACGCTGCCGCCCCCATGGGCGCAGAGGCAACTGGTGGCTCACTCGCCACCATCGCCTATCTCGTGGCAGGCATTCTCTTCATCCTGAGCCTGGGCGGCCTCTCCAAGCAGGAGACGGCGACCCGAGGCACGTGGTACGGCATCATCGGCATGGTCATCGCACTGGCAGCGGCCATCCTCGGTCCGGACGTCACCCGCTACGGCGTGCTGGTCGTCGCCATGGTTCCCGCCGCTGCAATTGGCGGCGTGCTCGCGTCCCGCGTCCAGATGACCGAAATGCCGCAACTCGTCGCGTTGCTGCACTCCTTCGTTGGCGCCGCGGCGGTGCTTGTCGGCTTCGCCAGTTACCTCGACCCGCACGGAGGCCTCACCATCGCCGAGGCCACGGTTCACGAGATCGAGGTCTACATCGGCATCTGTGTCGGCGCGATCACACTGACCGGATCCATCATTGCGGGCCTGAAGTTGCACGGCGTGATGTCGGGCAAGCCGCTGACGCTTCCCGGACGCCACCTCCTGAATCTCGCGGCAGTCGTTGTCACGGTGCTTCTCGGCATCTGGTTCGTCGGCGGAGCCGTCTCGGACGAAGGCATGTTCGTCGTGGATGCCACCGGAATCATCCTCCTGATCGTGGCGACTTTGATCACGGGCCTGATCGGAATACACATGGTCATGGCAATCGGCGGCGCGGACATGCCGGTCGTCGTCTCGATGCTCAACTCCTACTCAGGCTGGGCCGCTGCGGCCGCAGGGTTCATGCTCAGCAGCGACCTGCTGATCATTACCGGCGCGCTTGTCGGAAGCAGCGGTGCCATCCTCTCGTACATCATGTGCCGGGGCATGAACCGCTCATTTGTCAGTGTCATCCTCGGCGGCTTCGGCGCAGCGGAAGGCACCGTCGCCTCGGCTGACGGCGAACAGGGCGAAGTCATTGAAATCTCCGCCGCCGACACGGTCGATCACATGAGGGCAGCTCGAAAGGTGGTCATCGTGCCCGGCTACGGCATGGCGGTCGCGCAGGCACAGCACTCGCTCTCCAACCTCACCCAGCAACTCCGGGACGGTGGCGTCGACGTGCGATACGCCATCCACCCCGTCGCTGGCCGCCTGCCCGGTCACATGAACGTGCTGCTGGCTGAGGCTGGCATTCCCTACGACATCGTGCTGGAAATGGACGAGATCAACGACGATCTCCCCGACGTGGATGTCGTCCTCGTCATCGGCGCCAACGACATCGTGAACCCTGGTGCAGAAAACGATCCCAACAGCCCCATCGCTGGCATGCCGGTGTTGCAGGTCTGGAAGAGCGGACTGGTTGTCGTCATGAAGCGGGGCATGGCCACCGGCTACGCCGGCGTCGGAAATCCCCTCTTCTTCCACGACAACACACGCATGCTCTTCGGCGATGCGAAGAAGAGCGTGGACGCGATGCTCGGAGCGATCAACGACTGATACAGCGACGCAGCGGCCTCACCAACACAAACGCCGCCCGGAAGGCGGCGGTTGCGAGTATGGAGCCGATCGGGCTTGAACCGACGACCTCCTGCATGCCATGCAGGCGCTCTCCCAACTGAGCTACGGCCCCTGAGTCTTTGAATGTGGACCGGGCATACTAACAGGCCCGGCGAACTGGTCACATGGCCGCGTCAAGAGCTTCGGCGTACACCTGCTTGGGATTGATGCCGACCAGTTTTTTTACCATCTCGCCGCCACTGAAGATCATGACCGTCGGAATCGACTGCACGCCGATATTGCCAGCGACCTCGCGGTGCTCGTCGATGTTCATCTTGCCAACACGAGCCCTGCCCTCATACTCACCAGCCAACTCGTCGATCGTGGGCCCGAGCATCTTGCACGGCTGGCACCACTCGGCCCAGAAGTCAACGAGCACTGGCACATCGCTTTGCAGCACGTCCTGCTCCCACGTGGCATCGGTGTAATTCATAACGGCGTCGCTGGCCATTGCACTCTCCTGAACAGTCGGGAATGAAGGATTGAGATGTGATCGGGTCTGGTTTCGCCCGTGCGAAGGGGAGGTATTGTAGCGTCCGATCGCACGCATTGGACATCAGGGTTGACCTGCCTGCACAGGCCCTTTCATCATCGCGTCCACCATCACCCGGTGTGGCTCGACGTCGTGGACCCGGAGCAGTTGCACGCCCCCTGCCAGCATCGCAGCAGCGGCTGCAAGCGAGCCCTCAAGCCGCTTCTCGGGCAGACCAGCACCCGTCACGGCCCCCACCCACGACTTGCGGCTCGCGGCTCCCAGTACCGGATAGCCCGACCCACAGAGCCGATCGCTCCCCGCAACCAGCTGCCAGTTCTGGAGCACACTCTTGCCGAAGCCGAGCCCGGGGTCCAGGCAGATCGCCTCGCGTTCGACGCCGGCGGCAACCGCAGCATCCGCCCTCGCCTCCAGCCACTTCCGAACGGCCCCCACCACGTCGCCCTCATAGTCGGGCGGCGTGGTCCAGTTGGTACTCCAGCGATCCCTGTCCGGTGGCAGCAGTCGGTGCATGAGCACGACACCGCACCCCGCGTTCGCTGCCAGCGGCAGCATGGCGGCGTCCTCCATGCACGCCGAGACGTCGTTGATGATGGTGGCCCCCGCCGCCAGCGCAGCATCCGCCACGGCGGCAATCGTTGTGTCGATGCTGATGAGGCACTCGGACCGCTCCCGCACGGCCTCGATGACTGGAATCACGCGATCGATCTGTGCTGCTGCGTCCACCCGCGATGCTCCCGGGCGGGTGGACTCGCCCCCGACGTCGATGATGCCCGCGCCCGCCGCGATCATGGCCGCTGCGTGCGTGGCGGCTGCATCCACACAATCGAAGCGTCCACCGTCACTGAATGAGTCGGGTGTCACGTTGAGAATGCCCATGAGCGTGGGCGTGCCAAGATCAAGCGTCCGGCCTGGCGCAGTCCGCCATTCGGTCGCGTGCATCACTCCACCGTCACGCTCTTGGCGAGATTGCGAGGCTTATCGACATCATGCCCTCGCAGCAAGGCTGCGTGGTAGGCCAGCAGTTGCAATGGCACGATCGTCAGGAGCGGCTGCAAGGGCTCAGGGGCGTCAGGGACGTAGAAGACTTCATCTGCAATCCCGCGGATCTCTTCGTCGCCCTCGGTCGCCACCGCGATGACATCGGCACCGCGAGACTTCACTTCTTCGATGTTCGAAAGCACCTTGCGGTACTGACTGTTGCGCGTTGCAATGAAGACGGCTGGCATGCCTTCGTCGATGAGCGCGATCGGACCGTGCTTCATTTCGGCGGCGGGCATCCCCTCGGCGTGGATGTAGGAGAGTTCCTTGAGTTTCAATGCACCTTCAAGGGCGACCGGGTAGTTGTATCCCCGTCCGAGGAACAACCAGTTGTCGCGATGGACATAACGCCTGGCAATTCGCGCCGCTTCATCGCCCAGACTGCAGACGGCTTCGAGCTTGTCCGGGATGCCCTCCAACTCACCGAGGATCCGGACGATCTGTGTATTCGAGAGATACCGCCGTCGGCCGAGGAACAGCGCGAACATCGTCGCGGCCATGACCTGACCGAGAAACGCCTTGGTCGACGCGACGCCGACCTCAGGACCGACACGCAGGTACACGCCCGCGTCGGTCGCATTGGGAATGGAAGATCCGACGACGTTGATCAGGCCGATCGTCATCGCGCCTCGTTCGCCAGCCTCTCGAATCCCTGCCAGCGTGTCAGCGGTTTCGCCGGACTGGCTCACGGCGACGACAACCGTCCCCTCCTCGATGATTGGATTGCGATACCGGAACTCGCTGGAAAAATCGGTTTCGGCGGGAACCTTGGCAAGATCCTCCATGAGGTATTCGCCGAGCATGCCAGCGTGCAGCGCCGTGCCTTGCCCGAGAAAGATCACACGCTTGGAGCGAATGAGTTCGCGAGCGTGGTCCGCCAACCCGCCGAGGATGACCTCCCCGTCACGCGTATTGATGCGGCCGCGAAGACAGCGGCGCATCGCCTGCGGCTGCTCAAGAATCTCCTTGAGCATGTAGTGCGGATGATCTCCCAGTTCAATCTCGTCGAGGCTGACTTCAAGTTCCCGCAATTTCGCGGTGACTTCGATGTTGTCGAGGTCGGCCGTATGGAACGCATCGCGGGTAATCGTTGCGACGATATCCTCGTCGAGATCTGCAACCCGGCTGGTGTGTGCCACGATCGCCTGCGCGTCGGAGGCGACGATGTAGCCATTGTCGCTGACTCCGATGAGAAGCGGCGAGCCACGCCTGGCGGCGACCAGCACGTCCGGTTCTTCTCGACAGAGGACGGCGATGGCGTACGCACCCTCGACCTCCCGAAGCGCCGCGCGGACGGCAGCGGCGAGATCACCTTCGTAGAGCTCGCCGATGAGGTGGGTGAGCACCTCGGTGTCAGTCTCTGAGGCAAACGTATGCCCCTTCGAGAGAAGCCAGGTCTTGAGTGCCGCGTGGTTCTCGATGATTCCATTGTGCACCAGCACGATGCCATGCCCCCGATCGGCATCATCGGAATGCGGATGGGCGTTCTGCTCGGTCACACCGCCGTGCGTTGCCCACCGGGTATGCGCAATGCCGATCGTGCCAGCGAAGTGGTCGTCGCCATCGATCTGTTGCTCCAGAATCCGAACCCGCCCCACCGTTCGAGCGACGCGCAGGCCGCCATTGAGCATGGCGATGCCAGCCGAGTCATAGCCCCGGTACTCAAGCCGTTTCAGTCCCTCCAGCAGGACCGGCCGGGCCTGCTCTGAGCCGATATACGCGACGATTCCGCACATGGGTGGCATTGTAGGGGGCCCCGTGGCTGGGCACCGGACTCCAAGGCGCTGCTCGGCTGCTGCTACGCTCCCCGTATGCACCTGTGGTCCGCAGAAGTCCAGCGTCGGGTTGACGCGGCTCAGCCGCTCGCGGCTCGCCTGCGCCCCCGTTCGCTCGATGAGGTCATCGGGCAGGCGCACCTCACCGGCCCCGATGGCATCCTGCGGAAACTGATCGGCAGCGGACATTTGGGCTCGCTCATCCTGTGGGGACCGCCCGGCACGGGCAAGACGACGCTCGCAGACGTCTTGGCCCGCGAGGGCGGGCGGCCCTGCACCACGGCCAATGCCGCTACGATCGGCGTCAAACAGATTCGCGAGGTGCTCGATACGTCCCGCCGCCGACTGGCCGATGGCGGCCCGGCCACCGTGCTGTTTCTCGACGAAATCCATCGGTTCTCGAAGAGCCAGCAGGACGTGCTGCTGGGTGACGTGGAGCGAGGCGTCGTCTCGCTGATCGGCGCCACAACCGAGAACCCGTGGTACACGGTCAACGACGCCCTCATCAGCCGGGCGACGGTGCTGCAGCTCAATCGCCTTGACGCCGCCGCAGTCGCAGTGCTTCTGGACCGTTCCATTGAACGCGGGGAGGTGCCTTCCGGCACGGTGCTGTCTGCCGAGGCTCGCGAGGTCATTGCCGATCGATGCGAGGGCGATGCGCGGCGGGCGCTGGCCGCGCTCGAGCTGGCATGCCATCTTCATGCGGGCGACGGAGCCATTCCAGCGGCAACCGCCGAGCAAGCAATCGGTGCCCGAGGTCGCCGCTTCGATCGCCAGGGCGACCAGCACTACGATCTCGCCAGCGCGCTTATCAAGTGCATTCGCGCCAGCGACGTCGATGCGTCAATTCACTGGCTTGCGGTCCTCCTGGAGGCGGGCGAAGACCCCCGCTTCATCTGCCGAAGGCTCGCCATTCTCGCGAGCGAGGACATCGGGCTGGCAGCGCCGCAGGCGCTTCAACTGGCAGACGCCGCGTGGAGCGTCGTGGAGCGAATCGGGCTGCCTGAAGCCGAACTCACACTTTCAGAACTGGTCGTCTATCTGGCCAGTTGTCCCAAGTCCAACGCAGCTGCCACCGCCATCTGGAACGCGCGGTCCGCCATTCGGGACCTGCCCGGAGTCGAGGTACCACTGCATCTTCGAAGCGGGCAGACCCGGGGGGCGCGCGAGTTCGGGTACGGGGAGGGCTATGTCTATGCCCACGACGATCCCGAGGCCGCCGCCGCGATGAACAACATCAACCCCGGAAGCGAGCCACCGACCTACTACGTCCCCAGCGACCATGGCTTCGAGGCGACCATCAAGGCGCGTCTGGAGGAGGGCCGGCCATGATTGAAGCGAAGCGAGCGATGCGGGCTGCCATGCGGGCGGCGGTCGAGGCCATGGATGGCGACCAGCGAACGACCGCCACGGCGATGCTCACTGCGACGTTGTGGGCCGAGGCTGGCCCGCTTCGCGCTGCAGTCTCGCCAGGCGCGGTACTCATGGGCTTCATGCCGCTGCCCGACGAGATCGATCCGACATCGGCCATGCAGCGTTGGCTGGACAGGGGCGGCAGGCTCGCCGTACCGGTCAGTGACTGGGACACCCGTTCGATGGAAGCATCGGTTGTCGCATCGCTCGCAGGCGACCTCTTCGAGGCTGGCCGCCACGGCATTCGCGAACCGCGTGATCCGTCGCCGGTCGCCGCCGAAGCGTTGGCTGTCATCCTTGTGCCGGGGCTGGCCTTTGACGCCAGCGGCGGCCGCTTGGGCCGGGGCGCCGGATTCTACGACCGCTTCCTGCCCCGCCTCTCGCAGGACTGCCTGGTGATCGGCGTGTGTCATGCCGAGCAGGTCGTCGAGGTCGTGCCGGTGGACCCGCTTGACTGCCGGGTGGCATCGGTGGTGGCTGTGTGAGCCGTGCAGAAGCCCCCCACGAGCAGGCCTTCAATCTGCGCCGAGTTCAGTCATGACAAGAACGCGCTGAAATCCGGCGCGATCGGCATCGCCATACAGCATCTCCCGCAATTGGCAGCTCGCGGCGATCCGCGCTGCGGGTGATCGTGACAGCCAGAGTCACGTCATGAGTCCGGATCGCCCAACGAAGCAACCTCACAGGGCCTTCGATTCAGTGGGATCGACCGGCATGACTCGGGTGCACAGCAAAGGGGGCAAAGGGGAAGAGGCGGGCACTGGCCGCGTCGAACCCGGCGCTACTCTCGCACCAGCACCACGCTGTTGCCCTCGGTGAGCATTTCGTAGAGCAGGGCAATGTCCTCGTCACCGAGCCGGACACAGCCCATCGAGCGATCCTGCCCGATGGACTCCGGCTCGATCGTGCCGTGAATGCCGAAGCCCTGCTCCTGCAGGTTGTGCGGGTCGATGCCGTCGAGGCCGATCCAATACTCCCCAATGGGATTGAGCGGGTCATCGCTCGCGAAACGTTCACCGGTGCGGGGGTTGGTCCAGCTGGGATTGATCATCTTGCCGCCTCGGCGAACGCGGAAGGCGCCCTCGGGGGTCGAGCCGAACTCGCCGAGCCCAACCGGCAGGCTGGTGACGTAGATCGCCTCGTCACCTTCGCCGAGCCAGACATCGGCGCGGTGCGCGGCCTTGTCGACTTCGGCGTGGAACGGCCCCTGCACGAGTTTGATCCGTTGGCCCACCCTGATGCGCGACGGGTCACTGATGCCGTTGATCCGCTGCACGAATCGCCAGTTGGTCTTCACGCCCTCGCGGTTGACGAGTTTCGAGAGTGCGTCCCCCGACTTGATCTCGTAGAGCCGGGTGAAGTTGTCGCCGGGGGTCACCTCGGGGCCGAAGACCATGCCCTGGTTCATGACGCTCAGCGTGCCGCGGATCTCCTCGGTCTCGGCAGGCGAGAGGGTGCGTGAGCGGAGGCCAGCGCTCAGGATGGCCCGGGCCTGCACCACATCGCCGCTGCGGATCAGCGGCAGGGCCTGCTCAAGCACGCTGGGGCTGGCTTGCTCGGGGGCTTGCTCGGAGGCTGGCTCCGGAGGTTCGGGTGAGGTCCGGGGGGCAACTGCCGGGGGAGTGGCTTCTGGGGGGGCTTCCGCGGGGGCTTCCGCGGGGGTTGCGGTGTGTGGCGTGGATGTTGGTGTTGGGTCGAACTCGACTCGTCGCGTCGCCTGCGGGGTCTGAGCGGATGGCTCGGTTGTCTGGTTCTCTGGCTGAGCGGCCACCGGGTCGATCGCCCGGGCCACCTCGAGCTGGCCATCGGCAGACCGTTCAAGGGGCCAGAGCCACCAGGTCGCGGCGGCAGCAATGACAATCAGCAGGAGCACGAGCAGTGGCCCACCACGGCGGCGGCGTCTTCGGCTGGACATCATTGAACGGCGTCCGCCGCCCGACATGGATTGGCTGGGAAGGGCCATTGGCGAGGAGTGTACCGCGAGGGCATTTCGCCCGCCCCTGCAAACTGTCGAGGCAGCTTTGAAGCGAACCGCCGTCCGGCGCGCGCCGGGCGCTCCCCTGCCCTCACCGCTCCCCCGCTTGCGCCGGGCGCTCCCCTGCCCTCACCGCTCCCCCGGCTGCGCCGGGCGCTCCCCTGCCCTCACCGCTCCCCCGCTTGCGCCGGGCGCTCCCCTGCCCTCACCGCTCCCCCGCTCGCGGGGGAGCTGTGGGCGC
>JASMKH010000050.1 GCA_030749435.1 Phycisphaerales bacterium
GATGCACAGCGAGGCATGGGCCGTGTCGCAGAGGGCTCTGGATGCGATCGCGACCGCTCGTGAGGAGGGCCGCCGGGTCATTGCAGTTGGGACCACAGTGGTGAGAGCTCTCGAATCGCTGCCACCGCTCCCATCGTGGCCGAATTCGGGCGGGCTCTGCGGAGTGACTGAACTGCTGATCGCCCCGCCCTGGGAGTTCCGGCTGATTGACGGTCTCCTGACCAATTTTCATCTCCCCAGGTCCACACTCCTTGCCCTGGTCGCTGCCATGATCGGCATCCAGCCGCTCCGCGCCGCCTACGCTGCAGCCATCGCCGCCAACTACCGCTTCTACAGTTACGGCGACGCCATGCTCATCGCCTAGACAAGGTGACAGCCAGAATTGAGTGCGGCGTCTTGGAAGCGTCGGGTATGCTGTGGGTACAGGGATGGAGACGATTGGTTCGCTCATTGCAGGGCTGGATGCACGGACGCATCAGGGATCTGACGGCACGACTGTCACGGATGTCGTGGACCACTCAGAACATGTGACGCCCGGGGCGGTGTTCATCGCGCGCAG
>JASMKH010000051.1 GCA_030749435.1 Phycisphaerales bacterium
CGCCAATTCTCGCAGCGCATCGGCGTGGCGGCCTACAGCGGCGACCAGTTCACCAAAGAGTGCTGCTTCGCGGGCGATCCCTCGGGCCTCGGCGGTCGTGGCTTCTTCCTCGTACTCTTTGAGACGGTCCGTGATGTACCGCTCGGCATTCTTGAGCGTCTGCTTGCGGACGAATTCGGGGGGGACGCGATTGGTGTGCGTGTGGGTAACTTCGATGTAGTAGCCAAAGACGCGGTTGAACCCGACCTTGAGTGATGGGATTCCGGTTGCTTCGGAGAGTTGGGCCTGATACTGGGCGAGCCAGACGGATCCGTCTCGCTGCAGCGAACGGGTTGCGTCGAGCTGCGAATCGACGCCGTCCCGGAACAGCCCGCCCTCCCGCATATGCGGCGGCGGATCATCAACGCAGCGGCGGCGGATGTCGCTTCCGAGCGGTTCGAGTCGATCGGCCAAGTCACCAACTGCAGCGAGCAGCGTCGTGGCGGCTGGGATGAGATCGAGCCGCGTTCGCAGGGCGGGGAGCTGTCCAATGGAGTGTCCAAGCGCGACGAGATCAC
>JASMKH010000052.1 GCA_030749435.1 Phycisphaerales bacterium
GAACGCCTTCCGGCACGATCGTTGTTGTGCGACGCGATGGACCGATTCCTCGTATGTATCCACGCCGCCCCGGCGAGCCGGCGCACGCTCCGATCGGAGGAACCCCGCGTGAGTGCCGCTGAACTGGTTGATCTGCTCGGTGAAGAGACCGGGCTGCAAGCAGTGCTACCGGGCTTCGAGGTCCGCCCCGAGCAGGAGCGGCTTGCGCATGCGATCCGCCGCTGCCTTGAAGATCGTGGCACGATGCTGGCAGAAGCCGGAACCGGTGTCGGGAAGTCCTTCGCGTATCTGCTTGCGGCGATGGAACGGGTGGTCAACCACGATGAGATCGTCGTCGTTTCGACCCACACCATCGCGTTGCAGGAGCAATTGGTCCGCAAGGACATTCCGCTGTTGCTGCCGCTTGTAGGGGGCGCGGTGCGACCGGTGCTGGTCAAGGGTCGCGGCAACTACCTCAGCAGGCGGCGGCTGGACATGGCCTTGCGGCGACGAGGTTCCTTCGGCGGTCCCGAATGGGCCTCGCTCAAGATCATCGAGGGCTGGGCTGGCAGTACG
>JASMKH010000053.1 GCA_030749435.1 Phycisphaerales bacterium
CACCATCGACGTGTTCGCTGACATGCCCGCGGGCTGGCGGCTCGATGCGGTGGCGGGCAACAGCGCTCAGCAGAAGACGATTGCCTGTTCGACGTCCTTCTATCAGGATGGCTACGGCGGACCGACCTCGCTGGACGTGAACCCGGAGTTCTACGAATTGGCTCCGGATCTCGAGTGGGATTCCCGCGTCACCATCGGCGCGCTCGACTCCACTGGCAACCCGTTCCCAGAGAACGGCCTGAACCACATCGGCATCGATTGGACGGACTTCGAGGCTGGCGGAGATCTCTCCGCCGACAACGGTGTCTGGTTCGTCATCCCCACCGATGCGCAGGGTGTCAGTCAGTCATTCATCGCGGATGACTGCTCGGAGCGCAATGGTGTGCTCATCGCACGTCTGACGGCGATGGAGATGAGCGCTGAGGTACTCGTTGAGGCGCTGTTCCAGGGCCGCACCGATACCGATGAGGTCTGGCAGGCAACGGCTGGCGGGTACATCACGTACTCGGGCGAGCAGGACTGCAACCTCAACGGTGTCCCGGATGCCTGT
>JASMKH010000054.1 GCA_030749435.1 Phycisphaerales bacterium
GGGTCGAGCGTGCAACTATTGGGCACGAATCGCTCGGCCAGTAGCCGGTCCAAGACCGGATGTCGCCCGTCCTTGATGTCGAGTGTTGTGTCGTCTGTCAGGGTTGGACGCACATATCCAAAGCGCGCCGCGACATCTGCGAAACAGACAAGCGCATCCAGTTCGGCGATGGCCTCTGAAAACAACACGACCGACGGTGTGCAAAGCGCGATGTCATTGCACAGATCGGCGAAGAGTTCCTGCTCGCGCTGCACCGCCCGCGCTTCGGCTGTTGTGACCTTGTCTTCGAACTCCTTCAACGGCGGCGTGATGTACCGCTCGGCGTTCTTGAGCGTTTGCTTTCTGGTGAAGGCATCGGGAACCTTGTCCGTGTGCGCGTGGGTGACTTCGATGTAGTACCCGAAGACCTTGTTGAATCCGATCTTGAGGGACGCGATGCCCGTCTCCTCCACAAGTTCCGCTTGATACTCGCCCAGCCAGGACCCCGCGTCCCTTTGCAACAGCCTCGCCTCGTCCAGTTCGACATCAATGCCATCGCGTTAAACT
>JASMKH010000055.1 GCA_030749435.1 Phycisphaerales bacterium
TGGATCTTCGGCCGAATGCTTCGGAGCATGGAATCCGACTGGCTCGCCCGCGCTTCCGAGGCTGGGCTGGCCGACGAGGTTGAAGTCACGACGATCATCGAACGAACAACGGGCGAACTCACCGAGAAAGTATCGGTGATCGAGCAGGCGACTGTCCCGCTGACCGACATGGCAGCGAATGGCGAGATCTTCGGATGGACGCTGCTGAAGATGGGCTACGCGGTGCTGCCGAACTTCCAGGTGCTCTGGCTCTCCGACGCAGTCACGCAGGACATCGTTATTCCGACCGGATTCCTGGCTCGAAGCGTTGGGTACGGACTGATCTACGCGGCGGCGGCGCTGGCACTTGGTGTGGCGATGTTCCAGCGACGCGACCTTGGGTGAATTCGGAAGCCCTCGCTGTGCCCACGCCCTCCAAGTCGATCACCATCAAGGGCGCCGCCGAGCACAATCTCGCCAACATCGATGTGAGTATTCCAAGAGACAGCCTCGTCGTCATCACCGGCGTATCGGGGTCGGGGAAGTCGTCGCTGGC
>JASMKH010000056.1 GCA_030749435.1 Phycisphaerales bacterium
GAGATCGTGCTTACCGTGTTCGTGGTGTTGATTCTGGAGTACCTCTACACCCCGCCGCCGTAGCTGGTGGCGGTGTTGTCTGAGATCGTGCAATCTGTGATCGTGGGGCTGCTGCCCTCGCAGTAGATCCCGCCGCCGTCGTAGGTGGCGGTGTTGTTGTCAAAGATGCACACATCGAGAACGGGTGCCCCGGTGACGCCACCCTCGCAGTAGATCCCGCCACCATAGTTCGCGGCGTTGTTGCTGAACGTGCAACCGAGAAACTGATCTGCAATGCTGTTCGTGATGATCATCCCGGTGTTGTTGCAGTTTGTGATGTTGCAGTTTGTCCAGGTTGTAGAGCAGAGTTCGAGGGTTGCTCCGCTTTCTGTTCCGAACTCGATATTAAGGGTTGTCCCGGTGAAGTTGGCACCTGAGCCATAGGCGTATACAGCCTCGCCGTTTCCTGACGAAGATGCTCCGAACACGGAGTCAACGATGTTCGCAGTACCACTGTAGATGTACATTCCGTTCCC
>JASMKH010000057.1:0-259 GCA_030749435.1 Phycisphaerales bacterium
GGTGCACGCTCGGGGAAATGGTGCAGGCCATGGCAGATGTCTTCGGTCGCTACAGCGGCGGCCCTGAGTGGTAGGCTTGCCGCCACATGACCTTCCAACCACCAAAAGGGACGCGGGATTTCTTTCCGGAAGACATGGCCGTTCGGCACCACATCGATGCCGCGTGGCGCCGTGCGTCGATTCGGAGCGGATTCGACGAAATCGAAGGTCCGACATTTGAACACCTCGACCTCTACCAGGTCAAGAGTGGTGAGGGCAT
>JASMKH010000057.1:269-513 GCA_030749435.1 Phycisphaerales bacterium
CGCCGACGCTGGCGCGCATGGCGGCAGCGAAGGGCCGCTCGCTCTCGCTGCCGACGAAGTGGTTCGCTCTTCCAAGTCACTTTCGGGCAGAGCGACCGCAGCGTGGTCGGTTGCGGGAATTCAGGCAGTGGAATGTCGACCTGCTCGGCGTTGACTCGCCGTCCGCGGATGCAGAAGTGATTGCAACGGCCGTAGCGGCGCTCGCGGATCTCGGGCTGACACCGGAAGATGTCGTTGTGCGCAT
>JASMKH010000058.1 GCA_030749435.1 Phycisphaerales bacterium
GGTCACGCTGATTGGCGCAAGTGTGATGATGGGCAAGAAGATGGGCGCGATCTTCCGCGTGTAGCTACGCTACACTGCCCGATTCCAGATGCCGTACACCCTCGAACCAGTCCCGGAAACCTATGGTCTTGACATCGAGACGCTCGAGGAGTTCGAGGGTCGAGAAGATGTGGCCGAGCGGTGGATCCTGAACTTCGGACCACAACACCCGGCGACGCATACCACGCTTCGGATCATGCTGGAGCTCGATGGCGAGAGGGTCGTTCGGGCCGTGCCGCACATCGGGTACCTCC
Source organism: Phycisphaerales bacterium (assembly GCA_030749435.1). Lineage (GTDB taxonomy): Bacteria > Planctomycetota > Phycisphaerae > Phycisphaerales > SM1A02 > UBA12567. The sequence goes on from JASMKH010000058.1 coordinate 294, forward strand.
ACAGCGGGTTCGAGAAACTCGGGGAGCATCACGACTACAACCAGTATGTCTGCACAGTGAGCCGAATGGACTATGTCAGTCCGATCGTCAACGACATTGCGTGGCACCATGCCGTGGAAACTCTCCTGGGCGTGGAATTGACGCCGCGATGCACCGTGCTGCGGACCATTCTCTGTGAACTGGGTCGAATTCAGAATCACCTTCTTTGCGTCGGCGCAG
>JASMKH010000005.1 GCA_030749435.1 Phycisphaerales bacterium
CCAACCCGATGCGATGACATTGAAAGCGTCGCGAATAACGAGCCAGTATCGATCGGCATCGGTCTTTAGCCACGCCACATCGGCGGAACCGTCACCGTTGTAATCGGCGATTCGGCCAAGTGCATAGGGATACGATCCACCGATCCAACCGCCGCCGTCTGGGTGATTCACCAGACCGTCACGGAGGGCAAGCCAATGGTTGCCAGTGGCCGTGTTGCAGTACAGAAGGTCGGCATTGCCGTCTCCGTTGAAGTCATCGCACGCGACGATATTCCACCCTTCCAGACCGCTCGACACGTAGGCACCGCCGATCGTGTTGAGGCCGTCCTTGAGTGTCATCCAGTGTCTCCCGTTGTTGGTGTTGTGGAACAGGAGATCAGAGTTGCCGTCGCCGTTGAAGTCTGCAACGAACTCCAGGTCCCAACCGGCAAGGCCGCTGCTGATATAGCCACCCGAACCAATATGGCCCGTGCCGTCCATCAAGTCGACCCAGTGGCGATTATCGCCCTCGGTGAGCCAGATGATGTCATCAATGCCATCGGCGTTGAAGTCTGCGATGCCCCAGGGCATGGCGGTGATGTCCCCGACACCTGCGTCAATGTAGAAGCCGTCAAGAACACCGAAACCATTTCGCAGGGCCACCCACCAACGATTGTTGTTGGTATTGAACCACAGCATGTCGGTCTTGCCATCGCCGTTGAAATCACCCGTCTGGTGCAGCTCCCAACCGGCGATGTTGCTCGAAATCCAGCCGCCGCCGAGGGCGTGGTTGGTCACGCCGCTCTTCAGAGCCACCCAGTAGCGCTGGCTGCCAGATGCCCAGAACAGGACGTCGGTCTTCCCATCGCCGTTGAAGTCACCGAGCGAGTGGATGGTCCATCCGTTCAGGCCGGAACTTACATATCCGTTGCCGAGCACCGTCACGCCATCTCGCAACTGAACGAAGTCCTTGCCGCTGGTGTATTCATGGAACAGGGAGTCGTGATTGCCGTCTCCGTTGAAGTCGGCGCCGCGGGCCAGCGGCATGACGGCAACCTGTGTGAACGTTTCTCCAGTCGTCAACGTCGTTGCCCCGGAAGGGTCCCGCCACTGGAGGTTGACGGTGCCGCTGACCGTCTCGCCGATCCCCACCGTGAATTGCCCGATGAGCACCTTGTTATCTGTCGATTCGGAACCTGTTCCCTGCGGGTCGTCGGGCGAGCAGAGCCACATGCCGTTGACCACGGCGATACCGCCGCCAGCATTGAAGTCGGCAAAGTTGACGCCGGTCCGAAGCAAGTTGTTGCTTCCGCCCTCGGTGTCCTCGTAGCCAATCGTGACCCACGAGTCGGCTTCCAATGACGGGAACCCCGCATAGAGGGCTTCGTTGATCTCGTCCGAACTGTTTCCGCCCGCCGCTTCACACTGATAGAAGCCCGACGAATCCGACGTCTCAATAATCAGCGGGTTGTCCGCTGTCCCGGGGATACCATTGAGGTGGTCTGCGTCCCTGCTGAAGACCGCGTAGAGCCGGACCGCCATCAGCACCCTGCTGTCGGTCGTCCCCCAGTTGTCCTGGGTCACAAGCGACACCGTGGTCTCGAGACGTTCATAGTCAGCCGAGGCCGTCCCAGTCAGTCCCGACAAAAGTCCACCCGTCACGCAGCACATGGTCGCAGGGCGACCAAGGCTTGAAACAACTGAGAAGAGGCTTGTTGATGCCATTGATACACACTCCTGAAGACTGGTTTCGTTCTGGGGTTCTCTCATCCCCGCTTGAGTCAGGCAAACCATTGGCCACCGAGAATTGCATTCTACGCACTTTGTCGAGCGATACAGCCAGCCACACCCCGGTGGTCAGGGCAGCCGACAGTACCCCCAATCACATACTACGAGGACTCTGCCAGTGTGTGCGGATTCAGTCACCATTTGCTCATCCCGGCGGTGGATCCGGATCAGGCACCCCCTGCGGCGGTTCTGCCCCGGGATGGCTGGTTGAGCCGCGTTCCGACCACTCGGGAGGGGGGCCTGGGTCATCATCTGCGGCTGTGGGATCGTCCGGACGCACGTCCTGGCCCTCGAGACCCGCATCCGGGGGCGGCTCAACCGGATCGTCCGCCCGAGGCGTCGGAAACGGCTGATTCCACCCGTCGGGCGCCTGCGGAAGCGGAAAGCGGCCCCCATTGAGGGCCGTGCAGCGGTCGGGGCCGACCCGCTGGCAGATCGCCTCAAGATACTCATGCTCGAGCGCCCTGAGACGCAGCAACACGTGGACCCGCGCCACATCAAGGGCCTCGGCGTCGGCCTCGATCCCCACACGCCGCTGCATGGGCGCCAGCCAACGGGCACCGAAAGCCTCGCGCAGCACGCTCAGATGTTCACTTCGAAGCGGTGCCCGGGCCCTCGCATACGCCGCGCCGAGTTCGCGGAGCCAGGCCCGATCATCCGAGGCGATCTCCTCGTCGTGAACGGCGGCTGCAAAGATTCGATCCGCTGCGTCCTTCCGGAAGACCTGTGGGTACCCCGCAGCAAGTGCCCGCTCGCGGAAGTCCGCTCCCGCCCCGGGGGCCATCAATACTGAGATCTCCTCAATCCCGACGTCATTGACGTCGCGCACCCGCTTCCTTGCATCGATCTCTCTGGTTGCCATCCGCAGCGCCTCATCGTGCCTTCCGGTCATGATCAGATCGATCAACACCGGCACGCCCGTAACGTCGAAGGTGTAGCGGGCCTTCAATGCCTCGTCGACTTCCCGCTGCCATGCGGCAACCCGTTCACGAAAGGGTCTGTCTTCCGACTCAATGTCGTTGAGCACCAGATCCAGGTTGGTCCGCTCGCCCGGAAAGCGCCCGGACCGAAGCCGTGTGGCGCGGTGGTTTGCCTTCCAGTAGGCATCGAATGCGAGACGTTGCGGCGGGGTCATCATTGCTGCGAGTGACTGAACGAGCTGCGTCATCAGGCCATCCAACTCGGACTGCGCCGCGCTGAAGACCCTCCATGAGTCCACAAAGGACGGTGCCTCGATTGCTTCGACTTCGGCGTCGACCCGCTGATTGAGGGCGCGCACCGAGGCCTCAAAGTCCTTCAGGAGAATTGAAATCACCTCCCGCTGCGATGCGTCCTCGATTCCAGCGATGTCGATGATCACCTGCGTGTCTCGAGCGGCGATTGGTGGCGCCAAGCCGTTGATCTCGCCAGTCGTGCGTTCGGCACAGCAGCATCCAACGAGTACCGCAGCCACCACACCCTTCAGTTCAAATGCCATCAGAAGCACTCCATATCGGACACCAGAGGTCCACACGGCCCCGTCAACGCTCGTTCTGCCCCACCACCATACTCGTCGTGCCGACACTCACTCTATACTGATCGGCCACGTTGGGGCACTGCCCGCCCGCCTTCCGGGGGTGGCGTGGCAAGAGCAAGCCTTGAGTTTCACTGGGGGTTCACCGATGATCACTCGACCGTTCATAACCTCGAATCGGATGGCGCCTTCGCTGACGCTGCCCTTTATCACGTTGAATGTCCTTACGACAGCCGCTGTCGGTTTGTTTGTCTATTGGCTCTGGCTCGGGTCGATCACCAGAATGCCGTTCGATGCGTACGGGGCCACCCTGATCCTCGGGTCGCTCACGACGGGCCTCTGCCTCAACCTGCTCGGTCCCGGATCGTTCAGCCGCGGGCTGGGCCTCTTCCAGATCCTCCGCCACGCCCTCGGAAGCGTCGCCCTGGCCTTCACGATTGTGTTCGTCTCGCTGGCGTTGACCAAGCGGGCGCAGGACGTCTCGCGGGCCTGGCTCCTCTTCTGGACCCTCGGAACGGGCATCTCGGCCGTCGGGGTACGTCTGGCACTCATCGCGATGCTCCGCGTACTCCGCAATCGCGGTTTCAATTGCAAGGACGTCGTGATCGTGGGATTCGGGCCCGTATGCCGAGCAATGGTGGACCGCGTCACCGCCGCCACCTGGTCAGGATTCACAATCGCGGCGATCTACGACAATCGCCGCCGCCACGGGGACGCCTATGACGGCATACCGATTCGTCAGGGCATCGAAGCGCTCCCGACGGATATTGAGTCCGGGCGTATTCAGGAGGTCTGGATCGCGCTACCCGTCAAAGCCGAGAAGCTCATTCAGCGAACCATCGAACTCGCGGGCGAGACGACAGCAACCATCAGGTTCATTCCCGATGCATTCGCAATGCGGCTCCACCAGCACCGGGTCAGCGAGATCCACGGGTTTCCGATGTTCGACCTCTCCGCAAGCCGGATTGTGGGTTTCAATCGAATGGTCAAGGAGGTCGTTGATCGCGTCATCGCGGGCGTGGTCGTACTGCTCGGCGCGCCCGTGTATCTGCTCATAGCGTTGCTGGTCAAACTCTCCTCTCCGGGTCCCGTCTTTTTTCGACAGCAGCGGCACGGCTGGGATGGCCGCCTCGTGACCATCTACAAGTTCCGCACCATGCGGGTCCATGAGACTCCGAAGGACCGGCCGGATCAGGTCGGACGGAAGGACCCCCGCGTAACGCGAATCGGCAGTTTCCTTCGCCGCACGAGCCTCGATGAGATCCCACAGTTCATCAACGTGCTGCAGGGCCGCATGTCAATTGTGGGACCGCGACCGCACCCCATAGAACTCAACGACGCCTTCCGATCCCGCATCCGCCAGTACATGCGCCGTCACAAGGTGAAGCCGGGAATCACTGGCCTGGCGCAGGTCTCAGGGTGGCGTGGCGAAACCGACTCGCTTCAGAAGATGCGGAAACGTGTGCAGTACGACCTGTACTACATCGAGAATTGGTCGCTCGGCATGGACGCCCGCATCATGGGACTCACGCTGCTGAAGGGCTTCGTGCATCCCAATGCATTTTAGGGATCTACGTTCAGTGAATCAGCACCTTGGGCTCATCGCCGGGGCACATCCATCGTGATGAGTTCGTCTCCGGCGGAGCCGGCAGATCGCAACCGCCTCCGAGGGCGTATCGATTCAGTTCCTGCTGGAGCAAGGCAACGGCCACCGTTCCCAGAGGGCAGTAACTGACGAGCCGAGCCACCGTCCACGGATAGCCACTGCTGATCCATCCGCCGCCAAGCGTGTCAATACCGTCCATCAGCTCGACCCAATGTTTGCCGCTGGCAGTATCGCAGTACAGGATGTCGGCATTGCCGTCACCATTGAAATCGCCACAGTCCGCAACATTCCAGCCTTCAAGGCCACTCGATACGAAACCCCCACCGGCAGGGTGATTCGCCAAGCCATCCTTCAAGGCGATCCAGTGCCTGCCGCTGTTTGTGTCTTGAAAGAGAAGGTCGGACTTCCCATCTCCATTGAAGTCACTCACATACTCCAATCGCCTCCCCGGGATGCCGCTGCTGACGTACCCACTCGACTCAACCCGCCCAGCCCGATTCAGCAGGCCAACAAAGTGGCGGTTGCTGTATTCCTGCCACCAGATGATGTCGTCGATACCGTCCGCGTTGAAGTCGGCGAGTCCCCATACCCTCCCTGAGAAGGCAGGGTCGATGTCGATGTAGAACCCCGCCTGTGGGCCGAGCCCCCCCTGCAACGTCATCCACCACCGGTCGGCGCTCGTATCGAGCCAGAGCATGTCGGTGCGTCCATCGCCGTTGAAGTCGCCCGTACAGTGCAACTCTGCCTCGTTCAGACCGCTTGACACGTACCCGCCCACATCGGGATGGTCTTCCAGCCCATCTTTCAAGGCGATCCAGTAGCGGCCTTCTGCCCGAGACCAGAAAAGCAGATCCGTCTTGCCATCGCCGTTGAAATCACCAACCGAGTGAATCGTCCAGCCGTCCTTGCCGCTGCTCACGTACCCCGCATCAAGTACGGAGGCGAACCTTCGGAGCTGCACGTAGTCGCGGCCGCTCTCGTATTCGTGGAAGAGCGAGTCCCCCCACCCATCGCCGTTGTAGTCGCCACCGGGGAACGGCATGACGGCGAGTTGGATGAACGACTCTCCGGTCGTCAACGTCGTCGCCCCGGAGGGGTCGCGCCACTGGAGATTGACGATGCCGCTGAGAGTCTCACCGATCCCAACTGTAAATTGACCGATGAGCACCTTGTTGTCTACTGACCCGGATGCCTCCCCCTGCGGGTCATCTGGAGAAACCAGCCACATGCCATTGTTGACTAGAAGGCTGCCGCCTGAATTGAAATCGTCAAAGTCGACGCCGGTCCGAAGCAAGTTGTTGCTTCCGCCCTCGGTGTCCTCGTAGCCAATCGTGACCCACGAGTCGGCCTTCAGCGAAGGGAATGCCGCATAGAGGGCTTCGTTGATCTCGTCCGAACTGTCACCACCCGCCGTTTCACACTGGTAGAAGCCCGACGAATCCGACGTCTCAATGATCAGCGGGTTGTCCGCTGTCCCGAAGACGGCGTTGAGGTGGTCAGCGTCCTTGCTGAATACCGCATAGACCCGAATGGTCATGAGCGCGCGTTCATCGAGAGATCCCCAGTCGTTCTGACTGGCGGCCGCAACTGTGGTCTCAAGCCCCACGTAGCCCGCGTGCAAGGTGCCCGCCAGCCCCAATGCCACGCTCCCTGCGCACCACCACGCCACTTTCCACCGCTGGCCTGACTGACCGCACCCCAACTCGCTTGAGATCTCCACCATCACGTGCTCCTCTCAGTGGCTGGCAGCGTGCCACTCGGCAGCGCTGCCACATCACCGCGCAGCGGCGAGGCCCCACAGCGGGGTCCCGTCGCACAGGTCCATGCGAATTCGGAAGAACGAGGCGCACCAATCCCCGCAGAATCCCGCTCAGCCGCTCCTTCCAGACCGGAGGAGGTGGGGCATTGGGGCCTTTGCCCGCGGGCACCGAACACTCAGTCCCCGGAGCCCTCCGCTTCATCCTTCTTCCCGTCGGAATCGTCCTCGTGCTTGCCTCCGCCCAGAAGTTGCTCCAACCCCCCGCCGATGCCCTTGAGCCCCTCGTTGATTTCGCGATTCGCCCCGGTCAACACGCTGCCGAGTTTCCTGCCCACGCCGGTCTGGTCCAGAATCGGGATGTTCTCGAGCGCGGCCGCCACCGACCCGACGGCCGCGCCGCTGAGGCCCTGAATCGGGTTCTCGGCGATGTGCTGCATCAAGACGCCGAGCATCATCGAGACAAGTTGGTGCGCCAGTTGATCGCCATCGGTCTTGGTGCCGAGTTTGTGAAGTTCCAATCGAGGGATCTTCGTATCGAGATGACCACCAGCAAGATTGACAATGCTGCCGGAAGCCGTGAGATGGATATCCTCGATGATCAGCGTCTGAATGTTGAAGTCGACTGGGTCACTCTTGTCATCCGGTGTTGCGGTGTTCTGGTCGACATTCTTGACGATCACCGAAGCATTCATCCGGTCGTCAATCTGCTCCAGATCAATCGTGAGCCCTGTGATGTGCACAAGCGGAATCTCGATGTCACTGCTGAGCAGCGTCCCGAGGTTGGCCTCGATGCGTGCTTCCGAGACTTCGATGAAGTTCGGCTTCTTGAAGCCCGACGGGTTGGCAATCGTCAGGTTCTTCAATCCCGACCCAGGGGTGAACACCGCCATGTGGACCGATGAAACCGACGTGGGCACGCCAAGTACGGCCGTACCCTCACGATCAACAACGGTTCGCGCAATCGCATCGATTGCGACGTACGCGATGACAACCAGCAGAATCACGACCAGCACGGCCCCAATCAGAATTCGCCAGACAAGTTTCATGTGATTGCTCCCTTCCAGATCGGTGAGGGAAGGCTATCGACTTGCAGCGTCCGTGTCAGCAGGGTCCCCACTGGGCCAGCACGACAAGAAGATCGTCGGTGCCGACCTGATCGTCGCCGGTGAAGTCCTCCGGACAGCTCAGACAGGGGCCCCACACGGCAATCACGGCGAGCAGATCATCCGCGCCAACAAGGCCGTCGCCTGAGAGATCGGCCAGGCAGTCCGTGCCAGGGCCAAGCGAGCCGTCCACATGGATGTTCTGGGCATACACCCGGGCCGAGCCGTCCCGATCGTCCGCCCAGCAGCACACACGCTGGCCGGCCTGGCCGCTCGCGGAAAGGTCGCTCTTGGCCCCGCCGCCGGTCCCGATCGCTCTTGTCCCGAGCCCCCATGGCATGGTCCCCTCCGCCGTGGTTGCCACCGAGCGGACCGTATCACCGCCGAGTGAGGATGCGTAAATCCACGCCGCAACAACCAAGTCCCCAAGTTGCCGGGCCTGCAGATCCAGAATCGAGGTCAGGGAAGCAGGGGGAACGACCTGGAGGCCACTTGACCCCCATAGGGTCTGACCGTCCCCATCAAACCGGTTCATCTGCACCCCCGCCGTTGATTGCAGCGAATCCTGCCGCACCCAGAACACCGTCACTTCGCCACTCTCTGGATCAAACGAGGCCGTCGGATTGACATGCACCATCGCAGTCTCGTCCGTCACCGCCACGCCGCTGGTGCCCCACAGAACCGCGCCCTCACCGTCAATCTGCTGAAGCCGCGCCATCAGCGGCGAAACGACATACCACGCGAAAATGCCGCCACCGGTGCCGTCCGGGATGAACTCGGGGAAGCCGCCGTACTGCAGCGAGCCAGATGTGAAGACATCTACTGGTGCCAGCCCCCATACGGCCGACCCGCTGGCGTCGATCCGCTGGGCCTTGAGCCGCTTGGCCCCCTGGAAGCTCAGGTAGTGGACGAATGACGCAACAACATCGCCATCCGTCGATGGTTGGATGTCGGACACGATGAGCGTTCCCGCTACCGACACGACCGTCTCCGCGGGCCACACCAGCTCGCCGTCCTCCGCCACACGTTGAAATCGCGAGTCCTCGTCCTGCATCCACCCAACGACCACGTCGCCGTCCGATGCGCCGCACACCTGAGCCTGCGCCAGATACGCGCCGCTGCCCGCGGCGAACTCCTGCGACCACAGCACCGAGCCGTCGAGATCCACCAGCGCTGCGCCCACGCTCGACTCACCGATCCAGGCAACCGCACATCGACCCGTCGTATCGACCGCCAGGTCGAAGTCCTGGACCCAGGAGAGCGACTGATCGTCGATCAGCGCAGGTTCGACAAACACGGGAACGCCTGCATCATCAATCCGCTGCAGGCGAATGTCATAGCCGGCACCGGAGTCGTACCACGCGACCCAGGTCGAACCCTCCGGGCCCGAGACCACATGGACAACGACGCAGTTGCCCGCGTCCCCGGACGCCAGCGTGTTGATCGCCGGATCGGCGGACCATTGGGCAGCCGACGGCGCAGCGGCGCAGAGAAGCACGCTCGTGGGCAGGAAGCCCCTGATACATCGACTTCGTGGCATGCGATTCACACTACAGGAGCTCCGGCCTCGGTGGAAGCCTCTCCTGCCCGGGGGAGGTGCCTGCTGCGAGTTCTCGGAAGGTCCGCAGCCACCACACCCAATGCCCCCCGCGCACGGGCTTGACCCGCTGCGCCGTCCTGATACACTCCCCCTCTTACCAGTTGGGGCGGTAGCTCAATTGGTTAGAGTCCCGGCCTGTCGAGCCGGTGGTTGCGGGTTCGAGTCCCGTCCGCCTCGTTCACTCCAGAAGGAGAAGCACTTCGTGCCTCTCCTTCTTCTCGTTCACGAGTCGATGATCCGCCGAAACGGCGGATCGGGGCCGCCTGGCGCGGCCCACGGGAGCCGGGGTCAATTGCCCGGCAAAGCCGGGCAACAGTGCGAGTCCCGTCCGCCTCGTTCACTCCAGAAGGAGAAGCACTTCGTGCCTCTCCTTCTTCTCGTTCACGAGTCGATGATCCGCCGAAACGGCGGATCGGGGCCGCCTGGCGCGGCCCACGGGAGCCGGGGTCAATTGCCCGGCAAAGCCGGGCAACAGTGCGAGTCCCGTCCGCCTCGTTCACTCCAGAAGGAGAAGCACTTCGTGCCTCTCCTTCTTCTCGTTCACGAGTCGATGATCCGCCGAAACGGCGGATCGGGGCCGCCTGGCGCGGCCCACGGGAGCCGGGGTCAATTGCCCGGCAAAGCCGGGCAACAGTGCGAGTCCCGTCCGCCTCGTTCACTCCAGAAGGAGAAGCACTTCGTGCCTCTCCTTCTTCTCGTTCACGAGTCGATGATCCGCCGAAACGGCGGATCGGGGCCGCCTGGCGCGGCCCACGGGAGCCGGGGTCAATTGCCCGGCAAAGCCGGGCAACAGTGCGAGTCCCGTCCGCCTCGTTCACTCCAGAAGGAGAAGCACTTCGTGCCTCTCCTTCTTCTCGTTCACGAGTCGATGATCCGCCGAAACGGCGGATCGGGGCCGCCTGGCGCGGCCCACGGGAGCCGGGGTCAATTGCCCGGCAAAGCCGGGCAACAGTGCGAGTCCCGTCCGCCTCGTTCACTCCAGAAGGAGAAGCACTTCGTGCCTCTCCTTCTTCTCGTTCACGAGTCGATGATCCGCCGAAACGGCGGATCGGGGCCGCCTGGCGCGGCCCACGGGAGCCGGGGTCAATTGCCCGGCAAAGCCGGGCAACAGTGCGAGTCCCGTCCGCCTCGTTCACTCCAGAAGGAGAAGCACTTCGTGCCTCTCCTTCTTCTCGTTCACGAGTCGATGATCCGCCGAAACGGCGGATCGGGGCCGCCTGGCGCGGCCCACGGGAGCCGGGGTCAATTGCCCGGCAAAGCCGGGCAACAGTGCGAGTCCCGTCCGCCTCGTTCACTCCAGAAGGAGAAGCACTTCGTGCCTCTCCTTCTTCTCGTTCACGAGTCGATGATCCGCCGAAACGGCGGATCGGGGCCGCCTGGCGCGGCCCACGGGAGCCGGGGTCAATTGCCCGGCAAAGCCGGGCAACAGTGCGAGTCCCGTCCGCCTCGTTCACTCCAGAAGGAGAAGCACTTCGTGCCTCTCCTTCTTCTCGTTCACGAGTCGATGATCCGCCGAAACGGCGGATCGGGGCCGCCTGGCGCGGCCCACGGGAGCCGGGGTCAATTGCCCGGCAAAGCCGGGCAACAGTGCGAGTCCCGTCCGCCTCGTTCACTCCAGAAGGAGAAGCACTTCGTGCCTCTCCTTCTTCTCGTTCACGAGTCGATGATCCGCCGAAACGGCGGATCGGGGCCGCCTGGCGCGGCCCACGGGAGCCGGGGTCAATTGCCCGGCAAAGCCGGGCAACAGTGCGAGTCCCGTCCGCCTCGTTCACTCCAGAAGGAGAAGCACTTCGTGCCTCTCCTTCTTCTCGTTCACGAGTCGATGATCCGCCGAAACGGCGGATCGGGGCCGCCTGGCGCGGCCCACGGGAGCCGGGGTCAATTGCCCGGCAAAGCCGGGCAACAGTGCGAGTCCCGTCCGCCTCGTTCACTCCAGAAGGAGAAGCACTTCGTGCCTCTCCTTCTTCTCGTTCACGAGTCGATGATCCGCCGAAGGGTCACCATCACCCGCCGCTTCCGCACTCAAAGTTCGCAGATCCATTTCTCCGAAGACGACTGGGACGTAGCCGAATCCCACCACACGATCGACCAGCGCGCGTCTGGTGACCGCAGCTGAAGGGTGCCCCGCCTTGACGGAAGGATCCGCCGAGCGGTCAAACAGCATGCCGACCCACGTCTCATGCCCCGGAAGCAACCAGTCGGCGAGCAGAAAGCGACCCCGGACCATCGCCGTGTTTCCGAATCGATCCGGCCCGTGCCGGTACAGGTCCATCCAGGTCGGAGCCAGACGATGAAGGACATCGCTGCATCGACCCTCGCTGCAGAACGTGACGCCCGGGGCCGCCTGCTGCATCTGCTCGAGCCAGGCCACTCGCTGCCATTCCGGAACCGCGCCGAAGGTGAACTCGTCAAGCCCGATGATCGTCGCGCCAGCCTGCAACGCTCCTGAGAGCTCCGTCATGGCAAGTTGTCGCTGGTCCGGATCTTCCAGATCAAACGGTTTCACCGGCAACGTGTCCCACGCCTTCGTGGTCCGAAGTGCATGCCCCCACCACAGTCCCCACCGCCGATCAGCGTGTGTTCGAACGCGCTTGAGGCACGCCGCCGCATTCACCATCGCACCACTGTTCCAATGTGAGGTGAATCGGAATGGCAGATTGAGACTCGGATTGCGAAATGCGCGGCCCGTCGGTGTCCAGAGAATCGCCCGGGACGCCTGGGACAAGGCCTCGTCCAGGACCGGCATGACCACCTGATACCCGTCCAGATCGGGCCGACCGACCCTGGGCGACCAGCCCGCCGGGTTGTCCGCCCCCTGATAGTGCGAGAACGCGAGAATGACCCCGCGGATCGGGGCACCGCTTCGCACATACTGCACTCCGCCATACCGCTGATGAAACCAGGATCGATAGGGCTCAAGCGTCGTGATCCATGAACGGGGGTCGCCGGTGGCGCGAACCGACACCGTGTAGGTCCGCTCTGCGCCAGCCGGAACCATTGCGTGCTCGGGCAGCGGGAAGTCGCCCTCGGGGAGCGATCCGCCAAACTGAATCTCGATATCCCACGCACCCTCGCCCGACGCCTGCACAGCGATCGAGCACGCATGTCGGTACTCCAGCACCGGATACTGAAGCGACACGCCGATTGCCGTGGTCGTATTCATGATGACGGCCACGGGCGAGTACAGCGTGCCAGGCCATGTCCCCTGCATCCGTCTGTGTTGGCCCTCCTGCGACAGCTTCTGAGGCCATCCAGACCGATAGAAGTCCATGCAGGCGATGTCGGAACCGAGCACACACCGTGGAAGATGCAACCGCCGAAGCGGTTGTGGTTCACGTGTCGGGTTCTCGATCGTCCAGGTGACATCGAGCCCACCCTGTACGGCCACCGCCGAGGCCGCCACCCGCAAGCCATCGCCGCCAACGGCTCGCGTTTCCGGCCGCCACTGCTCAAAGATCCCACCGCGGTCCCCCGCCTGGAGGGACCAGCCCGTGGCATCCGAACCTGACACGAGGGGGGGCGAGGCGAGTGTGAGCGAGACGATGATCGGAGCAAGCGGTGCCATTGCCTCAGCCGATGATGACGGCGCCACCACGCCTCGGATCGCTGCCTGCGTCGAGGCGCCCGTCCGAGTACACCGCGGCGGCCTGAACACCGCCAAAGTACATGTGCGGCGACTGGAATGGGTTCACGGGCATGCCGACCTCGTAGGGGTGAAAGCCCGGTTCGTGATCGAGGTACTTCTCCCCTGCTGACTCCCGAACATGGAATCGCGGTGCCGCGACCGCTGCCTCTACTGACTCACCTCGTGCGACGATGCCACGCCAAACCTGCGCTATCGCCGGAGCAATGCGATCCGCGCCTGCTGCGCCAATGGCCACAGCGCAGCGGCCACGAGATGCAACCATAGGTGTCATGTTTGACGGCAACCGCTCACCGGGCTGAAGCACGTCCGGACCGTTGGGAAGGAGTTCCAGTTCGCCCAGCATGTTGTTGAGCATGACACCCGTGCCCGGAACCACGACCCCAGCCCCATACCCGGTGGACGTCGTGATGCTGCACGCGTTCCCGTCGCGATCCACTGCGCAGATCTGCGTCGTCGAAGCCGAAGCCCGAGCAAGACGCTGATCGCGGCGATGCAGCGCGGCGGACATGACCGATACGAGCCGACCTGCTTCGCCATCACTTCCTGGTTTGACCTGGGCGAATCCCGCCACGATTTCGCCCAGCGCCTCGCCGCCGATCGTGTCGGCCATCGCCACCTGCCAGCCGTGATCCGCTCCCAGCAGCGGCTTGCGAACTTCAACCCGGTAGGCGGCCAGATCCTCTGGCGAGAGCGCGCCTCCATTCTCCGTAATCCACGAACCAATACGCTCGCCCAGCGGACCGGTGTAGAGCACGTCGCTCCCCTCCTCGGCCAGCAGTTCCAGGTCCGCAGCAAGGTCCGGAAGTGTGGTGACTTCACCCTTGCGGCGTGGCCTTCCGCCGTCGCCTCGCCAGATGCGACTGCTGCCAGGCGTGAGGTCGTAGATCAACTCACCTGAAATCGGGAAGTAGATCGCCGACACACCGGGCCATGGAAAGCCACCCGCCGCGAGCCGTATCGCCGGCTCCACGACGTCCGCCCATGCAAGAAGCCCCCACTCACGCTGCAGCAGGCCGAGGGCCGCGGGGCCACCTGGCACCGCCACGGACCCGGGTCCGATACCGGTCTCAACCCCCGGGCCATAGTCCATCACAACCCGCTGGCCCCCAGGTGGATCGCTGACATGCCCGCCAAGACCCGGCATGGCCGTCAGACCGTCCACGAGAAGTGGCTCCCCGCCAGCCGGGCGGACCAGCGCCAGGACCGCGCTTCCGGTCGCCGTCATCCCGGGCTCACAGACCCAGGAGGCGATCGCAGCAGCGACGGCGGCGTCGACCGCATTGCCTCCCACCTCCCGCACTGCGGCGCCTGCGGCCGCTGTCGAGGGTGTCCCGGCTGCGACGATGCAATGGTCCATCCCGGCAGCCTACAGGGGCGTCAGACGGCCCACCCGCGCCAGGCCTGAAAAAGGGCTCGCAGATTTCCGAGAATCCCCCTTGCATCAGAATCGAAACGCGTCATGGTGAGTGGACGTTCGCAAGACCATTCCTATCCAGGAAGAGAAGAGATGGTCGGCCCACAGCGCGGTGGAGGAGAGAACACCGCCAGCAAGGCTCCTGCGGAGGGGAGAAGGACTCAGACGCTCGTCACCGGTTCGCGCCGATGGCGGGCGTCGTGTGTTTGCGAGCAACGTCGCTCACGGCTGGTCCACCTCGGACGGACCAGACCCCGAGTGGAGATTCTGCTCGTCCCCGTGCGCAGGGGCAGTTCACTTCGCGTCGTACCAACTCTCAGACACAGCCACATCCACGATGAGGGGAACCGAGAGATCCATCGCGCCTTCCATGCATGAAACGACGAGATCTCTCACGGCGCCTTTCGATGCGATGGGAGTCTCGACGACCAACTCGTCGTGAACCTGCAGCACCAATTCCGCCTTCGGATCTACAGGCGGGAGTTTGGCGTGCAAGTCGATCATCGCGAGTTTGATCAGATCGGCCGCGCTTCCCTGTACCACCGAGTTGATCGCGAGACGTTCGGCGAGGTTTCGGCGCTGCTGGTCACTCGACTCGATCTCCGGAATCCTCCGGCGGCGACCGCAGATGGTTGCGACGAACCCAGCGTCCTTGGCCTGGGTCACGCATCGTCGCAGGAAAGTGTCGATACCGGGAAACCTCGCCTTGTAGTCCTTGATGATCGCCGCTGCCCGAGCAACATCAGTGCCCTCCCCGAGCCGTCTGGCGAGTCCATACGGCGTAATGCCATACACGATGCCGAAGTTCACCATCTTCGCCGCATCCCGCTGTGACCGCGTCACCTCGCATGGCGGGACGGCGAAGACTTCGGACGCCACCGCCCGATGAATGTCCTCGCCTTCCCGGAAGGCCGCTCGCAGCGCTTCGTCGCCCGAGAGGTGTGCCAACAATCGCAGTTCGACCTGCGAGTAGTCCGCCGTCACCAGCACGCTTCCCGGTGCCGCCACGAAGGCGCGCCGAATCTCGCGACCGATGTCGGTTCGAATAGGGATGTTCTGCAGGTTCGGATCGCTGCTGCTCAATCGACCAGTGGCCGCGACAGTCTGATTGAAGGAGGCATGAACGCGGCCCGTCTCGGGGTTGATGCACTCCTTGAGCGACACCAGGTACGTCCCTACCAGTTTGGCGAGCCGCCGGTACTCCAGAATGAACCCGGGCAAGGGCGTGTCGATCTCGGGATCGGACTCCAACTTCTCAAGTACTTCCTGATCGGTCGATGGACCAGTCTTTCGCCGCTTGACGGGCGTGAGACCAAGTCCCGGCGGATCGGCCCCCGGATCATTGAAGAGCGCCGCAGCCAGTTGCTTGGGCGAGTCCGGGTTGAGCGGACACGGCGACACATCGGCAATCTGCCCGCGAAGTACCTGGAGTCGCTCCGAAATCCGCAACCGCTGGCGATCCAGTTCGTCCGGATCGACCCGAACGCCAGCGTATTCCATGTCCGCCAGTACACGCACCAAGGGCCACTCAATATCGCTGAGCAGCCCGTCCAGTCCCTCCTCTGCGACTTCGGCATTCAGCGGCCCAACCAACCGAAGCGTGACATCGGCGTCTTCCGCGGCGTAGGGAACTGCCCGATCGATCACCACTGTGTCGAATGATCGCTGCGCCTTCCCCGTCCCGATGAGACTGGAAATGGGAATGCAGTGCAGGCCGAGTTCGCCCAACGCCAGCGCATCCAGACGATGACTCGACCGCGTCGCATCCGCCACGTAGGACGCGATCATCGTGTCGCGTACTGGCCCCGCCACTCGAATGCCTGCGCGGCGAAGAACGTTCATGTCAAACTTGGCGTTGTGCGCCACCTTGGGCAGAGACTGGTCCTCCAGCAGCGGACGCAGCGCCTCAATGACCACTTCCTCGGACAGGTGTCGATCGGGCTCCGGCGATCGCACAGGAATATAGACCGCTTCCCCAGGCTTCCACGCCAGCGAAACACCGCACAGTTGGCTTCGCATCGGGTCGAGACCGGTTGTTTCAACGTCAAAGGCAATCAGGTCGGTCGAAGATGCCTCATGAACGACGCCAGCCAGATCGCCCTGGTTGAGGATTCCGCGGTAGTTGGCCCCGGCGTCCGCCTGAGGCACCGCCCCGTCTTCGCCAACATCGGCCCAGAGCGTTCCTGCGTCGGCCGCTGCCGAGCCATCCCCGTCATCGCCCCGCGCCGCCTGGATGATTGCACCGAGACGTTCCGGAGCACGTCGAAAGTCCAACTCTCGCAGAAGGGGTCTCAAATCGCTCAACGGGAGCGAGGCAGGGTCGCAACGGGCCGCTTCAAGGTCGAACTCGAAGTCAAGATCATCCCGCAGCCGAACGAGCTCCCGGTTGCGCATCAGCCGCTCGAACGCGCCGTCAAGGTTTTCCCGCCGCTTCCCCTTGATCTCGTCAATGTGCTCGTAGATGCCTTCGATGCTGCCGTACTGCAGGATGAGTTTGGCAGCCGTCTTCGGCCCGATGCCGGGGATACCCGGGATGTTGTCAACCGAATCGCCCATGAGAGAGAGAATGTCGATGACATGCTCGGGCAGCACACCCTCGGTCTTGAAGATGTCTGCAGGAACTCGCGTGATGTCTCGCTGCGGATCGAAGATCTCCGTACGTGGGCCGATGACCTGAGCCAAATCCTTGTCGGCGGAGATCACCGTGACGGCAAGGTCGTCGTGGTCTCGCTCCAGCCGTTTCACAAGCGTCGCGATCACATCGTCCGCCTCGGCGCCTTCGACGCCCAGCGTGGGAATGCCCATCGCCTTGAGCAGTTCCAGGCAACGCGCCACCTGAGGATGGAAGTCCTCGGGGGCGGCTTCCCTGTTCATCTTGTACTCGGGATCGATCTCGCTTCGGAAGGTCCCCGTATCGCCCGAAACGTCGAGGGCTACGGCCAGGTAGGTCGGCTGGCGGGACTCCAGCAGATGCAGAAGAATGTCCAGGAATCCCGCGACGAGTTTGGTGGGTTCTCTCGTCACGGAGGAGCTCTGGTACGGGCGACGCGCGTAATAGGCGCGGAAGAACTGCGAGTAGCCGTCGATAAGGCAGAGCCGTTCGCTCACGGAGATGACTCGGCGAGGAAGCGAAGCCGCGCCTCGTCCGCAGCGTCGAGCTCCCGGTTCCGGCGGGCCATCATGGCGCGGGCGGTGTCAAGAAACCGCTCGATTCGGTACCGCTTCTCGCCGGCATCGGTCACCCACCGGAGCGGCCCAAGCGTTGAGGGGGCGTGCGAACTGCATGCAATCATCGACCCGGTCCCGATCGACGTCCCGGTCATCATCCGCGTACCGATGGCCGTCTTCACGTGGTCGCCGATGAATGCACCACAGTAGTTCCGACCTGTGCGCTCCCGCTGCAGTTCGGGTGCCAGACGCACCGAAATCTCGCCGTAGGTATTGAGGAGGTTGGACGAGGTGGTCCCTGCGCCGAGGTTGACCCATTGACCGACGATGCTATCGCCGAGATATCCGTCATGCGCCTTGTTGGACCAGCCCTGAAAGATGCTGGAACCGACCTCACCGCCGACCTTGCAACCAGGACCGATGACGGTGTTGGCCCGGATGACTGCGCCGTCTACGATCGTTGCATCGCGGCCCACCCAGCACGGCCCAGCCAGGCTCGCGTTCGGTCTCACGGTGGCGCCAGACTCCACCACGATTCGTCCGCCGCTCGTGTCAAGCACGACACCTGGGAAGATGGCAGCCGACTCGTTGATGTGCGCAGGGTATTCACCCACAACCACCGCCGGATCGGGGGGCGGAGAAGGAAGCCCGGCACATGCAAGATCCGTGGCAAGCACTTCCGGAAGATGCTCCAGCATGTCCCACGGGCGCTGATACAGCACGTCGTCTGCCTCGCGAGCCGCGATCCCGGATGGAAGCGTGCAGGTCGCCACAAACGCATCGGCGTCCGCCGCATTGAGGCGCGCGGCGAGTACGGCATCTCCCACCATGACGGCCTCGCCCGGCGCAAGTTCGGGAAGCTCACCGATCCCCCACCACCGACCGTTGACGCACAGGGCCTCGCGGCCGCGTGGTTCATTGACGCACACCGACACGCGAGCCGCAAGCGGCGCGGCCAACGCGTCCGGCACGATGAATCCGCTTGCGAACCGTCCGAGCGTTCGCTCGATCCGCTCCAGCGTTGTCACGGCCCCGGTTCGGACCGACATCACGGGCCGCATCTGCGTCAGCGGTCCAAATGAGCCTTGAGAGTCATCGAAGATCAGCAGATCCGACATGCCTGCTCCCTGCTGGGGGGTCCTCGCTCAGCGGCGAGCACCAGCATAGTCCAGCCGCCCCGGCGCCGCGTCGAATCGCCACCAACCGCTGGTGCCGAGCAGCAACGCGCCGATCGGAACACCGATCAACATCGTGTAGACGGCGCTGAATCCAACCGTGACGAGCCGGTCACCCGCCGGTGGTGGTGCCAGGGCATGCGTCCATGGCATCCACCAGCGGATGGTCTCGACCGACGCGCTGGCCAGACCGATGCAGGCCGACACGAGCCCCGCGATGACGGCAACCGTCAGGATTCGACGACGGAACACGACGGGCCGAAGCAACAGCACGGCCTGTGCACTGGCAACGGCCCCGAGCGTTCGAGGGCCGATGACCGCAATCGAGCCCGCCGCCCCGGCTGATCCCGGAGAGAGATCCAACATGAGACCAATCACCCACGCAGACCAGAGTGCGGTTCGGGGGCGGGCCTGGAGCGCAACGAACCCGAGCAGACACGCCGAGGCGCTCGGTGTCGCGTGGCCGACCCCGCGCAGCGTGAAGACGCCAGCGAGGCCCGTGTCGAGCCCGACGGCCACGACCGCCAGAATGAGAAACACCCACCACCTCATGGACTGTCCTCCTGAACGGCAGTCAGTATGGACACGTGCGAGACGGCTGGCACGTCAACCGAAGGTCTGGCGACGAGTCGCTGTCGAAGCGGAGCCGCGTCAATCGCCTCGAGCCGCTCCACGACCGCCACCTCCATGCCATGGGACCAGGCAGGCCAGCGTGAGTCGGCCAGCAGCAGCCGGGCGCCCGGCTCGATCGGCGTCCGGCGATCGACATCAGCAGTCAGCACGCCCGTTCGGTGCTGCCGGAGCAGCAGCCGCTGCACGGGAGCGTCCTCAGTATCGCCCGCGAGTACGACCTCGATGGGCCCCGACTCGGGGTTGGACAGCGGCAACACGAGGAGCCGAACCGGTGAGACGTGGCTCAGCCGCCCGAGCAGTTGCTGGCCGTTCCAGATCGCAATGTCCCCGACGGCAAGACGGTCCCCGCCCCGCTCCGGCGCCCGCAGTTCGATTGGTGAGCGGGGGTCACTGGGGTCACGCCCGGTCACGTCGGCGTCGACGACAAGCGGCGGATGAGGCGATCGATAGGCATCGGCCGGGAGTCCTTCAAGTTGGCGAAGCCGGCGAGCCATCGCGTCGGCCCGCACCCGCTGCGCTTCCCAGAGTTGCTCAAAGCGGTCACGATCACGCCGCAGTTGATCGATCTCCTCCTCCTGAACCGGACGACCAACGGCGTCCCTGGGCGGCCGGAGCCACGAAGCAATGGCGGTGCCAGCCCGTGAAACCGGCATGATCGGCGCGCGGACGACGTCGGCGACGTCCCGCGTCCATCCAAGCCACGATGCGGGAGCCACGGCGAGGGCCGTCGTCAGTCCAACGACCAGCAGGAAGCCACCACCAGTTCCACGTCTCATGACGACACGACAGACGAACCGATCACAGGTCGTCCACGTCGGACTCCATCGTCGCCTTCCAGTCCTCGAGATTCTCGAGGTAGATGCTCGTGCCACGGGCCACGCAGGTCAGCGGATCATCAGCGACACGGACGTCGAGTCCGGTCTCCTGGTTGATGACCACGTCGAGACCTCGCAGCAGCGCACCTCCGCCGACGAGGCAGATGCCGTTGTCGACCAGATCCGCCGCGAGTTCAGGCTCCGCTCGCTCCAAGGTCCTCTTGACGGCGTCGATGATGGCTCGAATCGGTTCCTGCAGGGCCTCGCGAATCTCCTCGCTCGTGACTTCGGTCTTTCGAGGAAGTCCCGTGAGATTGTCGCGGCCGCGGACCTCGAGCGTCGTGTCCTCACCAATCTTGGCGGCCGATCCGATCTCGATCTTGATTCGCTCCGACGTCTGCTCGCCGATCGTAAGGTTGTAGGTCTTCTTCATGTGATGGATGATGGCTTCGTCGAAGTCGTCGCCCGCCACACGCACGGACTCGCATGTCGCGATGTCGGCCAGTGACATGATTGCCACCTCCGTCGTACCTCCACCGATGTCCACGACCATCGAGGCGGTTGGTTCGGCGATGGGCAGCCCCGCGCCGATTCCCGCAGCCATCGGTTCTTCAACCAAATAGACTCGGCGGGCACCGGCCCGTTCGGCCGAATCAAGAACGGCTCGTTTCTCGACGGCCGTGATTCCGCTGGGCACCGCGATCACAACCCGAGGGCTGATCACCCGCGCTCGCCCGGTCGCCTTGCGGATGAAGTAGGAGAGCATTGCCTCCGTGATCTCGAAGTCGCTGATCACGCCATCCTTCAGTGGGCGAATTGCGCTGATGGAACCCGGAGTCTTGCCGAGCATCTCCTTCGCCTGCCAACCGACGGCATTGCCGTTATTCAAAACGCGATTGGTTCCCTTGCGAACCGCAACGACGGAGGGTTCATTCAACAGAATGCCCTCGCCGCGAACGGCGACCAATGTGTTGCAGGTTCCAAGGTCGATTCCCATGTCGACACTGAACCAGCCAAGGAGTCGATCAAGCACGAGTCGTTATCCCTCCGATAGCGGTGGGCCATCATAGCCTTCGCTCGCCCGAGGGGAGCGGCCCCGTGAAGCCGCGGTGCATCCACAGCAGCTCCCGGGGGAAGAACCTGAATGGAACGTGTTGCAGGAGCGGGCCGGAGGCCCGTTCGGGCTTAGTCCAGAATCTTGAAGACGCCCCCGTCGGTGCGTCCTTCGCCCGAGGCCGAGAACTCAAGATTGTGGAAGATCAGCCAGAGGCAGCCGAGAATCAGGATCAAGGCCGCGATACCGGTCATGGCCGTGAAGACGTCAGTGACAGGCTTGCTCGATGTCGTGGCGAATCGGCTCATCATGATCAGTGCTGTCCTGCCAGGGCGTACGCACGCTGGCCCGGCTTGGCCAGACCCCGGCCGGAACTCTCCAACGTCAGAATGCCGGTTGCCCGGTTGAGATCGACCTGGATGATGCGAAGGCGACCGATGAAGGTACCGCCATCACCGACAGTCATGACCCACCCGTCCTGGATGCCGTCACGGGAGCCGGCGTCGATCTCGACCAGCGTCCGCTCGGGCGATCGCGCGATGTCAAGCACGGTCGCCTCAAGGTTGCGATCTGGCGCGATGCCTTCGTCTTCAGCCAATACCTCGCCCTCGATCGATCCGAATCTGGCCGTGTACTCGCTGAGCGCCGCCTCAAGGGAGCGTTGATCTCGCTTGTACTGCGCGTTCTCCTCGCGGAGGGCTCGCTGCACGGCCTCGGCGACCTGAATCTGGCTGTCCAGTTCGGCGAGACGCTCGTCCAGTTCCACACGTCGCCGCTCAGCGGTCAACGCCCGAGTCCGCAGTGTCTCAAGGTCAGCCACCAACTTGCTGTTGAGTTCCTGCGCTGTGGTCACGCTTTGCGTCAGGGATCGATTCATACCCTCGCGGCTTGCGGCGTCGGCCTCAGCCTTGATCAGTCTGGCCTGAATCCTTTCGCGCGCAGAGCGGCATGCCTCAAGATCCGAAACATGTGCCTGCTGCTGCTGGCTGTAGGCAGTCAACTGTTCAGCCAGTTGAGCCTCCCGAGCAAGGAAGGCCTGCCGCTCGGTGTTCTGCTGCGCACGAACCGCACTGACCTGGGCAGCGGCTTCGAGCGCGTCGCGACGCCAATGCTCCTGATTCATGGTTGAGACGACGACCAGCGGAACCATGAAAACGGCCAGCAGAGAAACCAGTACGACGAAAATCTTGGTCAGGATATGCACACGCTACCTCTCAGCATTGGTCCCGCGCCCCGCAGCGGGCTCCGAGTAAGCCCGTGTTGTACGTGCTACGGCATGAAGTGTCAATCAGGACTCCCTCCCGCAATCTGTTCTCGGGGGGGCCAATGGTGCCCTCACTCCCCTGGCCAGCGCTTCCCCGAGCCATCATGGGCCGCCAGCAGTGGCATGGGCCGGCAAGCCCGCCCGGTGGAGCACGGCGCCAGCCGCAGCCACCTGAACCCGCGGATCCGCATCGCGACACAACTGCTCCAACGCGGCGAGCCCCGCCGCCGATCGGTCCCAGGCCAGCACAAAGGCCGCCTGCATGCGAACCTCGGGGAACTGGTGCTGACTCAGTTCGATGGCCAGTGGGGCCAGGGTCATCGTTGGGTCGATCCGAGCCAGGGCCTCGGCGGCAATCAACCTCAACTCCGGCCCCGCTTGCCGGGGGCCCTCAGCAAGCGCCAGGGCGGCCATGGCAGGGACGAGGCTTCGATCTTGAAGACGGCCAGCCATCTGGGACGCCAGGGCGGTCAACTCACTCTGTGAGGCTGGCGCGAAAAAGGCCGCGCGAATCGTCTCGAGGTGACGGCGATCGCCCAGTTGCACCAGCGCCTCAGCGAGGCCGAGTTCGGAAGCGCGGACAACGTCGGCGTCGGCACGCTGCAACGGCCGCCTCATGGCTTCTCGCAGCACGGCCGCCGCGGTCGGATTGCCGATCTCCCCAAGGACCATGGCTGCATTGGCGCGAATGGCTCGGTCCGTACTCAGCACCATGGCCGCCAGCGGCGTCTGGTCGATGTCCTCGTTGCATACGGCGAGCGCAAAGATCGCCGCCGCCCGAACACTCTCGGACGGGTCATGCACCAGTGGCCGCGTCAGATCCGCGATTCCACAGAGCCGCTGCCGGCCAAGCGCCATGCATGCGGCGAAACGGACACCGGGATTGGGATCCACAATGCCACGGCTCACTGCTCGACGGAGGGGTTCGACCTGCGTTTCGAGCATCTCGATGGCGTTGGCACGAACGAGCGGCGTCTCGGACCGGCTCGCCGCATCGAGGATCTTCAACGCATCGACGCGAGCATCTGGAGCCCCCCGGGCGTGGGAAGCGGACCGTTGGCCTGCGGGACTCGAACTGCATGCGAACCCGCCGAACAGGAAGATGCAGCCAAGCAACGTGATCGAGAGTCGGTTCATCGGGCGCTCGATGATAGCCCACCCCGCGCTGCGAGCAGCCCAGCTCCCAGAATCAGGACACCCAGGAACACGCAGAGGCGAGGGAGCCAGTTGCCCAAGCGGGCATACAGCGTCCGATGATCGAATCGGGGCATCGACGCTGCCAGGGTGCCCGCAACCCGTGGCGGCAACGAGGCCGGATTCGATCCGTCCGGAAGGAACAGTGCCGATTCCCCGGTATTGGCCACGCGAAGAAGGGGACGCCCCAGTTCAATCGCTCGAAATGCCGCCGCAATCGCATGGGCCCGGCGGGCCGCATCACGATCACCAAACCAGCCGTCGTTGCTGATGTTGACGATCGCATCCACGACGACCTCGCCATCCTGAACACAGACGTCCCGGACCACGCTCGGCACCGCGTCCTCAAAGCAGATCGGGACACCGATCAACCAGGAGGGCTCGCCGGGGATTTCGAGCGTCAACCTGGCCGGCACATCGGACGCATCGAGGTCGAACCGCATTCCGCTCGCGCCGAAGTCCATGACGAGCCGCTCGAGCCACGGCCAGGCCCGGACGTAGGGCATCGTCTCGCCGAACGGCGTGAGGAACATCTTGTCACCCCGCTCAGACGATCCAGTGGGCGTCAACAGCACCGCACTGTTGAATCGCTTCGCAGGTTCCAGCACGCCATCGCGAACCTCGACTCCGGTCCACGTCAGCGATCCAACGATCCAGGGCACGCCGGAACCCGCCGCAGCGCTGCTGACTTCACGCGGCCAGCGTGACCATGCCTCGGTCTGGGGTCCATAGGACTCAAGCAGCCCCAGCGTCTCGGACTCGAACCCAAGTCCAGGCACCATGGTTTCGGGCCAGACGACGAGATCGGTGCCCTCGTGCGTCTCCAGGCCGTCCCGCGTCATCTGAAGAAACGACCTGACATCCTCGGCCTGGCGTTCCGGTCGCCATCCGACCTTGTTGTCCTGAGGCAGATTCGTCTGCACCGCGAGCATCTCAAGCGGCTGGCTCCCAGGGGCGGGCGTGAGCGGAATCCAACCAGTCGCCACCACGATGAGGGCCAGCCCTGCAGGAAGGGCCGCCTCGGACCAAAGGGACCGGCGGCGAGCGCTCAGAAACGCCGCGGCGACCAGTCCGCCACACGAGTACGCCACGAGGCTGCACGCCCACACGCCGCCCAGGCTCGCCAGTCCCGAGACCGCCGACCCCCAGAACGAGTGCCCCGCCAGATGAAAGGGCCAGGCGTCGAAGAGGACCTCGGCGCGGATGTACTCAAACGCCACCCCGAAGACGCCGGTGAGCACACTGAGCGGCATGCGCCGCAGCCGCCCTGCAGCCCACCGCACGACCACCACCAGCGTCACTGCATAGGCCGCGGAGTAGATCGCAAGAGGCCACCAACCGGCCACTGACACATGCCGGATCCACGCCAGTTGGAGCCCCCACACGAGCGAGAAGGCAAACCACGTCACGGCAGCCACCGCCCACCCGGATCGGGCGCCCAAACTGCCACGGATCAGCAGCCCGATCCAGATCACGGCTGGCCACCCGGCCCATCCTTCTGGAACGACGCCGCCCGGCTGGGTCGACCACCAGACGAGTGCAGCACCGCATATCCAGCAGAAGGTCTGCCAGAACGGGTCTGCGCTCAGCCTCCGCGCCGCGTCACTTCCCGGCATAGTCAATGAGGCTCGAAATCTCACTTCGGAGATCGTGCCGATCGACGACCCGGTCGACGAAGCCATGCTCAAGCAGAAACTCGCTTCGTTGGAATCCCTCTGGAAGATCCTGCCTGATGGTGTTCCTGATCACACGCGGCCCCGCGAATCCGATGAGCGCCCTGGGTTCAGCGAGAATGACATCGCCCAACATGGCAAAGCTGGCGGTCACCCCACCCGTCGTCGGATCGGTCAGCACCGAGATGTAGAGCCCCCCCATCTCGTCGAATCTGGCGAGCGCGGCGGAGGTCTTGGCCATCTGCATAAGCGACAAGCCAGACTCCATCATCCGCGCCCCACCCGATGCGCTGACGACGATGAGAGGGAGATCCTGCGCTATTGCCAACTCGATCGCTCGTGCGATCTTCTCGCCGACCGCCGATCCCATGGACCCTCCCAGGAACCGAAAGTCCATCGCCGCCAACACCACCTTGCGGCCCTTGATGAAGGCCGTCCCGCACAGCACCGCTTCGCTGGCCCCGGTCTTGGTCCGGGCCGCTGCGAGGCGGTCCGGGTACGGCTTGGTATCGACGAAGCCCAGTGGGTCGGCCGAGGTGACACCCGCATCCATTTCAACGAAGGAGTCGACATCAGCGAGGTGCCCCACGCGTTCCGGCGCGGAGATCCGGAAGTGATGCGTGCACTCGGGGCACACGCTGAGGTTGTTCTCGAGCGCCCGCCGAAAGAGGATGCCTCCGCAGTCAATGCAGCGAACCCACAGCCCCTCAGGGACGGGTTTCTTTCTCGTTGCCGTCGCGACGTCCGCGTCGGTCCATGATCTCTCTGCTGGTTCCGCCATAGGCGCTGACAGGATATCAGGACTGATTGCCGCCCCGAAGCGCCGAAATCACACCTGCGTAGTCCTGAGCGCCGTAAATGGCCGATGCGCTGACCAGCACATTGCAGCCAGCCTCGCGACAGGCCGGGGCCGTGGAGGGGCCGACCCCTCCGTCCATCTGAATCCAGGCGGCGGTTCCGAGCGTCTCCCGCAGCACCGCGACCTTGGGCAAGACCTCCGCGATGAATGACTGGCCGGAGTAGCCGGGATGCACACTCATGACGAGAAACAACTGAAAGTGATCCGCCAATTCGAGCACGCGATCCACCGGCGTGTCGGGATTGACTGCGATGCCTGCGGTGCATCCCCGGGCGGCGATCATCGCTGCCACGTCGCCGTGATCGACCAACGACTCGATGTGGATCGTGAGATGATCCGCCCCAGCGTCGATGAACGGATCGACGAACGCATCGGGGCGTTCGACCATGAGGTGCACATCGAGCAACGCGTCGGGAAGGCTCGCTCGAAGCGCGCCGCACACTGCCGGACCCATTGAGAGGTTTGGCACGAAGTGCCCATCCATCACATCGACATGGAGCGCATCGGCCCCTGCGTTCAGAGCGGCCGCTGCGTCATTGGCCAACGCACCAAAGTCGGCAGAGAGCACCGACGCCCCCACCAGACGCTCGCCAGATCCGGCAGCGCGGTCAAACCCGACTTTCGCCCTGGACGCCACGTCAACTGCTGGCATGCTGCTTGTACCTCAGCCACTGCTCCCGGTAATCGGCCTTCACATCGGCAGGTGCTTTGCGATAAGCGGAGCGGGCTGCTTTGACGGCCTTGTCGACATCTCCTCGCTTGAAGTGCGTCGCTGCAATTGTCTTGAGGCCGCGTGCCTGATCTCTCGCCTCAATCATCCGGTCATAGGCCTGCTGCGCCGAATCGAGCGCGAAGTCGAGGTCGCGCTGGTGATCCTGAATGTCGGGGTCTCCGACAATTCGATCAACGAGCAGGAACACCGCGTGCGGATCGCTCTCGAGGCGGCCTTCTACAAACGTCGTAGCCGCCCCGTAGGCCGAATCGCGATCCTGCATGTCCGTCAGCCGGGTTTCGAAGAGGTCAATCTCCGTATCGACGAAGACGGTCGGACTCATGGCAACGATCTCGTTGGCAATCAACTCGTACTGACGCCAGTTCTTGACCTGCTTCTGCTTTCGCAAATCGTCGAATCGAGGCGCTGCGTCCCGCATCATCCTCGCATCGAATCGACCCTGCAGCACCTTGATCAGAGTCTGCTCAAACTTCTCGTCATTGGGGTTTCCGATGAACTGGATTCTGCCTTCCGGGCCCACAATGAACGCCGCTGGAATCCCGCTGAGCTTCGCCGCCTTGAACCAGGTCTTCTGAGGACCTCGTGAACTCGAGATTCCGATGGCGTACTTGATCTGCGCGCGATTGCGATCAACCCACGGCCGCACCTCGTCCACCTCCTCCTCAGTCACTCCGATGATCTGGAGCCGCTCGTGCCCCCAATCTTCCTGAAGTCGACTCAGGTGCGGGATGGAGAACTTGCATGGGCCGCACCAGGTCGCCCAGAACTCGACGACGTGAACCTTGCCGTCGGTCATGTCGACCTTCTGCTCCTCGCTGCTCGGAAGGAGCCAGGTCTCGAGCTTGAATCCGCCGGGCGCCTCATCTCCGACCTTGAGTTGCTCGGCGGCCTGGGTTGTTGCAGCCAGCGCGCACAGCCCAGTGACCGCTGCGAGCAGCAGGAACCGACTTCCGGACGACGTCTTACGCATGTGTGGCACTCCCGGGCCTCTGGCCCATCCCTCCGACCATACCGGCGAGTATAGCGCTCATTGGGTTTCCAAGGAAGCCAGCGCGGGCAATTCAGCCCCCTCAAGCATCCGCAGACTTGCCCCGCCGCCCGTCGAGACATGTGAAATGCGATCCGCGACGCCGGCTCGTTCGATCGCGGCAGCCGTCTCGCCACCTCCCACCACCGTCACGGCACGATGGGAATGGGTCGCCCGCGCCAGCGCCTTGGCGAGCCCGACCGTGCCCGTATCGAAGGGACGCTGTTCAAACACGCCTACCGGCCCGTTCCAGACCACCGTCCTGGCTTGCAGAATCCGAGTCGTCCAGTCCGCCAATGTCTCCGGGCCGATGTCGAGCCCCATCCACCCCGGTGGAATCCCGAGTTCGCACGTGCGGGTCGCGACATTGTCACCAATCGACTCGGCACACGTGTGGTCGAGGGGCAGCAGCAGCGTTGTCGAAGCGTCAACGGCCTGTGAGAGCAGCTCGCTCGCCATGTCCACCATGTCGCATTCGACGAGACTGCTGCCCGTTCCATCGCCACGCGCCGCCATGAACGTATACGCCATCGCGCCGCCAACCATGACGGCATCGACCTTCGGAAGCAGGTTGCGGATGGCCGCCAGTTTGTCCGAGACCTT
Organism: Phycisphaerales bacterium; assembly: GCA_030749435.1. Classification (GTDB taxonomy): domain Bacteria; phylum Planctomycetota; class Phycisphaerae; order Phycisphaerales; family SM1A02; genus UBA12567. Next base: position 28,607 of record JASMKH010000005.1, read on the forward strand.
GGCGCCACCCAGGATGGCAATGAACGGCTGCTGGGGGTTTGCCAGAACATCGGCCAGGTAGTGAATCTCCTTTTCAAGGAGCAAGCCCGCGACGCGAGGACGGTCCTGCATGGCCTCAGGCACACCGACCATGGACGCGTGCGCCCGGTGCGCGGTGCCGAAGGCGTCGTCCACGTAGGCGTCTCCGAGCGCCGCGATGCTGGCGCTCAACACCGGGTCGTTCTTCTTCTCTCCGGACTCGAACCGGAGGTTGTCCAGCAGGATGACGTCGCCCGGATTCGCAGCCGAAGTCGCGGTGGCCGCCGCCTCGCCCGAGCACGCCCCCTCGACGAAGCGAACCTGATGCGCCGCGCCGAGTAACTTCTGGAGCCGCTCAGCCACGGGCCGCATCGAATACGGCAACTCCGGCCCGGTCCCCCCGGGACGCCCAAGATGGCTCATGAGTATTGGCAGCCCGCCGCCACGAAGGACCGTCTCGATCGTCGGCAACGCCGCCTTGAGCCGTCGATCGTCCACAATGTCGCCACCGTCCAGCGGCACGTTGAAGTCGACCCGGATCAACACGCGCTTGCCGCGGCACTCAAGGTCTTTCACACTCCGCGTCGCCATCCAGTCACCTCCAGGGGGCCCCGTCCTCAGCCTGACGCGTACGGTACCGTCCACAGCCCCTATGACCGGATTCATGAATCGATGACATCGAGCACCACCAGACCCACCATTGTGGTGGTGGGCCCGACGGCGGGCGGGAAGACCGCCATTTCCGTGGAACTCGCCCGTGCGCTTCCTGGAGGCGGCGAGTGCGTGTCGGCAGACTCGATGCAGGTGTACCGAGGCATGGACATCGGGACCGCCACGCCGACCGATCAGGATCGCGGCGGCATCCCCCACCATCTCCTCGACATCGTCGAACCCGACCAACCCTGGACCCTCGACGACTGGCTCGTCGCTGCCACCACAACGATCGCGGAGATCCGCAACCGTGGTCATTGGCCCATTCTGGTCGGTGGCACGAACCTCTACGTGCAGGCTTACCTCTTCGGGCTGCTGGATGGTCCAGCCCCGGACCACGCCCTTCGAGGTGAACTTTTGGCCATGGACCCGGCGGACCTTCGCGCGGAGTTGGCCCGCCGAGATCCGGAGGCGGCGCGGCGCATTCACCCGAATGACCGGCGGCGGGCAGTGCGGGCCCTCGAGTATGCCCGCCTCACTGGAACACCCCTCACCGCCGCGCAGGTGCAGTGGAACCAGACGTGCCGCGAGGAGGCTCGAATCCTCGGACTGGACTGGCCGACCGAGTTGATCAACCGCCGGATCAACGCCAGAGTCAAGGACATGATGGCCGCCGGGCTGCTCGACGAAGTTCGACAACTCGTTGCCTCCAACCGACTTGGAGCGCAGTCTGCAGCCGCCGTCGGGTACGCCCAGCTCATCGAGCACCTGCAAGGGAACTGCACGCTTGAGGAGGCCGTTGAGCAGATCAAGATCCGAACCAGGCGGCTGGCCAAGCAGCAGCGGACCTGGCTGCGGAAGTTCCGCCACCTCCCGCGATGCCTTTGGGTCGAGCCCAATGGCAAATCGACCCAAGACATTGTCTCTCAGGCAGTTACTGCGTTTTCCTGAGCCCTCGCCGGGACTTTCCTGATGGATCTTGGCAAGCGGCGGCTTGACAGACGCCGATGCGATGGCCATAACGCCCCCCCTCGGGTGATGTCAGCCCGAGTGCTCCCGAGGCTTTCCCGCCTCCCCGCCGCAGAGTCCGCATGTCCACCAATCTCGTCATCGTCGAGAGTCCCGCCAAGGCCAAGACCATCCAGCGGTATCTGGGGGATGGGTGGGAGGTTGAGGCCTCGGTTGGCCATATTCGAGATCTGCCCAAACGGAATCCGAAGGGAAGCAAGGCCCCGGTGCCGGGGGTCGATCTCGAGAATGACTTCAAGCCGACCTACGAAGTCTCGGCCGACTCCAAGAAGGTTGTCACCAGACTCCGCAAACTCGCCAAGGCCGCCGACACCATCTGGTTCGCCACCGACCTGGACCGCGAGGGGGAAGCCATCGCATGGCATCTTGCCGAGTGCCTGAAGGTGGATCCCGCCAAGGCCCGGCGGGTCACCTTCAATGCAATCACCAAGGCGGAGATCGCCGCCGCGTTCTCGGATCCGACCCCGATCAACATGGACCGGGTAAACGCCCAGCAGGCGCGACGGATCATCGATCGCATCGTGGGATATCAGGTCTCCCCCCTGCTGTGGCAGCGAGTGGCAGGTGGGCTGAGCGCCGGCCGCGTGCAGTCTCCGGCGGTCAGGTTGATCGTGGAGCGGGAACAACTGATCCGCGCCTTTGTCCCGGACGAGTACTGGCAGGCCGATGTGCGACTCACGCAGGACGCGGGCCAGGTCGAGACACTCGCCCAAGGGTGGGCCACGCTTCACGGCGATGAATCGCCACCGACCAAGAAGGCCGAGGCAGCCTGGCTCTCGGAGCATCACGCCATCTCTGCCCAACTGGCGGCGTTTGACCACGGCGACTACGCCCTGAAGTTGGGGCACGAGGACTGGAGCGCCCATACCGACGCCGAAGCGGCGCACCGAACGCGGGTGCTGGCGATTGCCGAGGCACTTGGCATCAAATCGCCGACACTCAACGTCTCCGACGATCCCGAGGGCAAGGGCCCAGCCGCCCGCACGCTCACGGTGGAGGGCGAGGTCGATCCCGAAGCGCGATGGCGCGTGACCGCCATCCAGAAGAAGCAGTCAAAGTCGCGTCCGCATGCCCCGTTCATCACGAGCAGCCTGCAGGCGGCCGCGGCCAACACGCTCGGTTTTACTGCCCGCCGCACCATGGGCGCCGCGCAGGGCCTCTATCAGGGCGTTGCGATTCCGGGCGAGGGGCAGGTCGGACTGATCACCTACATGCGGACCGACTCGACCCACGTCGCCCCGGAGGCGGTCCAGGCCGTGCGTGCCTTCATTCAGGACGCGGTCGGAGCGAAGTACCTGCCCGAGAAGCCCAGGAACTACCACTCCAGCAACCGACAGGCGCAGGAAGCCCACGAAGCGATCCGACCGACCGACCCGAGCCGCCGCCCAGAGGACCTCCCGCAGTCGATGCAGGAGGACCAGCGACGGCTCTACGACCTCATCTGGCGGCGATTCGTGTCGGGACAGATGGTGTCCGCCCTGTGGGACCGAACCGAGTTCCGACTCCGTCGAAGTGACCGCGATGATGGCGCCGAATTGAAAGTGGCCGGCAGGGCACTGCAATTCGATGGCTGGTACCGCATCGCGGGCGTGCCGAAGTCGGATGGCGAGCAGATCCTCCCCGACCTGAGTGAAGGCGACGAACTGACGCCCTTCGCCGTCGAGCCAAGGCAGCGATTCACATCACCCCCCGCTCGGTTCACCGAGTCGGCGCTCATCAAACAGTTGGAGCGTGAAGGCATCGGCCGCCCCTCCACCTACGCGACCATCATCGAGAAGATTCAGCAGAAGTACGTCGAGAAGATCGAGCGAAGTTTCCACCCGACGGCCGTCGGTGAAGTGGTTACAGAAAAGTTGATCGGCGCGTTTCCGAGACTCATGGATGTCGGGTACACGCGGTCGATGGAGTCTGACCTTGACAAGATCGCCGCGTCCGACGCCGATCTGGTCGCGACGCTGAAGAGTTTCTACGGCCCCTTCGCCGACGCACTTGCGACCGCCTACGAGACCATGACGCACGCACGCGCCGAGATGACCCCGGCGAATTGGAAGTGCCCCGAGTGCGGCGCTCGAACGGCGTATCGCCTTGCCCGAAGCGGCAGACGTTTTCTCTCATGTTCGACCTACCCGGACTGCACGTTCGCCACCGGCGTCGATCGAGACGGCAAGCCCCAATTGGAACAGCGGGTCAACGTCGCCTGCCCTGAGGACGACTCGCCGATGATCCTCCGTCAGGGACGATTCGGCCCCTTCCTCGCATCGGTGAACTACCCCGACGTCAAGATGGTGCTGAATCTCGACAAGAAGGGTGGATTGAAGATCCCGGCCGTGCCACCACTCAAGACTGAATTGGAGTGTGAGAAGTGCGGCAAGCCGCTCAATCTGAGGATGGGCAAGCGTGGCCCCTGGCTTGGTTGCAGTTCCTTCCCGAAGTGCCGTGGCCGCGGCAAGTGGAAATCGCTCGACGACGAGATCAGGGCGACGCTTGAAGCGGCGCTTGAGGCGCATGAGCAGGCGAATCCAAGGCCCGTCGTCAAGCGGCTCGATGGAGACCCCATTCCCGAAGGAACACCGGTCGCGGATCTCCTCCTGCCCGGCGAAGACGTCGACCTTGAGCCCTTCGAGGAGTGATCCACAGGTGGGATGCCCGTACAATCCCACGCAATGGACCGCCGCAAGACACGCCAGATCTCGGTAGGCAACGACCGCACCGGTGTCATTCGCATCGGCGGTGATGCCGAGGTCTCGGTTCAGACCATGACCTCGGGCAGCACATGCGAGATCGACTCGTGCGTGGCGGAGATCAATCGACTCGCGGCCGCAGGGGCGGACATCGTTCGTGTCGCTGTCCCGAAGCGAGCTGACACCGAGGCGCTTCCCGAGATTCTGAATCAGACACGCGTCCCGATCGTCGCGGATGTGCACTTCCACTTTCAGCGTGCGCTGGAGGCGGTCGAAGCTGGCGTACACAAGATTCGACTGAATCCGGGCAATATCGCTGACGGCGATCAGGTCAACAGCGTGATTGATGCGTGTTCCGAGCGGGGTATTCCCATCCGCATCGGTGTGAATGAAGGATCGATCATCGAGCGTAGAGACAAGAAGCAGCGGATGGAGGAGCTCGGCAAGTTCTTTGCCGATCACCGACAAGGGCACCTCATGGCGCTCATGATCACGAAGTTGGAGGAATACCTCGAACTGTTCGAGGCCCGCAACTTCCACGACATCTGCATCAGTGCCAAGTCCATGGACGCGAGACTCGCCATCGACACCTACAGGGAGATCTCGAAGCGATTCGACTACCCCCTGCACCTCGGCGTCACCCACGCCGGCCCAAGAGAGACCGGCGCGATCAGAAGCATCGTGGCTCTTGGAACGCTGCTTGCCCAAGGCGTCGGGGACACGCTTCGCATCAGCTATGCGAGCGACCCGGTGTTTGAAGTCGATGATGGACTGGAGATGCTCTGGTCGCTCGGCCTGCGAGAACGCAGGGGTGCCGAACTCATCGCCTGCCCGACCTGCGGCCGCATTCAGGTCGACCTCTTCCGACTCGTGCAGGATGTCCGGGACAAGCTTGCCGAACATATCACCGTGCCGATGAAGGTGGCCGTCATGGGGTGCGTCGTCAATGGCCCGGGCGAAGCCGAGGGCGCCGATGTGGCGGTCTTCGCGGGAGACCGCAGGGGCATCATCTACGTGCAGGGGCAACGCGTCGCAAACGTCCCGGAGGAGGAGATCCTCGACCGGCTCCTGCAGGAGTGTCGAGCATTTCAGGACCGGGTCAACGCCGGGGAGGCGAGGTTGGGTGAGAAGGCTGTCGACATCCTTCCGCCGGACCCGATCGGCGAACTCGGAAGCGGATTCGACTCCATCGCGAGAGGAGCCGTCGAGCAGATCTCCGTCGGAAAGACATGAGAACCCGCCGAGACCAGTCCAGTCGTGGCTACACACTCGTCGAACTCATGGTGGTGCTTGCGATCATCGGCATACTTCTGGCCATGGTCGGCGGCGGGCTGCTTCTTGCACGCCGCGCGGCCCACACAGCTGCGCAATCGAACGACCTTCGACAGGTCGGATTTGCATGGGGCCAATACAACGTCGACAACGAGGCGAAGTTCGTGCCGGGTCTGGTGTCCACCCGCGTTCAGCGGAATCGGCGCATGGGCATCGCCTATCCGGATCACACGCCGATCTCACCTGCTCCGTCCTTCGAAGCGTCGCTCCCGAACACCGGCGGCCCTTGGACCTGGCGGCTGGTCGAGTACCTGAGCAACAACCTGGCGCCTCTGCTTCGTGGACCCGATCGTGAACTGCTGCCCATCTTCGACTACCCCGCGCACGGAACGCACATCGCCTATTCTCCAGCCTTCGCCTACAACGGGTGGTACGTCGGTGGACATTGGACCATGTCCACGGACGGTGCCAGGCCCCTGCAGGCCTTTCGACGCGCTCCGCTCGCCGATCGGTCGTACATGAACGTCGTCGTAACATCCGCAGGCAAGGTCAAACACCCGACGAAACTGATCGTGTTCGCGCCAGGGACGCTTGTCGAGGACCCCGGAGTCGCCAAGGCCAACGAGCACGACGCCGATGGTTGGTTTGAAGTCACACCCCCGTGGCTCGCGGACGTGCACATGTGGGAAATGCGAGAACTCGACAACGTCGAAGTGTTCGAACAGGACGTCGCCATCCCGTGGCTCGGGGCCGACCGAGATCTGCCCGTCTTTCACGCCGATGGCCACGTCGAAACGCTCTCACTGGCGGACCTGTCCGAGCAGGACAGATGGATCGACCCTGCCAAGGCGATTGACGAGACGCCCGCATCTCAGTTCACGCATGAACCCGAGTGACCTCAGCGGCCGAGTTGCCTGCCGAACATGCCGGTCCAGCCCTTGACCATGCTCACGTCCGCCTGCGACAACTGCGACGTGGACAGGTCGATCTCGATGGCAGGGAGCCACCGATGTCCCGACGGCGTCCATTGGCCCGGACGTTGGCTCAGCAGGTCTGCAAGCCCCGCCATATGCCCCGCCCCGTACAGCACGGCCACGGTTCGCTGTGACTCCCCGCACGCGATGATGGCGTCAACGACCTCCATCGCCCGCTCGTTGCGCAGGTCAATCAGCACTTCGCGAAAGGCTGGCCCCTGCATGGCCAGCGCACCGTCAATCATGTCCTCGTCACCCAGCATCTCGATCAACAGCACTTTCATGGTGTCAACGACCCGGCCGCCGAGCATGGCGTCAATCGTCGGGATCACGGCCAGAATGCCTCGAGCGATGCCCCCGACCAGACCCTGTTCCGAAAGAAGATCCGTGAGATTGTCGATCTGCTGCCCCCGTGCCTCGAATGCGGCCGCCAATTGCTCGATGTCCAGATCCCCGGGCGTCCACCGAACATCGTCATAGGGCAGGGCGTCCAACTGAAAGGTAAGCCCGAGCATCTCGGCCAGTGATCGCTGCAACATCGCCTCATCGACGCGCGGCTCTTGAGCAGGAATCGTCGCCACAATGTCTGCCGCATCGCCCTGACCCCCGGGGACACCGTCGCTTCCCAGGCTCGTCAGCGTCGCCGCTCCGTCCTCGCTCCGGGCCAGCATCCAAGGTCGATTCCATCCATCCCTCGACAGACCACGCACCAGCCCGGTCACACGGGCCTCGCTGCCGGCCAGCGCGCTCATCGCCCCGTTCCAATCGAACGCGTTCGTGCCTGCAAGCACATCCGCAAGCAGGTCTGCAGTCTTGCGGGTCGCCACGACCGCTTCGCCCGCGGCAGCTTCCCACGGCGGACGACCGCCCACGGGCAGCACCGACTCGAAGACCACGACGTCACAGGAATCCAGCAGTTCGTTGACCGCTGTGTAGTAGTCGGATTCGCCGACGTGGGTCACCCCGACCAGCCAGATCCGATCGCCTCGCTCGGCCGAGTCGAAGGCCCGCGCCGCAATCTCAAGCCGCCCACCTTCCGCGTCCCAGACGGGCCTCAGCCACGCGGCATGTTCCTCGGCGATCGATGTTGAAACTGCGGCGAAGAATCCCATCGCCACACATGCAGCACTGGTTCGGATCGACACACCAGGCATGGTCATGCTCCTTCGATGTGATTGCCGCGGCCGGAACGGCGATCCCCCTCCTGCCCCGCCGCCACCAGCGATTCAAGGCGTCCCATGGCCCGGGAGGATTGACCGCGAAAAGCCATGTAGGGAAACAGGGTGATCAACGCCACGACCAGACCGAAGGCTGTCGTGAGCAGCGCCGCGGCGATGCCACCGGCAACCTCGGTGGGATCGCTCAGGGTCGACCGCGCCCCGAGCAATTCGAAACTCTGAATGATCCCGAGCACCGTGCCGAGGATTCCCAGCAGCGGAGCGGCGGTGATGATGGTCGACATCGTGACGAGGTACCGGTCAAGCCGCCCCCGCTGATCCTCGACCGCCTCGAGCGCTACAGCATCGTTGGCGCCCTCCTCGACCAGCCTGCAGGCGACCCGCCCGTATGGTGTGCCATCATCAGCAACCAATCCCCGGACCATCGCCGCATCCCCGGATCGAAGCGCGTGATTGAGCCGAGCCAGACGGCGAAGGCTCGTCTTGCCGTTGACGCCCACCCAGAAGATCACGCGTTCAACAACCAGCGTGATGCTGATGATGCTGAGTACCAGAAGCGGGATCATGACGTAGCCGCCACGGGTCAACAACGAACTCAACTCACCGGACCAACCGCCTGCGGCCGCCGATGCAAGCTCCACAATCATGGATCCCTCCTGCATGCCCGGTATAGTAGACCGTTCCGCACGAACATCGAGGCGACCAGAACACGATGGATCCAACCAAGACCATGAATCAGGTTGAAGAGGGCCTTGCACTGCTGGCCGAGGGCGGAGAACGCGTCGAGCGACTGCTTGCGGACTCCATCGACTGGGCGCGGCTCCCGACCAACCTCGCCGACGCCGCCCGGTACGGCGTCCTCGGCGGTGGCAAGCGTCTCCGCCCGGTCCTCGTCCTGACCTCCTGCGGGGCCGTGTCCGGCAGAGAAAAGGACGCGGAGCCGGCAGCAGCTGCGCTGGAACTGGTGCACTGTTTCAGTCTCGTTCACGATGATCTGCCCGCCCTTGACAACGACGAACTCCGCCGCGGTCGACCCACGCTCCATGTTCACTCGGGCGAGCCCATGGCAATTCTCGCTGGCGATCTCATGCTTGCCATGGCCTTTGGCACGATCGCGGCCGGACCGTGCCCCCCCGAGGTTCGTGCTGCCCTGGTCGAAGAACTGGCCACCGGCACGTCTGAGATGGTTGCAGGACAGGTCTACGACACGCTCGGCGGGCTCCCGCCCCAGATCAGTCCGATCGAACAGGTGAAACTGGTGCATCGCAACAAGACCGGTGCGCTCATCCGTGCGGCGTGCCGAATGGGCGGGCTGTGCGGTGGTGCCTCGTCAGACGAGCTCCGGGCGCTCACGGCGTATGGTGAAGCCATGGGGCTTATGTTCCAGATTGTCGACGACCTTCTGGATGTCACCCAGTCCGCCGAACACGTCGGCAAGGCGACCGGAAAAGACGCCGCGCTGGGGAAACGCACCTACCCTGCCGTGCTCGGTGAATCGGCATGCCACGAAGAGGTCGAGCGGCTTCGCAGCGATGCCGTCATGGCAGCCGAGCAGTTGGGCGACGGCGGATACCCGTTGGCCTGCCTCGCAGAGGTCATGGCGGTTCGAACCCGGTGAATCAGCACATGAAGCACTGGCCATGGTGACGGCCAGTGCTACACTCTGGCCTCCACTGTGGAGTTCAGGAGCACCTCATGGACCTCAAGATCCTGCCTGGCATCTCGTCCCCGGCCGATGTCAAGGCATTGCCGCTCGATCAACTTCCGACCCTCGCCTCTGAGATGCGGCAGGCGATCTGCGCCCAGGTCCAGAAGTCTGGAGGGCACCTCGCTCCCAACCTCGGTGTCGTGGAGCTCCTGATCGCGCTGCACCACGTGTTTGACTTCGGGCACGACCGGCTTCTCTTCGACGTCGGCCACCAGTGCTATCCCCACAAGTTGATCACAGGTCGATTCCCGCAACTCGACAAACTTCGTCAGCGTGGCGGCATGGGCGGATTCCCCGACCCCTCAGAGTCCGACTACGACTTGTTCATGGTCGGGCACGCAGGCACATCGATCTCGACGGCAACCGGCATGGCTCGCGGAGACACGCTCCGAGGTGAAGGATGGTCTCCGGACAATCCGGGCGGCCGGCGAGCTGTCGCCTTCATTGGCGACGCCAGCATCGTCAACGGACTTGCCATGGAAGGACTCAATCACGCTGGCACGCTGAAACGCCAGTTTCTGGTCGTGCTCAATGACAACGGCATGAGCATCGCAAAGCCGCAGGGCGCCGTCGCCTCCTACTTTGACAGGCTGCGGGTGTCGAACACATATCGTTCTGTCAAGCGTGCCGCCAAGGGGGTCATGTCCAGCCTCCCGGGCGGTGACACGCTTCGGGACTGGAGTCATCGACTTGGTGAAGTCGCCAAGGACATGGTGACGGATGATCCCTGGTTCGAGAAGTTCGGACTGCTGCACGTCGGTCCAGTTGATGGCCATGACCTTCCTGGGCTTGTTGAGACACTGGCGACGGTCAAGGACTTCGATCTGCCGATCGTGTTGCACGCGCACACGGTCAAGGGGAAGGGGTTCGAGTACACCGAAAGCAACGCCACCGCGTTTCACTCACCAAAGCCGCACTCGGTCCAAGGCTGCCGCGTGGAGGTTGCCTCCGGCGGCCGAAGTTTCACATCCGCGTTCGGCGACGCGCTCTGCGAACTCATGGAGCGGGACGGCACCGTGACGGCCTGCACCGCCGCCATGCCGGATGGAACGGGCGTGCAGAAGGCGATCGAACGATTCCCGGATCGCACCTGGGACACCGGGATCTGCGAATCTCATGCCGCCGACATGATGGCGGGCATGGCCAAGACGGGGCTCCGACCTTTCTTTGCGGTCTACTCCACGTTCCTCCAGCGGGCATTCGACCAGTGCTTCCAGGAGTCCTCGCTGCAGGGGCTCCCCCTGCGGCTCTGCCTCGACCGAGCGGGCCTGGTCGGTGGCGACGGCGCCGTCCACCATGGATTCTGCGACGTCACGATTCTTCGGTCCCTGCCCGGCGCAGTGCTCATGGCCGCGATCGACGAGCAGAGCCTTCGCGCGGCGCTTGAGTTCATGCGTACGCACGACGATGGACTCTCCGCCGTGAGGTATCCACGAGCCGATGTCGATGAGCGTCTGATCGACGCGGGGTGCCCGCCATTCGAGATCGGTCGAGCGCGCCGGCTTCGCGAGGCTGGGCGACCTGACGTCGTCGTTCTGGCCTACGGCGTTCCGGCGATGACGGCCCTGGACGCTGCGGCGAGCATCGAGCAGGATCTGACGGTCGAAGTCTGGGATGCCCGATTCTCCAAGCCGGTGGATACGCGGCTCATTGCCTCCACCCTTGAGCGTGGCATTCCGATCTTGACCATCGAAGAGCAGGGACGCATCGGCGGCTTCGGGGCTGCCGTCGTGGAGGCGGCCGCCGACCAGGGCCTCGACGCCTCGCTCATCGAACGGGCTGGCTTGCCGGACTCCTGGATTCATCAGGGCAGCCGAGACGAGCAACTTGCCGAAGCTGGGCTGGATGTCCCGGGAATCGTACGCTCGATCCGCGCAGCGGCCGGGCGACGCACGCGGGTGGCTGAACCGCCACTGGTCGAATCGCCCGATCGAACGGCGGCTCCCACGGGCTGAATGTGTCCTGCCTTTCGGCAGTTTCACGCGAGCGTGGCTGCGAGGACCGTAGGCTCGACGCCATGCTTGCAGCAACGCTCGGACTCATCGGTGGGGCCACCCTCGCGCCGGACCAGATCGGAATCGCCGACGTTCGGCAGGCCATTGACGCCATCGGCGCGGCCATCGTGGCGGCGCATCATCCAACCCGGCACTGGGATCCAAAGCGGATGCCCGAGGGCGAGAGTACACGGCAGCACGTCGGCGGATACACCGCACTGGCGACCCTTGCGCTGATCACAGCCGGGCATGATCCGCAGGAGTCTCCGCTCAGGCAGGCCATCGAGCGGCTGCAGGGCATCGATCCTGACGGCACGTACGCCGTGTCGTTTCGAGCCCAGGTCTGGGCGAGCCTTCCCGATCGCTTCCGGCCGGACCTGCAGCGTGACATTGATCGGATCATCGAGTCGTTCCACTGGGAGCAAGGAGGCTGGGACTACCTCTGCCGCCCCGTCAAACGGATTCCCCGCGTCTCACCTTCGACCCGCCACGTCGCAGTCCTCGCGCTTCATGCGGCCGCCATGCGGGGGATCCCCATCCCCCGGCCGCTGCTTGAACGCATCCAGCAGGCGACCATCGACTCGCAGCATGAGGATGGCGGGTGGTCGTACTACGAGGACGACACACCGACCGGGTCGATGACGGCCGCTGGCGTCTTTTCGCTCGTCCTCGTGGACGACCTCCTGCATGCCACGGGCCGCCGCAGGGCCAATGCCGCGCGGGACACGGCCATCGCCCGCGGACTCCAGTGGCTCGACGCTCGCTTTGAAGCAGCGCCCTGTCCCGGCGGCGGGCGGTGCGCCAAGTTCCCGATGTACTGGCTGTATTCGCTGGAGCGCGTCGCGCTGGCCACCGGGACACGGACACTCAATGACCGCGATTGGTTGCGAGAAGCTGTCGCCGAGGTCCTTGATCGTCTGTGCCGACCCGATGCCTCGGGCGGATGGACCGTCAAGGGCCGCCAGAGCCTTTCACAGTTGCGGCAGCGTTGCTTCGCGCTCATGATCCTCCACCGGGCCAGCCTGCCGCTGGCGTGCAGCGCGCTCGACATCGACACCAGTACCGCAAGCGGTGAGGCGGCCGCCGGACTGGTCGCCCGGCTTCTCGATTCGCACGAACAGGAGACCATCTGGCAGCGGGTCTCCATGGATGACGATGTGGCCGCGTGGCTGGAGTCACCGCTCCTGCTGATCTCGGCCACTTCGCCGCCCCGCTTTTTGAAGAAGCACTACGGGGCGTTGGCACGGCATGATCGATCGCCGGACACGGTTCCCCCTCCGACCATCCCGCAGGTGGATCGCGTCAGGGAGTATGTGAGGCGAGGCGGGATGCTTGTCGTCGTGGCCGCATCAAGCGGCGCGATCAAGGCATGGCGAAGAATCGGCTCCCTGGCTGCCCCGCACGCATCCTGGACGAGGCTCGATAGCGATCATCCCGCCTTGACGCTCCTGAGCAGACCCAAACGTCAACCACGCGCCGAGATGCTGTGGAACGGGCTCCGGCCACTCCTGTGCATCGTCTCGAGAAACGCCGAAGGGGCCCTGCCGAATCTCTGGGCCTTCGCCACGGAGCGACATCCGTTCCCACCACGTGTGGAACATGGGCGGGTCAGTCCAGGCGTCGAAGCCTCCGGGATGGCCAGTTCGGTCGTCTTCGTCGAGTCTCCTGCGGGAGGGGTTGAACCCGGCGCCGCCGATGCCTTTCAAGTTTGGGCACGGCGGACCGGGCGACCCGCCACGGTTCATCACGTCACACTCGACACCGCGTTGGAGACCGAAGGTCTGGTTGTGCTGCAGGTCGCCGGTCCACCGCCATGGACGGGCATCGAGCGGCTGCTGGCCGCTGGCCGCTCGATACTCTGCTCGGGACCTCGCGAAGCGATCGCCGCCATCGAGGGCGCGGCCCGCGATGCCAACCTCAATCCGACGCCGGTGCGGAACCAGCCATGGGTGAAGGGCGACCGCCTGAGCCGCGGTGGCGATCTCTCCAGACCCGGATGGAACCCCGGGACCCGGCAGCAGGGCCGCACCCTGCCGACACTCGACATGGTGATCGCGACACATCCTTCCGGCGGGCGCCTGATGCTCTCTCGGGCAGACCTCACGCACGCGTTGCTGGATCGGCCATGCTGGGGTATCCACGGATACGACGCGTCCACCGCCGGACTGCTGGTCTGGAATCTGATGCAGCACATCCATCCCGCGGAGTCGAGACATGTGGCATACCTTGACGCCGATGCGGCGATGGGCATGGTGGACAATCGGATCGGCGGTTCTGACCGGGACCGTGCTTGGGGCGTGGCTGGCGCCCTGGATTCAAGCGCGGGGGAGGCTCCTCGGAATCTCCAGTCCCGAACCGGACGTTCGGATGGCGGCGTGGTCTTGGTTCACGAGCCCCCGACCCGGAGGCGCATCGCCCCGTCTTGAGCGGTGGTATCCCGAAATCGAGTCACACCTTCTCCGTTCGGCTGGACAGCACGCCCTGATGGACGCCGTGGTTGTTCTCGAAGCGCACGACATGCTCGGGTGGGAATGCTCGAGCCCCCAACTGATGGTCAGGTGCATCGGAGCGCTGCAGGCTGCCGGCGGCGATCACGCGTTGGCGGCAGTCGACCTGCTCGATGAGGCCCCGGGTGACATGATGTTGCCAAAGGAGCCGCAGGAAGGCACCATGTACGAATGACGAACAGCCCGGAACGCCTTGAGCCCTCCGACGCCCATCTTGCCCTTCGCGTTCACATGATGCCGAAGGACACCAATGTGCAGGGCACCGTATTCGGCGGCGTCATACTCTCACTCATCGACCAGGCGGGGTTCTACGAAGCGAGACTGCACGGATTGCATCGGTGGGTCACGGTGTCGATGGACGCCATCGAGTTTCATCGACCCGTATGGCCGGGCGACGTCGTCAGCCTGTACACGGAGACGGGTCGACTCGGGAGAACCAGCGTTTCGATTGCAGTCAGCGTGTTCGCTGAGCGATTTGAGAGCGGCAAGACAGTGCAGGTCACCAAGGCGAACCTGAGCATGGTCAGCGTCGATGCGGCCGGTGCGCCGATCCCGTTCTCATCACCCCCGTCCATTGCGCCGACGGATCATCCGGCGTGAGCAGGTCGGTGGTCCTGGCGTGTCTTGCAAGCGGTGGCGGCAGGACCATTCTGAACCTGGCCGATGCCATTGAGGCGGGGCGCCTGCAGGCAAAGATCAGTATCGTTCTGGCATCGCGACGCGGCACACTCGCGGCGGAGCGATGCCGGAATCGTGGTCTCACCGTGGAAGAACCACCCGAAGGCTGCGACCCGGATGCGTGGATCATCGAACGGCTCGAGTCACATGCGCCCGAGCTCGTGTGCCTGTGCGGGTACCTCCGACTGCTCCCAATCCCGCCGTGGCTGATCGACCGGGTCATCAACATTCACCCAGCCCTCCTGCCAGACTTCGGCGGCTGCGGCATGTACGGCCGGGCGGTGCACGAGGCGGTCATTCGGTCGGGGCGAACCGAGAGTGGCTGCACCGTGCATCTGGTCGACGATGTGTACGACCACGGCGTCACGATTCTGCAGCGGCGATGTCCGGTGCTGCCGGGCGACGATGCGGACACACTTGCAGCGAGGGTGTTTGAACAGGAACGCCTCGCACTTCCTGAAGCCATCGACCTCATTCGAGCGGGGCGGGTCCGCAGAACCGACGGCCCCGTCGAGATCGCGCCGCCTGGACATGCCTGGCCCGACGCCATTGCGACCGGGGACATCCGGGGCACCGACGCGGCCGACGTCGGTTGAGTCCCCCTGCCGCGATCACGGCGCCCATCGACTCGCGCACCCATGGGCCCGGGGAAGGAGTCGATTCGAACCGCCCACCGGCAGGAAGCACCTGATTGATTCTCCAGCAGTCGCAGCGCAGCTCGAGCCGGGTACACTGGTGCCAGCGACGCCCGATGCCGAAACAACCATCAACCCGAGGTAACTTCCGCAGGTTCTTCTTGCGGGGGCTGGCGGTCGTCCTTCCAGCCACGCTGACGCTGTGGGTGTTGGTGCAGGCCTACCTGTGGGTCAACGACTCGATTGCTTCGCCGATCAATGCCGGCGTCCAGTACCTTCTGGCACAGACATTTGCTGCCTGGCCTGCCCTGCCTGAATCATGGGGCATCATGCCGACGCCGGAGGACCTGCGGCTGGCCCGCGAGGCGCTCGGTCTTGCCGCGGGTGACGCCAGCTCGGATACCGAGATCATCCGCAGTTACCAGGTCGGGGTGCTTCACTCCTGGTGGGCGGACTATTGGCCCGTCCGGATGATCGGCCTGCTCGTCGCCATTCTCGCCGTCTACCTCGCTGGACGGCTCGTGGGCGGCTGGGTGGGCCGGGCCGCCTACCGCTGGCTCGAGCGATTCATCAGCACGCTCCCGGTCATCAAGAAGATCTACAGTTGGATCAAGCAGATCGTCGACTTCCTGTTTTCACAGCAGGACAAGGCGATGCAGTTTCGCCGGGTCGTCGCCGTCGAGTACCCCCGTCGAGGCGTCTGGTCGGTCGGATTTCAGACCGGCACCGCGCTGCCGCCGATCGGCGAGCGACTTGGTTCCGAAAGCATCACCGTGTTCATCCCGAGTTCTCCGACGCCGTTTACGGGATACACCATCACGATCCCCATGGACTCCGCCATCGAACTCTCACTCTCGGTTGAGGAGGCCATCGGGTTCACCATCAGCGGCGGCGTACTTCGCCCCCCGTCGCACGATCAATCCGTACCCAACCTGCCGCCACCTGAAACAGCCGACGACACATCGGACACTCAAGCGTAGATCAGAAGGAAGAACTTTCCCGTGCAAATCTCGATTACCACACGACACGGCGACCCGACACCAGCGATCGAGGAGTACATCCAGAAGAAGGCCGATCGGTTTACGAGGTATTTCGATCAGATTTCATCGATCGAGGTCGTGGTGGACCATCAGAAGAACGAACACCTGATCGAGTGCATCCTCTCGGTTGATCACAGCAGCCCACTCGTATCGCACGCATCATGCGACGACCTGTATGCGGCCATCGACCAATGCACTGATCGCGCCGTCAGGCAACTGACCGACCTCAAGAGTAAACTCCGGGACAACAAACACCACCCACCGGGTGCTGGAGGCGAAGGATGAAGCTCACCGACATTGTGATCACCAAAGCGATCTCACCCTCGCTCGAGGCCAGAACGCGAGACGAAGCCATCGGTGAGATGATGGACATGCTCATCAGGGCGGGCGAGGTCGAGACCGACAACCGGGCTGCGTTCATCAAGGCGGTCATCAAGCGTGAGAATCGTGGATCCACGGGATTCGGCAATGGCGTCGCAGTCCCCCACCTCAAACAGGCTGCTGTCAGGAATGTGGTTGCAGCGATCGCCAATGTGTCCGACGGCATCGACTTCAATTCGCTCGACGGCAATCCTGTCTACTCGATCTTCCTCCTGCTCAGTCCCGAAGACCAGCCCGAACAGCATCTTGAAGCCATGGAGGCGGTGTTCGGAAGCCTGAGCCAGGAGACCTTCCGCAAGTTTCTGCGGCAAGCATCAAGTGCCGATGAGATCATGACGCTCTTGAACGACGCGGACTCACGACAACTGTCCGCCTGACCGCCCAAGGAGACCCCGGGGCCACGACTTGTGACTGCGACAGCCACACAGAAGGTGACGATCACCAATCGGCTCGGTCTGCACGCCCGACCGGCCATGCTGCTCGCTGAGTTGGCGCAGCAGTTTGATGCTGCAGTGCAGCTCCGCCGCACGGATCAGGACGAGGCCATCGACGCCAAGTCCATCATGCAGATCATGATGCTGGCGGCAACAGCAGGAACCGAGATCGAGATTTCCGCCAATGGAGACGGGGCCGCGGAGGCTGTCAGGGAACTCTCAGCATTGGTCGCAGCAGGATTCGACGAACAGTAGGCCACGAGCCGAACCTACTCCGAACCGGACTGCCTCGACATGAGTTGGCGGACGCCCTCCTCCGGGCTCAGTCCCTCGAACAGCACCGCGTGCACCGACGCCGTGATGGGCATCTCGACGCCATGCCGCGAGGCAAGTTCCATCACGCTCAACGTCGTTGCGACGCCTTCGACCACCGAGTCGCAGCGGGCCTGATATTCGGCCAGCGGCGTGCCCCTGCCAAGCGCCTCGCCACAGGAGCGATTGCGCCCGTGGGGGCTGAAGCAGGTCGTCGCCAGATCACCCACTCCGGCAATTCCGTAGAACGTCGACTCGCGGGCTCCCATGGCCAGCCCGAGCCGTGTGATCTCCGCGAGGCCCCGGGCCAGCACCGCGGACTTGGCGTTGTCGCCGAGTTCGAGACCATCGCACATGCCCGCCGCGAGCGCAATCACGTTCTTGCACGCCCCGGCCAATTCCACTCCAATGAGGTCCGTCCCCGTGTAGATCCGAAGCCACGGCACATCAAAGGCCTGCTGCACGGCCCGAGCTAACGACGCGTCTTCGGCAGCAGCCACCATGACGGCCGGCCGATGCGCTGCCAGTTCGGTCGCAATGGTCGGTCCAGACAGTGAACACACCGGCCCGGCACTCGTGGTCGCATCATGAAGCACTTCGCTGGGCCGGCGCAACGTGCCGTTTTCGATTCCCTTGGCGACGCTGATGATCGGACACCCCGCGGGAAGATGGGGCGCCACCTGCTCCCAGACTGCCCCGATGAATTGCGTCGGGATCGCGTTGATCGCCAATTCAGCGTCCTGCATCGCCTCAGCTGCGTCCGCCGTCACCAGGACGGCTTTCTTGAGCGTGAAGCCTGGCATCCGTCCCGGGTTCTCCCGCGTCCGGGCCAGGTGGGTGACGACATCCGGAAACGGCCCCCACATCCGCGTGGGGTACCCTCGATGCACCAGGGCATCGGCCAGCACGAGGCCCATCTGACCGTCACCGATAATGGCAATCCGCTTTGGCACCTTTTCGGGCTCCCGATGGTTGATCCTGCCACACGCTTGAGTGATGGCGGCGAATGGAGCCCGGAGCGTACCTGACGAACCTCGCTGGGGCGAGCGGCGTAGCACCTGAACGGCGGCAGCCGCTGCCCGCTCCTGTGATGGGAGGCGGGCATCTATACTTCCTGCCTTCCTGCAGCCCCCCGAACGCACGTGGAGACCGGAGCGACCATGAGTGAGACTGAGACGACGCCCGCGGACCTCGATCCGGCACACCTGATCGGGGCCGATGCGAACCATGAAGACGAACGTTCCGCCGCAGGACTGGAGCGACGTCTGCTCGTCGCGCTCGGCGGCGGCGTCCTGCTCGGAACAGCTTGGATCGGCGGCCTTCTGGGGATCAACCCGCAAATCGCGCAGATCCCGGCCTTCCTCGGCGCGTTGGTTCTCGTCGTTCCGTTGCTGCTCGGCGCGTGGCGAGAGATCGCCCATGGCCGACCCTCGGGCGATGCTTTGGCAACCCTCGCGGTGCTTGCTGCCATGGCCTCCGAGATGTACCTCGCCGCCGGATTCCTGGCACTTTTCCTGTGGGCCGCCAATCTCATCCTGAGCCGCACGGCCTGGGGCGCACAGCGGGCCATTCGAGACCTCGTCCACCTCACGCCGGACACCGCTCGCCGCGTTGACGCCTCCGGGCAGGAGTCGACCGTTCAACTCGCCTCACTGAAGAAGGGCGACCTGGTCCGAGTTCGTCCCGGTGAGAACCTTCCAGTCGACGGGCGGGTCGTCAACGGCGAGTCGGACATCAATCAGGCTTCGCTGACGGGCGAAGCGGTGCCCGTGGAAGTGCGAACAGGCCTTCCGGTTTACGCTGGCACAACGAACCTCACCGGGCAAATCGACATCGAAGTCACGGCCATCGCCGCCGAGACGACCATCGGCAAGGTGGAAGCCCTCATTCGAGAGGCGGAGTCGAGCAAGACCCGGCGACAGGAAATCATCGAACAACTCGCTGGCTACTACTTCTGGGTCGTCATCATGATCGCGGCGCTTGTCTGGTTCTTCGCCACCCGAAGTGGTGAGGAATCAGTTCGGGCTCAGGCATCCCTGCGGGCGATCACCGTTCTGGTCGTGACCTGTCCCGGAGGTCTGCTGATCTCCCACCCGACCGCCATGGTGGCCGCATTCGCTGCAGCGGCCCGTCTGGGCATCATGATCAAGCAGACGCGAACGCTCGAAGCGGCCGCGGAGGTTGACACGGTCATCATGGACAAGACGGGGACGCTGACGACCGGCGTTTTCGCCGTCTCCAGATTGAGCCCCGCCGAAGGCATCGAGGGTGCCGCCCTGCTGCAGGCCGCCGCCGACGGTGAACAACACTCCAACCACCCGCTCGCGAAGTCGATTCTGGACACCGCCAGGCAAGCTCGCATCGAGCCTGCAGAACTGACTCGGTACGAAGAGAAACACGGCCGCGGCGTACAGGCCCAGACCGCCGATGGCGATGTGTTCGTCGGCCGCGCCGCCTGGCTGCTCGAACTCGACCCGTCGATCGCAGGGGAACTCGCTGTCGTCGAGCAACGCATTGAAGGCATGTCCGGCGTGCACGTGATGCGAGACGGCCGCTACCTCGGGGCCGTCGGGCTGGAAGATGCACTCCGTTCCAACGCCGCGGAGGCCGTGGAGGATCTGCGAGAGCTCGGCTGTCGGCGAATCGCCATGTTCACTGGTGACCGGCTTGCCGTGGCAACGCGTGTCGCGGAAGCAATCGGCATCGACAGTGTTGAGGCCGAGTGCCTCCCCGAGGAGAAACACGAGGAACTCAAGCACCTGATCGATCGCGGCCATCGAACCATGGTCATCGGCGACGGCATCAATGACGGCCCCATTCTCGCGACCGCCGACGTGGGCGTCGCCATGGGACTCAGTGGATCAGACATCGCGACCAACTCGGCGGGCGTCGCGCTGATGAATGATGACCTCCGCCACATTCCCTTCCTTCTTTCGCTGGCCCGACGCACGCGGTCCGTCATCAGCCAGAACATCGGCATGTCGCTGCTGCTCGCCATCATTGGTCTGGCGCTCGCGGCGACCGGAACCATTCTGACGCTGTGGCTCGCCCCCTTCTACTACGCACTTGGCTACGTCGTCGTCATTGCGAACAGCCTCCGACTTGTCCGCTTTGGCGAGGAGTTCAGCGAAGCCGAGCAGTCCCGGGCGATGAAGGAGCAGGCTGTGCACCGACGCAGAGAGGCTGGCGAAGCACGCCGCGCTCGGATCGCCGCAACTGGGAACTGAGTCAACCGATCGGCATCAGTCGAATCAACGCCCCACTCCGCCAGTCAACTGGTTTCGAGTGAATGCCTAGGCGATCGTAATCGACTCGTCGAGGAACACGTCCTGAATGGCATTGAGCAACTGGACGCCCTCCGCCATCGGTCGCTGAAACGCCTTGCGTCCCGAGATCAGACCACTGCCGCCAGCACGCTTGTTGATGACCGCCGTTCGGACGGCTTGCGCGAAATCGTTCTCACCGCTGGCTCCGCCCGAGTTGATGAGTCCTGCGCGGCCCATGTAGCAGTTGGCGACCTGCCAGCGACACAGATCGATGGGATGATCCGTGCATAGCGAGTCGTACATCGCCTTGTCGTACTTGCCGAACGATCCGGAGGCGTTCATCGCGACGTAGCCTCGGTTGTTCGTTGGCTGCTTCTGCTTGATGATGTCCGCCTCGATGGTGACGCCCAGGTGGTTCGCCTGACCGGTCAGGTCTGCCGAAGCGTGATAGTCGGTCCCGTCGACCTTGAAGTCGTTGTTTCGCAGATAGCACCAGAGCACGGTCGCCAGGCCCCGCTCATGGGCGTATGCAAAGGCGTCCGCGATCTCAACGATTTGCCGCCGTGACTCTTCACTGCCGTAATAGATCGTGGCACCAACGGCAACGGCACCCATGTTCCATGCCTCGTCGATCGAGCCGAACATCACCTGATCGAACTGATTCGGTGACGTGAGCAGTTCGTTGTGGTTGATCTTGACGATGAACGGGATGCGGTGGGCGTACGTCCTCGCTACCGAGCCCAGAACGCCGTAAGTACTGGCAACGGCATTGCAACCGCCTTCGATCGCCAATTCCACGATGTTGGCCGGGTCAAAGTAGGCAGGGTTCTTTGTGAACGAGGCCGCCGCCGAGTGCTCGATCCCCTGATCCACCGGGAGGATCGATAGGTAGCCACTCCCCCCAAGCCGCCCGTGCCCATAGAGGGCCTGGATGGCACGCAGCACCTGAGGGTTGCGGTCACTGCCGGTCCAGATTCGGTCGACGAAGTCTCCGCCGGGCAGGTGCAGCAGGTCTGCGGGAAGAACGCACTGGTGCCCGAGCAACTCATCTGCCTCCGCGCCGAGCAGTTCCATTGTGGTTGAGGTAGCCATCGTCATGGTCATCATCTCCTGACAGGCGGGTCAGGATACCAGCCCCCTCCTATCATCGCCCGCATGAAGCCGAGCAAGGGAGATCGCGTCCTCGTCGCCATGTCCGGAGGCGTTGATTCAAGCGTCGCCGCGGCGATCCTGGTCGAAGCGGGCTATGACGTCGTCGGGTGCTTCATGCGGCTCGGAACCCCGGGGGACACCGTCGCTGGAACCACGCTTGGACACAAGGGCTGCTGCTCGCTCACAGACGCTCATGATGCGCGCCGTGTGGCGGCCGCGCTGGGCATCCCCTTCTACCCACTCAACTTTGCCGATGACTTCGAGCGAATCATCGAGTACTTCGAACGCGAGTATCACGCAGGCCGAACGCCCAATCCCTGCGTGCGGTGCAACGACTGGCTGAAGTTCGGTCGCCTCCACGAATACGCCCGAGGGGTCGGCGCCGCGTGGGTCGCCAGCGGACACCATGCCCGAATCGACGAGGCGACCGGGCAAGCCAGACTCCGCCGGGCCATCGACGTTGACAAGGACCAGACCTACGTGCTCTTCGGAGCCGGAGGAATCCCCGGCGTACGACCTCGCCAACTCGATCGGATGATGCTCCCCATCGGAGATTTGACGAAAGCCGAGGTTCGGGCGATGGCCGAGTCGATCGGGCTCGGTGTGCATTCCAAGCCCGACTCCCAGGAAATATGCTTCGTCCCGGATGACGACTATGCAGGGCTGCTGGAGCGGCGAGATCCCGGACGGTTTCAGGAGGGACGCATCATCGACGGCGCGGGCAACACATTGGCAAGCCATGACGGACACCAGCACTTCACCATCGGACAAAGAAGGGGGTTGGGCGTCGCCATGGGCTCACCTCGCTACGTCGTAGCGAAGGACCCGGCGGCCAACACGGTCACGCTCGGCATCCGATCAGACCTCGACGCGTGTTCGTGCACTGCCCATGAGGTGAGTTGGCACCGCGACCCTGAGGTTGACTGGACGCCATGCACTGCTCAGATTCGAGCGCACGGAGACGCCCTTCCGGCAAAGGTCCGATCCACTGGAGCCGATCGGATCGAAGTTCGGTTTGAGGAACCCCACACCGCAGTTGCGACGGGACAGGCCGTCGTGTGTTACGAGGACGATCTGGTGATGTGTGGCGGCTGGATCGACGCTGTGGAGCGGCGGCAATGACGGTCGACTTCTCGCGATCGCTGCCCGAGCACGCACGGCCCGGGGCACGCATGCCCGTCATGGGTCGATCACTCGTAGCCACGGGCCAACCGCTCGCCGCACAGGTCGGACTCGACATTCTGAATCTCGGCGGCACAGCAGCCGATGCGGCCATCGCCACCGCCGCTGCGCTGACGGTCGTGGAACCCACCGCCAACGGCCTTGGAAGCGACGCATTCGCCATCAGTTGGGATGGGCACCGCCTGCACGGCCTCAACGCGTCGGGCCGATCGCCCCGCTCGCTCGACATCGATCGTCTTCGCCGTGAGGGTGTTCCGCGATTGGGATGGGACAGCGTCACCGTGCCCGGATGCGTCTCGGCATGGGTGTCCCTGTGGAAATCGCAAGGCACGCTCCCCCTCGATGCGCTCCTGGCACCTGCCATCGAACTGGCTCGAGGCGGCTTCCCGGTTTCTCCGCAGTGCGCCGCGGGATGGAAGCGTTCCGCAGCGCGATTCAAAGAGTTCCCCGCGTGGATGGCGACCTTCACAAGCGGCGGCCGCACGCCACGAATCGGCGAGTGCTGGACGCTTCCCGACCATGCCCGCACGCTGGAGTTGATCGCCCAGACGCAAGGCGATGCCTTCTACACCGGAGAACTCGCTCAGGCCATCGCCACCGATGCCGCCGCGCACGACGCCAGCCTCACGTTTGCGGATCTGCAGATGCATCAACCCCTCGAGGTCGCCCCCTGGTCTGTTGCATTTGGTGATGTGCGACTGCACGAAATGCCTCCCAACTGTCAGGGTCTTGCGGCGCTGGTGGCCGCCGGTGTGCTCGATCGACTCGATCCCGCCTCCTACGACCCCGAGGACCCCGCCCTGCTGCACCTGCAGATCGAGTCAATGAAGATCGGCTTTGCAACCGCGAGTGCCTTCGTCGCCGACCCAGACCATGTGGACGACACGACCGGCCAGTGCATCGCGACGGACACGCTGGACCGACTCGCCGACTCCGTGGACGCTTCCGCAGCCGCGGATCGAAGTGTTGATGTACCGAAGTGGAGCAGCACCGTGTACCTGTGCGCCGCCGACGCCACCGGCCGAGCGGTGTCTTTTATTCAGTCAAACTACGAAGGCTTCGGAAGCGGTGTGGTCATCCCCGGAACTGGAATCGCCATGCAGAATCGGGCCGCAGGGTTCATCGACAAGCCGGGCCACCCGAACGACATCGCACCGGGGAAGCGGCCCTTCCACACCATCATTCCCGGATTCACAACCAGAGACGGCTCGCCGCACATGGCATTCGGCGTCATGGGCGGCCCCATGCAACCACAGGGTCATCTGCAGATTCTCTCACGAGTCGTCGCACATGGATGGGACCCGCAAGCCGCGATTGACGCCCCGCGATGGCGCGTGGAGGGCAGCCGCCGCGTCTGCGTCGAGCCGGATCTTCCTGCTCGGTCCATTGCCGCGCTTGAGGAACTGGGGCACGACGTCGCTCGAGCTGGTCAACGAGATGTGTCCTTCGGCGGCGCTCAGGTGGCCCTTCGCCTCGACGATTGCTGGTGCGGTGGCAGCGACGGTAGACGCGACGGGCACGCGGTAGCCCGTTAGCCCGGCTGGTCATCGAACTGCATGGTGGCGTGCCACGGTTCCATCGCTACCATCGCCGCATGCTCTACGCAGGGATTGACGAGGCCGGATACGGACCGATGTTCGGACCGCTGTGCGCGGGCGTATCCGTCTTCGAGATTCCCACCGCTCCGGAGCAGCCACCGCCCTGCCTGTGGGAGGCGCTTGGTCGCATGGTGACCCGCACCAGGCGAGATGCGCGGGGACGGGTCGTCATCGACGACTCGAAGAAACTCAAAGGTGCCGGGAAGAAGCGACATCCGCTCACGCATCTCGAGCGGGGCGTGCTGCTGTTCACGGCTCTGGCCCACGGTGATGCGGCGTGGCTGGAGGGACTCGACGACGCTGCGTTCCTGAGCGTTCTGGGCACCCCTGCACCGGAAGGTGTCTGGTACGACTCGACCACCCCGCTGCCGCTCGGCCAGGACGCCAGCATGCTTCGAATCGATCGAGCGCGGCTGGATCGTTGCTGCCAGGAAGCGGGTATTCGCTGCGCTCATCTGGCGGCAGTTGCGGTGCCCGCCGCGGAGTTCAACCATCGGGTGGAGACCGCAGGCTCCAAGGCGATTGTCAACTTCGAGTTGATGGTGGAACTTGCTGAATCGTGCTGGAAGCGATCCGCCGGACGCACGCTGGTCCTCGCCGTCGATCGGCACGGTGGCCGTATCCGGTATCTGGACGATCTGCGTACCGCATGGCCGGAGGCCGATCGGCAGGTGCTGGAAGAGACCGACACGGCCAGTCGCTATCTGCTCTCGATGGCTGGCCGCGGCACGATGGAGATCTCATTCACCGCCGGTGCCGATGCCCGGCACCTGCCGGTCGCCCTGGCCTCGATGACCGCCAAATACGTGAGGGAACTCATGATGATCCGCCTCAACCGGTTCTTCGCCGCCCATATGCCCGAGCTCAAACCGACGGCCGGCTACGTGGAGGACGGGCGGCGGTTTCTTTCGGATATCGAGCCGGTCATCGACCGTGCCGGTCTGGTGCGAGCCGAACTGGTTCGATGCTGCTGAGCCGCAAAATCCCGGATCAACTCCTTGGTTCCCGGCCGTTTTGCCGATATCATTGCTGATTCGTCGTCGGCCGCGCGGCCGACGGCTTCACCATGGCCCGGATCGCGTCGGGAGGACCCCGCCAATGCCAGACGAGGACGACGACGCCCGGCCACGCTGAGGACAATGTCCGGCGTGCAGCCGGGCCCCAGCCCCTTGCCATACGCGGCACTCGCCGCTCGGCAACCCCACTTCATCCTGAACCAGAGCCGATCAGTTCGATCGGTCCGGTTTCTCCCTTTCCCGAGGCAGCGGCCTCACAGAACCCCCCTCCGGCAGGTCGCCGGAGAACCAGCGAGCAGACCAATGTCCACCGACCTGAGACTCGTTCGAAACATCGGCATCTGCGCTCACATCGACGCCGGCAAGACGACCGTAACCGAGCGTGTGTTGTACTACACGGGCAAGAACTACAAACTCGGCGAGGTGCACGAAGGAACAGCCACGATGGACTTCCTCGAAGAGGAACAGCAGCGTGGCATCACCATTCAGTCTGCGGCGACAACATGCCCCTGGGATCACCATGGTGAGACCTACACGATCAACCTGATCGACACTCCCGGCCACGTCGACTTCACGATCGAAGTCGAGCGATCGATGCGGGTGCTGGACGGAGCCATTGCGGTATTCGACGGCAAGGAAGGCGTCGAAGCCCAGAGTGAGACCGTCTGGCGGCAGGCTGACCGCTACAACGTCCCTCGCGTCGCGTTCATCAACAAGATGGATAAGATCGGCGCCGACTTCGAGTTCTCATTCAACACGATCAAGGAGCGACTCGGCGCCAACCCGATCGCGATGCAAATCCCCATCGGAGCCGGTGACGACTTTGTGGGGCTCGTCGACCTGCTTGAGATGAAGGCCTACTACTTCGACAGCGGAGAACTCGGAGCCGTCGTCGAGCAGCGGGAGATTCCAGAGGATCTGGTCGAAATGGCTGAGCTCTGGCGACACGAACTCGTCGAGAAAGCCGCCGAACTGGACGACCGACTGACCGAGAAGTACATCGAAGACGAACATTCGATCACCGCCAAGGAGATTCAGGCCGCTGTCCGGATCGGCACGCTCGGCCACGAATGCATTCCGATTCTCTGCGGAGCCGCCCTACGAAACATTGGCATCCAGAGGCTGCTCAACGCCGCGATCGACTACCTCCCGGACCCAACCGAAGTTCCGGCGGTGGAAGGCTCCGACCCCCGGGACTCAGACACGAAACTCACGCGACCGAACTCCGACGACGCCCCCTTCGCCGCACTCGTATTCAAGGTCGTAGCCGACTCCCACGGCGACCTGACATACGCTCGAATCTACTCGGGCACCCTGCCCAAGGGCACCCGGGTCCTGAATCCGGGCAACGGTCGCAAGGAAAACATCTCCCGCATCTACGAGATGCACGCCAAGGATCGTCAGGCCATCGACGTGGCCCACGCTGGCCACATCGTCGCGCTCATCGGACTCAAGAACAGCGTCACCGGTGACACGCTCTGCGCGTCGGATGATCCGATCATCCTTGAGAGGATGCACTTCCCGGAACCGGTCATCTCACTCTCAATCGAACCGAAAACGACCGACGACAAGAAGAAGCTCGGCGAAGCGCTCGGGACACTGCAGCGTGAGGACCCCTCGTTCCGATCGCGTTACAACGACGAGACTGGCGAGACCATCATCTCCGGCATGGGCGAACTCCATCTCGAGATCATCAAGAACAAGCTCACGCGCGACATGAACATCGGCGTCAACGTCGGTACGCCGCGTGTCTCCTACCGCGAGACGATCGTCGGTCCCGCCGAGAACGTCCGTGGCAAGTTCGTCAAGCAGACGGGCGGCCGCGGACAGTACGGCGACGCAATCGTCAACGTACGTCCCTGCACTGCTGCCGAAGCCGAGGAGATGGAAGTTGACTTCAAGGACAACATCGCCTTCATCGACAAGATCGCGCAGGGATCGATTCCGCGGGAGTACATTCCGTCGGTCGAAACCGGAGTCCGCAATGCCGCCGTCTCAGGGATTCTCGGCGGATACCCGGTCGTGAACATCGCCATCGAACTGGTGGATGGCTCCTCCCACGACGTCGACTCAAGTCAGGTGGCCTTTGAGCAGGCCGGCTCACTGGCCTTCCGCCAGGCATGCAGTCAGGCGGGGCTGGCGCTCCTTGAGCCGATCATGCGGGTCACCATCACGACGCCCGAGGAGTTCTTCGGATCGGTTTCGGGTGACTTGGCCAGCCGCCGCGGACAGATCAACGACTCGGAACTCCGCGGGGTCGTGCGCGTCATCTCCGCCGAGGTGCCACTGTCCGAAATGTTCGGGTACACCACGGTCCTTCGCGGGATGACACAGGGCCGCGCCACGTCCACCATGGAACCGGCGGAGTATCGCATCATGCCTCCGAATCTGAGCGAAGCGGTGCTCACTCACTCGTGAGTTCAGCCACGCCGACCACGACGAGTGCCGCGACCGATCGACATTGGCTCGATCGCGCCGCGGCACTCGCCGTTCGGGGTCATGGCGGCGCATCACCGAACCCGCTCGTGGGTTGCGTTATCGTCTCCCCGGAGGACCGCTGCGTCGGCGCCGGACACCATCGCCGTTGCGGCGGTGACCACGCCGAGATCCGAGCACTGGCCCACGCGGGGGCGAAGGCCGCTGGTGCGACGATGTACGTCACGCTCGAGCCCTGCAGCCACCAGGGGCGGACGCCCCCGTGCGTCGACGCGATCATTCGGGCCGGTATCGCTCGAGTGGTCTTCGGAGTGTGCGACCCGACCCGGGAAGCCGCTGGCGGCGGCGAACTTCTTCGCCGGGCCGGAATCGAAGTAACACACACGCAGACCAGTGCAGCCACCGATGTCACCGCACCCTTTCTCTGGAGCCAGCGAACCGGGCTGCCGTGGATCACGGCCAAATGGGCACAGAGTGTCGACGGGAGGATTGCCACACGCACCGGAGCGAGCCAGTGGTTCTCCGGCGATCGGGCCAGAGCACTTGTCCACAGGGAACGCGGACGAGTCGATGCGGTTCTCACCGGAATGGGAACCGTCCGATCAGACGACCCCCTGCTCACAGCACGCAACGTCAGATGCAAGCGGATCGCGAAGCGAGTCGTGATCGCCCCCCGGGCGGACCTCCCGCTCGACTCGGCGCTCGTGCAATCCGCCCGGGAGACGCCGGTGATCCTGGCCTGCCTCCCCACCGCAGCCGCCGAAACACAGCAGGCCCTGAAGGACCATGGTGTCATCGTGCACAAGGGAGTTCCGGAAGGCACGCGACTGGACCTTCGCGAGACGATCAGCGAACTGGCAACGGCGCATGACATTCGAACCGTGCTCGCCGAGGCTGGACCAGGGCTCATCTCCAGCCTGCTGGATGTCGATCTCGTCCGCGAGATCGCCGTCTTCGTCGCTCCCCTGCTTGTTGGGGACGATCAGGCGCCTCCGCCCATCCGAGGATTCGCGCCCGCAACGGTCGAGGCAGCTAGGTCGCTGGTGCTGCGGGGGCAGTACCGCCGCGGAAACGACATGCTCGTTCGCTACGGCGTCCCAGAGAAGCCGAACTCGGCCGGGTGAATCGGCACCACGGTGCCCTCGGGGAGCACCCGAAGCACGTTGTCGCCGTTCTCCATCGCCCACCGATCCTGGCCTGCCGAAGACTCGGGCGCTCGCAGGATCCGAACAGTGTCCAAGGGCGCGCCGTCTCTGTCCAGCAGCGTGATGACGGCGACCTCGAGTTCCTCCGGATACACATCATGCAGCGCCACCTCCGCCGCGCGTGTGTCGATCAGGACTTCAAGAAGACGCTGAACGCCCTCCGAGTCCGCCTCGCCGCCACCGACCCGCTCCCACGCGTCGAAACTCCGCTGAATTGCGAACTCGTCGTCATCGTGCACGATCCTGATGCGGCCGACGTCTGCGGCCGACACATCGGTTCCGGTGTGATCCACGAGCCCGGTCGGATCGCCCAGCAGGCGCGCAACGTCGTTGGAACCGAGCCGAATCACCGACGGGACCCCTTCAATCATGCCGTATCGCGCCTGACTGGTACCGCCGACCCGATCGCCCACAAGCAGCACGTGGCGTTCACCATCAACCTCCACAGCGATGGTGGCAATCGGAGGACGCAGCCCAAACGCCGATACATCCCCGGGTTCGTCGAGCAGCACGGCCTCACCCCTGACGCCCGCAATCTCAGACACGTGCCGCGCCACGGCATCACTGTCGGCGCGAGTCGGCAGCGGTGCAGCGATCCGCCAACGTCGTCCATCTCGCACCAAGGTCAACGTCTCTCCGGACACAGTCCGATCCACCCGGGTCGCATCCACCGAGAGGCCCGGAAACACACGCATGTCCCGCCACGTCTCCGGTGGTTCACGCTCAAGCAGTTCATGAAGGTCTGCGTCCACCACGAGTACCTCCGGTGGGCCGCCGGCGGTCTGCCGCCTCGCCCAAGCCCGACCCGCCATGGTGCGGCGACCGAGGTCGATCTGAACTTCAGCCAGCCCGGTGTCAGACTCCCCGAACAGTCGAATCCGCGCGGAGGGTGGATCGAGCCCCAGTTCCGCGCGGCCTGGAAGGTCCTGGTCGTCCGCCCGGGCAACCTGCATGACGCCCAGCGACTGGAGGACCGCCGGAACGGCCATCAACAACTCCGGGTTGACTCGATGTCGAAACGGACTCACTTGCCACCAGCCCTCCGCGTCTCTGGCAAAGGCCCAGTGTTGCCCGGACCGCTCAATCTCGATGCGATCGATGGCGTGCAGCGGGATCGAATCGAGGCGTGCCGCAGCAGAATCTGAAACCCCGGCGGATTCCGCCGGTGGCATCAACACCCAGCCAATCAGCCACGCCGCTGCAGCCAGAATCCAGACGATCATCGCTGTCCGCCATGACATCAGGTCCGCCTCCTCGCCCACGTCACCAACGCCATCAGGACCGCAGCACCGGGTAGTCCACCAAGCATGATCCACCCCCAGAGTCGCCGGTCCGCCGGCCCGATGCTCCGCAGTCTCGCTACTTCCTGGCTGAGCGCGCCGCGGGCAATTCGATCGTCGAGACCGGCGAGCCATGCCGTGCCAGAGACGATGAGTTCGTGATTGCCGGGATGAAGCAACGCAATCCGGTCGCCGCCCACGCTCGCCGCAGCATCGGCCACTGCCGTCCGAATCCAGTTCCCGCTCCCGACCACAATCAGCCGGCCGCCGTGGGGCGAGGTCCCGCCGACGATCAGGGGGACCGGCGAGGCAACGGCGCGGGATGAATCGAACACCGGCGGTCTCCGTCGCAATCTGGGATCCGCCGACACGAGCGACCTCCAGTCCTCCTCCATCCACAGTGCAGGTCCCGCCTCGGCCTCGCCCAGCACCATCATGCCGCCGTCCTGCTCCAGCGGCGAGACGCTGAGGGCCAGCGGCAGCGCCAGGGGCTGACCGTGCACGGCAGCCGCCACGGGATGACTGGCAGGGAGTTCTGCCACCTCGATCGTCGCCTCGGGAGGGAGACTCCGGTCCGTCGACGAGACGTCACGCAGCAGCACTTCGGAGGTGCGGGCGTCGACGCCAAGCCGCTTCGAGAGCATCGACCATGGATCGGGTTGCCCCAACGCAGAGGCCTGGCTCGGGAAGAGGTTCAACATGAGGCCCTCGCCGGAAGCTGCCAAGTCTGCAGCAGCACGCAGCAGCGCAGCCTCATCGGAACTCAACTCGACGCCGCCTCGCCTCGCTGGCGGCAGGATGACCCAGGCCGTCGGTCCGGCCGTCCAGGCCGGTCGGACTGGGCTCAGGTGCGGCTGCCACTGCTGGACCTCCATGCCGCTCGCGCGGAGCATGGAGGCGGCCCCCGAGACGTCAACATCGGGTGATCCGGACTGCAGCACCGACGAGGCCCCATCATGGACAAAGACGACTCTCGGCCTCGTCGCCACATCGATCGAGCGGATCGCCGATGCAATGATCTGCTCTCCGCGGAATCGCTGGTCGAAGGCCACGCGTCCCTCCCCCGCACTTGAAAACGCGCTGGGAATCAACTGGCTCGCAGCGATGACCCGGGCGCCTCCGGGTCCAACAACGACGGCGGCCTCGCCTTCCAGAAGTTGCCTGCCCAGACTCGCCGATGGCAGTGGACTCAGCATGCTCAGGTGATCAGCCGCCTCCGCAAGCGTCTCGGCGCGGGCGGCGAATGAGGCCACCGAGCACATCGCCGGCATCAGGCCTTCTCGAGACCGCAGCGCATGCTCCATCCCTCCGAGTTCCATCGCCCACTGCGTCAATACCTGTTGAAGCACTGCCTTGGCGCCGAGCCAGTCGGGCAATGGCTGCGCTGGTCCCGTTTCCATGGATTGCTCGACCGACTCCACGATCCGATGCCCCTGCGCTGCCACGACCGCCAACGCCGCCACAGCAGCGGAGAGATCGTCTCCGTTGGTCGACACCGATCGCAGGGGCCCGGCAACGGTCTGGGCGAAGACGATGAACGACTCGAATGCATCCATCCCCTGGTCGATGGCTTCTCGCCATGCAGTTGCCTCTTCAGCATCCAATGCTCGCAGGTCGGTGAGCACACCCTCCCAGTCGATGAGGTCCCGTTGATCGGTCGGATCGAGCCGCTGCACCCGCAGCGATGGGGCCGCAGCGGCAAACTGCTGCAGCACCTCATCGATCTGCCGAAGGATGGCCGGGTCGGCCCCCCGCTCGTGCAGCAGCACGCTGATTCGCCACTCGCCGCCCAGCGATCCCAGCATGGACTCCGTCCGCGGACTCAGCGAGTACACGCGGCTCTTGGTGGCGTCCACGTACGAGCGCACCTGCGGTGCGCTCGCCACCACGTTGATGCCGACAAGCAGGACCAGCAGCCCGGCGAGCCCCACCAGCAATGGGCTCCGTCGTGAACCGATGCGGGTCACCGCACCTGTGACCATCAGCGCGACGAGCGTCACACTGAGGAAGTACACCACGTTGGAGGAATCCAGCAGGCCGAGCGTGAAGTCCTGCTGCCGCTGCAGCGGGTCGACCGCGGAGAGCAGTCCACGCCATGACGGCCCGAGCACCTTGGGAAGTGCCACTTCCAGGATCACTGCGAAGAGCACCCAGGAGAGGCTCGTCACCAGGAACGCCACAGCTTGACTCACAACCAGCGAGGACACAAGCAGCCCTGTGGCGAGCACCGCCCCGCCGAGCAGGAACAGACCCAGATACCCGCAGACCAGGGCTCCAAGATCGGGTCGCCCATAGCCCTCAAGCAACAGCACCTGCGACCACGTCGGCACAAGTACGATCGCCAGCACGCACAGCCCGCCGAGCCACTTTCCGACCGCGATTTCCCACGAGGATGCCGGGCTGGACTGCAGCAAGGCCAGCGTCCCGCGACGCCTGGACTCGCAGTAACTCCCCATCACCATCGCTGGCGCTGCGATGAGCAGAAACACCGCGTCGAAAACGAACACGCCCCGCAGCGTCGCGGGATGGCCGGCTCGGAAGGCCGTCTGCATGAAGACCAATCCTGAGGCGAACAGGAAGAGTGCCGGCACGATCCATCCCGACGGGCTCAGGAAGAACACTCTGAGTTCACACCAGGCCACTGCCCAGATACGTCTCATGCCGCGCCGCCCTGCAGAATCGAGTGCACCCACGCTTCCAGAGACACATCCGCTCCCCGCAGCTCCCGCACCCCCCCGCCAGCGTCGAGCAGCGCCGCCACGACCGACTCGTGGGCTTCCCGGGGTGCGAGGCATCGGCACCGTGTCCACCCCGACTCGAGCGTTGTCTCGTCCACAAGCTGGCACGAGGCAACGCCGCCCAGAACTTCCGCAGCGTCGACGCCCCGGGTTTCGACGATCAGCGTGGGGCTCATCGAGGCTTCTCGGCGCGCCGCGTCCATTGAACTGTCGGCCAGGAGCCTCCCACGACTGATCACGAGCAGATCGTCGCACACCTCGATCGCCTCGCCAAGCTGGTGGGTCGAAAGCAGAATCGCCCGGTCCGCCGACAGGTCTCTGATCAAGGTGCGAAAGGCCCGCTGCTGCACAGGATCGAGGCCCGTCCCGGGCTCATCCAGAATCAAGGCTGCCGGGTCATTGATGATCGCCGCCGCCAGCCCGACCCGCTGGCGATACCCGCGTGAGAGTTGGCCAATGATCCGCCTCCGCACATCGACAAGGTGGCATCGCTCGATTGCTTCACGCACGCTGAGCGAGGATCGCGGGTCGTACAGACCCCTGCGAAAGCGAAGATATTCCTCGACGCGCAGTTCATCACATGCCGGGGCACCCTCCGGAAGCCACCCGATCCGCTGGTGCGCCGCCGCTGGTGAAACCGCCACATCCACCCCGTCGATGAGGCACGACCCGCTGGTGGGGCCGAGCACACCGACCAGCATTCGCATGGTCGTCGTCTTCCCAGCCCCGTTTGGACCGAGAAAACCGACCACCTTGCCTCGCTCAATCTCGAAGGAGACATCATCAACGGCCGTCACGGAACCGAAACGACGTGTCAAGTGAGCTGCCCGAATCATCCGATCTGTGGTACTCCTGCTGGGTGTGGATGGCGATCGTTCCGTGCCATCCCGCTCCTGTCAAGGCGAATCGCTTGTCAGAGGCCCACCATGAGGTAGGCTGCCAGTGGTCAGATCATGAGGGATCCGAATGGACCGACGTCCACGCACATCCCAAACATCGAGGGTACATGACGATACGTCACAAGGCGATACCGGACCCGGCCGAACCGAAGCCCTGTTGAATGCCGCCGATGCCATGGTCATTCTCGAGCCCGGCGGCGGCGTTCTCTGGCGGGATGAGCGGTTCGCAGATCTGCCGATTCCGGTTCAGGACCGATGCCGCCAGTGGTGCGTGGAGTTCTCCCCTGGCACGGCCGCGCGAACGCACATCGAAGCTGCGGGTCGCTGTTGGGAAGTCATCGTCAGACCCTCCGAGCAGGGCCACCACGTCTGCCTGCTGTTGGAAGTGACCCATGACCACGGCCAGCAGCTCCGGCTGGATGCAGTCGATCAGGCTGGCCTCATGCTCCTTCACTTCGATCGCGACGAGATCGCGAACCTCACCATTGCGGACCGGCTTCGCCTGCTGGAGGACCGGATCATCTCCAGCGTCAAGCGGGAACTCAAGTTCGACCACTTTGAAATCCGCCTGAGGGCTCCGGGAACAGATCGGTTGGAGTTGGTGATCTCGGAGAACCTCTCGCCGATGCGGATCGGCGAGACGATCTCTGCAAGCGAAACCGGAAACGGTATCTCCGGATGGGTCGCTGCCACCGGAAAGACCTACACATGCGGCGATGTGCGGAAGGACCCGTTGTATTGCGAAGGCCTGGATGACGCCCGAAGTTCGCTCACCGTTCCACTCAAACTGCACGGCGGTGTCATGGGCGTCTTCAACATTGAGTCCGATACCGTCGATGTGTTTACAGAGGACGACCGCATCCTTGCCGAGCGGTTCGCAAGTTACATCGCCAACGTGCTGCATCTGCTCGACCTGCTGGTGGTCGAACGAGCCTCCACCAACGAACAGGCCGCACGAAACATGAGTTCGGAACTCGAGCGGCCCATCGCCGAACTGCAGGACATGGCGGCTCATCTGCATCGCATCGGCGATGACGCGATGGCAACCCGCCTTCAGCGGATCACTGCAGACATGACGAATCGCATCGCTGCCTGCGCAGCCGGACCGCGATCGATCATCGACGCCGAACACGAGGTCCACGCCATCAAGCCGGACGCCCTCCTGCAGGGGATCAAGGTGCTCGTCGTCGATGACGAAGACCGAGTCCGCAGTGAAGTCGCTCAGGTTCTCCGCCAGCTCGGATGTACCGTGACAACCTGTGAGACCGGGAGGGCGGCATTCGCCGCGATCGAGGCTTCGAGTGAGCAGGCAACCTTCGCGATGGTGGTCTCCGACATCAGGCTCCCTGACGCCAGTGGATACGAGGTGTTCACCAAAACGCGGCAGAGGATGCCGGACGTGCCCGTCATTCTGATGACGGGGTTTGGGTACGACCCGGACCACACGATCGTCCGTGCGAGCGCCGACGGGGTTCAGGGCATTCTCCTCAAGCCGTTCCGGACGTCGCAGCTCGTGGAAGCGGTCCGAAACGCCATCGTCGCAGCAGTGCCCGGCCAAACCCCCTGACTCGTCCATCCGTGCCGTCAATCACGAACCGCAGTCACGAAGCGGTCGTCTCCGAACTCATCCTGAATGACTCTGCAGTTGATCAGTCCGGACTGGTCGTTCGCGCATTGGCAGGCCTCGGACGCATGGTGGTCGTCGATCTCGATGACCAGCAGACCGCCGGGCAGAAGGTGCGCCGGGGCCGATGTGATGATCCGTCTCACAACGTCGAGTCCGTCGACGCCAGCCCGAAGCGCCTCCGCCGGCTCGAATGAGCGGACATTGGCCGCCATCTCATCCCACCTGCCCTCGCTGATATAGGGGGGGTTGCTCACAATCGCGTGCACCCGTCCGCCGCATGCGCGGTCGCGCAATCCGTCGTAGAGATCGCCAGCGACACATGTGACCCGATCAGACATCTCATGGCGGTCCACGTTTCGGTTGGCCCATGCCAGCGCCGCCTCGGACCGATCCACGGCGATCACCTTCGCCGACTCCAGATGCATCGCCAGCGTCACTGCGATGCACCCGGATCCGGTTCCAAGATCGGCAATCCAGAGCGGATCGGGCCGCTCGGCCGGGTCCAACCCCCGATGCCAGGTCAGGACGTGCTGCACTAGGGTCTCGGTGGCCGTCCGAGGAATGAGCACCCCGGGGCCCACATCGAAGAGCCGTCCCAGAAAGCCAGCTTCGCCCACCAGATACTGCACCGGTTCATGCCGGGAGGCCCGCTGCACCAACTCGCGAAGCACGGAACGCTCCTCATCGGACGCGGGCCGATCAAGATCCGTGTACAGATGAATCGGGTCGGTCCCAATGGCCTTGGCAACAAGCCATCGGGCAACGAGTGCGGGCTCGTCGACCGATCGGGAACCCAGATGCGATTCGATCCACGCCAGCAGGTCCCGCGTTGACCACACCTGTTTCGATCGCTGATGCGTAGAAGCCGACACGAGCGAAGGGTACCATGCGCGTCGTTGCGATCCCGATCCCACGGCGAGGATCTGGTCGTGCGGAATCATCAGGATCTCGATCGATGCGCGTCTTCATGCTCGGGTGGGAGTTCCCCCCCTTCATCACCGGCGGGCTCGGAACCGCCTGCCACGGACTGACCCGCGCCATGGATGCGCAGGGAATCGGCGTGACTTTCGTCATGCCGGGGGCGACCGATCCGACAGCCGCCTCGCACGTCGACCTGCTCAGCCCCGATTCGGTCGCGTCACCTCCGCCCGATGAGACTCAACCCGCGCCGCCATCGGCAGACGCACCGACACCGGTGTCGCCACCGCGTGCCGCGTCGGCGGCTGTGGACAGTCCTCCCATTTCCTCGCCCCCGCGGCCAGAGGGGTTTTCCCGCGAGGCGGAGTTTGTTCATCTGCCCGTGCACTTCCGGCAGCCGTACGACTCCGACTCACCGCAGGAGGGCGTCGCGGCGCTCGGTGTTTCAGCGGAACCGACACCGGAGGGCGAGGCGAGTGCACGCCAGCCGACCGATCATGCGGACAGCGAGTCGCTGCACCATGCAGATGCCGACGACTCCTGCGACGACCTTCCCGCCGGAGAAGGTACGACCG
The DNA here is from genome assembly GCA_030749435.1 of Phycisphaerales bacterium. Classification (GTDB taxonomy): domain Bacteria; phylum Planctomycetota; class Phycisphaerae; order Phycisphaerales; family SM1A02; genus UBA12567. The sequence goes on from JASMKH010000005.1 coordinate 65,991, forward strand.
ACTACTCCGGCGACATCATGACCGAGGTCCGCCGCTTTGCCCGGTTCGCCCGGGATGCTGCTCGAAACCGATCCTTCGACGTGATTCACGCCCATGATTGGATGACCTATCCGGCAGGGCTTGAGGTGGCCCGCCGCACCGGCAAACCGCTTGTCGTCCACGTCCACTCGACTGAGTTTGATCGAAGCGGCGAGCAGGTCAACCAGCAGATCTACGACATCGAGCGGCGGGGCATGCATGGCGCCATGCGGGTCATCACGGTCTCCCGGCTGACTCGCAACATCGTGGTGAGGCGATACGGGGTCAACCCCGACAAAGTGACGGTCGTCTACAACGGCGTCGCAATCGATCCGATCGCCGCTGGCGCACGTCCCATCGGTCGCCGCGAGAAGATCGTCCTCTACTTCGGACGGATCACACGCCAGAAGGGACCCGAGTACTTCATCCGCTCGGCCGCCCGAGTCCTGGAGGTTGAGCCTCACGTGCGGTTCATTGTGGCCGGGTCCGGAGACCTCTACCGCCGCTGCATCGAACTGGCTGCGGAACTGGGGATCGGGCAGCACTTTCTCTTCACCGGATTCCTCCGAGGGCCGGACATCGACAAGGTCTTCCACATGGCGGACCTGTTCGTGATGCCCTCGGTCTCGGAGCCCTTTGGAATCGCGCCACTCGAAGCGATGGGGCACGACGTCCCGGTGCTGATCTCGAAGTCATCAGGGGCCAGCGAGGTACTGACGCACGCGTTGAAGTGCGACTTCTGGGACACCGAGGCCATGGCGGACAAGATCGTGGCAGTCCTGCGGCATCCGCCGCTCGGTCAGACGCTGCGGCGGCATGGGGTCATCGACATCAAGCGGCTGACGTGGGCCGACGCCGCCACCAAGTGTGGCCGCGTGTACAACCAAGTCGTTGCGTCGATGGCTGGCGGCGTCCCGAGCATCTGAGGCCTCGGGCCCATGCCTCGGGTTCTATACTCCGCACTCCATGGCCCTCTTCACCAGACGATCCAAGAGCCCCGAGCCAGCGGAGCCCGAGGCGGTCCCCACGGGAACCAGTCCGTTCTCCAGCCAGACTGAAGCGGCGGCCACACGTATCGGGACGGGCCTCCTTCGCGATGCCGACCGACACGCCAGGGGCCTGCTTTCGGCGGCGTTCTGGTCCGACAAGTTGATGGATTGGGCAATGAAGGACGAGGCCTTCAAAGTGCAACTCTTCCGCTTCGTCGACTGCTTCCCGGCGCTGAGCAGCAAGCAGGACGTCCATGAACACCTTCAGGACTACCTCACCCAGCCAGGCGTCACCCTCCCCTCCGGGCTCGGGCTGGGACTCAAAGCCGGTGGACTTGCCAAAGGCGCGATGACCCGCACGGTGGCAGGCCGCATCGAGTCAATGGCCAAACGATTCATCGCCGGCACGGACGCCGCCTCGGCGCTGCCCATGCTTGGCAAGCTCTGGGACGAAGGTCTGGCCTTCTCGGTCGACCTGCTCGGCGAGGCGTGTGTCAGCGATGCCGAAGCCGCAACCTATCAAGCCAGATACATGGATCTCGTCGACAATCTCCCGGACGCCGTGGCCAAGTGGCCCGCGAATCCGATCCTCGAGTCGGACCATCTCGGGTCGATCCCGCGAGCCAACGTCTCCATCAAGATCAGTTCGTTGTACGCGCGAACCGATCCGATTGATCCGGCGGGCTCGGTCGACGGGCTGGTCGATGCGCTCCGTCCGATCCTCACCCGCGCGGGCGAGCGCGGCGTGCTCGTCAACTTCGATATGGAGCACTTTGCGCTCAAAGACCTCACGATTGATCTGTTCCAGCGATGCTGCGAAGAGGTCGACTTCCCCGCCGGACTTGCCATGCAGGCCTATCTTCGAAGCGGCGATGACGATGCGAAGAGGATGATCGACTGGGCCCGCGGATGTGGGCGTCAGGTCACCGTTCGGCTGGTCAAGGGTGCCTACTGGGACGCCGAGACGATCGAGGCCGAGATGCATGGCTGGCCGGTTCCGGTATGGTCCCGCAAGCGAGACACGGACGCGTGTTTCGAACGAATGACCGCGAGCTTCATCAGGAACATACCGAAGTCGTCGGATGTCGGTGGCGTCAAACTCGCCCTTGGATCGCACAACCTGCGATCGATCGCCGTCGCACTGGCGCTGCTCGAAGAGAATGGACTCCCGCAATCCGCGCTCGAACTGCAGATGTTGCACGGTATGGCGGACCAACTCAAGGCCGTCGCCGTCGAACGGAAGATGCGGTTGCGGGAGTACGTCCCGGTCGGCGAAATGATTCCGGGCATGGCCTACCTCGTTCGCAGACTCTTGGAGAACACATCCAACGAGTCCTGGCTGCGGGGAAGTTCGTCCGGAGCATCATCGGCGGAAGCCCAGCTTGCTCAGCCTCACGGAGAGGATCCAGCAACCGACCCGGGAGTCGCGCGAATCGACGGCAGTCCCGAACGACACGGCCTGTCCGACGCCGTGCAGCAGCTCGCCGACGGTCGCCCATTCTTCACGGAGCCGATGCGCGACTTCGCCCGACACGAGCAGCGATCCGCCTTCGCCGAAGCCATCTCATCCGCCGGCGTTCCAGACGTCCCCGTCACCGCCACCGTGGAACAGGCGGACGCTGCGCTTCAGGCGGCGGTTGACGCCTTTCCGAAGTGGCGTGATACACCGGCGATCGATCGCGCCGGGGCTCTGGTGCGGTGCGCCGAGCTCATGCGATCTCGCCGCGACACCCTGTCTGGCGTCATCATTCGCGAATCGGGCAAGACCTGGCGTGAAGCCGATGCCGATGTCTGCGAAGCGATCGACTTCTGCGACTACTACGCGCGACAGGCAGTCGGGATGTTCCAGCCGCGACGTCTCGGCCAATTCATCGGCGAGTTGGATACCGAGTTCCATGAGCCCCGCGGTGTCGCCGTCGTCATCAGTCCGTGGAACTTTCCGCTGGCCATCTGCTGCGGCATGACCGTGGCCGCCTTGGTGACCGGCAACACAGTCATCGTCAAACCAGCCGAACAGACACCGGGCATCGCCCGGCTCCTCATCGACATGCTCCACGAAGCGGGTGTCCCTCGGGAAGCGCTGCACTTCCTTCCGGGCCGCGGGGAGACGGTTGGCGCCCATCTCGTACGGGATCCTCGAACCTCGCTGGTTGCCTTCACAGGATCAAAGAGTGTCGGCCTCGACATCGTGCAGGCATGCGGCGTCGTCACCGATTCCCAACACCATGTCAAGCGCGTCGTGTGCGAGATGGGCGGTAAGAACGCCATCATCATCGACACTTCGGCAGACCTCGACGAGGCCGTTCTCGGAGTCCGAGACAGCGCCTTCAACTTCCAGGGGCAGAAATGCTCCGCCTGCAGCCGGGCCATCGTCGTCGGGTCGGCCTGGGAGCCCTTCGTCGAGCGGCTCCTTCCGTCGGTCGAGACGCTTGTCGTCGGCGACCCCTTGCTGCCGGGAACAGACATCGGTCCGGTCATCGACGATGAGGCCGCCAACAAGATCCGGTCCTACATCGAGATCGGCGCAGCGGAGGGCACGCTTGCCGCAGCAGCCAGCGTTCCTGACGGCCTCGAGGCCAGTGTCGGAAAGCCGTTCGTGGCACCGCATGTCTTCACCGGCATCGAGCCACATCACCGGCTGGCGCGAGAGGAGATCTTCGGCCCGGTACTCGCCGTCATGAAAGCCGACTCGTTCGAACACGCACTGGAGATCGCCAACACGACGGAGTACCGCCTGACCGGCGCCGTCTACAGCCGTCGCCCGGCGCACCTTGAGATCGCCAAGCGGCAATTCCGTGTCGGAAACCTCTATCTCAACCGCAACAGTACCGGCGCGCTGGTGGGCCGCCAGCCCTTCGGCGGCTTTGGAATGTCGGGCGTTGGCGCCAAGGCGGGTGGCCGGGAGTACCTCGCGCAGTTCACCGTTCCGCGGGCCATCTGCGAGAACACCATGCGGCGAGGCTTTGCCCCCGGCCTCTAGCAACGACAGTTTCGGGAATCACAACGCTCGATCCAGCCATCGGTACTGAATCGACTCCGCGATGTGGCGCGATTCAATCTCGGGGTGCTCTTCAAGATCCGCCAACGTGCGGGACACGCGGCGAAGACGATCCCATGCCCGCGCGCTCAAGCCCAGTTCTTCGACGGCTCGTCGCAGCAACGCTCGGGCATTGTCCGACATGGGCGCGTAATCGTCGAGTTGCCTTGAGCCGAGCCGCCCATTGGGAACGCTCCCCTGCCGAAGCCGCTGAAAGCGCCACGCCGATGCCACGATCGCCGCAACATCGCCGCTGGCCTCTGCAGTCCGCTCGCCATCAAGTTCATCCGCTGGCACCGGGGGCACCTCGACCTGCAGGTCGATGCGATCGAGCAGCGGACCCGAGAGCCGCTGCAGCGAACCGTCCGACCCCACCCGGCCGTTGCCCCGTCTGGTCGGATTCATCGCCGCCACCAGCAACACCCTCGCTGGAAAGGACACGCTCCCTGAGGCCCGGGCAATGACGACCTCGTCACGCTCAAGCGGCTCTCGAAGCGCTTCCAGCGCCGAGCGGGAGAACTCCGGGAACTCGTCCAGAAAAAGCACCCCGTGATGGGCCAGCGTGATCTCACCCGGCCGGGGCCGGGTTCCACCCCCGACGATGGCAGCCGACGAGGCCGTGTGATGCGGGCTTCGGAAGGGACGACGAGCGACCAGGGGCGTGCCAGCGACCGAGGCGATTCGCGCCATCTCCAGTGCTTCGCCATTCTCGGGACGGGGCAGGATGCCGGGAAGGCAGCGGGCAAGCGTCGTCTTGCCACTCCCAGGCGGACCGACCATCAGCAGGTTGTGCCAGCCTGCGGCCGCCACAGTGAGCGCTCTGCGGGGAAGCGCCTGCCCCCGCACGTCGGCCAGGTTGAGCCCCTCATCAGCCGCCTCCATGGTCGGGGGCCGCGCCACGGGCAGATCCCGCCGTCCACTCAGAAACTCGACGACGTCGACCAGACTGTCCGCAGGACGGCTTCGAATCCGATCGACAAGTGCGGCAGCCGGCGCGCTGGCGGCAGGAAGGAGCACATTGCCGACTCCGCTCCGGACTGCCAGATCGGCCATCGCGACGCCACCCGGAATCGCCTGCAGCGTGCCGTCCAGACGCAGTTCCCCGGCAATCAGACAGTCGCCTGCGCGGCTGCGGGAATCGACTCCGAGTTCACCCGACGCCAGCAGCACCGCAACCGCGATGGGCAGGTCATAGAGCGGACCCTCTTTGCGGTGGGTGGCGGGCGAGAGGTTGATCGTCACGCGGCCCGGTGGATACCCGAACCCCCCTGCTTCCATCGCGGCCTGGACACGATCCACCGCCTCGCGGACGGCCGCATCGGGCAGCCCCACGACGGTCGTTCGAGGCGTCTTGTCATCGAGAATGGCGACCTCGACACGGCATGGACGCGCCTCCACGCCGTCAAGAATGAACGTCTGCACTGCGCTTCGCATTCCGGGGCCCTCAGACGCCCCTGCTTCCTACACGGGCGCACGCTCCAACTGGTCTTGAACGGCCCTCCCGAGCACAAGGCCGACGGCATCTTCCTCAAGCACGATCTCGGTCGCACCGGCCACCCTCAACTGGGCTTCGGCACGGTTGTACCCGCACCGCACGACGACGGGCGTTGAAACTGCCAAAGTGCGCACCTGACGAACTACTTCGGCGGCCGCCTGCGGATCGGGAAGGCTCACGACAATCAGTCTGGCTCGCGCCACCCCAGCCGCTCGCAGCGTTTCCGGCCGCCGCGCATCGCCCACGATGCCCTCGTCCCCTGCCTGCCGCCGGCGGAGGACTTCGTGACTGTTGAAGTCGATCACCGTGACCGGAACCCCCGCCTCCCGGGCACACGAAAGGGCCTGCTGCGCAGAGGGGCCGATTCCAATCACAATCACGCGACCGTGACCCCCCTTCGAGGTCGATCCCTCCACCGGCGATCGCAAGCCTGCCGCAACACGAGGCGCCACAGCCACCATCATCGGAACAAGCAGCAGCGTCACAACCGAGGCTGCCACGAAGAGATCGAGCGTCTCCCCCGCCAGCAGTCCTTCATTGCGAGCGACTCCACCGAGCACAAAGGAGAACTCTCCGATCTGCGCCACGCAGAAGCCAACTCCGATCGCAGTGCCCGCCGCCGCACCGGCAAGCCTGGCGGCAAGACCCGTCGCCAGAATCTTGCCCACGATGATCAGGCAGGCGAGCAGCAGCACCGTCAGGACTCGGTCTGGCGCGGCCAGCCAGGTCAGGTCTGCAAGCGTACCGATACTCGCGAAGAAGATGGTCAGGAAGATCGCCTTGAGTCCGGCGACGTCGGATCGAATCTGGCGAGCGAACGGTGAGTTCGCCAATGCCAGGCCCGCAATGAACGCGCCGACGGCGGCCGAGAGTCCGAGTTCGTGTGACAGCCACGCTGCGAGCACACCCGTCACAACGGCCAGAACCACGGGCAGTTCGCGATTCCCGCTCAAGTGACTGCTTTGAAGCAATCTCGGAATGAGCAGGATCGCCACGGACCCGATGATCAGGACAGCCACGACGAATCTGGCTCCTGCGAATCCAAGTTCCGTCGCCACTTCCCCAACCTGGACGGGGCCACCAATCACAGCGAGCAGAACCACGAGCGGGACAATCGCGATGTCCTGCACAAGCAGCGTGGCGAGCGCCAGACGTCCGTGCGCGGACTCCAACTGCCCCGAGTCAAAGAGTGAACGGGCGACGGCGGCGGTGCTGCTGAGCGCCACCATGGCGCCGATCGCGAGCGAGCCGGGCCACTCCCATCCCAGCAGGTTCGCCACGGCAGATGCGCCTGCCATCGTCAGCACGACCTGCAGGAGACCCGCACGGGCCCCGGGCAGTCCGAATGCAACCAGTTTTTCGCGGGTGATCTCCAGACCAATCGTGAAGAGAAGCAAGGCGACCCCGAACTCGGCCACATACTGCACTTCGAGTTGATCGCCCTGCACCCATCCGAGCAGGCCGGGGCCGACCAACATTCCCCCGAGGATTGCCCCGACGATGGCACTGAGTCCGATCCGCTCGGCGATCACGCCCAACACGGATGCCACCGAGAGCAGCACGACCAGATCGGTGATCACCTCCCAGCCGTGCACGTGTTGCCTCCCGTCTGCTCATCAGCTGGTCCCCGCAAAGGCCAACGCCCACCGGTACGTCGCCGAATCACTTCGCGGGCCTCGGCACGAAGCGCATCCACCCGGTCATGCAGGTGCTCGAGCGCCCGATCGACCCCCATCTCGAGGAGTTCCTCGCACGGAATGGGTGTTCCAACATTGGCGAGGATGCGGCCTCTGCGTCTCGGGCCGGATCCCTTTGGCCACGCGTCGAAGGTTCCTTCGATGCCAACCGGAAGAACTGGAGCACCTCCCCGCTTGATCAGCAGCCAGACGCCGCGCTCGAACGGGCGCATCGTGCCGTCCAGCGATCGGGTTCCTTCGGGGAATACGACGGAGAGTCTCCCCGAGCGAAGCTCCTGGAGCACCGCACGCATCGCGCTGGGGTCGGAGGAACCACGATCGACGAAGATGCAGCGATACCCGACTCGCAGCACCCAGGGCATGGGCCAGGGCGAATCCGTCAACAGCGATCGCCTCGCCATCATGCGTGGACTCCGGTCGCGGAGAATGATCCCCAGCAACATTGGATCGATGTGCGACTGATGGTTGGCGATGACCAGCGCTGCGCCTCGACGGGGAATGCGGCCCCGCCCCATCGTCCGAAATCGCCAGAACACCCAGCAGGTCAGTCCGACGGCCCAGGCAACCAGTCCATACCAGATCAACTGCGCAGCGGCAGATCGCTCACCATTGCGGCGTCTGAACTGCAGGATGCTCAGCACGACGGACGCACCCGGTCGGCCACCGTCGACCGTACTTCCTGTTCCAGACGGTCGACGACTTCATCAAGCGTCAAGGCGGACGTGTCGATCTCGATCGCGCCCTCGGGGCACATGAGCGGGCCGACCGATCGGCTTGAGTCGATGGCGTCTCGCGTATCGATCTCGGCGCGAACCGCCTGCGGATCGACCTCCCGGCCAGCCTGCTGCAACTGCATGACGCGGCGACCGACGCGAACGCCCGGGTCGGCCGTCAGAAAGAAGCGAACTTCGGCATCGGGAAACACAACGGATCCCTGATCTCGGCCCTCGCTGACCAGTTGCAGCCGCTCCGCGGCGATGCATCGTTGTGCCTCAACCAGGGCAGCGCGCACCGCGGGCACTGCGGCCACGATGGAAACGACCCTCCCAACCTCGGCATCTCGAATGGAGGCCTCCACCGGCGAGCCGTCGATCGTCGCCACCGGCGGTCGTTGCGTCCAGTCGAACCCAATGTCGTGACGGTCGATCAGGCGAAGCAAGGATTCCGCATCGCCAGGATCGGCCTCTGCGCGAATCGCGAGGAGCGCCACGCTTCGGTACATCGCACCGGTATCCAGACACTGCACCCCGAGCCGATCCGCGAGCAGGCCCGACACCGCCGACTTGCCTGTCCCCGCGGGCCCGTCAATCGTCACGATCAGTCGCTTGGGATGGGGGGCCATTGGCTACTCCGCGTCGATCGCGGCCTGCAGAATCTCCACGGCCCGAGCGATCTCCTTGGCTGGATCGCCTTCCCCCACGTAGTCAATCGCCACGTTGCTCTGATATCCGACCGACTTGGCGGCCTGCAGACCTGCGGCCAGATCCAGGCCACGGTGCGCCCCGCCTCGCTTGAATCCCTCACACCTGATGTGAATCGCGCCAGCGTAGGGCGCCAGTTTTCGAACATGCTCCAACTGATCCTCGGCGGCCGCGGTGTCCCCATATGTCGGCAGGGCGCCGATCCGGAACCCGCCCACCTTCTTGATCAGCTCCGCCAACTGGTCGGACGACTGCGTGCCGCCCGGACCGGGCACCAGCAGCAGGTTCAGTTCGAGCCGCTCCACGGCCACCATCGCGTCCTGAATGGCCTGCGCAGCCCGATCCATCTCATCGGTGTCGTCCGCCGTGAGTGCCACCCGGACGGCCACGGAGTTGCACCCGAGCCTGTTGGCCGCGGTCGCGACCCTCGTCAGCCGCTGCGTCGCTGCCTGCTGCGTGGCCTCATCGTTGGAGCCCATTGCCAAGGGTTCGGTGTCCACGAGTACCAGACACGGGCAGGCAGCCTGATCGCCCCGATGCCGAAGCGTCGAGAGTTGCTCAACAGACCATCCGGCCAGCATGTCCACATCCACGCTGAGACCGCGCAGGCCGAACTCGGAACTGGCGAACGCGGGCGCGTCGAGAAGCGTCCGAGGGGGGTCGGCGTTGGGATCCAGCAGGGACTGGAGTGATCGTGTGGTGAGCGAAAGGAGCAGCGTCATGGTGCAGTCAATCTGGGAGGCGAGGATAGCGGATACGCAGCCAAGCCGCTGCCTGGCACCTGATACCATTGGCGTGTTCCATATCTCGGCCCGCGAGGGGTCCCCGATCCGACCGACAGGAGCGTCCTGCAGATGTCCAGCCCGCCCGATTGTCGCTACTCCGACAGCCACGAGTGGTTCCGCGCCGAGGGAGACACGATCACCATCGGTATCACGCCTCACGCGGCAGCCGAGCTGACTGACGTCACCTTCGTCGAACTGCGGCCTGAGGGCACGACGCTCGGCGCCGGTGATGCCATCGGCGAGGTGGAGTCGGTCAAGACGACCAGCGACATTTACTCGGTCGTCGCCGGAGAGATCGTGGCGGTCAATGATCAGGCGGTTCAGGAGCCCGCCCTGCTGAACAGCGATCCACAGGGCAACGGCTGGCTGGTCAAGGTTCGCACAGAGGACGCAGCACCGCTGGAACAGCTCATGGATGCCGCAGCCTACGACGAGAAGTACGGGGCGTGACGCTGCGGGCAGGCGGATGAGCGCCGCGTACCGGATCGAGGCGGACTACCTGCCAACGGGTGACCAGCCTGCTGCGATCTCGCAATTGGTCGAGGGTGTGCGTCACGGCGCGCCATCACAGGTGCTTCTCGGGGCCACCGGGACGGGCAAGACGTTCACCATGGCAAACGTCATTGCTGGCACGAACAGGCCATCGTTGGTCATCAGCCACAACAAGACCCTCGCAGCCCAGCTCTACGAGGAGTTCAGGGCGCTCTTCCCGGATGCCGCCGTCTGCTACTTCGTGAGTTACTACGACTACTACCAGCCAGAGGCCTACATCCCGCAACGGGACATCTACATTGAGAAGGACGCCGCTCGAAACGACGATCTCGATCGATTGCGACTCTCCGCCACAAGTAATCTTCTCTCACGCGACGATGTCATTGTCGTAGCCAGCGTCTCATGCATCTACGGTCTCGGGTCACCCGAAGCCTGGCAGAATCGGCTGCTGGCACTGCGAGTCGGTCAGCAGATCGATCGCCGCGATCTTCTGCGATCGCTCACCGACATGCAGTACAACCGCACCGAGATCGAGTTCGAACGCGGCAAGTTCCGAGTCCGCGGCGACGTCATCGAGGTGTTCCCTGCCTATGAGCAGTTCGCGGTGCGCATTGAGTGCTTTGGCGATGATGTTGAGCGGATCTCCCTGATCCATCCGGTGTCCGGAGAGACGCTCGCCGAAGAGCATCAGGTGTTCATCTTCCCCGCTGTGCACTACGTACTCCCCGAAGACCGGCTGCAGCAGGCGATCTCGGACATCAGGGACGAGTGCACTGCGAGAACCGCCCAACTCAAGAAGGAGGGCAAACTGCTCGAGGCCCAGCGGCTCATGTCGCGGACCCGTTATGACCTTGAGATGCTGGCAGAGGTCGGCTACTGCTCGGGCGTCGAGAACTACGCCCGCCACCTGGAGGGGCGGCCACCCGGGTCACGCCCGTCCACGCTGCTGGACTACTTCAACCATGTGCCCGGTCGGCAGCCGGGCGACTGGCTGGTCTTCATTGACGAGTCGCACGTCACGGTGCCTCAGATCCGTGCCATGTACAACGGTGATCGCGCCCGCAAGCAGGTACTCGTCGATCACGGGTTCCGACTTCCCAGCGCCCTGGACAACCGCCCGCTCAGGTTTGACGAGTTCGAGCAACTCGTACCGCAGATCATCCATGTGTCCGCAACGCCGAGCGATTACGAGTTGGAGTGTTCGGGCGGCGTCACGGCCGAGCAGGTCATTCGGCCGACCGGTCTGCTTGACCCCGTGATCGAGGTGCGACCGGCGTCGGGACAGGTTCCGGACTTCATCGAGACCTGCCGCATCGTCGCCGCCAGAGACCAGCGGATCATCGCCACCGTGTTGACCAAGCGGATGGCGGAGGATCTTGCCGGATTCCTTGAGGCGGAGGGGCTGAGTGTTCGATACCTGCACAGCGATATCGACACGCTGGACCGAATCGAAATCCTCAAAGCACTCCGCGAAGGCGATTTCGACGTCCTCATCGGCGTCAATCTGCTTCGTGAAGGCCTCGACTTGCCCGAAGTCGCGCTCGTCTGCGTCCTCGACGCCGACAAGGAGGGATTCCTGAGAAGCCGGACCAGCCTCATCCAGACGATCGGACGGGCGGCTCGCAACGTTGATGCCTCGTGCATCATGTACGCCGATCGAGTGACCGACTCCATGCAGGCCGCCATCGATGAGACTGCTCGGCGGCGGTCGGTCCAGGAAGCCCACAACGAGGCGCATGGCATCACACCGACGACCATCGTGAGGGCGGTTCGACACGGCATTGAACGGGAACTCCAGGCCCGTCGGACCGCGCGGCAGGCGCTCGATCACCGGGCCACCGAGTCGCAACTCGATCAGGCGGAACTGCTCGAGTCGCTGGAACGCGAAATGCTGGAAGCTGCCGACCAACTCGAGTTCGAGCGGGCAGCCGCCCTGCGTGACCGGCTCGCCGCGATCCGCAGTGGCGAGGGTGATCCGAGGAGTCGCGAACAGACGCCTGCGCCGGGCACCCCACGCGGCCGCAAGCGACGCTCAAACTCTCGCCGCTGAGAATCCCCACTCCCCCCCACCTGCACGCTACGCTGCCGAAATGCCTGCACCCCCTCCACACTGTCCCGCTTCCTGCAACATCCTGCTTCTCGGCGGCGGTGGCCGCGAGCACGCCATCGCATGGAAACTCAAGCAGTCGCCCCGCTGCGGCACCCTGTGGCTCACCGATCCGGGGAACGCCGGACTGGCCACCCTGGGCAAGCCCTGTCCTCACAAGTGGGATCCGAGCAATACCTTCCCGCTCCTGAACTGGTGCGAGAAGCAGGACATCGATCTCGTCATCGTCGGGCCCGAGCAGCCTCTGGCCGAAGGGATCACCGACGTGCTCAAGAGTGATCGGCGGCAGGTCTTCGGACCGAGCAAGGCAGGGGCGCAGGTCGAAGCGGACAAGTCCTTCGCCAAGGAACTCATGAAGCAGGCGGCGATCCCAACTGCGGAGAGTCGTACGCTCGACTCGGTGAACATGGCACAGCGATGGGTGCTTCGGGGCATCGAGTCTGAACTCGCCGACGAAAAGATCGCCGAAGACGCCGCCCCCCTGCTTCGATGGCTCGGGTCGAGCGATGACCGGGCAATCGTCGCCATGCCACCGATCGCGGAGGCGGTGCGGGACCTGCTCGCGCACCGGGAAGAACCACTGGTCATCAAGGCCTGCGGGCTTGCCGCCGGCAAAGGCGTCATTCTCTGCCCGACGACCCTCGCCGCGCTGGAGGCCATCAAGACCATCATGGTCGACGAGGCGTTCGGCGAGGCGGGCCGTCGGATCATCATCGAGGAGATGCTGCAGGGACAGGAAGTGAGCATCCTCGCGCTGGTCGACGGTCGGACAATGTGGATTCTCGATCCGTGCCAGGACCACAAGCAGGTCGGCGAGGGCGACGTGGGGCCCAATACCGGCGGCATGGGCGCCTACAGCCCCGCCCCGCTGGTCAGCGCCGAGCAACTTGAGGAGATCGAGCGAACGGTCCTCATTCCAATGATGGACGCCATGCGGCGAAGAGACATCGACTACCGAGGCGTCCTGTACGCGGGCCTCATGCTCACCCCAGGCGGCCCGAAGGTGCTCGAGTTCAACTGCCGGTTCGGCGACCCGGAGTGCCAGCCGCTCATGGCTCGGCTTCAGGGCGATCTGGTCGACATCCTGTGGCGGACCGCGGTTGGGTCGCTGGTCGACGCCAGCATCGAGTTCGACCCTCAGTCGGCATGCTGCGTCGTGCTGTGCAGTGAGGGCTACCCCGGCGCCTATGAGCGAGGGCGACCGATCGCGGGAATCGAGGGCCTTGAAGACGAGCGTCTGGTCATCTTCCATGCCGGAAGCACAGTCAATCACCAAGGCACGCTCGTCAATACCGGCGGCCGCGTACTCGGTGTCACCGCGATCGCCCCCTCATTGGAGGAAGCCCGAGCACGCGCCAACGCGGCGTGCGAAACGATCTCGCTTCCCGGCGGTTTCTATCGCAGCGACATCGGCTGCCGGATGGCGCCCACGCCCTGAGCCCGAGCGCTACGAAGCCCGCCACGCGAAGATCATCGCCGCCACGGCGTAGAGCAGCACGACGGCTGGCACGGCAACGAGCAGAATCCGCGCTGTCAGCGAGCGCACCATTGAGACTGCCTCAACGCCTGGCCGAAGTGGATCTGGTCCCAGCCTTCTCCGAGGCCGTATCCACAGCCCGGCAGCGTGGCATCCGCCCCATACCATCGGCCAGATCCAGAGCGTCATGCCCAGTCCGGGCGCACTTCCCGTTCGGCTGAGCAGGTACCAAGCCACGGCCAGGCACGCTTCGGCGGCAATGGCCAAGGCGGGCCCTGCCCAGCGCTGCCGCTCCACAGACACCCGGGTCAGTCCCAATGCGAGAGGAGGCGGATCAGGTCGTCTACGCCCACCTTGCCGCTTCCATCGAGATCGGCGCGGCTTGCATCCGAACCCCAGTTGGCGAACAACTGCAGCAGATCGTCGGCCCCGACCCTTCCGTCGCCGGTCAGATCGCCTTCACGGCGGGACCCGCCAGTCAGGGGGAAGGTCTGCGTCGGTGGACACTGAGCCGATGTGTAGCCCAGTTCCGACTTGTACCCCAACCATCGCCCGTCCCGAGAGAGGCACCGCGCTTCATCGGCAGCGACGTAGGTAATCGTCGAGGAGGTCCCACCGATGCCGGACGACACGGGCACAATCACCTCACACTCGCCCGGAGCGCACAGATCGAGTTCAACGACCCCGCACAGCGATGGACAGTCAACACCCAGCGCAAACGTGCCGCCCTCGGCAACGCACTCCGCCGATGTCAACTTGACACAGACCGGGCCGAACTCGGTCGTCTGCATGCAGCACCGACCGATCCACGGATCCTGCGTGGGCGGGCAGCCTCCCGGATTGGCGTGGGTTCCATAGGGGTTCTCGTCGTCGGAGAGGAAGCGACCTCCCGCCAGAATGCAGTCGAACCGATGAACCTGCGGGACGCACTCGTACTCATGGCAGCACGCGCCGAGGGGGTTGGCCGGATCAGGCTGCGTCTCGGGTTGGTCTGCAGGCACAATGTCCCTGCCCAGATCGGGGACTCCCTCACTGCACGTGACAATCTCGGGGTACCAGGTGCCCCCGAGGGTGTTCTCGCAGACGTTCTGCGTGAGATCGGACGTACAGACCGGAAGGCCGCTGACGGCCAGCGAGCACACACCCGTCGCGGCGGTCGAGTCGCAGGCCGTGCACAACACGCCATCACCGAGATAGGTGCCATAGACCAGATCGCAGACGTCCTTCGTGAAACCATCGCAGCAGACGTCGACGTCGGTGAGGCAGCACGCGCCGGTTCCTGACGGATTGCAGGAGTTGGCGCCGCAGGTCTCGCCTTCCCTGAACACAATCAGATCCGGTGGATTGGCGGGGTCGACGTACCAGAGTGACTCGCACTCCACTTCGGACCACCCGTCGGCGATGCAGACGAGCCCCGCTCCGGAGTCCACGCAGCAGGCGCCGAGCGGTCCGCAGGGCACCTCATCACATCGCGCCACCACCGACCAGGAGGTCGAGGCGATCAGTGGATCCGGCTCGTAGGCCTCACAGTCGTCCCGGGTCAGGTCCGCGCAGAACCGTTCTCCGCCGAGCGTCGTCACGCAGCAGGCGCCCACCGTTCCGGACGGGTCGGGGGGCGAGATCGGCACGAGCGGCGTCGTCGAGAGATCCTCAAAGTTGCAGACCGGATACACGCACTCCGTGTCCCACAGCGGCTGCGGTGGCCCGATCGTGGGGAACCACGGTTCGGCAGGGTCGCAGTAGTCCGTGCCGTGGCTCTCGGCCGACATCGTGAGCATGACGCCGCCAATGTCGCGGCACTCTTCGCAGGTCAGCAGCGCGCAGGCCGGCTTGTCGTTTGGTCCCTCGTAGCAGCACGGCGCGGTGCGGCGACACCAGTCCCGCTCGCAGCAACTCGTGCCGGACCCGTGGAAGAACCCCGAGGCGTTTCGGTCAAAGGACCAGCCCCAGCGATACTCCGGGTCGCTCAACGAGGGGGGAAGCCAGTCCCAGTTCCAGCCCAAAGCCGCGCAGTCATAGGCCGTCGTCTGGATGCACAACCCGTCGACGCAGCAGGCGCCGAAAGCATTGGTTGGCTCCGAGATCACGCAGAAACTCCCCCCGGTCCACCACGCATCGCGACCGGGAAGATCATCGGTGGCTTCCAGACACTGCACGAGGATGACGCCGTCGACGGGCACGAACGCCCGGTCAGGTGGGCCGCACGAACCGCTGCTCGGGCCTGCAATCGGGTTCGGGCCCGGCACATAGGGCGATGCCGGACCACATGCCACTCCGACCGTACCGAAGGGGTACACGTCGAAGAATGTGTTGGCGGCTGATCCGGCAGCATCCGCGACCCACACCCGCAGGAAGGCGTCTTCGGCAAGCGTCGATCCGACTGCATCCCATTCCAGGATGAGCCCCGACCATGCGAAGGCGGAGATCTCCGCAGCTGCGGAGTCGACAACCTCGATAACATCAGCCGCCGTTGGATCCGGCACCGAGGGCGGCACCGGGGGCTCGGCCACGCTCTCGGGACAATCGCCTGGGATCGCCGGATTACAGATGATCGTGTAACTGGCCGAACAGGGCTGCTCGATGATTCGAACCAGGGCCTCCGCTTCCTCCGGCTGGATGCCAGGGATCGGGGCGGGGGTTCCATCGGGAAGCTCGTACGCGGAAGGATCGGTCGTGATGCGATACTCGAAGAAGTCGATGCCGCAGGACTCACTCGGCGGCGTGTACTCGACCACCCGGCTGCCGTTCGGGTTCGCGGGATCCTCCACGATGTCGATCGTGCCGCCGAGAATCGTCAACCCCGGGAGCGCTGCGTCACCATCGGGAACCCAGTCCCACCAGAGGTCCTGGGGCAAACCGGGGTCGAATGGGTCGTTCTCCCAGACCGAGAGGTCGGTCACATCCAGCGGGAAGATAGGCCAGGGATCTTCGTCCGGGTCCCACGTCGAGGGGTCCCAGGGGTCGCCTGTGATCGGGTCGTAAGGCTCGAAGGTGTTCTGGTCGAAGCAGCCCGGCGTGACGTCGTTGGCCATGACGTCCAGCAACTGACTGCCGCCGGGAACCATGCGGAAGAGATCATCGGCGGCATAGGGCGTGCCTGGCGTGCTCGGATCCAGACCACCGGACCCGGACCAGGAGCAGTCCATCGTCGCAAACCGGGCATAGATTCGCGCCGCCATCTCGGACCTGAAGCGAAGTTGCACGTTCGCCGATCCGCCGGGACACACATGGCAGAAACTCATGAGCGTGGAAGGCATGCTGCTCGTGCTGATGAACGGGCTGGAGAGGTCGAACAGGTCGGCATAGAAGAAACGATGATCGCAGTCGAGACTGGCCCGAACGCCCTCGCAGGGTGGACCGAAGCAGGTGTCGTACCCGTACAGGCTCGTCTCAAACACGCCAATTGCCGAACCGACGGCCCGGGCCACCGCCACGATGTCCCAGTTCACATCGTCTCGATCAAAAGTCTCGCCGGGCCATGGGAAGGTGCCTTTGACCGAAGCCACGGCGAAGGGCTGCTGCCCTTCCGTGCAGAGCGTGCGGTAGGCACCGGCGGCAACATCCTGCACCTCGACGCCCCACGTGTCCTCCCAATCATCCCCACCGATCCACGGGACGTTGGCGAAGTACGGCTCGCCGTAGGGGTAGCCCGAGAGCAGCAGAATCATGTTGTTGCCATCCAGGCTCTCCGGGATGTCGGTGCCCCACTCGGCAGCGACCAGTTCCAACGTGTCGCTGATCTCCCAGAGCGCGTCGGCGTCCTCGTACACGGTTCCGTTGGCGCTGCAGGGCGTTCCCGATTCATTCCAGCAGGAGGAACCCGGTCCCTGCCACTGGGCGGTGAAGCCCATATTGGCCCATTCGGCACAGGATGCTTCCGACTCCGAGTCCATGCACCAGCCTTCGTTCGGGAAGCAACAGGCGCCGCCGACGTAATACGTCTGATAGTCATCTCGAAGGAGCAGATCACCCACCTGCAACTCGACGAGCGCATCCCGCGTGAGGATGTAGTTCATCGAGGCGATGAGCATCGCGGCGTAGGCCTGGGCGGCCTGCACGTCGCCATTGAATCGCTCGAGATACCAACCATCGGTGTCGATCGTGATCCGGGGACTCTGGCAGACCAGGTTCACGGGCGGCCCGACACCCTGCGGTTCCTTCTGCATCGACTCGGGACAGATGAAGTCGGTACCCCACACGCCCTGCCCTGCCGGGTCGAAGATGCAGGGGAAGCACTCCTTCGTGAAGTATCCCGCTTCGCCAGTTCCGTTGAACGACTCGGTGATGATGTCCGCGTCTGTGCAGATCGACTCGGGCACGTTGATGCACGCCACTTTCTCAAAGATCTCAAAGTCCGGATCATCCGGATCGGCAATGTCTTCACACAACACTTCCTGCTCGAAGCAGCAGGCCCCGGAGGGCTGCTCACAGATGTCGGGATCGATGGCCAGAATCGTCGCGGCATCGACAAAGTTGCTGGTCGCCATCGTCTCAGGCGATGCGAGATCGCCGCCAAGGCAGATGGCCGGGGGGACCAGGAAGGTGCCGCCCAGGAGCGCGCATTCGCACGCCGCCAGATCCTGCACCGCATAGACACTCGAACCCGGCGGCGACTGCACACAGCACGCACCGGTCCAGTTTTCGAAACTGGGATCACCCGGATTGGCGTCCGGATCGGGCTCGAAGCACACCCACTGCTCGTCGCACGGCACGCCGGGGCCGAGCCAACAGGGAGGCAGGTTCGGCGGCGTCGAGTCAAAGTCGATCACTGTCGTACCGTCCGGCCAGTCCTGCTGGCAGAACGTGTCGTCCGGATCATTGCAGAAGTCTGCGCAGAGCGCGGCGGGGAGTTGGAAGCAGAATCCGGGCATGACGCAGCAGGCACCGAGTTCGACCTCGGGGTCGAGCGCCACTGCAGATCGGTTGAGCATGTCTGGCAGCCGGCGAGCACCTTCGCCCGAGACGAGCTCCCGCAGGGGGCTCTCGGGATCCTGCATCGCCATCAGTAGCCGATCGTAGTCCGACTCGGGACTGAACTTCGTGGGCGGCGGGGGCAACTCCGGTTGACGCTTGACCTCCTTGAATCGTCCGGGGGCCGGAATGTCGATGCCGCCGCGAGAGGCCCCGACGCGGTACATCAGCGTCGGGCCACCATCGGGCGGCGTGGCGATCATGTGAAGACCCGCGTCGGTTTCGATCCACCCCTGAACGGAGTCTTTGTAGATCCCCAGAAAGACGGCGCTGTCTGGTTCACCATCAACGCTTCCGGAGAGGAGCAGCACCGGCGCCGCGGCGACCGCTGTCTCGGTGTGGCTGCCAGCGGCGTCTGTACGCACCAGCCAGGTCGCCTCAATCGGATTCTGCATCCGCCGGAGCACCAGTGTGGCCTCATCGCCGTCCGGCATGGGCATGCCGCGCAGCCTGATGGTGCCTGCATTCCAGACGGCCGAGGATCCGATCTCATCGATCTTCAACGCCACGGCCCGCGGGGGCGTTCTGGCAAGGTCTGCCGCCAGTTCGGAACGGGTCATCGGCGAGGCCAGATCCAGCGTGGGCGAGCCCGCCGCCGCCGCTGAAAGCACCCACAGCATCCCTGCCAAGCCCCCGGTCATACCCGCAAATGATGTCATTCTGTCACTCCAGGAGGCCTGCGCCGGTCTGCCGAGGGAGAAGCGTCGTGGACACCCATCCCGTTCACCTTTCTGAGCCCGGTAACCGCCTCAGCGTGAGAGGTCAAGAAACGCTCCCACCCGATGAAGCGTCCTCCACGCGGAACGGACCACCACAATCGAGCCCGATCCGACAACCCACCCCATCACATGCCCCTCAAAGGTACCACCAGTCGCAGGGCCTGTCGATATCGGATTCGTCGATTCTGATGCCTGAGAGCCCAATAATGGCTCATCTGGCGGTACTGCCGGATCCCACTGCGAGGGGCCGAATCTCGACCTCGTCGCCCCTGGCCCGAAGGACATGGCGTGGCGGAATGACCCTCCAGTGTTCATCGCAGTCGTCAAGAGGTTCCGACACAACGATGGTGGCCTGAGACTCGATCGCCCCGGCAACCGCAGATGCCCGATCGAGCGCCGCGCGCGAGGCAGTGTGGTACAGCGATGGCCCGTCACCATCGGACCCGTACCGCGCCGCCCAGAGCGTGTCGCCGTCGCTCAACGCGACGGTCATGTTGAAGGGCGCTGCGACGCCATGGTGTCGCCTGCTGGCTTCGACCCGCATGATCATCCGCTCGATCGAACCAGCCGGGTCCTCGTGCATTCCCTCGCTCTGGCAGATTCCAAACATGGTCTCACTGTCAGTACTCCCCTGCTTGGCCGCGTACACCGACGGATCGATAGAACGGTCGAGGTCCTTCCGAACACGATCGAATCCGCCGATCGAGCCGTTGTGTTGAAAGAGCCACCGCCCCGCCCGGAACGGGTGACAATTCGTCCGTGAGACGGCGCTCGTCGCCGCCCGGATGTGCGCCATAAAGAGCGGCGAGGCGAGATGGGCCGCGATGCTCTTCAGGTTCTCGTCGTTCCAGGCCGGCCGCGTCTCGTGATACACGCCTGGGTTCTCGCTCCGCGCTGTATACCACCCCACACCGAATCCGTCCGCGTTGATCGCGAAGGTCGACTCTTCGGCGTGGCGAGATTGGAGAAGGAGCGAGTGAGCCGGCTTCACGAGGAGTTCGGCGAGCCGCAGTTCGGGACCGGTATAGGCAATCCATCTGCACATGGCAGCAGCGTACCTGCTCCGAGACGTCGCAATGTGGTGACCCTGCAGCGGCATCGGTAGCCAGAAGGGCAACTGAACAGGTGCACCTCGAGGTCACTCCGCGCAGTCAGCCGCCCGGAACCGTCCTTCACGGCGGTCGTGCGACCCTCAAAGAAGAGGGCAGGTGTTACAAACCAACCTGCGTCTGACCCCTGACGCTTCCAGGAATGCAACACCATCAGCCCTCACGAACTCGGAAGCCGCGTTCGCACTCGCACCGGTGTGTGACTGTTGAACGCTTCTTTGGACGTCGAAGCGTTGCGCCGCACCGCGCGCCGTTTTCATCGCTGCGTTTTGGCAGTTGTCGGTCGGAAACGCAGCGTGCTGCCTTATGGTCGGAAGCGTGACGTCACACGTCGCCTGCTGGGACACGGAAGGATCAGGGGCCTTGAGTTCATCAGTCACACCAGCGTGCAGACCACACTCTGTGGCCTGCTGGGGAGAGTTCAGACATGATTGACGTGTCCACGAAGAAGAAGCGACTTGAGCGGTTGGTAGAACTCGCTCAGGTCTATCGAAACTGGTCCAGACGCGAACTCGCAGAGTCCCTCGGGCGTGATCCGACGAAGCTCATTCCGATCAGCGGCAATCCGAAACTCGATTTCATCATCGAACTGGCGGATGTGCTCGATTGGACAGTCGGTGACGTGACCGAGTGCCTGTGGGACTCGGCGGATCGTGAACTGGCCGAGCCCACCACGCGGAGTTTCGCCGAACTCGACGAGGCTGCCGGCAAGGCTCACGCCCGAGGGAATCACCGAGAGATGATCCGCCTGGCGGGGAAGGCGCGGGCCGCCGCGACCAGCGGTGAAGAGCGGGCACTGGCCTGCAATCGGGAACTCGGCGGCTGGGACGGCCTGGGACGATTCACCAGAAGCCTCGATCTGGCCCGTGAGGGCCTCTCCGAAGCGCCGCTCGCAGCAGATGTCCGCCGCATGCTCCAGAGCAACCTCGCCAATGCGTGCTACAGCCTCTGGCATCTCACCGAGGCTCGGACCATCGCCTTTGATCTCATCAAGCACTACGACCAGTCACCCCCGGTGACGCTTCGGGAACGGCGAACCCACGCGTTCTCACTGTATGTCCTTGGGAGTTCGCATCGGCGGCTCATCGACGCCGACCCCGCCCGAGCCAACCACCATGCAGCCAAGGCCAGTTGCAACCTGCGAGCGGCCATGGAGCAGTACGGGACTTTTGGGGTCGATGAAGACAGTTCCGCCCCGGGGATCGCGAGGACGTGTCGGGGCGGCGGCCTGGAGGCGGACATCGTGACAGGCCGCATCGATGCGCGGCAGGCACTCGCCTCAATCATGGACTCCATGTCGGAGGTCGTCGACCTTGACAAGGACTCCGCTGGCGACCTGCTGGAGAGTCACGGGTGGTGGTGCATCTTTGGTTGCAACATCGCGCTGCGACACATTTCCAACGAGCGCGAGTTGCACCGGCTGCTGGCACTCTTCACCAACAAGGCCGACGAAATCGCCGACCGCCTCGACAACTGGGCCATGCGAGAGCGCGTGTTCTCCATCCAGTTCGATGGGCACCGGCGGTTCGTCGGATGGACCGGTCAGGACAAGCCGCTGACCATGGACAACGACGACGTTCGCATGATCACAGGGACGATGGGGCGATTTCCGAACTTCCGGCGGACCGGATGGACCATGCTCGATTCGGCCCGCATCGTCACCGACAGCGTCGTGGCCACAGCTTGAGAGGAGGATCTCATGAAGATTCAGAGACATTGTGCACTCACAGTCACCGGAGTACTGGTACTTGCCATGACCGCTCCGGCTGTTGCCGGACGGGGCGGAAAGCCTGGCCAGTTGCCCTCACAGCCATGGGGCATTGGCGGCTTCCCGCCGGTCATCCACACCAATCAGGACGGACCGATGGGCGTGCAGACCCCGGGTGATCTGTGGGGCGGAATTGCGTCCAGCGACTTCACGCACCACCTCAACGGACCAATGCTGAACACCATCCTGGACCTGCATGTGTGGAGTGCCGGCGGTGGCTTCGAGGACTCGTCGCTGGCGAAGCACGACGCCAAGGTGCCAGCACCGGACTGGTCAGCGAGCGGGCCCGTGGGAAGTCCGGGCGCCTCGCCCCTTCCTGCTCCAGGCGTCCTCACGCTGCTGGGTCTGGCGGGACTGGCTCATACGAGACGCCGGCGCGGGTGAATCCTGAATGGTGCTTCCCGGCCGCAGCACCACAACGCACGGAGCAGCCAAGTCCGCCTCGGCGGGCTTGGCTGCGGCCTGCCGCCCCGCGTCAATCGCTCCGGTACCGCTCCGAAACATCCACCGCCCTGATGTCCCTTCGCTCAGGTGCCCACGCCAATGGAAAGACGGCTTGCCCGCTCGGGCACACGGCGTAGATTCGATGCATCGGATCCTGCTCACCGGCCGCCTGTGCTGCCGCCTCATCAAACCATGCAGCGTCCCACGAGTTCGGGTCTGCCGCTTCAACATGGTGCCACTCGCCGTCCGCCCACACTTCGACCCAGGTGTGATTGCCGCGCTCATTGACCCACAGCGGCGTCCCCACCACTCGCGCCGCAATACCGCGTGTTCTACACGCATCCACAAGCAGGATCGACAGCCCTGTGCAGGACGAGAAGCCCAGTTCCATCGTCTCCAACGGGCCCTGATCGGGAGCCCTCCGCTTGGTCGGGTGATAGTGAACTCCGAGCGTCTCGCCGATCGCTGCATTGAGTTCACGCACTGCGGCCCGGACCGTCATGCAGTCATCCGCCACACCCTGAAGACGATCCATGAGTGGGTCGCACCAGTCCTCCATGGCCTCGGACACGTTGGTCGGTGGCAGAACAGCATCCCGCCACAGCGATTCCGACACCTCGCTGGACCACGGTGCCTCCCGCCAGGCTCGGCGCATGACCCGGGCGTGGTGGCGAAGTTGCTCCCGTTCCACCTCATCTTCAGGGCGGAGCCTGGAGCGAAGCAGATCGACATCCGCCCGCACAATCGACTCCTCGTCATGCAGATCCACGCTGCTCCGCTGCGATGGTGACACCACGGTTCGCGCCGCATGACACGATGCGAGCACAGCGGTCGTAAGCACTACCAGCAGCGTCCGCGTCATCCAGTCCTCCTGAGCCTCGCTATGTAGAACGGCGTCGTTTCAGTATCGCCCAGCACGCGAACCGTTCGCGCCATCTCCGGCAGCATGGACCGCCCCTGCCACCTGTGGAGTCCCGGCTTCGTCGAAGTCAGTTGCAGATCAACTGGCAGTATCTCCAATGGAATCCGCCCACGACGCACAACGCGATCAACAACCCGCTCGTTTTCCTCAGGCGCCATGGTGCAGGTGGCGTACACCGCGACTCCACCGGGACGAAGGGTCTTGCACGCCGATTCCAGAAGCGTCGCTTGCCGCTTCGCCAGACCGCGTATCCCGGCCAGGCTCCACCGCGACCAGGTCGCAGCATCGGAGAGATGAAAGCGTCCTTCGCCGCTGCACGGCACGTCCGCCAGCACCCGGTCGAAGCATCGCTCGTGGGTGGACCCCATGGACGCTCCGGGCCCAGTCAGAACCTCAACACCCTCGATGTTCAGACGTGCCAGCACCTTCTTCATCCGAACCGTCCGAGCGCGACTGAGTTCGTTCGCGACCAGCATCCCTCGCCCCTGCTGCTGCCTCCGAATCAACGAGGTCTTGCCACCCGGTGCAGCACACAGATCAAGAACATCGTGGCCCGGTCGCACATCCAGCGCCATGACTGCCGCCATACTCGAGAGCGACTGCAGGAACAACTGCTGGGCCGAGACAAGGGGCAGTCGTGACACCCGCGAGCGAGGAATGCATCCAAGCGACCATGCCTGAGCACACCAGGGCACGGGCGTGGCGTCCAGGCCAGCTGCCGCGAGCGCCGCAGCACCCTGGGCCGCCGACGTCGGGTCGCCGGTCCACCGAACAGCCAGCGGCGGGCAGGACGCCGACACGATCCACGCCGACAGTTCCTGAGGCGAAAGCAACTCTGAGATTCGCTTCAGGAAGTCGCCTGGAAGCTGAGACGGGAGCATCGCCGGCACAATCAAATCGGTTTGACCGCAATCGCCTTCAGCCCGGGCGCCGCGTCGACGGCCTCATACTCAACGCGCTGGCCTTCTTGAATCAGTTCAACATCCGCCCCGACGACATCGCACCCCAGAAAGACGTCCCGATCGCTCTCGTCGGGCGTGATAAATCCGAAACCACGCAGCTCAAAGTACCTCGTGACGGTTCCGGTCGGCATGTCGCGTCGCACTCCTGATGAGAACCACGATTGGCGAACCGGCTCGATGGTACGAAGTCGATCGCCAGCCGTCGAGCGCCCCCGCCCCCGCCCCGGCCCCGCCCCCGCTGTCCACCAGGTCCCCCCATTCCTGCCGCGGCGAGCCCAAGTGCCAAGGCCCTCGCAGCAGGGCCGCTGGCCGTCCTCACGGGCTCCCTGCCGGCCCCCCCCGCTCGGCGAATCGAAGGCCCTTCCACAACCAGCGCAAGACAACGCCGCGCATCGTGGCGCGGCGTCAAACGAGCATGCCCTGTGTAGGATTCGAACCCACGACCCGCTGATTAAGAGTCAGCTGCTCTGCCAACTGAGCTAACAGGGCGAAGGAGGCATGGTATCGGCTTCACCCGCAATGCGAGTGAAGCAGGGCCCCCCCGGACACGGCTCAATGCTGCGAGTCGAGCCTGGCCAGCGTCTCGGGCGCGGGGATGGCATCGGTGGGCGGACGGAGCCGCTGGATGGCTGCAACCGACTCGGCAATGATCTGTATCGCTCGCTCCAGGTCCGTCCATTTGGTTTCACGACACCAACTGAAACGGACCGACCCGTAGGGTGCTTCCGGAATCTGGCACGGCTGATGCCCCATCGCCTGCAGGACCGCAGACTCCTTGATCGCGCCGGAGGAGCATGCCGAGCCGGCGGAGGCGTCGAGGCCACGTTCCGACAACACCAGCAGCAGCAGTTCGGCCTCGATCGAGGGGAATCCGACGCTGGAGGTCGACCACATTCGAGTGGCCGTGGCGCCGTTGATACAGGCCCCGGGCACCGTGTCCACCAGGAGCGTCTCAAACCGATCCCGCAGCAACGTCATCTGCTCGTGACCACCGCCCGCGAGCCACTCTTGGGCTTGGGATGCGGCGGTCCCGAGCCCCACGAACCCGGGCACATTCTCGGTTCCTCCGCGTCGGCCCTGCTCCTGCCCCCCTCCGATGACGAGCGGTCGAACTGCCACACCCCGCTTGATCCAGAGCACTCCAGTCCCTTTCGGACCGTGGAACTTGTGCCCCGCGCAGCTGAGCATGGTGAGCGGGAGGGACGAGACGTCTGTAGGCATCTTGCCGACCCACTGCGTCGCGTCGGTGTGGAAGGGCACGCCGAACGCCTCGCACACGCGGCACAGTTCTTCGATCGGTTCGATCACTCCGGTCTCATTGTTCGCCCACATGACCGAGACCAGTGCCACCGAGTCCTCATGCGACTCCAGAACCTCGCGAAGCGTGGCCGGGTCAACACAACCCGCGTCGCTGCTGGGCAGATGAATCGTCTCAACGCCCTCTTCGGAGAGCCGCTCAAGCATTTCGCGTACCGCAGCGTGCTCAACCTCGCTGGTCACCACAACCCGCCGTTCCGGTGCCGAATGCACGGCCGAACAGATTGCAGCATTGACAGACTCACTACCCCCCGAGGTGAAGACAATCTCATCGGCGTTGGCGCCGAGCAACTCGGCGACCTGTTCCCGAGCGTGTTCGAGGGCGCGGCGAGCCCGCTGCCCCGACACGTGGATGCTTGAGGGATTGCCCCACACGTGGTCCACGGTGTCCAACACCGCCGCCGTGACCTCCCTGCTCTGGAAGGTGGTGGCGTTGTGATCGAGATACAGGCGATCTGAGGAGTCGGGCATGGGGAGGAACGCTCCGAGTGAAGGCGGTGGGCGTGAACAACCTCGTATGGTAGGTACTCCCCCCGCGGAGGCCGGCAGCGGCCTGCATGCGCCGTAAACGAAACAGCGGGCCCCGAACTCGGAGCCCGCTGCACCATGCGGCTGAGAGGAGTCGAACCTCCACGGGATTTTACTCCCACTAGAACCTGAATCTAGCGCGTCTGCCAATTCCGCCACAGCCGCGGGGAAGCGAGGGAGTATACCCATCACGGCTCCCGACGGGAATGTGGCGACGAGCCACTCAGGCCTTGGCGGTCTCGCCCTCCGGTGTCTCGGTTGCTGCGGCCGGGTCGGCCACCACGCCCCTGGACTCCAGCACCTTGGCGTGCAACTCAGCGAAGAGTTCCGGATTCCCGGCGATGAAGGCCTTGGAGTTCTCACGACCCTGTCCGAGTCGCACCTCTCCATAACTGAACCACGCGCCTGACTTCTTCACGTGCCCGTCCGCAACGGCCAGATCCAAAAGATCGCCCGTGGCGCTGATGCCCTCGTTGAACATGATGTCAAACTCGGCATCCCGGAACGGCGGTGCGATCTTGTTCTTGACCACGCGAGCTCGCACCCGGTTGCCGACATTCTGGTCGCCATCCTTGATTGCGCCGATTCGGCGGATGTCGATTCGGACGGACGAGTAGAACTTCAGCGCGCGGCCACCCGGAGTCGTCTCGGGACTCCCGAACATGACACCGATCTTCTCACGCAACTGGTTGATGAAGATCACGACCGAGCTGCTCTTGGCAATGGCGCCGGTCAACTTTCGAAGTGCCTGACTCATCAGCCGAGCCTGCAGGCCGACATGGCTGTCACCCATGTCACCCTCGATCTCCGCTCGCGGAATGAGCGCAGCAACCGAGTCGACGATGATGACGTCGAGTGCGTTGGAGCGGACGAGCATTTCGCAGATCTCGAGTGCCTGCTCACCCGTGTCCGGCTGGGATACCAGCAACGAATCGAGATTGACGCCGAGTCGCTTGGCCCAAGTCGGATCAAGGGCGTGTTCAGCATCGATCATCGCCGCCGTGCCGCCGTTCTTCTGCGCATTGGCCGCGATCGTCAACGCGAGCGTCGTCTTGCCGGACGACTCCGGCCCGAACACCTCGACCACCCGGCCCTTGGGCACACCCCGCCCACCGAGCGCCAGGTCCAGACTCAGCGTTCCGGTCGACACACCTTCGATCGATCGAACCTGATCGCCTGCAAGCCGCATGATGGACCCGGTGCCGAACGCGGTATCAATCTGCGAGATCGCCCGCTCAAGTGCCTCAAGGCGGCCTTTTTCCTGAGCCCCCTTTCCCTCGGTCGTCGCTGCGGCCTTTCGTGCCATGGCTGTCTTCGTTCCTTCCTGCTCGTGTCCTTTCGAGCCGACGCGAACCCTACCACGCGTGGCACCGGTTCCCTTGGTTGTGGCCTTCTTTCGTGTGCCGTTGCTGGTGACCATCGGAGCGTCCTTTCATCCGTCAGGTTGGCCGCGGTCGGGCCTGGAAGCGGGTCTGGTGAGGCGATGCTGCCCGCATGACCCGGGTGGAGCTGGGAGGGCGGTTGCCCTGCCTCGAAACAGCCAACCACCATCT
>JASMKH010000006.1 GCA_030749435.1 Phycisphaerales bacterium
AGCGTGCCACAGGACGCGCCGGGCGACGCCGGCAGCCCGCGGGCGATGATGTCGGCACCCTTCTTGTCCTTGGCCGAATAACTCGGCAGAAGCAGTTGCACGAGGTCGCCTGCAGGAACTCGCATGAGCGCTTCGTCCCGCTTGATGAGCCGCTGTTCGACCATCTCGACGGCAATCCTCACGGCCGCGGCGGCCGTCCGCTTGCCATCGCGGGTCTGCAACATCCAGAGGTGGCCCCGCTCGATCGTGAACTCGATGTCCTGCACGTCGCGGTAGTGTTTCTCAAGCGTCCCACGGATCTTCATGAGCTGATTGAAGACCGCTTTGTTCCACTTGGGCATCTGTTTGACTGGCTGCGGCGTTCGGATGCCAGCCACCACATCTTCGCCCTGCGCGTTGATGAGGAACTCGCCGTAGAACTCGTTCTTACCTGTTGACGGATCCCGCGTGAACGCGACGCCCGTACCCGAGTCGTCGCCCATGTTCCCGAAGACCATCGTCTGCACGTTGACGGCGGTTCCGGCGAGGCCGGCGATCTCGTTGATCTGGCGATACGCAATTGCCTTGCCGGACGACCACGAGCGGAACACCGCTTCAATCGAGTGCTGCAACTGCTCGTACGGGTCCTGCGGAAAGTCAATCCTGGCGTACTTGCGGAAGACCTTCTCGTACCGGGCGCAAAGATCTTCAAGCCCACCGACCGGCACCTCTGTGTCCTCGCTCACGCCGCACTTCTTCTTGACGGCATTGAACTCGGCCTCGAAGTGGTGGTGGTCGATTTCGAAGACCACGCTGCCGAACATGTTGATGAGGCGGCGATAGGCGTCGAAGGCAAAGCGGCGGTTTCCGGTCAGCTCGGCCAGACCCTCCACCGACGCGTCATTGAGTCCGAGGTTCAGGACCGTCTCCATCATGCCTGGCATGGACTCCGCAGCGCCGCTGCGAACACTCACGAGCAGC
The DNA here is from genome assembly GCA_030749435.1 of Phycisphaerales bacterium. Lineage (GTDB taxonomy): Bacteria > Planctomycetota > Phycisphaerae > Phycisphaerales > SM1A02 > UBA12567. The sequence continues at coordinate 961 of JASMKH010000006.1, forward strand.
GGGTCCGACGTGCTGCCGAACTTCTTACCGGTTTCTCGCTCCAGCCGCCGCACCGCAGCTTTCACCTGATCCATCAGGCCGTCCGGAAGGCGATTGCCCCGGTCGTTGTAGGCCTTGCACGTCTCGGTGGTGATGGTGAATCCGGGCGGCACCGGCAGGCCGAGCGAGGTCATCTCGGCAAGATTCGCGCCCTTGCCACCCAGCAGCATCTTCTGAGACGCGTTGCCGTCGGTCCTGGTGCGACCAAACGCATAGGTCATGCGGGGCGCGGACTTTCTGGGGGACGTCTTCCTGCGGCGAGTCCGGGTTGAAGGCATTGGCATCTCTCTTTGGATGGTGTGTGAAATCGAAAGATGACCATGGTACTCCCGCAGGTGCGCGGCATGTGGCTTCCTATCATTGGTGCCATGCGTTTCAAACCGTGTCCCCACCTCGCAGGCAGGCAACCGTTGGATGTGCTTGCTGCCTGGCCTCGGCAGACCCCAGTTGCAGCACTGCACTCACATCCGGCCACCGGGGGACGCTGGAGTGTGCTGACGTTGCCCGACGGCGTGCTGGAAGTGGGCGGTGCCGCAGGCCGATGGATCGGACCCGGTGATCCTGATTTGGAGCACGCGGCCAGCCGCGGACTGAGCGAAGCGGCAGGGCTTGTTGACCGACTCACCCGCGATCACACCGCTTCATCCGATACCCCACCCTTCGCAGGGTGGATCGCCTGCCTGCCATACGAACTCGGCGGCGTGCTGGAACCTGCCTGCGGCACCGCTGCGAAGGGCGCCGCAGCGAGCTTCCTGCGGTGCCACGACGCCTACCTGCACGACGCGCTCACCGCGCAGTGGTGGACGCTCGGAACGCCCCCCGACCTGGATTGGGGGCAGAAGCGTCCGGAACCTTTGAGGGCCTGCAGCCCACTTCGAAGCGTGCCGGATCCCGACAGGTGGGTTGAGGCCGTTGCAACCGCCATCGAGTACATTCGCGCGGGGGACATCTTTCAGGTCAACCTGTGCAGACGCCTCCGCGCGAACGTGCGCGGTAACTCAAGAGCCCTGGCACTGACCGCGCTGCATGAACCTCAGACCGCATTTGGCGCCTACATCGAGTTCCCGGGAACCGACCGAACCGTTGTGAGCATGAGCCCCGAGTTGTTTCTTCAGGTCGATCACCGCCGGCACATCAGGAGTTGCCCGATCAAAGGCACGCTTCCAGCGAGCGAGCCTGCCAATCGACTGGAGGCCTCCGAGAAGGATGCCGCCGAACTGCACATGATCATCGACCTGATGCGAAACGACCTCGGCCGCGTGTGCCAGTTGGGCTCGGTGCGGGTCGAATGCGCACGGCGGATCGAATCCCACCCAACAGTGCATCACGGCGTCGGCGAAGTACACGGCGTGCTTCGTTCCGAGGTCGGGTTGCTCGAACTGCTGAAGGCGACGTTCCCCGCTGGCTCCATTACCGGCGCCCCGAAGATCCGAGCCATGCAGATCGCTGAGGAACTCGAAGACGGACCCCGCGGCATGTACTGCGGTGCCATCGGGATGCTCGGCCCTGCCGGATCAGTCGACCTGTCCGTTGCGATTCGCACCGCAACAATCGAAGACGGCGTCCTGCACTACGGCGTCGGCTGCGGCATCGTCGCGGACTCGGATCCACACCTTGAGTTCACCGAGTCGGAGACGAAGGCCGACGTGCTTCGCAACGCGCTGGCGTGCCGAACCGGAAGTGGGCAGAGGCTTGTACCTCTCCATTGACGGCCGCACACGCGACGAGTCGCGTCAGCCGCTCCGAGACCCGGCACCGATTCGAATCAGCCTGCTTTACGCACAGCCATCTGCCGCCGCTGCAGGCCTGCGATCGCTCGCATGATCTGCCGCGCCACCACCTGCCTGTGCGATGGATTCTGACTGAAGTCGAAGCACAGCCCGCAATACAGGGACCGGTCACTTCGCAAATGTCGATGTGCCACGCGGGCGGTCACCCGGACAGGCGTCACCACGGAAGGCAGCAGTTCGAACTGAATCCACCAGTTCGCGTAGCGGCCGATGACGCCAGCATCCTCAACACCGACCGCCAGGCCCAGTCCACCTCCCCCGAGATTGACGATTCGTCCTGCATACTCCGGACCGATGGTTGGCATCAGGTCTTCGTCCAGACTTGGCGCGACATCGCCGCACATGCCGTCCAGTTCACGCTCAAAGTCAACGGCGGTAAGTCGCTCCGCCGGGATCACCGAAGCCGGTTCCAACAAGGGCCACAGTCGAACGTCGGGCAGGTGAAGATCGGCAGTATCGATGCGGTAGTCTCGTCGCCGCTGACACCGCTCAACATGCTTTGGAGCGGACAGACGCATCCCGGGAACGCCCTCAAGCGATCGCTTCTGATCAGGGCCCAGATACTCGGTGTGAAACATCCATCGGTTTTGGCCAACAGCGATGATCGCCACGAGTTCAAGACCCTCGACGAACTCGACGGGCTGGCCGAGAGAGACTGGCGTCTCAACACGAATGACCCCATCCTCGAGCCCGAGTACTCGAGCTCGGAAGAGCAAATCACCACGCGGCGCGGTCCCAGGCGTGTCCATTGACGGCCGAACCGCCAACTCGATCGAGCCGCGGCGGTCACGAATCTGGTTCAAGCAGTGCCGCCAACCGGCGGTGCGAGATCGTTGTGCAGGCATGTGTGCTGAGGCCTCCGTTCGGGGAGATGCGGTGCACCGCGCCTTCTCCCAACGGAACATGCATCGACGCAGGCCACTGCTGCCTGAAGTTGGAAACGTGATTCCCCTTCCCTCAAGCGGCCGCACATCTCACGCAGACCGCATGATCAACACGCCAGCCTCCGGGACCCGCCTGAGGCTCAGCCCTGCAGCCGATGCGGCCAACCGAAGTGCCCCACTGGTCCAGATCCGCATTCGGCAATCGCCTTCCTTGAGTGACCACGAGTCGACATCCACAGCATCACCCTGACGAATCGCCAGAACGGCGTCGTGGTCCGCCCAGACCAGCTGCGAGGCGCCGTCGTCACTGATGCCGCAGATCCAGTTCCCCTCCGCCACCTCGGGCCAGTGCTGGCCCGCCAGATCATCCAGCACAATCATGCCCCCGGTGCTGAGCATGGAGGCCCATCGCTTGAGCGCACTCACGGCCTCGTCGACATCCCACAGCAGGCAGAATGTGTTCCCCAGACACAGCACCAGATCAAAGTGTCCAAGCGATTCCGGCACGCCACGCATGTCGCACGCGACGGTCTCGACGGCGGGACAACTCGACCGGCACCGCTCCAATGCAATTGGGTCACAGTCGACGGCGATGTATCGGATTGCGGAGCCGCCGATTTCACGAGCCGTCCGCCCGTCGCCGCATCCAAGATCGAGGACGCTGCGGCCGACAGCTCGAGGACGGAGCCAGCCGAGCTGCGCTGTGCTCACGTCGGGGTCGTGCGGCATGGCCGCCCCAAGCTCGTCTCGATCGCTCATCCGCCTGGCCTCAGAATCGTCTTGAGCGCCGCAAGATCCCGCTTGACTTCGGCCGCCACTGCAGTCTCCGCTGCCACGCCCCCGAATCTCGCCACGTAAAAGTGTTCGACGATTCGCGCCGCTACAGGACCCGCTGCCGGACAACGCCGACCGACTTCGCCGCACCAGGCGAGCGGCGGCACGTGCTCGGGTTTGGCCATCCCATGGCGGCGCAGGATTCGAAGCAGCTCCCCGTAGTTTCCCGCGGCGCGGCGAACGCCGGGCGTTCGCTTCCGGCGCCCAAGATGGAGGCGTCGCCACAGTCGCCGCCGCCCCCGCCATGCCAACCAGACCACCAGCACGGTCGCCGTCACAATCAGCAGCAGCCCGACGATGTAGATCGAACCGAGGCGTCTGAAGCCGAATGCCACGTCGATCTGATGCGATACGCCAACGAGCCACCCGCGAAGCCGCTCGATCGTTCCTGCGTCGCCTTCAAACACCTGCTCTGCAAGGGCATTCTGCAACTCCGCATCGAATCCGAGGATGTGGAGACGCCACCATGACTCCACCCTGTGGTAGAGGTTCCGAAGCGACGCCAGCATTCCGCCTGCCTCCAGTTCCCGCTCGATCCTCCTCGCGACAGTCGGGTCAAACTGCATCCAGCGATCCCGGTCAATCCGTACCTCGGCCCACGCGTGGGCATCGCGATCGCGGATGGTGTACTGGCTGAAGTTCTCGGACTCGGGTGTCACCATGAATCCAGTCACGATTCTTGCCTGTAGCCCGATCGATTGAGCCATCGCGACGAAGGCGGCGGCGAAGTACTCGCAGTGACCGATGGGCTCGACCGTCAGGAACCGCTCGACTGGATCCAGCCGACGGACCTCCGCGGTGCGGCCGATGCGACTCAGGTCAAGTGTGTATGCGAACCGCCCGGACTGGAGGTATCCGATCAACGCCGTGCACGCTTGAAGCCGCCACTGGGACGCGGCCTGGGCAGTTCGCGGCTGCTCCAGTGGAACATTGCGGGCCGCGAGCACCTCAGTGGCCACCCGCTCGGCGGCCGCTGGCACCGCCCCACCAGTGATCCAGGGGCCTTCCGCCCGGGCCCGACCTCCCGATGACCGCATCTGAAGTGATACCGCCGATTCCTCCGCGACCCCAACAACCTGCCGCCATCGAAAGACCTCGATGTCCATGGCCGTCGATGACCGAAGGTCAATCGCCCCGTCCGGGGTCGGCAGGAACTTGAGTGGCTTGTCCAGATCGATGCGGACCACTTCGGTCGCCGCACCCTCAGCAAAGTCCAACTGAGCGACCTCGCCGGGCTCCAGATCGACCCGCCGCAGGGACAGACGCTGACTCGGCGTCCATCGCCCGCTTCCGGCGTACACCGAGGCCGTTGCGGTTCTCAGATAGAGCCGCCCGAGCGACCCTCGCGGGGCTTCCTCTGTTCGGCTCACAGCCACCCGGCCCACAACATCGTCCGACTCAACGATCCGCGTTCCGGAGATCAGAGTCACCTCACTGTCCAGGCCCTCGGACGACTTGGCGATTCTTGCAGCGGCAGCGGTTGCCAACTGCTCGCTGACACCCCGCGGGAACAGGAGAAACACAGCAGCGGCGACCACCGCCACGCTTCCAACCACTGCGAGGATCATCCGCCGAAAGTGATTCCGAACGTTCTTGCCGATCGTCGGCTCCTCGGCTTCCTCGATCTGGTCGGAGCGATGGGACCAGCCGCCAAGCTCGGCGCCATAATGAAGCTGGAAGAGCAGGATTGCCACGACGGCGAGCAGGACCCATACCGCCAGGATGAACCCAAACAACAGGTCAAACGCATCCATGGCCGCCAGCACCATGAGCAGCACCGAGAGGATCAGCCGCTCCGCTTCAATCTCCAGCGTCCGCTCTTCATACATTTTGAGCACTGTGATCCACACCGCAAACTGACCAAGCGCATGCACCGCATCGTCCGCCGTGGGGTGGGCCAACAGCCAGCCCACCACACCGAGAACGACCACCCCGGTCAAGAGCAGCGAGTCTCGCCGGCCGAGATGGACGCCACGCGGACCTTCAGTGACGAGTCGGCTTGCCGCAGCGGCGCCTCCCGCAACCAGCAGCATCACTATGGAATCCTGCGCCAGGCAAGCCGCCAGAATCGACAGCAGCACAAGCACGTGTATCACGAGTGGCAGTCTGCGGATCAAGCTCATGTCGCCGCCTCCCCGCCGGGCCTGACGCGCAGGTCGTCCAGTTGCCGCGCCGTGAGGTAGAGCGGCCCGGTCCCCTCATCCAATGGCCTGACGCGATCCACCTGAACGACGATCGACGCTGAGCGATCGATGCCAAACTCAGGATCCCATTCCCGGCGGGGCGCATCGAGGTCAAGGCCCGCCAGATGCCCGAGCAGTCGATGGAGATGCCAGGAGCCGTTCCGGATCGGCGTCGCCTCATGGATCAGACCGGGAACGAGCAGCCCAACTTCGCTGCCGCGTTGATGGGCCGCCTGCACAAGCGAGGCCGCCAGTTCGATCGCCCGCTCTTCCAACTCGCGGGGATCCTCCCCCTTCGCCACCCTGAGCGATTCCGTGGCAATACGAAGGTCCAGAAGGACACGCATCCTGGATGGACTCGGCCTGGCCCGATCAAGACAGATCAGTTCGTCCCGATGGGCGGAGAGTTTCCACGCGATGTCTCTCAGCGAGTCCCGGCCCTGCGAGGTCCGCGTGCCATACCACTCACGGCCAGCTCCGCGATGCCGACCCCCTTGCGGCCCGTCCATTCGATCGGCCACGGTCGCGCGGAGTACGCCGCTGCGGAGTGCATGGCGGCGGGGGTACACCACCAGATGCTGACGCTGATCGAACCGGTGCCTGCGGCGAAGGAACCCGAAAGGAAACGCGGTGGACGCCGCGCCCTTCGCAAGCGGGAGACGCCCTCGGCGAAGCGGCACGATCCTCGAATCCGCATGGACCTCTTCGCGCGGCCCGACGTGCACGATCCAGGCTGGCCGCTGCACGCTGGCACGGTCGGCCGGTATCTCCTCACGAATCTGAATACCAAAGGAAGGGAGCCACCGCGTCCGGCGCCTCACGCGGTACCGCACACGCAGGGGCTGGCCGACCTCTCCCCACCGCGGCACAAAGCGCCTCACTTCAAGACCCCGGATTCCGACCAGGGACACCAGGATCCCCGTCATCCCCATCGACACGATGACAGCCAGCAGGATCAGCATGAGGTTGCTGCCCTTGAAGACGGCCGTCGGGCCAATCAGCCCGATGGCAAGCAGGTAGGCAACGAGGGGCTTGACGCGAAGGGGCTTTGGGGCCACTGGGGCCTGCGTGATCGCTCGGTCGCCGGGAATCGCGCGGGCGTTCACGCTTCGCTCGGTTGCGCGGGCTCCTCGGCCGGATCGGTTTGCTGCCCGCGGGGCGTTGACTCGACCGCGGCGGGCTTCGGGGGCGACCAGGAGGGAGCCCGCTCGAGCCCATCCACATCGGGAAGATCGTCGATGCCCCCCAGACCAAATGCTCTGAGGAAGTCGCGGGTTGTTCCGTACAGCATCGGTCGGCCGAGTTCCTCGGCGCGTCCGGCGATGCGGACCAGGCGCCGCTCCATGAGTCCGCGCAGGACTTCGCCGCACGCGACGCCACGGATCGCCTCGATCTCGGCGCGGAGGACCGGTTGCCGGTAGGCGATGATGGCCAACGTCTCCATTGCGGCCTGCGTCAGATGCGACTGCTGCCTCGCGGCCAACACTCGAGCCAGTACCGGCGCGACTTCGGGCAACGTCATCACCTGCCAGCCATCTGCCACTGACAGAATCCTGAAGACGCGGCCCGTCCGTTCGTAGCAATCGTTCAAGGACTCTATCGCCTCTCGGATCTCATCCTTCGAGAGACCGGTTGACTCGGCAAGCCGCGCTGCCTTGATCGGACGATCCGACGTCACAAGCGCGGCCTCAACCCGCGCTTCGGAAGTCAGGTGGGAAACGGCGTCAATCGACGTTTCGCCGGATGTGTCAACTTGTTCGGATTCGCTCACGGCGACAGTGTAAGTCGACATCGCCCAGCCGCGAGGAAGATCACCTCGCCGAGCCTCAGCCAGCCTGCTCGGTCAGCAAGGTCAGTCCGTCACCACGAACGTGGGCGAAGCCACCCTGAAGCGCGAGCGTCGTCCGCCCACCGTCGCCTTCGATGTGAAGCGGCCCTTCGCCCAACTGGCCCAGCAAGGGGGCCATGCCGGCCATCACGCCATACTGCCCATCCCACGCCGGGAAGGACACGTAGGTGGCATCGCCTTCAAAGGCGGGCCCGGCGGGCGTGATGACGGTGCAGCGAAAGGTCGCGGGCATTGGTGGGCTCCTGCTCAATCGAGCCGCGGAGTGTACCAATTCCAGACCGGATGAACCGCCCTCGAACCTTGACGATTGCCGTGAAAAGTGCGTATTATCCTTTCATCCGGATACACGGATTCACTCATCAGGAGCCCCATCGAATGACTGCAACAGCCGCATCGACCTTCATGAACACCGGACTGCCGCTCCTCGCGGGCCTGCCCTTCAAGGTGCGGGATCTCTCGCCCGAAACCGTCGCATATGGACGCAAGGAGATTGAACTCGCTGAGCACGAGATGCCCGGACTGATGAGCCTGCGGGCCAAGTACGGCCAGACCAAGCCGCTGGCTGGCGCCCGCATCATGGGCTCACTGCACATGACGGTGCAAACCGCGGTCCTGATCGAAACGTTGACCGAATTGGGTGCGGAGGTCCGGTGGGCCAGTTGCAACATCTTCTCGACCCAGGATCACGCGGCGGCAGCCGTAGCGGTCGGGCCGAAGGGAACGGCTGAGAATCCGCAGGGCATTCCTGTCTTCGCATGGAAGGGCGAGACGCTCCCCGAGTACTGGTGGTGCACGCTGCAGGCGCTCAACTGGGGGGACGGCCAACCTGCCAACCTCATTCTTGACGATGGCGGGGATGCCACGATGCTCGTTCACCGCGGTGCCGAGTACGCCGCTGCTGGCGCCGTCCCGGACCCAGCCACGGGCGAGTCGGAGGAGTTCCAGGTCTTCCTGACGCTCTTGACTGACATGGCAGCATCGCACCCCGACTTCTGGCCTCCGGTCGCGGCGGCGATTCGCGGCGTGACCGAAGAGACCACGACCGGCGTCCATCGGCTGTATCAGATGGCGGAGGCAGGCACGCTCATGTTCCCGGCCATCAACGTGAATGACGCCGTGACCAAGAGCAAGTTCGACAATCTCTACGGGTGCAGGCACTCCTGCGTGGACGGCATCATGCGAGCGACCGACGTCATGCTCGCCGGCAAGAGTGCCGTGGTGTGCGGCTACGGTGACGTCGGCAAAGGGTGTGCCCAGAGCCTGCGTTCACAGGGATGCCGCGTGCTGGTGACCGAGATCGATCCGATTTGCGCCTTGCAGGCGTGCATGGAGGGCTACGAGGTCGTGCGGCTCGACGACGTCGTGGGCGATACCGACATCTTCGTCACGACAACCGGCAACTACAACATCATCCGCGCCGATCACATGGCGAAGATGAAACACAACGCGATCGTCGGCAACATCGGTCACTTCGACAATGAGATCGACATGGCGGGTCTGGAGTCAACGCCCGGCATCGAGAAGATTCGGGTCAAGGATCAGTTGCACGAGTGGAAGTTCCCCGACGGGCACTCGATCCTGGTCCTCGCCGAAGGACGGCTGCTCAATCTGGGCTGCGCGACCGGGCACCCGTCCTTCGTCATGAGTAACTCCTTCACCAATCAGGTGCTCGCTCAGATGGAGCTCCACGCCAATGCTGACGCCTACGAGAAGACGTCGGTGACGACCCTTCCCAAGAAACTGGACGAGATGGTGGCCAGATTGCACCTCGACCAGTTGGGCGCCACCCTCACCGAGCTGACGCCGGAGCAAGCCGATTACATCAGCGTGCCGGTCGAGGGCCCCTACAAGCCGGATCACTATCGGTACTGAGCCAAACCGGAGCCGGTCCTCCGGCATTGTCCACAAGAACACGCGAATGCAAAAGGGGGTGGGGTACCAGCGGGTACCCCACCCCCTTTCTTCTCTATCATCCGCACATGAGTGACCCGATCGGCCACGAATGCGGCCTCGCCTTCGTCCGTCTCAAGAAGCCGATTGGGTGGTATGCGCAGCACAAGCACGATCCCGCCTGGGGGCTGCGGCGGTTGCACCTGCTCATGCAGAAACAACGCAATCGCGGCCAGGACGGCGCCGGGCTGGCGGTCGTCAAGTTCGACATGCCCCCGGGGGCGTCCTTCATGAGAAGACTGCGTTCCGACCGGGAGAGCGCCATCGAGCGGATCTTCGAGGCGGCCACCGCAGATCTCGAGACGCTTCGCGGTGATGAGGATGATCTGGAGATTCGACTCGCGACGGACTTCGTCGGGAATGCATACATCGGACACCTCAGATACGGAACCCACTCGGGAAACAGCATCGCGCACACGCACCCGCTGCTTCGCAAGGACAACACTGCCAGCAAGAATCTCGCCGTCGCGGGCAACTTCAACATGACCAACTCTGGCGAGCTGTTTGATCGACTGATCGACTACGGACTCAGCCCCGTCGGTGATTCCGACACACAGGTCGTACTGGAGCGAATCGGATACTGCCTCGATCTGGAACATCGCCACCTGCGATCGACCATGGGCCCGGGGTCCTTTGTCGGCCTCGATGGGCTGGAACTGGCCCAGACGATCTCGCGGGAACTCGATCTGGCCCGCGTCCTGAACCGCGCTGCGGAGGACTGGGACGGCGGATGGCTGTTCGCAGGCTTGCTGGGCAATGGCGACGCGTTCGTGTTCCGGGATCCGAGCGGGATTCGCCCGGGATTCTGGTACGAAGACGACGACGTCGTCGCGGCGGCCTCGGAGCGTGCCCCGCTGGCCAGCATCTTCAACGCTCCACCGGATCGGGTGCCTTCCATCGAACCGGGTCATGCCCTGATCGTCCGAAGGGACGGGACCACATGGACGCAGCGGTGCGCCGCCGAACGCCCGGTCAGGCAGTGCACGTTCGAGCGAATCTATTTCAGCCGAGGCAACGATCCGGAGATCTACGAGGAACGCAAGGAACTGGGGCGGCGCCTGGCACGACCACTGCTCGATCTGGTCGATTGGAACGCCGCCCGAACCGTCTACAGCTTCGTCCCCAATACGGCCGAGACCGCCTACTACGGACTGGTCGAGGAGACGCAACGACTGGTGCGTGAGCGTCAGACCGACGCGCTCTGGGAGAAGATCGAATCGGGGGCCCTGACCCGCGAGCAACTTGAAGATGTCGCGGCACCGCTGGTTCGGGCCGAAAAGGTGGCGCACAAGGACCAGCGACTGCGAACGTTCATCGCGCAGGATCGTGCGCGACTTGATCTCGTCGCGCACGTCTATGACATCACACACGACATCGTCGGTCCGGACGACTCACTCATCGTGCTCGACGACTCGATCGTTCGGGGCACCACACTCCGTGAGTCGATCGTGACGATTCTCTCACGCTTGAATCCAAAGCGAATCGTGATCGCCAGTTCCGCGCCGCCGATCATGTACCCCGACTGCTACGGCATCGACATGAGCCAGCTTGACCGCTTCATCGCCTTCCAGGCCGCGGTGAGCCTGATCACCGAACGCGGTGACGAGGCCATTCTTGATGAAGTCGAGGCGGCCTGCCGGGCGGATCAGGACCTGCCCCCCTACCGGATGACCAATCACGTCCGGCGGATCTATGACCAGTGCACCGCCGCCGAGTTGGCGGACCGTATCGCCACGCTGGTCAGGCCATGCAACCTCCCCTGGAAGGGGACGTTGGAGGTCGTCTACCAGTCCGTGGCGGATCTCCACGCCGCCATGCCGGACCACACCGGCGACTGGTACTTCACCGGCGATTATCCGACCCCAGGCGGCTTCAAGGTGTTGAACAAGGCCTATTTGAACTGGCGAACCGGTTCGTCCGCCCGGGCCTACTGACCCTGCCCTGACGAGGCCGCATCAGGGGGCCTTCGCTTGACTTGGGGGGGCGTTCGTGGTCCACTACGCGACTTGATTCAACCACGCCCGGCCCTTCGCCGGGCCCTCGCGGAGACTGCTCGCATATGGCTCGCTACATCGGTCCCAAGGTCAAACTGTCTCGCCGCGTCGGTGTTCCGATCGCGGACATCCCGAAGCATACGGCGCGGCGGCAACTCAACGCCCCCGGGATGCACGGATATCGGAATCGTCGGCCGAAGGACTATGGCATCCGACTGACCGAGAAGCAGAAGCTCCGCTATCACTACAGCATCATGGAGAAGCAGTTCCGCCGCTATGTGGTGGAAGCCAGCCGCCGCAAAGGCAATACCGGCGACGTGCTGCTGCAGCTTCTCGAGGCCCGGCTCGACAACGTGGTTCGCCGCTGTGGATTCGTGCGGACGATCTGGGCCGCCAGGCAGATGGTGGTACACGGCCACGTTCTTGTCAACGGCAAGCGGGCCGACCGCCCCAGCATCGCCGTCAAGCCCGGAGATGTCATCACGTTCAAGGATCGGATCCACAAGGTCGTACGTGAGAACATGGAATCGCTCGCCGGGCACCTCGTGCCGGAGTGGATTTCCGTCAATCCTGCCGACCTGACCGCGACCATCTCGGGCGCGGCCACACCGGATCGAATCCCGTTCGACGTCAACACGAATCTGATCGTCGAGTTCTACCGCTGAGTTCCATCCGTCCCGCCGATCGCAGGGCATGGCGCTGATCGGCCTCGACCCGATCGGTGGGACATGACCTGCGCCCCACGGGGCCCGAGCGAGAGTCCACCGCATGAACCGCCTGCTCCGCAAGTACAACCGCATTCTTCTGTCCGTCTTTGGCGTCGGCCTGATGATCGTCTTCCTGATGCCGCAGTTGCCGGACCTCATGACGCAGTTCGGCGGCCGTGGCTCCCAGATCGCCACCATGGGCAAGGACGGCACACCTGTCACCCGCGAGGACTGGCAGCTCGTGCAGCAGCAGATTCAGGTCCTCCAACGGCTGGAGGGGTTTCTCTCGCCGCTGCCGATCATCGGCAGCATCGGCGACGATCCCGAGCGGTACTACCTGCTCATTCACGAAGCCTCGCAGGCAGGCATGATCGGTGGAGATGCATCTGCCGCCATCGACCCGGATGGGATCCTCAACCTCGCTACCCAGACCGGACTTCCGCCCGCCGCGATTCGCCAGACGCTCATCAACTACTCGGGCATCCGCCGGTATCTCGCGATGGTCGCCTCCGCCGGCCGAGTCTCGGACCGCCGACTTCGACTCGGCGCACGCCGCATGCTCGATGGTGTCGACGCCAGATACGCCGTGATCCCGGCGACAAGCGACGGGGCCGCAGCGCCGAGCCGCGAAGCGATGCAGGCCCACTTCGATTCATGGGCCGATGTCAATCCGGGCGACGGGGACCACGGCTTTGGATACCGCTTGCCGGATCGCGCAGCCGTCGAGTGGCTTGAAGTTCCGGTCAGTTCGGTGGAAGCGGCCATTCAGGCTGGCATCGACGACGACGACCTGGAACTGCGAAAGTTCTGGAGGCAGAACGAGGCGCGATTCGCAAGCGTGGACGCTGCAGCCGGAGTCCCCGACGAGGTCAGAGCGGCCTATGTCAAGGAGCAGCTCGACAGGCAGATGCCGACGATCGCCCGGGCAGCAGGCGATGCACTTCGAACACCGCGCCGTGGCTTCGCCACGGCGGAGAATTTCGTCGTCCTTCCGGATGACTGGGCTTCCTCCCAGCTTCCGCTCGAGGCACTCCGCGCGGATCTGGCGACCCGATTCGAACTGCCGTTGGAAGGTGAGAACGCCCTCCCGCATGCTGGCGGGACCGACACACTGATGGACATAAAGGCGATCGGCGCGTTGCCCCGCATCGCCACCGCCGGCACCGACCGCTACGGCGCAGCGGCCAACGGTGCCCGCACGCGGAGGCTCTCAGATCTCGTCTCCAAGGCCAAGGAGTTCGGAGGTACCGGCGAGGTGCCCGTGCAACTTGGCGTCGCAGGTCCTGTGCTCAAGGATCCCAAAGGCAACCTGTGGATCTTCCGGGTGACTGAAACTGATGCCGCCCGGCCTCCGGTGGGTCTGGAAGAGGTGCAGGACCAGATCGTAGAGAGCCTGCAGCGGCTGACAAGGTGGGAGGCGCTCCGAAGCGAGCTCGACACCATGACTGCGCAGGCCAAGTCCGAAGGACTTACCACCACTGCCGATGCCTATGGCGCTGAGATTCAGGGACCACGGGCCTTTCATCGCAACTTTCACCCCAGCGTGACACGACCACCGACGGTGCTCGGACTGGGCAACGATCAGAGCGTCATCGACGCGCTCATTGATCACTCGATCGAACTCGGAACGGAACCGCTCAAGGGACTGGACGCTCGCGAGCGAACACTCGTGCTGCCGTCCGACCGGAACATGGCGATGGTCGTCGCTGAGATTCGGCAGCGAACCCCCCTGACCCAGGAACAGTACGACGGCTACATGGAGCAGGGCGCCATTCTCAGCCGGCTCGTGTCCGATGAGTTCGGAGGATCCTCCGTACCCTCGCTGGCAACGACATTCAGTGCCGATGCGCTCCGCGAACGCCACAACTTCCGACGCAGCGGCGACGATCGTGATGAGTCCGAGGCGACAACTGCGGCAGACCCTGATGGAGCGACGTCCGAAGAGACCGCTTCGGCCGCGCAGTAGGCGATCGATCCGATACGCACCTGGAGAACCCTGATGGCCGCGACACCGGAACCACTTCCGAGCGTTTCCTTCGAACAGTTCACCAATCTCGACCTCCGCGTCGCGACAATCAAGGCCGCCGAGCCGCACCCCAATGCGGACCGCCTGTTGAAGATTCAGCTCGATGACGGCACGCCGGACGGTCGCCAGGTCTGCGCTGGAATCAAGGCCTGGTACGACCCCGCCGATCTCGTTGGCACACAGGTCGTCATCGTGGCAAACCTTGAACCACGGACGATTCGAGGCGAGGTCAGCCAGGGCATGATCATGGCCGCATCCTCAGTCGGCGATGGCGGCGAGAAGGACTCGGTGTGCGTCCTTCGACTGGACCAGCCAGTGCCACCGGGCAGCAAGGTCAGCTGACGTTCCCCCCGCCCGGCTCCTGCGTAGCGTCCCAATCACGATCAGAGAGCCACGACCCGTTCGCCCGCTCGGCGACCGTCTCATCGCGGCGCCATGAACGCTCGCACGCGGGTTCACCTCGCAGATCGACGACCGTCACCTCGGCAGCGCCGGAATCCAGCGTCAGCCGCGACACTTCGAGCAGATCGCAGAGATCGTCCTTGAGCGGCCCAAGCACACCATGGGGATCCGGAATCACCAGCCCGGCATCCAGGGACTTCTCAATGCCGTCCTGCTTTGCCTTCTCGAGTGCCCGCAGGGCCGACTCGCGGATTGACATGGCAGCGTCCCATGCGGGCGAGGCGTCAATGTCGTCCTGCAGTGACAGCGTTTCCAGATGAACACAGGCCTCGTCACCATGAATTGTGCGCCACGCCTCATCGGCCGTGTGTGGAATCATCGGGGCCAGCAGTTGGCACAACAACTCAGCAATGCGCCGCATCGCAGCCTGAGCCCGGCGGCGTCGAGGTGTATCACATGGGTCGCAGTACAGCCGGTCTTTCATCGCCACACAGAAGGTCGAACTGAGCGTGTCGTTGCAGAAGTCAAACACCGCCAGATGGGCGCGGCGGAACTCATACGACTCCCACGCACCGGTCACGATCTCCTGTAACCCACGGGCCTTGTCAAGGACCCACGCTTCGAGCGAGGTGGCGGGGAACTCCTCGACCGAATCGGCCGCGGGTTCGTAGTCACCGATGTTGCTCAGCAGGAACCGCAGCGTGTTGCGGACCTTCCGATAGGACTCGCCGGCCAGTTGGAAGAGTTCCAGATCGACCCGAATGTCGTTCTCATATGCCAGGCTGCTCACCCACCAGCGACAGACGTCCGCGCCAACGTCTTTGAGAAGCTCATCGACGTTCAGGGCGTTCCCACCGGACTTGCTCATCTTGCGGCCGTCGCGATCGACCATGAATCCGTGCGTGAGAAGCGTCTTGAACGGAGGCACGCCGGTGACGCCCATCGCCGAGAGCATCGAGAGCTGGAACCAGCCGCGGTGCTGATCTGAGCCCTCAAGGTAGAGATCCGAGGGGTAGCCAAGCCCTCGATCCTTCATGACGGCGTTCCATGATGAACCCGACTCCATCCAGACGTCGAAGATCTCGTGCGTCTTCCGAAGTGTTGTCACATCCAACTCGTCAGGCGTGTCCGGGTCGGCAGTTGAATCCCAGCCAGCGAGCAGGTCTGCGGGCGACTCACTGAACCATGCATCGGAACCACGCTCGGCAAAGACCTGTGCCACGGCGCGGGTCGTTGCCGCCGTCAGAAGTAACTCACCCTCGGCCGTTTCGAACGCGGGAATGGGCAGTCCCCATGATCGTTGCCGCGAGAGACACCAGTCCGGCCGCGAGTCGACCATGCCCCGCATCCGCTTTCGCCCCCACTCGGGCACGAATGCAACCGTGCCGTCGATGGCTTCCAGGCCGCGTTGGCGGAGCGACCCGCCTCCGCCGAACCCGGCATTGACATCAACGAACCACTGCTCGGTCGACCGGAAGATGACCGGGGTCCTGGACCGCCAATCATGCGGGTACGAGTGCTCGTAGTCCTCCACGTGCACAAGGTTTCCGAGTTCGCGGAGATGGTCGACGACCTTGGCATTCCCATCCCAGACAGAGATCCCTTGAAGCCACTCCGGGGCTGTAGCGTCAAAGGTGCCGTCTCCCCGAACCGGACAGTAGACATCCAGGCCAGCCTCCAGACCGATGAGGTAGTCCTCCGTGCCGTGCCCCGGGGCCGTGTGCACCAGGCCTGTTCCGTCCTCCAGCGTAACGTGCTCGCCGAGCAGAATCGGCCCGGTACGATCGCAGAATGGATGATCGTAGGTCAATCCTCCGAGCGCCTCGCCCTGACAGCGTCCGATGATCTCGATCGAATCCGCGCCGCACGCGCTGGCCACAGCGGCGAGGCGCTCCTCGGCAACGATCGTCATCGCGCCGTCCATCTGAACGAGCGCGTAGGTGATGCGCGGTCCGACCGCGATCGCCAGGTTTGCAGGAAGCGTCCACGGCGTGGTCGTCCAGATCATGAAAGCTGGCCGCGAGTCCAGTTGAACGCCAAATGCCGCGGCCACCTGGTCCGCGTCCGTCGCAGCGAAATCGACCCATATGGATGGATCGACTCGGTCGGCGTACTCCAGTTCCGCTTCCGCCAGTGCAGTCTCATTGGCGATGGACCAGTGCACCGGCTTGAGGCGACGGTACACCAGACCGGCCTCCACCAGATCCGAAAAGACGTTGAGAACGGACGCCTCATATGAGGCATCCATCGTCATGTAGGGATGGTCGTAGTCCGCAAGTGTGAGCAGTCGCTGCATCTGCCGCGCCTGCCTCTTCTGGTACTTCTCTGCGTAGGTTCGACAGGCGCGACGGATCGCCATCCGCCTCGTGTCTTCGGGGAGGTCCGCGAGGGCATCCATCTTCCCGGACTCCACGAGACGCTGCATCACCTGGAACTCGATCGGCAGCCCATGGCAATCCCAGCCTGGTACGAAGCGGCACTGCTTCCCGGTCATCAGCCGAGACCGCACGACAATGTCCTTCAACACCTTGTTGAGAAGATGGCCGACGTGGATGTCGCCGTTGGCGAACGGCGGGCCATCATGAAACGTGAACGACTCGCACCCCTCGCGAGCTGCCGTGACTTCGTCGTACAGTCGCTGCCCGGCCCATCGCTTGACAGACGCCGCCTCGTTCTGCGCCAGGTTGGCCCGCATCGGGAACGACGTCTTTGGCAGATTCAGCGTCTTGCGCCAGTTTGTCTTGGTGTCCTTGGTCATCAGGGTGAGCAGGATATGGCACTGCCGTCAATGAAGAAAGGACGCGGCCAGGGCGACGAGGAGTCCAGCCACGAGCATCCCGCTGAGGAGCACCCGGTCGTGCGTGTGGTACTGCAATTCGGGAAGAATGTCGCTCAGGGCGATGCACAGGAGCAGCCCGGCGGTCACGGCCACCGCAGGCGCTGCCCATGACTCAAGGTCGGTCTCGGCGCCGATCACCCACGTCAGCGCAATGCCCACCGGCGTCACGGCCGCGTAGAGAAGCGTGGCGGCCCAGCGCGCACCGAGACCACGCCGATCCCGGTGCATCAGCGTCACGATCGCCAGACCATCGAAGGGTTTGTGCAGCGAAATGGCCAGAAGCATGCCGAGCCCGGGCCAGCCCACGCCTTCGCCCTGCTCCAGCAGAATGGACGCCCCCAGCCCGATCCCCGCCAGCAACGCGTGAACGGACAGGCCGGTGGCCGCACCGATCCACGACATGGTGTGACCGTGGCCTGCGTGACTGCAGCCCCCCGCTTCCTGCTCATGGTGGTGGAAACAGATGAACCGCTCAAGGAGGTACATGCCCAGAAAGCCAGCCACGACCCACAGCATGGCGAGGTGCGCCCCGGACATCCCATCTGCCCCGTGATCGTGACCGTGGTGGCCGTGGTGGTGGCCGTGACCGGTAGCTTCGGCCATGCCCTCGATTGCATGCGGCAACAGATCGAACGCAGCGACCCCAGCCATGACACCGGCGACAAGGCTAAGCAGAACCTGCATCCATCGATGCGAGATTCGGAAACACAACGGGACAACACCGCCGAGAAGAGACGCGGCTGCCGTGATCGCACACGCAACGAGGATGATCTGGGGTGGCATTGGAGTGAACTGTGAAGGAAAGGACCGCAGGCTCCGCGGGCTCGGATGCCGCGGGTCGTACCCGAAGCACATGGAGCAGATGGGACTCGAACCCACAACCTCCTCGATGCGACCGAGGCGCTCTCCCAATTGAGCTACTGCCCCATACGGGGGCGGCATTGTATCAACCAGGACATCCCCTCTGGAACGCAGGAAGCCCCTGCTACCATCACCCCACGATGGCCGGATCGCCGCCTTCCAATACGACATCTCGCGGCAAGCGATCGAAAGACCCCCGCGACACACCTGCCATGCGCCAGTATCGCCGGTTCAAGGAGTCGCACCCGGACTGCCTCCTGTTCTTTCGCATGGGCGACTTCTACGAGATGTTCGATGAGGATGCCAAGACCGTTCACGCCGCCATCGGTTTGACCCTCACCCAGCGGACCACCGGAATACCGATGGCTGGTGTTCCCTACCACGCTGCCGAGGGGTACATCCACAAGTTGATCACGCAGGGCTTCCGGGTCGCCGTCTGCGATCAGATACAGGATCCGGCGGAGGCCAAGGGTGTGGTTGACCGAGCGGTCACCCGAGTGCTGACGCCCGGAACACTTGTTGATGAGAGTTTGCTGGACGCCGGCACGGCCAACTCGACGGCGCTCGTGCACCTCGATCCTGATAGCGAAAGCGTCGTCGTTGCCTCGGCCGAACTCTCGACAGGGCGATTCGACGTCGTTCGAACGACCATCGGCGGGCTCGTCGATGAGATCGCCCGCCTCGCGCCCTCCGAACTGCTCGTCGCAGAGGCGGACGCCGACCACCCATGCATCGGCGAGGCTGTGGCGGCCGCTGGCTGCGGACTCACCGTTCGGCCTCCATGGACGATCGATGCCTCGGAAGGGCGGCGACTGCTGCAAGGCCATTGGGGGGTCGCCACGCTCGAAGGCTGGGGCATTGCAGGTGACGACCACGTCGTCGCCGCTGCCGGGGGGCTCCTTCGATTCCTGCTCGACACGATGCCGGGCAGTGACCAGCAACTCTCCCACATGCAGCCGCCGACCCTGCGCGATGTCTCCGAGATCATGCAGATCGATGCGGCCACGCTCCGCCATCTTGAGATCGAGCGAACGACGCGCACCGGGGGGGCCGAAGGCTCGCTTCTCGATTCGCTTCGATGCTGCGTCACACCGATGGGACGACGCCTACTCCGTGAGTGGCTCTGCTGGCCACTCACCAACCGCCGCGGCATCGAGTCACGGCATGAGGTCGTTGCAGCCCTGGTCGCCGAACGCGAGGCGTTGTCGGATCTGGTTGAGACGGTCGGCCGCATTCAGGACGTCGCGCGAATCGCCGGCCGCGCAGCGACCGGTCGCATCACGCCACGTGACCTGGTCGCGGCTGGCCGATCGATTCAGCAGTTGCCGGCACTTCAAGAGCGGCTCGAACTCATTCCCGCAGCCAAGCCACTGTGCACGGCGGCGGCAGATCTGGCTGAGACACTCAACCCGCTTGGGCAGGAGATCCACCGGTCCTGCGTTGATGATCCGCCTGCCCACCTTCGCGACGGGGGTCTGTTTCGCAGCGGAGTCGACCCATCGCTGGACGATGCCCGAAGCCTCCAGCGTGATGGATCCGCCTGGTTAGCCTCGTATCAGGCCGAACTCTCGGAGGCGACCGGCATCACATCGCTGAAGGTCGGGTTCAACAAGGTCTTCGGGTACTACATCGAAGTCACGCACGCCCATTCGGCAAGCGTGCCACCGGACTTCGTACGAAAGCAGACGCTCAAGAATGCCGAGCGGTACATCACCGATCGGCTCAAGTCGTATGAAGAGAAAGCACTCGGCGCCAAGGCTGATGCCATCACCCGTGAACAGTCGCTGTTCGCGGACTTCGTCAGGAAGATCGACGCGGTGTCCGGCCCACTGCGGGAACTCGCTACGACAGTCGCAACAGTTGATGTGTTGTGCGGTTTCGCCACCCTCGCCACGCAACGGAATCTCGTGCGGCCCGTGATGACGGATGGGCTGGATCTTGACATCCGAGATGGCCGGCACCCTGTACTCGACGCCAGACTCGGCTCGGACTTCGTGCCGAACGACTGCCTTACGGTCGGGGAAGGTGGCACACCCTCGTCGCTGCTGCTGATCACCGGGCCCAACATGGCAGGTAAGAGCACGTACATCCGGCAGGTCGCCCTCATCTGTCTGATGGCTCAGGCCGGCTGCTTCGTGCCTGCCTCTTCCGCGACGCTTGGCGTTGTGGATCGACTCTTCGCCCGCATCGGCGCCGCCGACGAACTCCATGCCGGCATGTCGACCTTCATGGTCGAGATGACGGAGACGGCGAACATCCTCCACAATGCGACCGACCGAAGTCTCGTCGTGCTCGACGAAATCGGCCGCGGAACGAGCACGCTCGACGGCCTCTCGCTCGCCTGGGCGATCACCGAGACCCTCGCCAGGAAGGGCTGCCGCACGCTCTTCGCGACGCACTACCACGAGATCACCGAACTCGGCGATCGCATCGACGGCGTGGGGAATCGTCATGTTGCCGTGCAGGAGTGGGATGATCGCATCGTGTTTCTGCACCGCATCAAGCCCGGCGCCACGAATCGCTCCTACGGCGTACACGTCGGACGGCTCGCGGGCCTGCCTCCGGAGGTCATCGCACGCGCCACGGAAGTCCTTGACTCACTGGCCGTGCATCATGCCACCGATGACGTCCCACCGCTGAATCTGGATCGCTCGGAGCAACTGAACCTGTTTACCCAGTACATCGATCATCCCGTCATACAGGAGCTCGCGGAACTCGACCTCGATCGCCTGAGTCCCCTCGAGGCCTTCGATGCACTTCGAACCCTGCGGGCGATGCTGCGAGATACCTGATGCTGAACCGTACCCTGGCTGCGGCATTCGACGCCGCCCTCCCCTATGAGGATTATCTGACGGCGTCGCCAGCGCACGCTGACGCGTGGCGAGCCGTGAGCGAGCAGGTCACTATCACACCCGAGCACCTGACGCTCCTCCAACGCTTCGCCCGCGAAATGCGGATCCTCGTCATTTCTGGCGCCTGGTGCGGCGACTGTGTGCGGCAGGGCCCCGCGCTCGCCGCGATCGGCGCCGCGTGTCCCCGAATCGACGTGCGATTCATCGACCGTGACCATCCGGCGTCTCCCATCGACCAGTTCAACATCAACGAGGGTGCTCGTGTTCCGGTCGCCATCTTCATGGCCGAGGACGGCGCACTGGTCTCACACCTCGGTGACAAGACACTTTCGTACTACCGGTGGGCAGCCGCGCAGCAACTGGGACCGGCGTGCCCGTTGCCGGGCGCGCCGATCCCTGTTGATGTTGTTGCGTCAGTTACGCAGGACTGGATGAACGAGTGCGAGCGCGTGCAGCTGCTGCTGCGGCTGAGCCCGCGGCTCCGCGCCCGTCACGATGACTGATCGTTCTTCTTCGGGGACTGCGGCTTCTTGAGCTGCTCAAATACTGCCTTCCACTCACCAAGGAGGCGGCTAGGGTCCCCGATCCCTTGTCTGCGGGATTCAGAGATCTCACTGAGCCGTTTCAGCAGCGCCTGACGCTCTGCGCCATCCGGCCGGCGCCCGATCTGCCCCGCACTCGAAGCCGGTACCGGGATCATGTCCACGATGTCATGGCACGTCGCGAGCTGCGTCTGGGTGCCGCGCACGGCGATCAATCCCAGATCCAGCAGCACCTGAACCTTCGGCGGTGCCCCGCCTTCCATGTGACTGATGGACTCGATTGCATCCAACACATGGTGCACCATTTCCGGCGATCGGTATGCGGCCGGAATCGCGATGATGCTGGTTTCATCGACTTCTGGCGTCGTCGCATGCCTCACCGGGCCACCTCGGCCCTGGACCCTACGATACTTGTTCGCATCGATGACCCAAACATGCTCACCCTCGTCTCCCCCAACCTGGTGGCAATGGGCGTTTGGAATGTGACCGACAACTTCCACGCACGTGTCAACCGTGACATTGTGCAGTAAGAGCGATGGCACCCGCACCGAACTGTCGCCGGGCTGCAGCACGATGTTTCCCGTCGGCGCCTTGGCTCGAACCGCATCGACCCATTCTGAGAGTGTTCCCCCCTTGAAGTCGATATCAAACGTCGCCGGGCTGGCGGCAAGCGCCGCAGAACAGATTCCCATCGTCAGTGCGATTCCAAGTAGTGCCTTCATGCCAAAGTACTCCTATAGAGCCCAGGTGGTATGTCGCCGCGATCTGCGCCGCGGTCAAGTCCCAGGCAGTCCGCCATCAACGCGCAACTTCCATGGAGATTGCAGGATCAACAAACGAAATCGTCCCGATTGGGGAACGGCGGGTGCCCTACGCCTTCCAACCTGTCTTTGTTGGCGGCCTTGCGACGCTCCACACGTGTTCCATGACTGCGTCGACGCCATCACCAGTCATCCCCGAGGCGGCCATCACCTCACGGCCGGTGCCACGCGTGAGCGACGCCAGCAGATCGTCTCGGACAGCATCTTCGATCTGGTCACACTTGTTGAGCAGAACCAGTTCGGGCTTCCCCGCAAGCACGTCGCCGAAGGCTTCGAGTTCACTCCGAATCGCACGCCAGTTGTCGAGCGGTTCCGATCCGTCGATCGGTGAGGCGTCGAGAACGTGCAGAATGACCGAGGTCCGCTCAACGTGCTTCAGGAAGTCGTGACCCATACCGGCACCGCTCGCTGCGCCCTCGATGAGGCCGGGCAGGTCCGCCACAACCAGCCGCCGCTCACCCGGCAACTCCGCAATCCCCAAGTGCGGCGACTTGGTCGTGAACGGGTAGTCGGCGACCTTGGGCCGTGCGCTGCTGATCGCCGTGAGCAAGGTCGACTTTCCCGCGTTGGGAAGACCGACGAGCCCGACATCGGCCAGCAACTTGAGTTCCAGATCAAGCGTCCGCTCTTCACACTCCCCGCCAGGCGTCGCCTCACGCGGCGTCTGGTTGGTGGAAGACTTGAAGTGCTCGTTTCCGAAGCCGCCGGCGCCACCCCTGGCGACAACCACCCGCTCGCCGTCCGAGGTGATCTCCGCAATCACGTCGCCGGCATCACGATCGAGGGCGATCGTTCCCAGCGGCACCGGTATCAGCAGGTGCTCCGCGTTCGGGCCGTGCTTCGATGAGCCCTGACCGGGCAGCCCGTTTCTGGCGCGAAAGTGTGGCCGAGGCGTCAGCGACAGCAGCGTCGAGAGGCCCACCGCCCCCACCAGAACCACGTCGCCACCATGGCCGCCGTTGCCGCCGTCGGGACCTCCCTTCGGCCGATACTTCTCACGGCGGAGGCTGACACAGCCGTTACCCCCCTTGCCGGAGCGAACGAAGATGGTGCAGCGATCGACGAGCATCGGGCACTCCCTCAACAGAACACGCGGACGCCGAAGACGCCCGCGTGGATGATCTCAGAATCGAGCTGCCCTCTCAGCCCGCCTTGTCGACCGCCGTGTATCGAGGCGTCGACGGGTCGGCAGGAATGATGTCAATCTTGCGACCTCGAAAGAAGACGGTGCCAGCCTGCTCGGCAAACAGCGTGTCATCGCGACCGCGCCGGACCAGATAGCCCGGGTGGAAGTGCGTCCCGCACTGGCGAACGATGATCGCGCCTGCCTTGGCGTACTGGCCGCCGTAGAGCTTCACCCCGCGAAACTGCGGGTTGGAGTCGCGTCCATTCTTGGTGGACCCTTGTCCCTTCTTATGTGCCACAGCAGACCTCCTGAAAAATCCGAGCCGGGGAGTATACCAGATCGAAGCGGCAATTCCGAGCAGCCCGTGGCCCGGTCCAGGGCGAGATCAATCGCGAATCCCGCCCCCGCGAACCCCTATCTGAAGATCCAGTGCGGTTCGGCCGCATAGTCGGGGTGCAGCCCGATGGGCCGATCTCCCAACGCGGCGGGATTGCCAGGCACCAGGTAGTGCAGCGCCAGGTTCTTGCGAAGCGTGACCGGCTCCCCCGTCACGGGATGCTCCACGACCGTCGACTCGGCGCTGATGCCCTCGACGAACACCCGAAGCTCATTCACATCGGTACGCGGTGCTGGCCAGACCGCGATCCCTCGCCTGGCGTGCCCGAGCCCCTGCCGCAGCCGCCCGATGACCGCGGCCTTGGGCTCAAGAAGCGGATCACCAACGTGGTCCATGACCGCCTGCACCATGCGGCGAGGAACCGACTGCCCGTCGGTCAGCACCTCGCCCCGATCCGTAAAGAGCACCATGGAGGGAGCCCATGTCAGATCCTGACCGGTCGTATTGACAACGTCATAGATGAGGTACCAGTAGTCCCCCGCCGGGCTCTGGTACAGCCGAAGGTCCCCGGGCTGGAACTCGACCTCTGGGCGTGAGGACACAGAGGCAGGCCGTGGGTAGGCCTGTACCGTCCCAACGCTCGCCCCGAGGACCAAGGCGAGCAGCGTCACGCAGATTGGTGATCTCATGGATCGGGGTCTCCTCTGTCCCCCGGGCGGGGTAGTGTAGCAGGGGGCTGAGGCCCGCTGGAGTCGCCATGCACGAGGTCATTGTCGTCCCTGAGAAGCGCCGGATGGAAGCCCTCCATCATCTTCTGGAGGGACGAGCCCGATCGGCCATTCGCGGCCTGGAGGCCTCGGGGCGACTTCGGTCTGACTGGATCTGGGCGGTGGTCTCCGCCTCCGGCCGATTGCGGTCCGTCGGCATCGCCATCGCCAATGCCGGCAGCACGGCCACGATCCTGGTGAGCCGCCCACATACGCCCGCGGAGGTTCCGCTCGCCACCGCGGTCATCGAGGCGGCCAGAGCGGGATGTCGTGCCCAGCCAATCGACCTGCTCCAGGCGCTGCTCGGCCCGGATGACAGTTGGTCTCTGGAGGCCTACCGGGCGGCTTCATTCGACGTGCTCGCCGACCTGCACACCCTGCGAGTGCGTATCGGTCTGAACGAGACGCCGCCGCCCCTCCCACTGGGTGTCCGGCTGAGGACCGGCACCGATGCTGAACTGGTCGCAGTCATGGAGGCCACCTACGAGGCCACGCTCGACTGCGCGAGTTTGCGGGGTCTGAGACGCACGCAGGACATTCTGGACGGTCACCGATCGGGCGGCCTGGTGCATGAGGATCTCGTGCAGATCCTGACCAGGGACTCGACTCCGATTGGCTGCGCGGTCGTGACTTGTGGCCCCAACGCCGTTGCGGATCTCGCCTACATCGGGCTGATTCCCGCCGCGCGTGGATGCGGACTCGGTGAGTGCGCACTACGCCACATGGTGTACCGCGCTGCCCGCCACGGCGCACGCCACATGCGGCTGGCTGTCGATGACGTCAACACACCGGCCAGATCCGTCTATCACAGGCTCGGTTTCACGCGCGAGTCGACACAGCGGGCGGTTATCCATTCGGTCCGGAGATTGCAAGTCGGCCGCGCCGACACCGAGATGTCCACCGCGCATCGACAGGGGGGGAACCCTTCGGGTGGATGAAACTTCTTTTGGAGTTGGGATCGCCTGTCGGACAGGCACTTTCGTTGTGCGGGCCCGCCTGAATCGAAGAACCCCTCTTGTAGACCGGCCTCACCCTGTGTAGATTGCCGCATGTCCAAGGATGGACCACGGTGATCGGCCGTCGGCGCGGGAGTTCGAGGTCACGCACTTCGCACCGCAACCGCCGCGTCGAGCACCGTGCCCGGGAGCAAGGAACGCCGGTGTTCGCATTCTCGCCTTCCCACGCTGAATCGACAGCGTCAGTGTCATGAGGCCTTTCGCTTCAAACGGATCAGGCTGCTCGGCAGCAGGATCCGGAGCGGCGATCGTTGCGTCCGGTGATCCTGAATCCTGGCCAGGGATGGCATTGTGGTCTCGCCCCCGCTCAGGAATCGCGAAACAGGACCGTACGCGTGCCCTCCACCTCACTCACTCACGACCTGGCAAGCCACGTAGCGAAGCGCATCGGCTCAACCCCGTACCGCATGTGGTTTGAGCAGGCCTCCATGACCATGCAGGACGGCGTGCTCACCGTTCAGGCACCGTCGCGATTCGAGGCAGAGTGGATTGAGCGTCGCTTTCTCGGCGACCTCTGCTCCGTTGCCAGAGCGGTGGGTGGTCACGAGGCCACCATCTCGTTCGACGCCGATTCCATCGAGCCGCCGAGCACTGCAGCGGCGAGCGGCTCGCCGAACCCCAACACATGCCCGGACGCTGGAGGCGAGCACCGCGAAGGGCGGCCGAGGCGGCGTCTTCTGGACTTGAAGGACTTCGTTGTCGGCCCGAGTAATCAACTTGCCTATACAGCCTCCCGCAACCTGATCGATGACCCCAACGGGCATCACTTCTCGCCGCTCTTCATCCATGGTGCGTGCGGCGTCGGCAAGACGCACTTGCTTCAGGGCATCTGCAGACGATTCCAGAACGTCCACCGTGGCGGCGCGATGCGGTACATGACCGGCGAGGCGTTCACAAATCAGTTCATTCAGGCGGTCAGGCACAATCAGTTGGAGCGGTATCGCCGAACCATGCGGCGGCTCGACCTGCTCGCCATTGATGATGTCCACTTCATTGCGGGAAAGACCCGAACGCAGGAAGAGGTGCTGCACACGATCGACGCAATGGCGCTCTCCGGAGCGCGAATCGTGTTGGCGTCGGATGCTCACCCGTCGGTCATCCGGCGATTCAACTCCTCGCTCGCCAGCCGATGCACCAGCGGCATGCTCGTGCAGGTGGATGTACCGGATCAGTCGCTGAATCAGGCGGTCACCATGCAACTCTGCAGGGACCGCCACGTCGATGTGGATCAGGCCACGGCCGCGCTGATCGCTGCGCAGTGCAGAGGCGGTGCTCGCGAAATCCAGGGACTCCTCGCCCGCGTCGCCGCCGTGCGGAACGTACGAGGGAGCACCGGGCCCATGACCGGTCGAGATGTCCGAGAGGCTGCGGGGCTGGAGCAACCCACCGTTCGCCGGCCGATCACGCCGCGGGCCCTCGTAGACGCCGCGTGCCCGATGATGGGGATCACCACGGAGGAGTTGAAGGGGACCGGACGATCCCGACGGGCCGTCGCTGCCCGCGGGCTGATCGCCGTGCTCGCTCGGGATCTGACCACGGCCAGTTACCCCGAGATTGCCGCCGCACTGGGCAGGCGGACCCACTCCTCGGTCCACGCTGGCGTTCGCCGAATGCGGTCGAGACTCGAACACGGTGAGGACGCGATGATCGATGGCACCCGCGTACCACTCAGTGTGCTGCGTGACCAGATCCAGGCCGCCGCGATGTCTCAGCCGAGGCCTGCGTGATCACGGCCTCGGCGATCCACCGGGGCGCACTGACAGGGAGCGACTTTCATTGAACCGGAGGTGGGTTTCACCGGGGGCGGTGGTAGACTGGCGGCATGTGCCCTCGACGCTCCCTTCGCCTCGCCACCGCATTGGTCCTGACTGCCGGTGCGCAGGCATCGGGATGGGATGATCGGCGGGAGGACGCGGTCCACAGGGAACTCGATCGCGCGGTCACACCTCAACCAGGCAATGAGCACCTCCTTCGCCTTTCGGCGCTTCGCGCGTTGCATGACGAGCGGCTTGTCCCGCTGTTGGTATCGCTCACAGAAGACGACGACCCGGCCATTCAGGTACATGCCCTTCTTGGCCTGGCCGAGTTGGCCCCGGATGGTCATCTCGAACCTGCCACGTTGCTTCAGGCGGATCCGATCGCGTTGGAGTCTGCGTTGGCAGTGGGACTTGAGACCGATCGACTCGGCACCGAGGACATGCAGCGACTGCTCGAAGATTCCTCGATTCGGGCCGACTCAAGGTTGTGGCTTCTCGGCGCGCTGCTCGAGGCCGGTGCCGAGGTGGCCCCCGCCACCGTCACCGCTGTAGACACTTCAGACAACCCGCTTGCTGCGGCCCGGCAATCGGCCCAACTGGCACATCTCGGGCACGCCGAGTCGCTGCGCGCCGACACCGAACGCCTCCTTCAAGGCACCCCGAGCAATGAGCAACTGGACGCCGCGCTGGAAGCCATGGATCAGACCCGACGACTTCCGAGTGAGGCTGGATTCGACCTCGCCAGAGCGTGCCTTCGTTCCTCAAGCCCGGACGGCGTGAGACGGTACGCCCTTCTGACACTGCTCGAACAACGCGCCAGCGGCGCGGTGGACCTGTTCTGCGAAGAAGTCGCCGCAACCACCCGCCGGCGGCACCTGGTGGACCTCTCGCTCCTGCTGTTGATGACGAACACAGCGACGCCGGAGGCGTGCAGGGCCCGACTTGAGAACGATGAACTGCTCGCAGCGCTCTCTCGCGCAGCAATCGCTCTGGCGGCGGACCCCACGACCGCCCTGCCGTCGCTTCAGGGCCTGATCGAGAGCGGTCACCGACGCACCATTGCCTGGGTACTGGCGCAGTCTGAGCAGTGGGAGGATCGCATCGCGGTGCCCCTGCTCGAACGCATTCTCGATCGGTCGGTGCAGGCTGGCCTTCGCGCCCCGACCGCATCACACGGCGTTCGCAGCGCCTCCTTGCTCCTGGAGCGGGCTCCCGACGCCTTCCGGACGCGGCTCATCCAAGCGGAGGATGACGGCATCGAGCAGCAGGTGCTGCTGCTGGCCCTGCTCCAACGGCCCGCGCCATCGCTTGCGGAAGCAGTGGCCTCAATTCGCCGAATCGGCGTCGGACCCGCCGACGTGCTCGCCCTGCTCGTCCACGCTCGAGATCAGGAGGTCATCGCGGCTGCCGATGTCGCCAACCTGAAACTCGTGGCTGCAAGCAGCACGGCCTCCGAAGCCGTCCGAACCCAAGCGGCATGGCTCGCCGTTCGCCACTCTGGAATCGTCGACGACGTCGTCGCCTCGCTCGTGAAGCTGGCTCGATGAGCCCCCCACGACGGAGACGTACCGGTGCCCGCTGACATTCCGCTGAGTAATCCCCTGACGACTCCGGATGATCGCCGCATGGTCGACGAGCTCCTCAGATCGACCGGACTGAGTGGGACCGCCCACCGCGATGCGTTGGAGTCGGCGCTCGCTCAGGCAACTGCGAGATACCACGCCGTGTCGCTTGCCTCGTCGGAGCAGGCACTTTCCCTCCTGCTTCACGCCGTTGGCGTCACGCAGGATCGGGAGGTCGTCGTTCCTGCACTCGGAGATACAGCCATCCTTCGAGCGATTCGCCGGGTCGGCGGCATTCCGAAGTTCGCCGACTGCGACCCCGGAACACTTGTACCGACGGCAGCATCGGTCGAGCAGTGCATCACCGACGAGACGGCCGCCGTGGCGGCCTCCCATGGTGACGGCTGGGGAACAGGCCTTCCCGCCGTTGCGGCAATCTGCGCCCGCAATGAGGTCCCACTGGTGGAATTGGTCGGTACCCGGGTTGGAAGCAGTTGCGGCGCGGCGCCTGCCGGTTCGCTCGGACGCGCCGCGTACATCGATCTGTCGCAGCGAGGCATCATCTCGACCGGAGAGGGCGGAGCCATCGTGACCGATGATGAACATCTCGCCGCCGCGTGCCGCCCTGCCCCCTACCACAGCTCCCTCTGCCCGTTTCGGGCCGATGCGCTCTCGGAACTCAATGCGGCCGTCGGGCTCGCGCAGCTTCGAAGGCTCTCGACCACCATCGAAGTCTGCACGGACGCCGCCGAGACCTACACCATCGCGCTCTCTCGCATGCCGGAACTCCTGCTCCCTGCGACGACGCCCGACGCGGTGTCGTGCTGGTCTCGATATGTGATCCGCCTGGACGAGACGTTTTCAGCCGACGACCGCGACGAAATCATCAGAGGCATGGAGCGACACGAGATACAGGCCGCCGCCGGGCTCTCGCACCTGCCGGCTGAGTGGGATTCCTCACTTGCGTCCACCTGCCCCGTCGCAGCTGCGACTGCTTCCCGCACCATCGCGCTTCCGATTCACCCCGCGTTGACGCGGAGGGATGTCGAACTGATCTGTCAGACGCTGCAACTCATGGTGCAGCGGGCGACCCTCCGCCGATCCGCCTGATTCCCACGCTGGCCTCCGAGGTCAGAGCGTTTCGGGCACGATGGCCGCATCCTTCCACCGCCTCAGTTTCAATCCCAGAGTCCGCACGCCGATGCCCAATGCTGCGGCGCTTCGTCGACGGTGCCCCTTGTGATGTCGGAGCGTCGCCAGAATGGCAGTTCGCTCCAGATCAGCCAGCGTCCGCCCACCGTCGCAGATCATTCCCCGCCGGCCTTCGCCGCCGGAGGATGCCTCCACCCAGCCCGCCAGCGTTGAGGGATCAAGTGACCGCGTCGTGGCGTGCAGCACCAACCGTTCGCACACCAGTTCCAGTTCTCGATCATGCCCCGGCCACTTCGCGGCGACCAACACGCTCAAGAGGTCCTGATCGAGTTCCGGCCGTGGACGCCCAAGCCTGGCGGCAGACTGGGTGATGTGATGGCAGATGAGATCCGGAAGGTCCTCGGCGCGGTCCTGGAGGGAAGGCATCCGCACAATGTGCCCGGACACCCGGTCCATCAGGGTCCTGCGCAGCGTGCCTTCCACAAGTGCCTGCAAAGGTGCCTGCCGCAGCGTAATGACCACGCGGGTCTGCCCCACGCGCGGCACGTCACTTCCCACCGCGGCCCAGTGACCGTCACGGAGCAATTCAACGAGCCGCAACTGCACCTGCTCGCTTGCGTTGTCGATGCCGTCAAGCAGCAGCGTTCCACCTGCGGCCAGGCCGATGGCCGACGGCCCCGGCTCAGACGCTCCAGGGAAGGCCCCAGCCGCATGCCCGAAGATCCTCATGAGCAGCTGAGATGCTGTGCCGCCGCGACAGTCGATCGGAACGAAGGGGCCCTCACGCCGGATGCTGGAGTCATGCAGCCACCGGGCGGCCGCGTCCAGCGGAGTTCCGCAAGGCCCGTGGATCAGCGTCGGCACGTCGTGCTCGGCCACCTGTCGAAGCCGACTTCGAAAGCCCGACATGGCCTCCCCACCGCCGACCAACTCATCCTGAGCCCGACACGCAGCCTCTCCGGCTGGCGCCCCGCCCAACTGGCGGACACTCGTCTCGATGGCGGCTCGATGCCGCTGCCGCCCCCAAGCAACAAGTTGATCCAACAACGTCGGCCCCGCCTCCGATCCGCCAGTCGAACCGAGGTCGTCCATGGAGATCACGGTCGTGGTGGGGCAGACATCCCGTACGCGGCCGCTCAAGGACTCGAGCGTCGCATCCGGCTGCGGCATCAGGACCACCACGGCAAACCGACCGCTGGCCACGGCGTCCAGCGCCGCTGAGACCGAGGACACCGCCTGGATGCCTGCGGGCAACTCAAACTCAGGATCACCGATACACAGGGCCCCCCGCGCCAAGGGCAGTTGTTCCGTCATGGATCACTCCACCGCCGGCGAGTCCATTCACCAACGTCAGTGTCATATCGGACGTCCGCGGCCCTCGATCAGACTTTTTTGGGCCCTCCGCCGCACTGCACCACCAGGGTTCCGGTGGCTGCATCGCCGGGCCCCTGCCCAAGCGGACCGAGCACCACGATGATGGCCAGCGGGGGCACCAGAATGGTGACCCCCTTCAAGAGGTTTCTGGCAGCAGTTCGCCACCAGACAATGCCGTCTCCGCGGAGCCGAGCGACGCGGAGCCCCATGATCCGCTTCCCGGGCGTGCGGTTCGTGGGCACCTCCCAGATGATCCCCCACGCCACGGTTGTCGCAGCGGCGACCAGCAGCACCGGAATGGTCGCGGGAATGGGTCCCGTAAGCACCGCCGAAGCCAGATCGAGCGGAGATGCGCCCAGGACGATCGGGATGGCCACGACGCCCGGAACGAAGTCGATGAAAAATGCCACCACGCGGCGTGGAAGCGGGGCGACCTGGCATCCCTCCGGAAG
Organism: Phycisphaerales bacterium; assembly: GCA_030749435.1. Lineage (GTDB taxonomy): Bacteria > Planctomycetota > Phycisphaerae > Phycisphaerales > SM1A02 > UBA12567. Next base: position 33,077 of record JASMKH010000006.1, read on the forward strand.
CGAGACGACCTTGCTGCTCCGACCGAAGACGAGCATCAACACGACCACCAGGGCAATGCTGATCGAGACGGCCAGCGACCACAACCGCCCCCCGAGATTCGATCGAAGCCTCAGCGGTTCCCACACGCCTGCCTCCCCCGACGCCCGATCGAGCACGCGGACCATCGGAGTCTCGCCGTCCATTCTGAACATATGGAGTCCGGATTCGGACGCCAACAGGGTCGCGTCATCACCGACATCGTCGAACGACGCCCAGGGCACGACCGCCCCGTCCTGTACCCACGCAAGCATTCGCGTCCCGTCGTCATGCTGGAGTCCAAGCAGCAGCGAACGCCCCGATCGCACGAGATCATGTGGAGTCCCCTCGATCCCGGCGAGGGCTGTTCTGGACCACTCATCCGGGCCGACGACGAATCGCCAGAGCGCCGCCTCGCCTTCATCGCTGCGGGTCAGCAGCGTCACATCGTCGGCGGTGGCCACGCCGGCAATGGGCGTGTCCTCGGTGCGGACCTCTGGCAGCGTGTGCCACGCCCCACGCCGGAGGGCGTGCACCGCCAGGACGTTGCCACCCTGCCGTCGGCTCAACAGCACCGGCCCGGCGGGGCCTCCCACCAGCAGCTCGACCGCCCCGTCTGCCTCCAGCGGTGGGAGTCGATCGAGTCCCTGTGGGGGCGATGTTCGCCATGACTCCATCTGGGCGTCCCACCTGGCTCGAAGTGCCAGGAGCGACACAGCGGCTCCCTCCCCCTGCTCGGGAAGCACCCAGACCGAGTCCCCGTGGGCGGCTATCGCACGCGGTTCTCCGCTCAGCGCCCGCAGCGACACATACTGCCTGCCGTCCGCTTCGGGGCCCTGAAGGCACAGCCGCATCACCGGCGGCGTACCAGCCTCCCAGCAGGTGAACCACAACCCGGTCCCCTGGGAGGCCTGCATCGAGGCAGCGGCTGCGGCAGCCAACAGCAGGCCTGCGATCATTCGACAACATCCGGTCTGAGATGCGCCCGCACGCGATCCAGATCGAACCAGATATCGGCGACAGGGCGAATCGCCTCTTCTGAAAACGCCCTCGCCGTCGAAGTGCTGACCTTGATCAGCGCTTCCGGAACGTGAAGATCGACGACCGATGCCAGCGGCCGCGCTTGGGGCGCATCCTGGACGCGAATCGCGCCGGTGGTCCATCGGTGCTCGCTGGTGAATCGACCTGTGTCACCCAGATCCACGACGACCTGTTCGACTCGAAGATCGGACGCCCGCAGCGTCGCCACCAGGGTGCCGCCGATCACATCGGCCGTGACTTTCAGGGAGGTCCCGCTGCGCTCGACGGACGCTGCATCCGGCCAGGGATCCAGCGCCAGGAGCATGCGAAACAGGGAGGGGCTGATCATCAGGCCACCATCGTCGATCGATGGTGGCCTGACTCGGAGCACGGATGGCTCGGAGATCATGTCGAACTCCCAGTACCGATCGGGCGTCATCCCCACCCAGAACTTGACGTCACCAAACTTGGTGATTCGAAGCGAGGCGTGCTCGTGTCCATCCAGCAGGACCTCCATGTCGCCCTGCTCCTTTCGAGCAGTGCGGTGGCCCTGGGCACCTTCCTCCCACTCCAGTTGAATCTGCCCCTTGAGCCGAAGCCACTGCAACCCCTCACACCGGATGGCCCATCGCTCAAGCACCGCCGGCGCGCCGCCGTCAATGACGCTCGACCCTGACGAGCGGTCCGGTCCCGCCACACATCCGGTGAACACTCCCACCACCAGGAGCAGCCACCACCGCATGCTACAGCTCCCCTTGAAGCACTTCGCCCAACTGCTCATGCAGGTCGACGATGTCCTCATCACCCAATTCAGGATCGCACACCACCCACGTCTGCCCCGAGTCACCCCGGCGGCTCAGGTGCCACCGAACGCCGTCCGGCGAGGCTTCCCGCCGCTCGAACTTCACCAGCCGCTTGCGGAGCAGCACCAGCGTGATCACGAACCGGAAAGCGACCTTCTTCGGATCCTCGGCATCCGCCAACCGGTCCAGCAGATCCAACAGCACTTCGTCATCAACGAAGAGCCGCTTGGCCGCCTTCGGCTCGGGCACCGTCGTTCGCCAGAAGCTGAAGAGCCCTTCCGGCCGGGCCCCCCTGTCCCAGGCCTCGACCGAGTAGTCCAGCCGCCGGAATCCTTCCTCCGCGGGTCCGTCGCACAGTGCAGCGACGCACGCCGACCCCGCCTCAAGCACCTCGCCGGTTGCCTCGCAGCGGCCGGTCGACCGTGCTACCTGATATGTGCCATCTGCGCCAGCCATGAATGTCCGCTTCCCAATGGGAGAAAGATGAGCGAAGTATACTCGGCACCACCATCCACTTGAATCCCAAGGGTGTTCGCCCCCGTGCCATCGGATCTTCTCAGCATCGACCTTCTGGAACTGCTCATCGAGTTGGCAGTCATCTGGTTCGTGGTCTACTTCACTGTCCGCTTTCTGCGGGGAACCCGGGGGGCGGGCATCGTCAAGGGTTTCGCAGTACTGCTGGCGGCCTTTGTCATTCTGCAACTGCTCGGGCTGGGAACAGAGCGGCTGGCGCGACTCAACTTCATCGTCAACTACCTCGTCGGAATCGTCGCGGTGCTGCTCATCGTGATCTTCCAACCCGAACTTCGACAGGCAACCATGCGGCTCGGGCAAGCAAGGCTGTTGCGACCGGGGCGCCGGGAAGCGGCCGACTCCAGAGTTGACGCGATCGCCGAGGCGGTCGGATTCCTGAGTCGCAGCCAGTTCGGCGCGATCATCGCCATCGAGCGGAACATTCGGCTGGGCAGCCTGATCGAAGGCGGTCAGCCGCTGGATGCGCGACTCAATCCAGCACTCCTCGAGTCGATCTTCTGGCCCAACAGCCCGCTGCACGATCTCGGGGTCGTCATCCGCGGCGAGCGAGTGCTTGCTGCGGGTGTTCAATTCCCGTTGGCCGAGGACGGCGTGCTCCCCGCGAAGTATGGATCGCGGCACCGTGCTGCGGTCGGACTGTCCGCCGAGTCCGACTGTCTGGTCATCGTCGTGAGCGAGGAGTCCGGCACGGTGAGCATTGCCGATGCGGGGAGTCTGGAGAGCCCGATCGCCACCGATCGGCTCGCCGAGACACTTCGTCGCCACCTGCACGACTCCCTCGACGAGATCGTCGTGGAATCACAGGGAGACGCGGCATGAGGTGGCCCCGTGAGTTCGGAACAATCGTTCTGGTCACCGTCGTCACGCTGTTGATCTGGCTCCTGGCAGCGGCCAAGACACGACAGATCGAAACGCTGGCGGGCCGGCTGGAGTTCACGGTGGCCAGCGACGCCGCCGGAGATCGATTCCAGGTCTCGCCTGCCCAGATCCCGGTCACAGTCACGCTCGAGGGCCCGGCGATCAGCGTCCGCGAGGCCCGCAACCTGCTCACCTCGTCCCCGATCCAGATTCCGCTGCCTGCAGAGCATGGCGCTCAGGAGATTTCGCCGCTCATCCGACTGCTCCAGAGCGCCCAGATGATCGCCGAGACCGGCGTCACGATCGTCGGGGTCGATCCTCCGGCGGCCATCGTGGACATCACCGAGTTCGTGAGTCGCACCGCCGTCACGCGAGCAGACATTCAGACGGCTTCGACCGTTCAGGACGTGTCGGTGACACCTAAGGAAGTAAGCGTTCGAGCGCCTCGCAACGTCATCCACGATCTGCCCGAGACCATTGTCGTGGACGCCGTGGTGGATCCCCGGGATGTCGCCAGACTCGAGCCCGGCGTCCTGCATACCGTCGAGTGTGCGCTCATGCTGCCTGAGATGCTGCGATTGCCGGCATCCGTCACGATTGATCCGCCCACGGCACTCGTGTCTTTCCAACTCGTCGCACGACAGCGGCGGGCCGTCGTCCCCCGAGTTCGCATCCAGATCATCTCGACACCGCAGGACTTCGAGGCCTACGCAATCGAACTCACGCAAGCAATGCTTACCGATGTCACCATCGAAGCGTCCCCCGAGGACATCTCAGAAGTACAGGCGGGCCGCGCGCAGGTGATCGGCGTGGTACACCTGTCCACGAATGACAAGGAGCGTGGCATCGAGTCGAAGCCGATCTCGTTCTTTGCCATCCTCAATGCGGACGGGACCGCAACTCCGATCACCGCCACGGTGAAGGACGATGCCCACCCGGCCGTATCGCTTACGATTACATCTTCGAAGTAGTCACTGCCAGCGGGTGCAGTGCCATGCCTTCTTGCCCCGCCTGAGCAGAATCGTTCTGCCGTGAAGCAGATCGTCAGCCACCAGCATTCGCGCGGCGGCAGTGTTGGGGGGAAGTTTCTGGCCGTTGACCGAGATGCTGCCGCTTGAGAGGAATTGTCTGGCCTCACGTTTTGAGGCGGCGAGTCCTGTCTCAGCCAATACCTCAACAACCGCAATGCCATCGCCATCGAGTGCTGGTCGGGCGTGCTGGCTGGACGCCACGTCGGCGAAGACCGCCTCGAGCATGGCCTCATCCAGTTCACGGATGTCACCGCCGAAGAGGGCCGCCGCAGCTGCTTCCACCCGCTTCACTTCGTCGTTGCCGTGCATCATCGCGGTCACTTGCTGCGCCAGGACACGCTGCGCCTCACGCTCGTGGGCCGCAGCGGCGTGCCTGCGTTCGAGCGCCTCGATCTCTTCCCTGCCCAGAAACGTAAAGAACCGCAGGAACTTCCCGGCATCCTCATCGCTGGCATTGAGCCAGAACTGATAGAAGGCCCAGGGCGAGGTCTGCGGCGCCGTCAGCCAGACGACCCCCGACTCCGTCTTCCCGAACTTCGTGCCGTCGGCCTTGGTGACCAGCGGCGCGGTGATCCCGAATCCGCGGGCGACACGCTCTGGCTCACGCTGCATGGACCGCCGAATGAGGTCGATGCCCGCCACGATGTTCCCGTACTGATCGGACCCCGCCAGTTGCACCGTGCAGTCCTGCGTCCGGCGGAGATGCAGAAAGTCATAGGCCTGCAGGATCATGTAGGAGAACTCGGTGTACGAGATCCCCTGCTCGCGGTTGTGCAGCCGCTCACGAACCGAGTCCTTCTGAATCATCACGTTGACCGAGAAGTGCTTTCCGACGTCCCGCAGTACGTCGATCAATCTCAGATCACAGAGCCAGTCGGCGTTGTTGACAATCGTGGCCGCGTTGGGCGCGCCGCTGTCGAAGTCCAGTACGGCTCCGAAGATCTTCCGCTGGGCAGCGACATTGGCTTCCACGACCTCTCTTGTCCTCAGCGACCGCTCCGCCTCCTTCCCGGACGGGTCGCCGATGAGCCCGGTTCCGCCACCCATCAGCACAATGGGCCGGTGCCCTGCCCGCTGCCAATGGGCGAGCAGCATCATCGGCACGAGATTGCCGATCGTGAGACTCTCCGCCGTAGGATCGAAACCGCAATAACACGTCCGCATGTCCTCGGCCAGGAAGGCTGGAAGCGCCTCGTCCGCGGTCGTCTGGTGGAGAAGGCCCCGCCATCGCAATTCCTGCAGCACATCCGTCATGAGGTCTACGCTCCTTGTCGCCTCCGCGTCGTGGCGAGTACCAGAATCGGCCAGATGCATACTGCGATGGTCGTGACGGCAATCGCCCCGATCGTGAATGCACGCAAGGACTCCTCTGTCAGCGGCGGCGTAGCGGCCGCTGCCTCGTCACCTTGGGCCAGGTCAGCCTGCATGGCCTGGAACGACGCGGCAACAACCTCATCCAACCAGTAGATCGCGCCGAGCACGCCGATGATGGCCACCACGATTCGGGCGACCGCCCAGATCCGCAACCCGGTTCGACCCCACGCAGCTCCCGACACGCTGCCGCTTCCGGCCACGATGAGCCACAGTCCCAAGAGCACTCCGGCGATGTAGCCCCCCGCCTCAAACGCCCGATGCCCCGATGACTGCGGCGGTTGGTTCTGGGGCACATCGGTCATCGTTGAGGCGAACATGCTCCGCAGTCCCTGTCCGCCCCAGCACAGAATGCCCAGGCAGCCGATCACAATCGACACGACCGCAACCCACTGTGGCACACTGGCCCGCGAAAGCGGCGCGAGTCCGGGGTCGCTCAATCCTGAAAATCCACCCTGCCCTTCACTCATCATCGGTTGTACCCCTGCCTCATCAGAATTGTCTCAGGAATCTGGCATCGTTCTCAAACAGCCAGCGAATGTCGGCGATGCCGTATTTGCGCATGGCAATGCGTTCCACACCAAGGCCGAACGCGAATCCGGACCAGGTCTCCGGGTCAAGACCGACGGCCGTCAGGACGTTGGGATCGACCAGACCGCATCCACCGAGTTCGACCCACTGCCACTGCCCCTTGATCCGCATCTTCATGTCGACTTCCGCAGACGGCTCGGTGAATGGGAAGAAACTCGGTCGCATCCGCACTTCGGCTTCTTCGCCAAAATAGGCGTGCGCAAACCCGAGCAGCGTGCTCTTGAGATCAACCATCGTGACGCCACGATCAACCCAAAGCCCCTCAACCTGATGAAACATGCTGAAGTGGGTCGCGTCGTGCGTGTCCGGCCGATACACCCGCCCGGCTGCCACGATGCGGACCGGCGGAGGTGTGTTCTCCAGCACCCGGATCTGCACCGTCGAGGTCTGTGAGCGGAGCATGCCCCCTCCGTCGAGATAGAAGTTGTCAATGGGCTCACGGGCGGGGTGGGACTCGGGCACGTTGAGCGCCGTGAAGTTGTGCCACTCGTCCTCGACCTCAGGGCCCGTTGCCGGCTCGAAGCCCATTCTGGCGAAGACCTCCAGAATCTCGGCGATGGTGCGGCTGATAATGTGCCGCTGACCGAGACCCGTTGGAGCACCCGGCTCGGTCACGTCGAGCGTCGGGCCGCTCGGAGTCCGCTGGCCCGCTCCCCTTCGCTCGGTGTAGGCCGCTTCGAGCGTCTTCTTCATCGCATTCATCCGCTGGCCGAACGCCGGGCGACCTTCCGGCGGAACGTCCTTCATGCGGCCCATGAGCGACTTCAAGCGACCCTTCGAACCAAGCCAATCGATGCGCCATGCCTCGATCGCGGCGGCATCCCCAGCTGCGTCGAGGTCTGCCAATGCCGCAGATTCAGTGGTGTCCAGTTCAGCGAGCATGTTGGGGAAGGATACGAGAAATGGGGTCAGATACCTGCATCAGGTACCTGACCCCATTGAAGAAGCATTCAATTCAATGACGCTACTCGTCGGACTTCTTCTCGTCGTCCGCCTCAGCAGTGTCCTCGTCACCCTCTGCCGCCGCTTCGGCGCCCTTCTCGATATCGGGCGCATCGGTGGCCGCAGCCTCCTCGGTTGCCTCATCAGCAGCGACTTCAGCCTCTGCCTCTTCGACTCCCGCATCCTCAACGACGGCTTCCTCGGCCACCGCCCCACCCTTACGCAGAGACGCTGCGAAGGCAGTGCGGCGATCGGCCTGCTGGCGTCGCGAGGACGTCCCGCCACCGATCTGAGCACCTTGCTCCTCACCGACGAGTTGGAGAATGACGATGTCACCTCCGTCTCCGAGCCGGTGCCGTCCCGTCCGAACGACTCGCGTGTAGCCACCATCCCGGTCACGGAAACGGTCCGCCACTGCCGTCATGACGTGCTGCACAAGCCTCGGAGACTTCCTCAGTTCGCCATATCGATTGAACTCGATATCGGAGGCTGCGGGAAGATCGAACCATGGGTTGTCCTTGCGGGAGTCGGGCACGTTGGGATCGGCGACCCATGCATGGATCTTGCGATCATTCAAACGCGACTCGATCTGCCGGCGCGCCTGAAGCCCACCCTTCTTGGCAATCGTGATGATCTTCTCGACGAAAGGCTGCACCGCCTTGGCCTTGGGCATGGTCGTTTCGATCTGACCGTGCTCAAAGAGCCCTGCGGCAAGGTTGCGAAGCATCGCGCGGCGATGTTCGCTGTCTCGATTCAGTTGTTTGCCTTGTATGCGATTCCGCATGACACATCTCCTGGCTCCCACGCCGCCTCACGGGGGCGGAGAGTCTCTCGGCCTCAGCCGTTGTACGCCCCTTCGGGAACGGTGAATCCTTCGGGAAGACGCATGCCGAGCGCGAGTCCCATCTCTTCAAGCTTCTTGACGATCTCACGAAGCGATGTTTTCCCGAAACTCCGCAGCGCCAGCAGTTCCGCTTCACTCCGAATGACGAGTTCCGCGACCGTCGCAATCGCAGCGGACTCAAGGCAGTTGCTCGAGCGCACCGTCAGGTCAAGTTCGGTCACGGGGGTGTTGAGTTTATTGATCAGGCTGTCGTCGACCGCAGCAGCGGCGGCGGCCTCATCCGACACGCGCATCTCGCCGGGCTCTTCGACCTGTACGAACGGGTTGAGGTGCTTGCGAAGGATCTTCGAGGCCTCGGTCAGCGCCATCTCCGGCGTCACGGTCGCGTCGGTCCACACATCCATGACGAGCCGGTCGAAGTTGGTCTTCTGGCCCACCCGGGTGTCTTCCACTCGGAAGCGAACTCGAAGTACAGGGCTGTAGATCGCGTCCACCTCAATCTGCCCGATGACCTGCTCCTCCGCGCTGCGAAGGTGCCGCTCGCTCGCGGGCGAATACCCGCGACCGCGATTGACGGTCATCTCAATGTCGAGATCGACGGACTCCGTCAGCGTGGCAATCTGCTGATCAGGGTTCAGAATCCGAATCGCCGGATCAGCCTCGATGAGGTCGGCCGTCACGGCACCCGGGCCACTGGCTCGAAGGCTCATCGTCTTGGCCCCCTCGTCATCGGTGTCGATCGCGACGACCAGGCCCTTGAGGTTCAGCAGCAGGTCCGTGACGTCCTCCTTCATACCGGGAATCGTCGTGAACTCATGCTCAACGCCGCCGACGGACACCGTCGTGATCGCGGCACCCTCGATGCTGCTCAGCAGAATCCGGCGAAGGCTGTTTCCGATGGTCGTGCCGAAACCCCGCTCAAGGGGCTCGACGGTGAAGCGGGCGAATGAATCGGTGCGGGACTCGGCGTCCACATCGACTCGGGCCGGCAACTCAAGACCTCTCCATCGAACGTGCATGTCAATACTCCTGAATACGCAGCAGATGTTTCCAAATGGACTCGATCCGGATCTCACGGTCGTACGCCGCACTACTGCTCGCGGCGAACGCCTTCTTCATCCGAACCGACGCGCCCCACGCGGGGAGCCGATTCACTCAGCAGCGGCGCTGCTTCTTGGGCCGACATCCGTTGTGCGGAATCGGCGTATGGTCTTCCACGGCAGTCACGATGAGCCCGGCGTGATCGAGCCCGGTGATGGCGGCCTCGCGACCGCCGCCAGGGCCCTTGACGCGAACTTCCACCTCACGAACACCCATTCGCTTGGCCTTTGACGCCGAGCGTTCGGCTGCGCGGGTCGCGGCGAACGGGGTCGCCTTTCGCGCCCCCTTGAAGCCGACCGTGCCTGCGGAGTCCCAGCAGAGTGTCTCTCCACCAAGATCCGTGAAGGTGATGATCGTGTTGTTGAACGAGGCGGTCACGTAGACGATCGCCTTGCCGATGTTCTTTCTGGCTTTCTTCTTGGCCATGTGTACTTCCTCCGGACCATGTCCGGCTCAGATCCTCACGCTCGTGCGATCACTTGACGCCCTTCTTACCTGCAACGGTGCGCTTCCTGCCCTTGCGGGTCCGGGCGTTGCACTTGGTCCGCTGCCCTCGAACTGGCAGTCCGCGGCGATGTCGATCACCCCGGTAACTCCGAATGTCCCGGAGGCGTTGCACGTTCTGGGCCACATGCCGCCGCAGGGCACCCTCGACCAGATACCCGTCATCGATGATGCCGGCGATCTGAACGACGTCCGCTTCCGACAGATCTCCGGCGCGGAGGTCCGGATCAACGCCCGCCTGCTCCAGAATCAAGTCCGCAAAGCGCGGGCCGATCCCGTGGATGTACCGGAGGGAGTACCGGATCTTCTTCTTCTCTGGAATGTCGATGCCTGCAATACGTGGCATGGTTTCGCTCCGTCGTGTCGCCTGGCGGCGATCAGCCCTGCCGCTGCTTGAGCCGCGGATTCTTCTTGTTGATGACATACCGGCGACCCTTGCGGATCACGATCTGGCAGTCCTTGGTCTTTCTCTTGATGCTGCTTTTGACTTTCATGGTGCTTTCCGTTTCGGTCCTACTGGCGGTAGACGATGCGTCCCTTGGTCATGTCGTAGGGACTGATCTCGACCTTGACGGTGTCGCCGGGAAGAATGCGGATGTAGAACTTTCGCATTCGACCGCTGATGTACGCGAGAATCTTCTGGCCGTTCTCCAGTTCAACCATGAACCGGGTATCGGGCAGCGCCTCGGTGACGACGGCGTCGAGGACGATCTTTTCCTCTTTTGCCATGAACTGCGTCCCTGGGGACCTCCTATGAACGGGTGGCGGACCCGCCACCCCTCCGGGCCGCATCGGGCCCAGTGATAAATCCGCTGTAATTACGCATGAGCAGGTTCGCTTCGATGCGCTGGATGAGATCCAGACCCACGCTGACCACGATCAGCAGTCCGGTACCGCCCAGGAAGCTCGAAACGAAGAATGGTATGTCCATGTATCTGGCCACCATCGAGGGAATCACCGCGATGATCGCGAGGAACCCGGCGCCGACATAGGTGATCCGCTCGACCACTGTCTCCAGGTACTCGGCCGTTCGAGGTCCCGGTCGAAGGCCCGGGATGAAACTCCCGTTCTCCCGCAACTGCTGCGACATGTCGTCAGGACTGAAGACAACAGTCGTCCAGAAGTAACTGAAGAAGTAGATCAGGATGATTTCGCACACGATGTACGGATACTCCCCGAACTGGAAGTTCCGATTCATGAAGTACACGATGTTCTGCCACCACAGCGGCGAGTCCTGGGACACCGATGTGGCGAGGTAGCCGAGGAACGACGAAGGGAAGATCAGCAGCGACGAGGCGAAGATGATTGGCATCACGCCCGCGTGATTGACCCGCAGTGGCAGGTAGTGCTTCTGTCCGCCGTAGGTGCGGCGGCCACGCGTATGTTTCGCCTGCTGAATCGGGATCCTCCGCTGCGCGACCGTAATGAGAATCGAACCCGCGACCACGATCACGAATGCGACGATCAGGAACAGGATGCCGAGCACCCCGACGCTCCCTTCACCACTCTGCAGCGAGAAGTCGACGTTGTTCGCCAGCCAACCGATCGCCATCGGCATCTGGGACACAATTCCCGCCGTCAGAATGAGGGAAACACCGTTACCGATGCCGTACTTGTCGATCTGCTCGCCCAGCCACATCAGGAAGATGCTGCCCGCCGTCAGCGCGGTCAATCCGGAGAAGTAGAAGACCAGGATGCCCGTCTGCGTCCGGAACTGCGGCTGCACCAGCCCCTGCCCCTGCAGGAACTTCATCCACATGAAGCCCTGAATCACGCACATGGCGATCGTGGCGTACCGCGTCCACTCGGTGATCTTCTGCTGACCGCTGGCCCCCTCCTTCTTGAGTTCCTGAAGCCGCGGAACCGCAGACTGCAGCAACTGGAAGATGATCGACGCGGTGATGTAGGGCATGATGCCCAGGCCGAAAATAGTCGACTGCTTGAAGGAGCCGCCAGAGAAGACCGACACGTATTCGAGCAACTTGCCGAATCCGGTGGCCTCAGTGGCCGACTGGCGAGCGAGTTCCTCAAGCTGCGTCTGATCGACCCCGACGAGCGGAATCCAGAAGCCGATGCGATAGATCGCGATCATCGCAAGTGTGAACAGCACACGGTTGCGAAGTTCGGGAATCTTCAAGATGTTGAGAACGGCGTTGAACATGCCGGGTCAACTTCCTTTGGACGTCGTGCGTCCGCTGCGATCACTCTTCGGAGGAACTCTTCTCTGCTTCGGGCTTCGCCTCGGCGGCAGGCTTTGCAGGTTTGCCGGCCGCTCGAGTCCACTTCTTCTTCTCCACGAGCGTCACGCTCCCGCCCGCGGCTTTGATCTTGGCCTCGGCCGACTTGGACAGCTTCGTGGCAGTCACGTCCAACTTCTTGGTGAGATCACCCTCGCCAAGCACCTTCACGGGCTTCTTCGTGTCTCGAATCAATCCCACCTTGGCGAGCGACTCGGCTGTCACGGAATCGCCTTCTGCGAAGCGATCCTCGAGTGACTTCAGGTTGACCACGTGGTACTCGGTCCTGAACTGAGCATTCGTGAACCCACGCTTCGGCATCCGCCGAGCCCAGGTCATCTGGCCACCTTCGAAGTAGGCCCGCCGCTTGGCGCCCGAGCGTGAGCCCGCGCCCTTGTGGCCGCGACCTGAAGTCTTGCCGTGGCCGCTGCCGGGTCCGCGGCCGATTCGCCTGCGAGCCTTGTAGCGGCCAACTTTCGACGTGATTTCATGAATCATCATTGGACTGACTCTCCTGGGGACGCCGACGCGTCACTCCGCGGTGGACTCCGTTTGCGATTCGGCACTCTTGGTGGCCGGTTCTTCGGTCGCCTCGGCAGAGGCACCATCCGAATCATCCCCCTCGGGCTCCTCCGCTTCGGCTTCGGCGTTGGCCGTTGTCACGAAAGTCGAGCCGCGGGCGATCATCTCCTCGACGTCGGTCACGCCCAGCTTGACGCCCCGCAACTGCTCGACATCCGACTTGCTCTGCAGCTTCGAGAGCCCGTCGATGACGGCCTTGACGAGATTCTTGGGGTTGTTCGATCCGAACGACTTCGTCAGGCAGTCCTGCAGCCCGAACATCTCAAGCACGGCGCGAACCGAGGCTCCAGCGATAACGCCCGTACCGGGTGAGGCTGGCACCAGCCGCACACGGCAGGCACCGTATCGGCCCTCGACCTCATGAGGGATCGTCCGGCCCTGCATGGCATAGAGACGCATGTTTCGCTTGGCGATCTTCTGCGCCTTCTCGATGGCGGGAGGAACCTGATTCGCCTTGCCGTAACCAGCTCCTACGCGACCATTGCGGTCGCCGACCACGACGAGCGACGAGAAACTGAAGCGGCGACCACCCTTGACGGTCGCAGCCGTGCGAAATACGCCGACCGTGGTCGATTCGATGCCGCCTGATGCTTCGAGGAATTCAGCCATTGAAATACACCTGTCTTCTGCCGCGGATCCGGCTCAGAACTTCAGCCCGTTCTCACGGGCACCGTCGGCCAGGCCCTTGACCCGACCGTGATACTTGAAACCATTTCTGTCGAACACGACGTTCGCCACACCCTGCGCGGTCGCCCGCTCGGCCAATCGCTTGCCGACTTCCGTCGCCGCAGCCGTGTTGCCGCCACTGGTGCCACTCGACGCCTTCTCGTTCGTCGAGGCCGAGGCGAGCGTCTTCCCGCTCAAGTCGTCGATGACCTGGGCGTAGATGTGCTTGGAACTCCTGAATACCGTCAGACGGGGACGATCGGGCATGCCGAAGATTCGGCGCCGAATGCCCCGCTTGCGTCTGGTTCGCCGTCCAATGCGTTGTTCGTTGCGCTTCATGACGTATGACTCCCTTGATCCGACGATCAAGCTCCGAACACCTTGCCCTGCTTGCGAATAATGATCTCGCCGGCGTAGAGGATGCCCTTGCCGTTGTACGGCTCGGGGCGACGCTGATCTCTGATGTTCGCGGCGAACTGCCCGACCGCATGCTTGTCTGCACCTGTGATCTTGATACGGGTTCCGTTCTCGACCTCGAACTCCACGCCCTCGGGCGCGGGAATGTCGACGGGATGGCAGTACCCGACATTCAACTGAATGTTCTTGCCCATAGGCTTGGCGTTCCAGCCCACCCCAACAATGTTGAGCACCTTGGTGTAACCCTGCGTGACGCCGGTCACCATGTTCTGGATCCGGCTGCGGGTCGTTCCCCACTGCGCCCGAGCGGTCCGCTCGCCGATCCTGCCCTCGTCGAGGGCACACCTGATCACCGACGAGGATTCGTCAAAGTCGACATCAACGACGGCATGCCACGTGTAGGTGAGGGATCCCTTGGGGCCACTCACACCGATGCTGCGGTCATTCGACTTGCAGTCGACCTTGACGCCCTTCGGCACTTCGATTGGTTTCTTTCCAATGCGCGACATGGTTCTACCTCAGTTCACAATCGCTACGACTTCGCCGCCAACACGCTCTGAGCGAGCTCGGCGGTCACTCATGACGCCCGAGCTCGTCGACACGATCGCGGTTCCGAGACCCTGCATGGGCCGCGGAATATCCGATACACCCGCATACACCCGGCAGCCGGGTTTGGACACGCGTCGCAACTCGCGAATGATGTCCTCACCCCGAGGGCCGTACTTCAGCTTGACTCGCAGGTGCACCCGGGCGCCAACCTGCTCGGTATCCCAGCCATTGATGTAGCCCTCGTCCTGAAGGACCTGCACGACACCGCGGTTGAGACGGTTGTCGAGGCAGATAACCTCCTCGGCGTGGTTGCGGACCGCATTGCGAATCCGGGTCAACATGTCGGCTGTCAGATCTTGCTGTGACATTGAATCACTCCACACGGGCACCATGGCCCAGGTTCCTCACCAACTGGCTTTCCGCATTCCGGGGATCTTGCCTTGAAGCGCCAACTGACGCAGCATGATGCGGCTGATCCCGAACTTCCTGTAGACACCTCGGCTGCGACCGGTGAGCATGCACCGGTTCCGCTTGCGCGTCGAGAACTTCGGTTCCTTCTGCATCTTGGCGAAAACTCGTTTGCTTGCCATGACTCAGTCGTCCTTCCTTGCGAACGGCATGCCCAACTCTCGAAGAATGAAACGACTCATCTCCGGGTTGGACTGCTCGAAACAGATATTGACATTCATGCCGTGGGTGAAACTCACCCGCGCCATGTTGATCTCGGGCCACACCGCCTGCTCGGTCAGTCCCAGCGAATAGTTGCCTGCCTGATCAAAGGCCGTTTCCTTCACGCCCCGAAAGTCCTTGATCCGGGGCATGGCAAGATTCATCAGCCGATCGACAAAGTGCCACATGCGGTCGCGGCGAAGCGTGACCACAAAGGCTGACGGTGCACCTTCGCGAACTTTGAAGTTCGCGACCGACCGCTTGGCCATCACCATGATGGGCTTCTGACCGGTAATGGTCGTCAGCGTGTCGATGACAGTGTCTCGAATCTCCGGCTTGAGCTTCTGATTCTCCAGGAATCGGCCGATGCCCGAATTCACGAGCACCTTGCTCAAGCGGGGCAGTTGATTCACATTCGACAGCGAGAACTCCTCACGCAGTTTCGGAACGACCACGTCGTCGAATACCTGCTGGAGCCTCGGAGCTGCTTTCGTTTCGGCAACCATGACGTTCACTCTCCCTGCAGGGGCATCAGCCCTGCTTCGGCCCCCGTAGCACGGACAATTCCTTGTCGCCACGGACGGCGACGCGGACCTTGCTTCCATCGTCCCTGGTCTCAAATCGGACACGGCTGGCGCGTCCGTCGACGACAGGACTGACATTGCTGATGTGGATCGGCATCTCCTTGCGGAGGAGGCCGCCCTTCGGATTCTGCTGGGTCGGCTTGAGGTGTCGAACACGGATGTTGACGCCCTGAACGACGACGCGATCCTTCTCGGGAATCACGCGAAGAACCTCGCCGACCATTCCCCGATCGTTGCCCGCGGTCACCACGACCGAATCACCTTTTCGTACGTGCTTGGCCATTGCTCAAATCACCTCCGAGGCAAGCGAGACGATCTTCATGTAGTTCTTCTCGCGAAGTTCTCGTGCAACCGCGCCGAAAATCCGGGTTCCGGCCGGGTTTCCTTCCTTGATCAGCACGCAGGCGTTCGAATCGAATCGAACATACGAACCGTCGTTTCGGCGCGTCGGGTACTTCGTTCGCACGATGACTGCCCGAACGATGTCGCCCTGCTTGACGGCGGCGTTCGGCAAGGACTTCTTCACCGAACACACCACCTGATCACCGACACCGGCTGTTCGCCTCGAGTGTCGACCACGCGCAGTCGTGCCACCGAGCACGCCGATCACGCTGACGACTTTGGCGCCGCTGTTGTCCGCAACCTCGATCCTGGATTCTTTCTGAATCATTGTTCTGAACCTCGATTCCGGAGCTTCACTCTGCCACCGCAGCCGGCTCCAACACTCGGAGCAGGACCCACGACTTGGTCTTCGAGATCGGTCGACATTCGGCGATCTCCACCCGATCGCCAACCTTGGCGGCGTTCTCTTCGTCATGCACGTGCAGCACTGTCCGTTGTCGGATGTACTTGCCGTACTTCGCGTGCCGCGAGAGGTAGTCGATCGAGACCCGGCAGGACTTGTCCCGCTTGGCCGACGACACGACTCCCGTGCGACGAGGGGCTGTTTCGGAGACCTTGACTTCCTTGAGATGGCTCACGTCACTCACCTCCAGCCGCGGCGATCTGCCGGGCTCTCTTTTCGGTCAGCAGCCGGGCAATGTCACGCTTGACGTTGCCGAACTGCGCAGTGTTCTGAATCTTCTCCGTCACGGTCTGGCAACGAAGATCGAAGAGGCGACGACGAAGACTCGCGACTTCGATGTCGATTTCGTCGTCCCCAAGTTTTCTGGCTTCATGTGGTGTCATTTGCTCATTGCCTCCAGCAGGTCAGACCGACAGCCTCTTGCCGACGAAGCGGCAGCGAATCGGCATCTTGCGAGCGACTCGGGCCATCGCCTGGCGGGCCATGTCCTCGGGCACACCCGAAATCTCGAACAGAATGGTGCCGGCACGCACGCGTGCCGCCCAGTAATCCACATCGGCCTTGCCCTTGCCCATCCGAGTT
This sequence comes from Phycisphaerales bacterium, assembly GCA_030749435.1. Taxonomy (GTDB): domain Bacteria; phylum Planctomycetota; class Phycisphaerae; order Phycisphaerales; family SM1A02; genus UBA12567. The sequence goes on from JASMKH010000006.1 coordinate 49,783, forward strand.
TCAAGTGGCTTCTTGGAAATGGGCTTGTCGGGAAAGATGCGAATGGTCACCTTGCCCTCGCGGCGAAGAAAGTGCTGCGCGGCAATACGGCCGGCCTCGATCTGCCTGGCGCTGACCCAGTGCGGCTCCAGTGCCTGCAGTCCATAGTCACCAAATGCGACGTAGTTGCCGCGATTGGCCTTGGTCTGCAACTTGCCTCGCATCTGCTTGCGGAACTTGACTCGTTTTGGCATCCGTGGCATCGGACGTTCTCCTCACTGCCGAGCAGGGCTCAGCGGCGACCTCTCGCACGAGCACGGGCACCGGCGGCCTTGGACTGCGTCTGGTCCTCTTCGGCGTCGGTGAACATGCCCTTGTAGATCCACACCTTCACGCCGATGGCGCCGTAGGTCGTGAAGCTCGTGACGCTCGCGTAATCCACATTGGCCTGCAGCGTCGAGAGCGGAATCGAACCCTCGCGGGTGACAAATTTCCGTGACATTTCCGCACCGCCCAGACGGCCGGAAACCTGAATGCGAACCCCCTTGGCGCCAGCCTGCATGGCCGACTCACATCGCTGTTTGAGCAGACGACGAAAGTTAGATCGCTTCTTCATCTGCTCGGCGATGGCCTCGGCCACAAGGGTCGCGTCGGTATCGGGGCTGCGAATCTCGACGGTCTTGACCGAGACCTTGCGGCCAGTCATGAGTTGAAGATCGCTCGTCAGTTTGTCGATCTCAGCACCCTTCGGGCCAATGACCAGACCGGGCCGCGCCGTCTTGACGATGACGGTCAGCTCCTCACGCGTACGCTCCAGATAGATGTCGGAGACAGCTGCGAAGGGAGGCGTCCGATTGAGACGCTTGTCCACGAACTCACGGATCTTGTGGTCTTCGACCAGAAGCTCCGCAAAGAGTGCCTTCGGAGCGTACCAGCGGGACTTGTGCGCCTCGGTGATTCCGACTCTGAATCCGAATGGATGAACCTTCTGTCCCATCGATCAGTTCCTCTCGTCCAGCACGATGTGCAGGTGGCTCGTTCGTTTGTGAATCGGATGCGCCCGGCCCCGGTCCTTCGGCTGGAATCGCTTGATGGTCGGCCCCTCATCGACCCGGGACTCGGCAACGACGAGGGACGTCACGTCCACATCCCGCTCCTCGGCGTTGGCGATGGCGCTCTTGAGTACGGCCTTGAGATACCACGCCGCACGCTTCTTCGAGAACTCGAGCTCGTTCATGGCGTCATCGACGCGGAGCCCGCGAATCAAGTCCGCCACAAGCCGCGCCTTACGGGGCGCGATTCGGGCGAAACGATGACTTGCTTGATGCTTCATGGTGGAATGCCCTCACCGGTCAACGACCGGACTTGAGGCCCTCCTTCTTGTTCGTGTGGCCGCGGAACATCCGAGTGATCGAGAACTCCCCGAGCTTGTGCCCGACCATGTCCTCGGTCACAAAGACATCGGTGAACTGCCGACCGTTGTGCACCTGAAAGGTGTGGCCGACGAACTCGGGCACAATGGTGCAGGCACGGGCCCATGTCCTGATTGGCCGCTTGGTGCCGGCCTCGGTCTGAGCCATGACCTTGACGAAGAGTTTCTCGTCGACGTACGGGCCCTTCTTTGTTGAGCGTCCCATCTCGATATCTCCGTCAGAGCTTCAACTGGCCGTAACGACGGCTCTTGCGGCGACGCAGGATGCGTGCATTCGACGCCTTGCGTCGTTGCCGCGTGCGACCGCCCTTGGACTTGGTACCTGACGCGCTGGCCGGCTCTCGGCCGCCCTTGCTGCGTCCCTCACCACCTCCGAGCGGATGCTCGTGGTGACTCATTGCCATGCCGCGGACCTTCGGCCGACGACCCAACCATCTGTTCCGGCCGGCCTTGCCGAGTTTGACGAGCTGATGATCGGTGTTCCCGACCTGCCCGATCGTGGCGCGGCAGTGGATCGACACCTGACGCAACTCGCCCGAAGGCAGCACCAGGGTGGCCCACTGGCCTTCCTTGTTCGTGAGTCTCGCCCCGACACCGGCAGAGCGGCAGATCCGGGCCCCCTTGCCCGGCTCGAACTCCACCGCGTGCAGGGTCAGACCGGTGGGAATGAACTCGATCGGCATGCAGCACCCGGGATTGGGCTCAATGGCTTTCTCGCTGCTCAGCACCGCATCTCCGTCGGTCAGACCGACCGGGGCCAGGATGTAGCGACGATCTCCGTCTTCGTATTCCACCAACGCGATGTGGCAGGAACGGTTCGGGTCGTACTCGATCCCGACGACCTTGGCGACCATGTCGTCCTTGGTCCGCTTGAAGTCGATGACGCGGTAACGACGCTTGTGGCCGCCACCTCGCCCCTGAACCGTGATCTTGCCCTGATTGTTGCGGCCGCCCTTCTTGGTCAAAGGACGAAGCAACGACTTCTCGGGTGTCCGCTTGGTCACCTCGGCGTGCATGTTCACCGAGGCGTTTCGTCGCCCTGGTGTCGTCGGCTTGTACTTGCGAATCGGCATGGTTCGTATCCCAACGGGCTCAGATGAGCTCGATTCTGTCCTCTGGATGGATCTTCACGATGGCCCGCTTGACGTCGCTGGTCTTCCAGTACCCGAACTTGTTGCGACGCATCTGACCCTTGCGGTTCTGAATCGCCACTTCAAGGACCCGGACGTCGTAGAGGTCCTGCACCGCGGCCCGGACATCGGGCTTCGCAGCAGCGCGATCAACTTCGAAGGCATACCGATTGTGCTCGGATGCTTCCCAGGTCGACTTCTCAGTCACGATTGGCCGGCGGATGATATCTGTACTCCGCATCACGCTGCCTCCTTCTCACCGGCGAGGTCCGCCAGCCATGCCTCAAGCGAGGGCCGATCAACGAGCAGGAATCGGTGGTTCAGCAACTCGAAGACGTTCAACTGATCGATGCGGATGATGTCGACGTCCGCGAGATTGCGAGCGGACAACGCCGCGTTGCGACCCGACTCACCCAGCGCGACGAGGCACGTGCGATTCACACCACAGGAGTCGAGGACCTTCTTCATGTCGCTCGTCTTGGGAGCGCCGAAGTCGAGTGCGTCGATGCACTTCACTTCGCCGTCCACCAGTTTGGCAAGCAGTGCGTTGCGGTTGGCCAGCTTCCGCATGGACCTGGGCATCCGCTTGCGGAACGTCTCGGTCTTCTTTGTCTTGGCGAAGGCGACACCGCCGCCCTTCCGGATGACCGTCCGGGCGTTGCCGACCCGGGCATTCCCGGTGCCCTTCTGCCGATACAGCTTGCGTGTGGAACCCTCGACCATGCCCCGACTCTTGGTTCGAGCCGAGCCCTGACGGCGGTTCGCGTGATACATGACGTAGGCCTGCTTCAGCAGGTCTGGTCGCACCTCATTGCCGAGGGCGGCTTCGTCAATGGCAAGGGTGTCAACCTGCTTGCCCGATTTGTCCAGTACGGGAAGATCTATCATCGTCTTTACACCTGTGGCCCCTCAGGGCTCTATGCGCCTGACTCTCCTCGCCATGCTTCGGACCACCCTTTCAAGCGGTCCCACCCGTGGTTCCCTGACTCAGGGCCTTCGGGGGTGGGAGGAAGAACTGCGACTCGGCGTTCTCTTGTTTCGGGGTGTCCGGGCACGCAATGGTCCGGACTCGGTGGGCATCAGCCCGCCTTGGCCACCCTCGCTTTCTGTTTGTTCAGGCGAACGGCCTGCCGCACCAGCACCTGTGCTCCCACAGGACCGGGCACGGTGCCCTTCACCACGATGAGATTACGATCCACGTCGAGCGAGATCACACGAAGCGAGCGGTTCGTGACCTGCTCGTGCCCCATGTGGCCCGCCATTCTCTTGCCCTTCTTGAGCTTCGGGCCCGTTCCGAGATTGGTCGCGTGACCATTGATGGAACCGGGTGAACGATGACGGCGCTTCACACCGTGCGATGCTTCAAGCCCGCGGAAGTTGTGCCGCTTCATCCCACCCTGGAAGCCCTTGCCCTTGCTCACGCCCTGCACGTCAACGAACATCACATCTTCAAAGACGGACACGTCGAGCGTGTCGCCCAATTCCGCATCGGCCTGCCCACGGACTTCGCGGTGATGGCGAAGCGGACCGCTCCCCGCCTTGTGGTCGTGACCGATCATCGGCATGGTGCTGCGGCGGGGCTTGACACTCCCGTGACCAAGTTGAACCGCGTCATAGCCATCGGTTTCGACGGACTTGAGTTGAGTCACAACGCAGGGACCGGCTTCAATCACGGTGACCGGCACGTTCGTACCGTCTTCCATGAACCAGCGGGTCATGCCAATCTTCGTTCCAAGCAGTGCAGGGGTCATCTCGGTGCTTCCGTCCAACTCAAGCCTTGATCTTCACAAACACGCCAGCCGGAACAACGAGGCGGTTGAGCGCATCAATCGTGTTGGCGCTCGGCTCGGAGATGTCGATGATCCGCTTATGCGTACGAATCTCGAACTGTTCCCGCGACTTCTTGTTGACGAACGTCGAACGGTTCACGGTGTAGACCTCGCGGCGAGTCGGCAGAGGCACGGGACCGCTCACGCGAGCGCCGGTGCGCTTGGCGTGGTCGACGATCTCACGCGCGGACGCGTCGAGCGCCTGGTGGTCGTAAGCTTCCATGCGGATGCGGATCTTCATGGTTGGTCATCACCCGGGGCCACTACGTGAACCCTCTATGATTGCCTCTTGACGAGTGTCTCTGAACGAACGCGCCGAACACACAACGGCCTGGCCCAAAACCAAGCGCGAAACGGCGATGATAGGGCCCCCCAACCCCCTGTCAAGGTCGTGAGAGCCCCCAATCCATGAATCATCGCACCTGTGAGACCCATGCATGCCCCTTCCAATCCTGCTGTTGACCACCCTATCGCTCGCCGCCGAGCCGCCGCCCTTCATCAGTGACGAACTCGGGCTGACCCTCACGCTCCCGCCCAATGCCGAGATGGTCAGGCGGGCCGGCGACGGGGGCATGTCCACCTTCCTCTTTCGGGATGGCGGCAAGACACCCATGTGGAGCCTTCGGATCGACTCGACCCCCACCCGGGCCACCGGCACCGATGCCTGCCTTCGCGAAGTGCTGGAATCGAGGGTGCATCCCGACCACCTCCCCGAGACGCTCGACCCCGTACACCTCAATCTGGCCGGCCGCCAGGCTGCCGTCCTCTGGCTGCCGGTGCCCGCAAGCGAGGATCGAGAGGCGTTGCTGGGATGGATGGTGGCCCCTCAGGCCCTCGACCGGTGCCTGGTCGTCAGCGCGGTCACAATCCCCGAGGCGCCGCCCGAGTTGCTCGCGACGCTGGACGGCGTGTTTGCCAGCGTCCAACTGTTGGACCTCACGGCGGGCTCCACAGCGCTCGCCCAGGACTTCACCTCTGGCGAGCAGGTCCTCAACCTCTTGACAGAAGAGCGGTTGCGATCACTGGTGGGGTCATCGACCACCGTGCGAATCCGCAATCCCACCGCCAGCGACCACGGCGAACTGGGGTACGGGACCATTCAAGTCACCGAGGCCCCGAAGTCAGACCTCCAAACCGGTTCCGGATCCGCCTCAGACTCCGACGAGACCGGGCTGCTCGTCACGACCCACCTTCGGCTCGTCGAAGATGCCGACACGCAGACGTACATCGATCGGGTGCAGCGGTGTTGGGTGAGTTGGGACCTCACCGAGGAAACGTGGATTGACTCCGCCACCCGGCGGCAGGGCGACCATCGCTCAAGCACCTCCGAAGTCGGCGTCCGGGAGCCACCCTCAACCAGCTTGCCTCGAGGGCAACTCCTTGTCGTGCGGGAAGATGGGACTCATGGCATCCGCAGCAGCGACACCCTCGTTCCCGAATCACCGTGGCTCCCCAGGGCGCTTCGGTGGCATGTCTGGGACGCCATCGAACCCGCTGCCCACCCGCGGGCTGCGTGGAACACCTGGGATGACACCACCGCCTCTCCCCGCGTCACGATCCGGAGGGACCGGTGGCAGGGGCCCCTGGTGTGCTGGTCCTGGGCAGGGCTCGACGGCCTGCCAACCGAACTTGGCTACGCGAGCGATGGCCGCTGGCAGCGGGCCCACCGGCCTGGCGGAACGGTCATCGAGCACTCCGACCGCGACACGATCAACACGGCATGGGGCAAGGCAGGGCTGCGTCTTCGCTGATTGCCCGAGCAATCGCCGCCTCCATCCGCCGCATGGACGCCTCCGGATACAGCGGGAACGCCCAGTCCCGTTTCCGAGCCGTGGCGAGGCCCACACCCGAGTCCCGCACGCCGCTGGAGCGATCCAGCCAACGATGCAGCGTGTTCCAGGCATCCCGCCGCTGGACGGACCGTGGGGGTGATTGATCGATGGCCTTGAGTAGTGCGGCCTTTTCCGCAGAGAGGCCCGCCTTGCCGCCACCAGCCGGGTCGTGCCGCACGCGGCGGCGGCGCCTCCGCTGAACGGTCTCCGCGCGCAGCACGGCCGCTTCGTCGCACCCCGGCAGCCGCGCCTCGGCGGTTGCCAGCCAACAGGCTGCAAGGGGCCACCCGAGCCACTTGGCAATCCATCGCTCCATGACCTGGTCATACCGCCAGCCCCCGAGGCCGTGCACAAAGGCGTCGCACCCGGCCGAGCGGATGATGGCGGTCGTGACAAGGCCGCTGGGCAGCAGTGACTCGGGCGAATCGAGATCGTCCACGCCCGCAGGCCGCCTCAGACCGCGGTCCAGCACCCAAAGCGGCAACTCCGGCTCGGCCCCGACGCGGAGCAACCGCACGCGCGCCTCCGGAACGGCGCAGCACGCCGCATTCCACGCCCGGGCACAGCCCTGCGGATCCCGCTTCATCGCCCGCACCAGCGCCTCGCCTGCGGGTGTCCTGACCAGCGCCGAGGCAGCGACGCTGATGAGGTCCCCCGCATACGGTTGCAGAAGGGCCGCCACACACTCGGCAGCCTGCACGCCGGCGGTCTGACCGCCAGCCGACTCCCATGCCCGTGAGATCGCCATGAGCCCCCGCCGCACATCCGGGGAGACCTCGGGGGGCGGTGAGCACGCCGCGACCACGGCGGCAGGACGAGTCGCCAAGACGCCCACCGCCTCACGAGCCAGGGATACCCGGCGCGTCACAAGGCCCAGCGGTGGCGAACCAACGGGTACCTCCACGTCCCCAAGGCTGATGTCCACCGTATCGACGACGAGATTGAGAACGACACCGCCAGCGGCGTCGGCCAGTTGCCGCGCCGCGAGATACTTGGCGAGGATTCCGGGATGTGGCGGAAGGGGTTGATGACCCGTGGCAACCACGTGGCAGTCGTCTGGAATACCGAGACAACGTCGCGTCTCCCGTGCGTCGAGGGCAGGCGGGCTCGCCTGATCCCCACCACGGACTGCGGTCCGAACCCTACCCTCGAACGAGCACATCACAGGAACCCGCGCGTAGCAGCGCTCGATGGAAGGTCGCCTCGTATACCGCCCGCCGATTCTCAGGATCATCGAGCGGTCCACCAAAGGACCGGTCCGGATCGTTGTAGATCAACCGAACCGGAATCTCCTGGATTCGAAGCCCGTGCCGGGCAGCCTGAACCCAGAACTGCATGGGGAAGTCGTACCCGTCGACATCGAGTTCAAGCGGAGCACATGCAGCCGTGCGGTATGCCTTGAATCCGCAGAAGGCGTCGGTCAACGAGAGACCGAGCCGCTCATTGATCAGCCGTGTCATCGCCGCATTGATGCTTCTCCGATCGGCCGGCGGCCTGTCCGCGCCGCAGAGGAGCTGCAGGTAGCGGCTTCCCGAGACCACATCCACATTGCCCTGCTGCACGACCTGGACGAAGTCGGGGATGGCCGCAGGTTCATGTTGCAGATCGCAGTCCATCGTAATCAGCCACTCATAGCCATCCCGATCGGCCCGCCGCAGCATGTCCTGCATCGAATGCCCGTAGCCGCGATTGTGCGGATGGCGGATGACCTCGACATCATGATCCGCGAGCAGGTGGGGCGTCGCGTCGGTCGATCCGTCATCGACCACCAGGATGTCGCTGGTGTATCGGCGCACCTCACCGAGCACCGCAGCCACATACCTGGCCTCGTTGAACACCGGGATTCCAATCAGCACATGGGGAGTGGTTGACATGAGAGCAGCAGTGTAGATCCAACCAGCGATCTGCTGAGGTCGGGGCCTCCCGCTGACAGGACAGGGGGAAGCGTTGGCCCTGCTACTCCACGAGGTGCAGCGTTGCGTCGAGTCGATCGATCAGGCACAGCACATGCGCCTCCGGAGTCAGCGGCGGCCTGGCGGCCCCATACTCGGGTCGCTCATGATGGCTCAGAACCAGATGAATCAGGTGCTGCACGTCCGCCGGGTCGATCGGCGGACCCCCCGCAAGTTCGGCCTCCGAAACCTTCTCGTCAATGAAGCCTGCACCAATGACGAGATGCCCGACCAGGTCACCCTCTCGCGTATAGGTGAATCCTCTGGACCAATCGAGCTCCGAGACCTTGCCCAGGTCGTGGAGAAAGGCGCCCAGCATGAGCACGTCCCGATCGAGAGCGACCTCGGTGCTGGCGTACAGCGAGCAGATCTGGTCGGCCAGTCGCATCACCTGCAGCGTGTGCTCCAGCAGGCCACCGATCCATGCATGATGCTTGCGAACGCCCGCAGGCGCCTCACGAAATCGCCTCATCAGCGGCTCGTCATCAAGAAATGCTTCGGCCAGTGCGCTGAGCCCGGGACGCTCGATCGAAAGCAGGAACCGACGAACCTCGCCAAACATGCAGTCGATGTCGCCGCTGGTCACCGGCATCAACGCAAGCAACTCGTCACGATCGACATCCACTGCTTCGATCGACTCGATGTTGACCTGGGGAGCGCCTTGCCAATCGACCACGTGCCCATCGACCTCGACGACCGCGGCATTCTGCAGGGCGCGGAGCCGCTGCGCATCGAACGACCATGCTCTCCCGGCGACCTGCCCTGCAGCGTTGCGGAGCAGACACCGCAGGTACGGGCCGCCGCCGCGGCTGGTGCCCAGTTGCGGATTGACCAGCAGGAACCGCTCGCCCGAGAGTGACGCCCCTGCCTGTATCGACGTGGCCATATCGGCAGCCTATCTGGACGCAGCTGGCAACGCGTCAGCCAATTCCTCGGCCAGCATCCCCCGATCCCCGTGCGCCTCACGCCATACCGCGCCAGCGTTGGCATGAAGCGTGACTGCGAGGCGAGCTGCCCCGACCACGTCGAGGTCGCCTCTGGCCACCTGCTGCGCCAGCACGCTCGCCAGGACTCCGGTCAGCACATCCCCGCTGCCCGGGACCGCAAGTTCCACTCCGCCGGTGGGGCATGTCCACGCACCGTCCCGAGTCGCCACAACCGTACCGTGCCCCTTGAGGACCACCACCGCCTCGGTCGCAGCCGCCAACTCGATCGCGGCAGCCCGCCTGGACTCGTCGTCCACCCCCGCATCACCTGTCGAATACGCCTCCGCCAACACGCGGAACTCGCCGGGATGGGGCGTGAGCACCACATCGCGGAGCCGCCCGCTCGGCTGCGCCTGGGCCATTCCATGGAGTGCATCGGCATCCAGCACGAGCGGCGCGCCCGGCCGCGAGAGCAGTTCCCTCACGATGCCCCCGGACACGGTGCGCTTGATTCCAAACCCCGGGCCGACGGCGAGCGTTTGAACCTGGCGATCAAGTTCAAGGACGCGCGGCACGACGCTTCCATCGCTGAGCGGTTCCTCGTCCATCGTGAGCGGCCATCCCGTCGCCGAGTGGCAACACGTCAGAATCGGCGCGAGAATGGACCGGGCCGCCCCGATGATCACGCGACCGCAGCCGCATCGCAGCGCCGCCCTGGCGGCCAGTGCCGGTGCGCCGATCATCATCGTGCCGGAAGACCCCGGCGGGTCACACACAGAGGGGCCACGTTCGTTGCATCCGCCAACAATGCCGACCGTCCCGAAGGTGCCCTTGTGCCCGTCCGCGGGTCGCGGCGGCAGATGGTCGGCCACCCTCATCGGTCGACCCGGACAACCTCAATGTCGAGATTGCCCAGCAGCCCCAGCATCGACATCAACTGCCGCTGCCCGTCGCCATCCTTCAGCGTCGAAGTGGCTACGAGCACGTGGCCTGCCGAGAAAGGGGTCGGCAGGGTCGCGTCGAGGTCGATCCACTGGCCATCGATGAAGGCCTGCGTCCACATGTGCCAGCCGAATGCGTCCACCCCGTCCATCCAGACCAGCCCTGAGGCAACCCTGGAGGGAATGCCGATCGCCCGCAGCGCGGCTGCAAGGAGAACGCCATGCTCCGAGCAGTCTCCGACCCGATTGCGGACCGTCTCCGAGGCGCTCGCGAAGGCCGTTTCCAATCCCTTGTCGGTAATCCACGCACGAACGGCCCGCCGCAACGCTTCGGCCCGCGTCCCCGGCGAGGCATCGGCGGGAAGGCCCGCGATGGCCGAGCGTGCAAACGACTCGACCTGGGCATCGGACGCGTTGATCATGGCCGACGACTCGGCGCAGGCCGGCGCCACGCCGCCGGCAGCCGGAATCATGGACGCCTCACGCTCCACGAGCAGCAGCACGCCCGTGTCTCGCTCGCCAGCGATGGTCTGCGCGCCGCTTGCGGGCAGTTCCAGCGGCGATCCATCCTGGGTGGTCAACCTCAAGAACACCCGTCGGGCGGTGGCAAGCGACTCCGCCTCGCCCGTCGGCCGGACGAAGAGTGATGTGAACAGTTCCGGGGCGGGCCCGCCCGAGGCACCCCTCGCCGTTGCTCGATCCGTCAGCGTGGACTCGAGGACGCCGAACGGGGCGTTCATAATGGTCTTGACGGGGTGGAAGTCGGGCGAAAACCACGTCTCCAGTTCCACCGGAAGGCCCTCGATGGAGACGGACCACGTCGACACTTCGATGACGCCGCGGGGAGACTCCAAAACTCCCTGACCGATCCGCCGCATTGTCTGCTTCACCGGCGTGAGGCCCAGATCCGGCATCAGGGTATGGAATTGCACCTCGTCCGCCCCGGCCGAGGCCTTCCGCCTGAGCACCTCCAGCGACGCAGCGGGTGTGAGCCAGCCGATGCGTGGCGTGGGCTGCGTCGCGGTCGAAACGCGACCGCCCTGCGCCACCTCGATCACCACTTCCCCGGGTTGAAACGTCCACGTCGTCTCGACCGGCACGCCGCCCATGTCCTGTGTCCAGTGCATCGACACGGGAGTCCCGTCGAGGTGGTCCACCCAGACGGTCGTCGCGGTCACCGAGACTTCGCTCGGCCCTCGGGCAATCCTCATGGACTCGGTCGAACTGACGGTTCGGAGGTCCCCTTGAATGTGTTCGGTGCCGTGCGCCCAGCCCGCCCGCACGCCGCCGAGTTTCAACTCGTACCACGAGTCGTACACGGCAGAGGCTCCGCCACAGCAAGCGAGCAGCAGCAGCGATGCCAATACGCGGATCACTCGCCGCGCTCCTCGGGCTTCATCAGCGGAAACAGCACAACGTCCCGAATGCTGGTATTGCCGGTCATGAGCATCACGACCCGGTCAATGCCGATTCCGAACCCACCGGCCGGCGGCATGCCCACCAGCAGTGCATCGAGGAAGTCTTCGTCGAGGCTTCGGAAGGCCGCGTCCTCATCATTGATGCCCTCAAGCTGCTCGGTGAATCTCGCACGCTGGATGTCGGGATCGTTGAGTTCCGTGTAGAAGTTGCCCAACTCCATCCCGGCAATGAAGAGCTCGGCCCGCCACGCCAGCGACGGGTCGTCCTGGTGCGGCCTGGAGAGGGGCGAGAGCGCCGAGGGGAAGTCGGTCACCCACGTGGGGCGGGACGGGTCGATCGTCTCTTCGGCCTCACCAAAGAGCGCCTCGACCAGCAACCAGGCGTCCCTGGTGTCGGCATCTTCAAGCCCTTTGGCTGTTGCGACGGCTCGCACCGCCGCCTCATCCCCCATGTCGCACCCGAACGTTGTCTGGAAGAGCGCCCCGTAGGTTGTTCGATCGAAGTCCGCCTCGTAGTCGATCTCAAGGTCACCGAAGGCCACGGTTCCACCCGCAAGGCTTCGGAGCAGCGACTCCGTCAGCCGCATGACCGACTCGCAGTCGCCGAAGGCCTCGTAGGCCTCCATCATGGTGAACTCGGGGTTGTGCCGGCGGCTGATTCCCTCGTTTCGGAAGTTCCGGTTGATCTCGAACACGCGGCGCATGCCTCCGACCAGCAATCGTTTGAGGTACAACTCCGGCGCGATTCGCATGTACAGATCGATGTCGAGCGCGTTGTGGTGGGTTACGAACGGCCTCGCAGCAGCGCCGCCGGCGATGGGCTGCATCATTGGCGTCTCAACCTCGACAAATCCATGCGACTCCATGAATCGCCGAATGTCAGAGACAATCCTGCTGCGTTGAAGAAACGTCGCCATCGTGTCGGGACTGGCGTACATGTCCACGTATCGACGCCGGTATCGCTGCTCGGCGTCGGTCAACCCGTGGAACTTCTCCGGCGGCGGCGCCAGAGACTTGCAGTGCACTTCGAAGCGGTCAGCCCAGATGCAGATCTCACCCCGCCTGGTGCGTCCCACCGGTCCGGCGGCGACAACGATGTCGCCGTAGTCCACCTTGGATGCCAGCTTGAAGGACGCTGGTTCCAGGTCGGCCTTCGAGCATGAGATCTGCATGTCGCCCGACTCATCCCGAAGCACCATGAAGCACAGTTTCCCCATGGCACGGTGTTGAACCACCCGACCCGCGACCACGGCCCGCGGACGCGGGTCCGGATCCGGCGTCGGCTCGCCCTCCATCGCCTCGGCAGCGGCTTGGTCGAACATGCCTCGAGCCTCGGCCAGCGGCACGAGCCCCTCGACGCGGCGACCCCATGGGTCGATTCCCAGATCGTCGCGCCACCGCGCGAGCTTGGCGCGGCGGGCGGCCACAAGATCCGAGTCGGTCCGTTCGGTCGAGTCTGTCACGCTCATGCCCGTACGATACTCCCACCCGGTCCTCGGCGGACGAGGCGTGGAGAGATGACGTGATGGACCACGTGGCGATCGTAACTGGCGCAGGCACCGGCATCGGGCGAGCCGTGGCCGCGCGGCTGGCCGAACGAGGATCGAAGGTCATCATGCTCGGCCGTCGCCGCAATGAACTGGAAGCCGCTGCGGCAGACGTTCAGGGAGAGGTACGCATTCATCCGGGCGACGTCCGCTGTCCGGAGGATCTGCAATCCGCGGTTCACGCTGGGGACGCGCTCGGAGGTGTCAACCTGCTCATCAACAACGCGGGCATCATGCCGATCGCACCGGCATCCTCCGCATCGCTGGAGGATTGGCGTGACACTGTGGACGTCAACGTCACAGGCGCTCTGAATGCGATTCATGCCGTTCTACCAGGCATGCAGCAGCGCGGGGGCGGCCACATCGTCAACATCTCGTCAGTTGCGGGACAGCATCCCTTCCCGAGCGCCAGCGTCTACTCGGCCAGCAAGTCGGCATTGGATGCGATCAGCGAAGGCCTGCGGGCCGAGTTTGCAGCTGGCATGAAACATGGTGGTCCGCGCATTCGCGTGACGTCGATCGCGCCCGGCGCGGTCCTCACAGACTTGACATCGAGCATTCGCGACGAAGAGACGCGAGTTGGCACCGAGGCCTACTACGAAGCGATGGACCAGCCATTGACTGCGGCGGACGTCGCCGATGCGGTCCTGTTCGCAGTAGAGGCGCCCAACCACGTCTGCATCTCCAACCTCACCATCCGACCGACGGCGATGACACGATGAGCCGACCAGCCGTTTTCCTCGACCGGGACAACACGATCATCCGCAACGAGGGTGACCTCGGCGATCCCGAGTGCGTCGTGCTGATGCCCACCGCTCGATTGGCCCTCGCCAGACTTCACGCCGCTGGCTGGCCGCTCGTCGTCATCACCAACCAGGGTGGTGTTGCTCGCGGCAGATACGGAGAGGATGACGTCCGGGCCGTACACGCGCGTACCCAGGAATTGCTGGGCGATGTTCCCGTACTCGATTGGCTCTGGTGTCCCTATCACCCAACCGGCACCGTGCCGCACTACACCCGCGAACATCCGTGGCGAAAACCGGCACCGGGCATGCTGCTGGAAGCGGCCAGTCGCCACGGCCTCGACCTCGCCGCCTCGTGGCTGGTCGGAGATCACGACCGTGACATCGCGGCCGGGCAGGCCGTTGGCTGCAGGACCGTGCTGCTGGGCGAGTCGGCTGGCGATCCTCCGCCCGACTTTGTCGCGGGGACCATGCAGGCGGCGGCTGAGGCAATACTTGGAGCCCCACCGCCGTGATCGACTGGTCTCCGGTGCAACGCGTGTGCGTGCTCATGCCGACCTGGATCGGTGATGTCTGCATGGCGACTCCCACGCTGCGGCTGCTCCGCGATCGGCTGCCCGAAGACGCTTCCATCATTGCTGCAATGCGGCCGGGAATGACGCCGCTCCTGCAGGGACTGCCCTGGCTCGACGACATCATCGAGTGTGATCCCCGGGGTCTTGCCGGCCCGTGGCGAGCCGGATCCCGCCTCGCCGCGGTCAAGCCCGACGCCATCCTGGTGCTGCCGGGAAGCTGGCGATCGGCGCTCACAGCGCGTCTGAGTGGAGCCCGGAAGCGGATCGGGTACGCCCGCGATGCGCGAGGATGGCTGCTCACCGATGCAGTCAAGCCGCCGGATCGCAGCCAGCCCGTCGCGACCATCGCGTGGTACGCCCAACTTGTCGACCCCACCACCGAGGCCGGATTGCCCGAGTTCGCCGTCACTGATTCCGACCGCGCCGACGCTGCTGAAGTCCTTCCACCACACTTCAAGCACTATGCGGTACTGGTCCCCGGAGCCAATCGGACAGACAAGCGGTGGCCGGCTGAACGCTTCGTCGAGATCGCCAATCGACTGCATTCATCGCGAGGATGGTCGATCGTCGTCGCTGGCGGGCCGAGTGAACAGTCGCTCTGCGGCGAGGTTGCCTCGGCATGCGCAGGACCAGTGGTCGATCTCGCTGCTGCCGGCAGTTCGCTCGGGGCGCTCAAGGCAATTGTCGCCGAGGCCCAACTCATGATCACCAACGACACCGGCCCACGGCACGTCGCCATCGGGCTGGGCACGCCGGTCGTCTCGCTCTTTGGACCAACGGACCATCGGTGGAC
The DNA here is from genome assembly GCA_030749435.1 of Phycisphaerales bacterium. GTDB lineage: Bacteria > Planctomycetota > Phycisphaerae > Phycisphaerales > SM1A02 > UBA12567. The sequence goes on from JASMKH010000006.1 coordinate 64,880, forward strand.
GCTGATGCCCGAGGCGAACGAGTGCAGGCTGCTTGCTGAACCGTTTCTTCCCGAATCGCTGGTGGCCGACCGCTGCGCCGCGGCGTGTGCGATCGACCGTATCACCATCGAGGACGTCTACCAGGCCACATGGCTCGTCCGGCCCCCCGACGACGGTGCCTCAGCGCCAACTCGTCCCCGTCCCGCCGCCTGATAGCATCCCGCACGATGTCCGAATCGCACACGAACGGCTCTGGCCCGGAGTCGAGACGGCACGAAGTACGCTGTCAGCGGCTTGCGACTGCAGCTGCGGCAGATCCGATCGGACACCGCATTCACGTCGCACTGGCGATGCTGTGGGCGTGCACGCTCCCACTGCAGATGATTCCGGCGGCCAAGGACGTCGCGCTGCTCATGCTGATCGCCTGGGCGGCGATTCGAGCCCTGATCGGCGGAGTGGCGCCCGCGTGGCGGCCCATCGTGACCCGGCCGGTCGCCTGGCTGCTGACTGCGTGGGGGCTGTGGACGTGCGCGGCGCTCCTGTGGTCGCCTGATACGCAGGCCGGCATTGAGGAGTTGGCCAACTACCGCGCATTCTTCGTTCCGCTCGCGGTGTTCCCGATCCTGCTGGATCTCCGCCGCGTGCTGTGGGCATTCCTGGTTGGCGTTGCGATCGTCAACGTCGTGCAGGTCCTGCAGGCCATGGGTGCGCCGGGGTTCACCCCCGAGGTTGCCGACCGGTTCTTTGCGTGGATGGCGCCCAACCCGGGGGGGCTCCTCATTGCAGCGGCATTTGTCGCCCACGCGGCGTGGCTCGTCGTGGAGCGGCGAGGTGGCGTCTCCGGACTGCACGTCGCTGGCGCCGCGCTCGCCGCACTGGGCCTGGCCCTCATGCAGAATCGAGGCGGCATCGTGGCCGCAGCGATCGGGGTCATCATGCTGCTTCTGATCGTGGTTGCCCTGCTTCCCCGCGCTCGTTCCACCGTGCTGCTTGTTGCAGCCTCCCTGACGTTTGGTCTGTCTGCAGGGCTGCTCATCGACGACCTGCTCCTGGGATCCAGCATCGGCAATCCCGTGCGGCAGCGTGTGCAGGAAGGCTTCGATGACGTGCGCAACACGCCAGAGTACGAGGCCAAGCGGCTTGTCCAACGTTCGGTCACCATGCGACTCACCGCATGGCGTGAGTTGACTCAGGTCATTCGGGCACAACCCCTCGGGGGAACCGGGCTCGGCGGGCTCGCACCGGCCCTGCTTGAGGCTGGTGGCGAGGCCGCGGCTGCAGACGACTTGCCACCGCATCGCCACGGCCACAACTCGTGGCTCTTCACCGCGGCGGCGACCGGTCTGATCGGTCTGGCGCTCATGCTCTGCACGATCTGGGGCGGAGCAATCGACCTGCTGACCCGGCTGAGCGCATTCCCTGAGGCATTGGTGTGCCTCGGCATCCTCCTCACGTGGATGATCGCCAATATGTTCGACTCGCTCATTCTCTCGGGCGGAACAGCCGGTCTGCTGATGCTCGGTCTGCTGGCAGCGTTCATCCCACGAACCCGCACCGATTCATGAGTTGGGCGCTGTTCATCGCCGGCGCGTACCTGATCGGGTCGATCCCGTTCGGCGTCATCATTGCGAAAGCGAAAGGGGTCGACATTACGGCGCATGGATCCGGCAACATCGGCGCCACCAATGTCGGCCGCGTACTCGGACGACGACTCGGATTGACCTGTTTTTTGCTCGACGTAGGGAAGGGCGCTGGTCCCGTGCTCATCGCCGGGGCAAGCCATGATCTGCTGGGCCGGTGGGCCACCGAGATCACTGCCAGCGCGAGTTGGCTCTGGCTCGCCGTTGCAGTCGCCGCGCTGACCGGTCACATGGCTTCGGTATTCCTCGGGTTCCGCGGTGGCAAGGGGGTCGCAACCGCATTCGGTGGCCTCGCCGCCATGTGGCCGACGCTGGGCATTCCCGCGGTCATCGCGCTGGGGTGCTGGATTGCCGTCGTGGCCTGCACACGCATCGTCTCGGCCGCAAGCATGGCAGCGGCCATCGCACTTCCCGCAGCCACGCTCGCCCTGCTGCTCACCACCGCGCCGGGTGAGGAAGCGGCGGACATCACCCGCCGGCTCGCCCCTCCCATCATCGTCTCATTCGGAATCGCGGGGCTCGTGCTCTGGCGGCACCGGACCAACATCGGCCGACTCCTCAAGGGCACGGAACACCGCATCGGTCGACGATGAACCGGTCGCGGCAGGCCAGCCCGCCAGAAGCAGCGCGGCTGCGACGGCGATTGGGTAGAGCACGTCGACCAGATCACGCGTCCGCATCGGGCCGGCTGCCCTGAGCAGGATCACCGCGGCCAGCGGCAGTCCTGCGATCGCCACGCCCAGTCCCGGCGACACCAGCCCGCACGCCACGCCCAGCAGCGTCAGGGCACCGGCCGCGGCGGTCAGCGCCTCGGCGCACCACCATGTCTTCTCCGCACCGATCGTATTGGGCAGCGTCCGAGTTCCGTGTCTCGCGTCGCTGTCCGCATCATCCAGATCACAGAGCATCGCCCCCGCCATGACATGCATGAACAGTGCCGCCGCGGCGAGTGCGAGCGGCGCCCATTGAACCGTCGCTCCGAAGCGAGGCCAGCCCGGGAAAGCCACGAGCACGACCGCCATCGCCGTCATGCTCGCTGCGACCACGGCGTTCTTGAGCAGCAGTCGATCCTTGAGTCGCCAGGCCCCCGGGGGGTGGGCGTATCCGATCATGCCGAGCACCGCAAGGGGAACCAGGGCAGCTGCGAACACCCCCTCTGCCAGACTCAACGCGAACGAGGCGAGCAGCACCGCCGAGGCCAGTACCCGGGAGTGAGGTACGCGTCTTCGCAGAAACCGAACGCGCTCGGGCGTAGACGCCAGATCGGCCCGGTCCGGCATCGACGGCCACGGGCCGAGACGATCAAGCAGGTAGGTGCCCGTCGTCAGGAAGCCCGCAATGGCGACGGGCCGCCATCGAAACGGTCCGCCCGTCAGAGACTCGATGAAGAGCACACATCCCCCGGCGTAGAGTCCCGGCCACACGGCAAGGTGACCACACGCGTCCAGCATCGTCTCAGTCCGTCGAGCGGCAGTCATTCCGGGGTCCTGTATCATGCCCACTTGAGCCAAGACGCTGCAGGGTATCGATCGCCGCTCTCCACGCGGTATGCCTCCGCCGAGATGCAATCGGTCTGGTCGGACATGCACCGGTTCCGCATCTGGCGTCGCCTCTGGCTCGCGCTGGCCGAGTCCGAACAGCAACTTGGCTTGGATATCTCCGACTCGCAACTCGACGCGATGCGATCGCACCTCGATGACATCGACCTTGATGCGGCCCGCAGTTACGAGCGGAAGCTTCGACACGATGTCATGGCCCACGTCCACGCCTGGGGCGATGTGATCCCGGAGGCTCGCGGCATTATCCACCTCGGCGCCACGAGCCAGTTCGTCAACTGCAACACCGAACTCATCCTCATACGGGATGCCATCGAGATCGTCGCGGCCAAGACAGTTGGCGTCATTCTTTCGTTGTGCGCATTCGCCGAGAAGTGGAAGGACCTGCCCACGCTCGGCGCCACGCACTATCAACCCGCCCAGCCCGTCACGGTCGGGCGCCGCGCCGCATCCTGGGCGCAGGACCTCTGGCTCGCGCTCGAGGATCTTGAGTATCGCCTCGATCGCCTGCGGTTCCGCGGCGTCCGTGGAGCCACTGGCTCACAGGCGTCGTTCATGACGCTCTTTGATGGCGAGGCCTCGAAAGTCGAGTCGCTCGATCAACTCGTCACCGAACGCATGGGGTGGCCTGCCCAGCGGCGATACCTCGTCACCGGCCAGACCTATCCCCGCCTCGTGGATGCCCAGGTGCTCGCCTCGCTCGCTGCGGTTGCCGCCGCCGCGCACAAGTGCGCCACCGACATCCGGCTCCTCGCTGGCGTCCGTGAACTCGAGGAGCCATTCGAGAAGAATCAGATCGGTTCTTCGGCCATGGCCTACAAACGCAATCCCATGCGGTGCGAGCGAGCCTGCGGCATGGCCCGGTTCGTCATGACGCTTGCCGCCTCGCCGCTGCAGACCGCGTCCGTGCAGTGGCTGGAGCGAACGCTCGACGACTCCTCGAATCGCCGTCTCGTCCTTCCCGAGGCGTTTCTGGCGCTGGATGGACTGCTCGACGTCATGCGCAACGTCGCCGATGGGCTGATCGTCCGCCCCGCTGTGGTCGAGGCGAGACTGCAGGCGGAACTCCCGTTCATGGCCACCGAAGACCTGATGATGGCGGCCGTCAAGCGTGGTGCCGACCGGCAGGAGGCGCATGAACTGGTCCGGAAGCATGCGATGGCTGCGGCCGAGGCGGTCAAGGAGGGCGGCGAGAATGATCTGCTGGAGCGGCTGGCGGGGGAAGCCTGCTTCGCCGGAATCAATCTGGCAGGTGTGCTCGACCCGAATCGGTATGTCGGCACGTGCCCCGAGCAGGTGAGCCGCTTCATCGGGGCTGCCCGCAGCAGCATCGAGCCGCGGTGGTCGGGCCGGATTCCCGGGCCCTCGGACCCCGGAATCTAGCGGGATTTACCGAACAACCACCGAACAGACCTCGCCAAAAGGGGCTGATACCACGAAAAACGGCGGAATCAGACCAACATGACCGATACTCTCGCCAGTCATGGGCCCCCCCTCCCGGCGTACGGGAATGGGTGCGAGTGCCCTTCAGGGGCAAGGCGGAGGACTCACGTCGATGCAGTCATACGAAACTCTCAAGAACCTCATTGAAGCGACAGCTGATGATGTCGCCAAGTGCGCTGGCGGCAACAAGGCCGCAGGAACGCGGGTCAGAAAGGCCATGCAGGACATCAAGAACGCAGCGCAGGACGTCCGCAAGGAAGTGCTGACGATGCGTGATGGCTCCTAGCCAGTCGATCCAACAAACTTCAGAGCGACCACCGGCACTGCCGGTGGTCGCTGTGTTGGGCCTGATTCAGGCCCAGCCACGTTGAAGAAGCCTCGGCCCTCCGGCTATTCTTGCCGCCACCATGGCTGAGCCGCTCTTCGATATCTCGGGGCACGACCTGTCCCGCACGCATGTGAGCCCGGAGTTGCTCGATGAACTCCTGCCTCAGTGCGGTGACATGCGACAACTCGACCGTGTGGTATGGATCGATGAGGCCTCCAAGCACGCCATCGGCATCAAGAAAGTGCGGGACGACGAGTTCTGGGTTCCCGGTCATATCCCGGGACGACCACTGCTGCCCGGTGTCATCATGATCGAGGCAGCAGCGCAGCTCAGCAGCGTTCTGTATCAGTACAGACTCAACTTTGAGAACGCCGGGTTTCTCGGATTCACGCGTGTGGACGACTGTGTGTTCCGCGGAAGCGCCGTCCCCGGAGACACAATGGTCCTGTTGGCGGTCGAGAAGAAGTTTCAGCGGCGGCGATTCGCGTGCTATGCCCAGGGCCTGATTGATGGCAATGTCATCTTTGAGGTCAGGTGCACCGGCATGCGGATCTAGCGGATTGCGTCAGTACCCAAGCACGAAACCCGCTTCAAACACCATGCCCGAGTTACGGTATCCGTGGCCGCTTCGGACCGGAAACGGTCGATGCGATCCGCAATAGTCGTTGATGATGATTGGTGAGCCCCAACCCCACCCATAGCCGTACCAGCCATACCCAGGACCGGTCCCGCCCCATCCACCCCACCGCGGCGAACTCCATTCGGCGAAAGCGCCGTCTGAACTTGACTCGGGAATGGTCAACAGAATCACGTCGCCCGCGTGATCTCGAGCGGGGTCGTTGCTGACAAACCGCTGCAGGGGCGTTACGCGGTTCACGCTCGTGCTGGGCGACGGCACAGCCTTCACAGCCGGGGCGGCAGCCGGTGGCGGGGGCATCTTGAGCACCACACCCCCGAGTGCGGGTGCTGCCACCAGGACGGTCGAGATGGCCCAACGGGCTGACATGACATCCCTATCCTACGCCCTGACAGGCCACACGCAAGGAATCCCGATGCTCGATGCACCGCTTCAACTGACCCCGCTGCTCGTTCCCAAGGTCTGGGGCGGCAGGCGTCTGGAAGGACTTGGGAAGGCCCTGCCGCCGGATGAACCGATCGGCGAGTCGTGGGAGTTGGCCGACCTGCCCGGCGATGGACCCTCCAGCGTCGTGTCAGAGGGCCCTTTCGCGGGGTCGTCGCTCCGCGAACTCTTGGACACCCATCAAGCGGCCATCATGGGCGCAGCCTCGATGAACCAGCAGGGTCGATTCCCGCTGCTGATCAAGTTCCTCGACGCGCGTGCGAACCTCTCCGTGCAAGTCCATCCGGATCAGGCCTGGGCCGACCGGCACGCGGACGCCTTTCTCAAGAGCGAAGCCTGGGTCGTGCTCGACGCCGAGCCGGGAAGTCGCATCTGGGCCGGGGTCAAGCCGGGAACGACTCCGGATGCGCTCCGCAGGGCGCTTGACGAGAATCGCCCTGAGGACGTGATGCAGTGGCGAGTCGCCCACAGCGGCAGTTGCCATGCGCTTCCGAGCGGGACATGCCACGCGCTTGGCGCCGGGGTGCTCGTGGCCGAGGTGCAGACGACCAGTGACACGACATTCCGACTCTGGGACTGGGGACGCACCGGCCGCGAAATGCACGTCAATGCCGCGCTGGCATGTATCGACTTCGACAACCCGCCACCGCAGGAGGTGCCGCCGCCACCAGTGGCGGACGGACTCGCCGAGTCGATGCTCTCTGACACCCCGTGGTTCCAGATGCGACGCGTCGACTGCGGCGAAGCAGCAACGTGGCGTTCGGATCTTGGCAACAAGCCGATGGTGCTGATGTGCCTGCGGGGAACGGCCCATGCCACGGGTCCCGGCGGCGCGGCCCGCCTGCAGGCTGGCAGCACCGCGCTGCTTCCCGCGTGCCTCGGGCAGGCCACTGCGGAGCTTGCCGAGGGCACCTCGATGCTCATTGCGACTCCTGTCTGATCGCTGGTGCGCCGCCGTTCAAGCAAGAACGTCGATGACACCCACCACTCCGAGCAGGCAGGACATGATGCCGTTGAGCGTGAAGAATGTGATTGCCATGCGGGAAGTGCCCCAACGATGGACGGTGGCGTGCTCGACGATGAGCAGCGTCGCGACCGTGGCAACGCCCACCAGCCACGCGCCGCCGAGACGCGTGTCAGTCCACCACACCAGAGCAAGCAGCAGGACTGCGGCGAGATGCAGCAGCCGACTGATCCACAGGGCGGCTGACTCCCCGAGTCGTGAGGGCATCGAGTGCAATCCCTCGGCGCGATCCACCTGAACATCCTGAAGCGCGTAGATCACATCGAAGCCAGCGACCCAGCAGAGCACCATGCTGGCAAGCAACCAGAGTTGCGGGCCTGCAAGCGTTGGCGGGTTGATCGCGACTGCGGCCGCGGGCACGCTCAGCGCCAACGAGGCACCCAGCCACAGGTGGCAGAGCGCCGTGAAACGCTTGAACAGTCCGTACGCGCAGATCCACGCCAACACAGGAAACGCCAGAATGAGGGGCCAAGGATTGTCATTCACAAACCAGAAGGCCGAGGCAATCGCCACAAAGAGCACCGACATGGCGATGAACACGAAGACGTACTGCCCAAGGGCCACGCTCCCCGAAGCGAGCGGCCGCGTTGCGGTCCGCGGGTTCCTCGCGTCGATCTCACGATCGAAGATCCGATTGCTCAGCATGGCGGCCGTGCGGGCCGTCACCATAGCGCAGACCACCAGAACAAGATCCACCGCAAATCGCAACGGCGCAATGGTCCCCACTTCAGTTCCCGCTGCGGGGAATGCCGCCATGAACCCAGCAAGCACCGCGAAAGGGAGCGCAAAGACGCTGTGCGCAACCTTGATGTCACCGAGCATGGCCCGCTGCGGGGTCAGTGTGCTGCTGTCGATCGTGCTCACGCGTAGATTCTACGAAACGCGCCCCGCGGGCCGAGTGCGTTGAAGCGAGCGAATCTTGGAGTATTTCATCCACGCGCGGCGAGCAGTCATCCATGCGATCCGCCAGCCGTCTCGCCCCTGGAACGCGCCACCTTTGCCGATCAACTTCCGAAGAAGCGCCACAACGGCGTGCATCAGGGGCGCCAGCGGACTCACCCGCCCACCACCTGCCACGTACGCCTCGGCATCCCGGGTCGTCATCCATTCAAGGCATTGCCGCCAGTGCGCCATGTCGCGGAACGTCAAGTGGCGGAGGTGCGCCCGCACGCTCACGCGGGATGCATCCCCGGCCACCCTGCTGTGCCCCGCCGACGGCAGGTACTCCGCCGTCCGCCTGTTGTAGAGTCGAACCACCTCATCCGGGTAGAACCCTGCGGCCCTGATCCAGTGATCGCCCAGGAAATTGCGGCGCCGAAACGCGTAACAGGAATGCTCGTCGATCTCCGCATCGCGTAGCCACTCCTGCAAATCCGGCTCGAGCCGTTCATCGGCATCGATCGCCAGAATCCAGTCATTCGAAGCGAGCGCTGAGGCCCGGATCCTCTGTGGCCCATTCCCTGCATAAGGCTGTTCGTGGACAACGGCCCCGAGCGACCGGGCGAGATCCTGAGTTCCATCGGTACTGCACGAATCAAGCACCAGCACCTCATCCACCAGTCCGCTGAGCGAGTCCACGCAGTCCTTCAGGTTGCGGGCCTCGTTGAGTGTGATGATTGTCGCTGTGATTCTGGGCACGGGAACGCAATTGTAGAGTTGAGCGGACTCCGCGGTCTCCGAGGCTGCGTGTATCCTCCCCGCCATGGCGACCAAGGCGAAGACGGCGATCACACCCACCCGCGACGAGAACTACCCCGAGTGGTATCAGCAGGTCGTCCGCAAGTCCGATCTCGCCGAGACTTCGGCGGTTCGGGGATGCATGGTCATCAAACCGTGGGGCTATGCCCTCTGGGAGAACTTTCAGCGGGTCCTCGATGGGATGTTCAAGGCCACAGGGCACCGCAATGCCTACTTCCCGCTGCTGATTCCGAAGCGGTTTCTCGAGAAGGAAGCCGAGCACGTCGAGGGTTTCGCCAAGGAATGTGCCGTCGTGACGCACCACCGCCTCGAGACGGGACCGGACGGTGGACTTGTGCCGGCAGGCGAGTTGGAGGAACCGCTCATCATTCGACCGACGAGCGAAACCATCATTGGAGATGCTTTCAGTCGCTGGATCGAGTCGTACCGAGACCTCCCCCTGCTGATCAACCAATGGGCCAACGTCATGCGGTGGGAAATGCGGACCCGGCTGTTCCTGCGAACCAGCGAGTTTCTGTGGCAGGAAGGCCATACCGCACACGCGACTCCGGAAGAAGCCATTGAAGAGACCGATCGCATGCTCGACGTGTACGCAGACTTCGCCAACAACTGGATGGCCATGCCGGTGATCACCGGCTCGAAGACTGCCGGCGAGCGATTCCCGGGCGCCGTCCAAACGCTGTGCATTGAGGCCATGATGCAGGACCGCAAGGCACTGCAGGCTGGCACGTCGCACTTCCTCGGGCAGAACTTCTCCAAGGCGCAGGACATCACGTATCAGAGCGAAGAAGGCAAGCTGGAGCACTGCTGGACGACGTCCTGGGGTGTCTCGACCCGTCTCGTGGGCGCGATGGTGATGACCCACGGCGACGACGACGGACTGATGCTCCCGCCGCGGCTCGCACCCGCCCACGTCGTCATCCTTCCGATGACCGGTCGCGCCGAGAACCCGGAGGCCGTCCTGAACTACTGCCGCAAGATTGCGGATGACTTGCGGGTGATCCCCTATCACGGCAGGCACATCGAAGTCGAAATCGACGAGCGGGACATTCGCGGCGGTGAGAAGAACTGGCAGTGGATCCGCCGGGGCGTCCCCATTCGCCTCGACATCGGACAGCGGGACATGGAGGGAGACAGCGTCTTCATGGCTCGCCGCGACAAGGGGCACAGGGACAAGGCCAATGTGGATCGAGCCGCGTTCGTCTCGGGCATTCACGGCATCCTCGAGGAAATCCAGCAGGGCATGTACGATCGGGCGCTCACCTTCCAGCGAGACCACTCCTGCGAAATCAACTCCGAAGAAGCCTTCCGCGAGTACTTCGCAGCCCCGCCCGGAGACCCGACGCCGCCGCATGCCGGATTCGCCTGGGCGCACTTCTGCGGAGACGAAGGTGTCGAGGAGCGGATCAACAATGAGTTGGGCGTCACGGTTCGGTGCGTGCCGCTCGAAGAAGGCGAGCCGGGCACGTGCATTTTCACCGGCAAGCCGAGTGAGAAGCGGGTCGTCTGGGCCAAGGCCTATTGAGTCACCTCGACGCTGACTCAAGTCACTTCGTTGTAGAGCTGAAGGTAGGCGGCAACCATGGCGTCCGTTGAAAAGCGATCCATGTCCACCGACGCCCGAGCGCGAAACCTCGCCAGTCGGTCCGGTTGAAGCGCCGCGAGTACGGCGCGGGCGAATCCGGTCGAATCACCGGCAGGCACGAGCAACCCCTGAGCGCCGTCCTCAACGACTTCGGGAATACCATCGACATTGGTCGCGACAATCGGCAGGCTGGCCCGACGCGCCTGAATCAGGACCGAGCAGATCCCCTCGCTGTCGGACGACATGACGAACAGATCCGCTGACTTCATGACTCCAATGATGTCGGACCGGAATCCAAGCCAGTGCACGCGTTTGAGATCGAGTTCGTCCGCGAGCCGCCGGAGGTCACGCTCGAGTTCGCCCTTGCCTGCAATCACCAGTCGCGCCGATTCGTGCCTCGCCTCGATCTGCGCCCATGCCCTGAGCAGCATGGCCTGGTTCTTCTGGTGCGAAAAGGCGGCCGCATGCAGCACGATCGGTCCGGTGCAATCTTCATCTCGCAATCCAAGCGGCGATGGTGGAGTGGCCTCGACCTCGGCAAAGTCCACGGCGCTGTGAATGGTCGTGATGCGACCCGCAGGCACGCCAGCTGCTCGAAGAACCTCGCCAACGGCGTCGGCCACGACCGCGTACCTGCTGACGCCGGAGAGATACTTCCATCTCGCGATCATTCCCCGCTTCATTGGAAACGACACCCGCCGCGTCACTACGAGGGGCACAGGAGAACGCAGCCCGGCATTCGCCATCCGGCCCAGTTGATGTGTGCGACTTGTATGGGCGTGCAGCACTGCCGGCCGCAGGCGGCGAATCAATCGCCGAAGTGCCAGAACGCCCCGAAGGCCAGCCGACGGGATGGTCTCCACATCAATGCCGATCTCGGCGCATCGTCCAAGGAGTTCGCCATGGCGGCGTCCGACCACCACACACGGCCGAACTGCGCGTACACCGCGGGCCAGATACAGCGTCTGCTGTTCACCCCCGCGCCACGTCAATTCCGTGTTGAGTTGAACGATCGGTGCCTCATGAGACATCCTCAGCACGCCTCTCTGAAACGCATCCGAACCTCAATGCAGCGGTCACTCCACGCCGCGTCCACGCCGCAATGGTACCCGCTTCAGTTCGATCGCTCAGCAGGGACCGAACGCCGCGACGATGCCGAGGATGTCGTTCACATCGACAATGCCGTCCCCGTTGAGGTCGCCAGCCGGATCGTTCGTGCCGAAGGCGCCAAGGACGAGCAGGACGTCGTCCACGCCCACAGTGCCATCACCGTCCAGATCACCGGGGCACGGATTCGCATCGACACAATCCATCTTCACGATCTGCACGCCGTCGAATCCAGCTTCGACCACGGATCCGCTTCCCGCATCCTCGGCCGTCACTCGAAGGCGGAACGACTCGACGCCGCTCATGCCCAGCGCGTCCAGGTCGAAGTCGGTCTGGACCCAACCGCCCGAGGCTCCGGTCGGGCCGATCTGCTCGACGAGAGACCACGTCGAGCCGTCTTCGGACCACTCGACCAGCATGACGTCCTCATTCGGCGAGGCGCCGTAGTCATTGCTGAACCATCGCCAGTAGGACATCGTCCACCCGTCGCCCGGCGTGACCAATTCCGGCGATGTGAGCGCGGAATACCCACCGTCCACGTCACTGTTGCCAGCGACGTTGTCCGTCAGCCAGCATTGCCCGCTGCCGTCGCCGTCCGTCGGCGGGTCTCCTCGATCGCCGCCTCCTGCTGGAACACCACGATTCCAGTGCCCGTCACTTGCCGTACCACTCACCGACCATCCCGGGTTCGTCTCGCCATCGTCATCGAAGGCGACGTCCAGTTCGGACACCACCTCGGAGGTCAGCACCTCATCCGGCGCCGCGAGCGGATACCGCACTTCCGTCCCGCCCACGCTTGCGACCGACACGTAGTACTCGGGCGAGTCGTCACACTCAAACGCGGGCAGCGACGCCTCATAACTCTCCCCGCCCAAATGCGTCAATCCCCGCTCACTGAACGCCCCGGCCCCGCCGCGGTAGTGCAGCGTTGCCGTACTGGAATCCGGCGCCTCGCTTCGCTCCACAACCCGCACGGCGAAACTCGTCTCGGCATCCGTATGCACGATGGAGGGTGGTCCCATCGGAAGGTCGATGGTCATCGGAACCGCGACATCTTCAATGAGAACAAGCGCGGCCTCGAAATTCTCTTCCGCGCACGGAAGGATCTGGCTCGGCGGAGGATCGAATCCATCACCACTGCCGGACGAAGGTCGCAGTTCAATGGTGAAGGATGACGCTCCGTAGGTCTCATAGGGCCAGTCGATCAGCGTCCCGCTCGCGCAATACAGGATGTGGCACGGATTGTCGTGCGTATAACTCAGTCCGTGCACCGACTGAATGCCTGCTGCCATCTCGCCGCCGAGCGCATGAAGCGCATCCCAGTCGGGCGGCGGAACCGTCGTGTACCCGCGGGGCTCCAGAATGAGCTGCGAGTAAGAGTGAAAATCGATTTGCGCCCGAATGTCACCGTGGCCGAGACAGTAATTGGCAAGCGCCTGTACCTCTGGCTCGCTCATCGACGAAGGGCCCACGTAGACGTCGCTGCATGGGTCGGTGCTTGTGCTCTCGCCGCCATTCCAATCTGCGCCCCAGTTCCTATTGAGATCGACACCTTCACAGCTGCCGCTGTTGTCGCGACGGTTCTTTCGCCAGAAGCGATAGCCGCCCGCGTTGTAGGTGTATTCATATCCGTCCGGATTGGTGATTGGAATGACGACCACTTCCACCCGATCAAGCAGCGCGGTAATCCTCGAGTCGACGCCGTACCCGTCGGCGAGCATGTCGGCGATGTACCAGGTGGTCGGCGGTGAAATCCACTCGCGAGCGTGCTGGCATCCATTGAAGAGTACGGCTGGCTTGTCGGTCCCATCTACGTTGATGACCACGCCACGGATGTCGCGTCCTTCATGACTCTGCCCCAACGTCACGCTCGTCGCGATATCAGCGTGGTCGGTCAGGAACTGGTCGATCCGTGTCTGGTACTCGTCGTAGGTCCGGTAGTCCGAGTAGAACGCATCAAGGCCGCGGGCAGCTGCCCGGGCAGCACGGCGCTGCGCATTGCGGGCACGCTGATGCGCCGCCATATCGGGAATGAGCGGCGAATGGTCCAGACCGAGTGCCTCGATCATGGCGAGTTGATCTGCGTCCACCAGCCATGGGCCGGGTCCGGGCGCCGGGCGGCACGCCAGCGCGCTGAGCCCGTCATCGAGCAGTTGTGTGACCGTCAACTCGTCGGGAACGTCGAGTTCGATCACCTGCTTGCCGACATAGTCGGTCGGATTGGGCATGGGGACCGCCGCCGCAGCAGCACCAGTTACGACCATGGCGCACGCGCTGATCAGATGAATCACGACATCACTCCTCACACCCGGACACATTCCCACAGGGCGCAGTATGGCGTCAATCCTGGATTTCACAACCCCGAATCTGCAGCGTCTCAGCACATGTTTCGAGCAGCGAGGGCCCCCATGGGGTCCCACGGGGGCAGCACTGTGGGTGCTTCGGCAAGTGCCGCCTGCAGGGCATCGTCCAAACGAGTGCGATGGGCGGCGATCTCGAACACGTATTCGTCAAACCACGAGTCGTTCATGATCTGGAAGCCCTTGCGGCCGACGCCGTCGTCTCCCCATGAGTTTTCGACCCTCCATCGGCGGGCATCTCCATCCAGCACATCGACGCCCGTAAAGAGCATCGCGTGGGTCATGGCTGTGTGGTGGTAATGAAGCCGGTCCGGTTTGTCCAGCCCTTCGGAGGAACCGTACAGGTTCTCGTACTCGAAGAGTTTCGCGTCCCACAAGCCGACCTGCCGGTGAAACTGCTTGCCAACGTCGCACCCGAACCAAACGGGTTCGCCATCCTCCATCGTGTCGATTGCAGCGCGTTTCATCGTGTCCATGTCAACGTTGAGATACACGACTTGCTCGCCACCGACGATGTTTCCGAGGAACTCCACGGTGTAGGTTCTGCCGAACGGATGCTCCGGCCGTGGATCATGCACGAGGCAGACCATATCGCTCAGCGGAAGATCAACGTACTTCTCGGCAAACTGCACTGGCGTCATCTCGCCTTCACGGTGGAAGTTTCGATCCTTGTCGTTGTACTGCCACATGAATGAGGCTGGCGGCTCACCGAGATGCGTGCACAGCACGCGCCAGATGGTGGTGAGCTGGGTGTCTTTGATGGCCCGAGCCTCCTCGGTCGACGCCCCGTCCTCGATTGCCGCTCGCAGGTCCCGCGCAAAGCGGCGAAGGAAACCCTTGCAGACCGCATTCATCCTCGCCGTATTCGAAGACGACTGAGACTCGGGCATCAGATCCTTGGGAACAAGGCCATGGCGCCGCACCAGGTTCACGAACATATTCCACTGACCACCATCATCGAGCGGATAGTCGAGCAGGAAGGCCACGTGCCGGTCGTCAAGTTCACGACTCGCAGTCTGGATGATGCACTCGAGAAACCAATTGGCCCGCTCGAACTTGTCCCAGAAGAGCGTGTAGTTCTGACTGAACTCAAAGCTCTTGACGTTGAGGCGTTTCAGAACGCTCGCCCGAAAGAGATTGAGCGCAGCGAACATCCAGCATCGCCCGGACTTCTTCTGATTCGTCACCGACCAGTCGTCCAGCCAGGTGCTGAACGACCAGTCTGTCGAAGCGACAACCTTGCGATTGAGCGCCGCCTCATCGGCGCCCACTCTCGTGACGGCGTTTCGCGCGAGGCGGTAGGTGCTGTCGTCTGCAAGACTGGCGCGAAGCGAAGCAATGCGATCTCCCGAAATCGCGCCATCAGGCGGTGCGGTTGTTGTTGTCATGGGGGCGATGGTAACGCCAAGTGACGGGGGGCGAACACCGCAATGCGGGCTCCAAGGCAGCTCACGCGCTCGCCCGCCACAGTGCACCAACCGCGCAGACACAGGGCCGAGTCTTGCAACTCGGCCCTATGCCCTGTTCCAATCCAAACGACCCGAAGGCCGTGAATCTACATATCAGGCACTGTTGTCATCGCGGACTTCGTACTCCGCGTCGATGACATCGTCGCCGTCCTTACACGTACCGTCACCGCAGCAGGCGTCATCTGCAGGCTCCGCCTCGGCCTGCGAAGCGGCCTCGTAGGCGGCCTTGCCGAGTTCCTGAGCCACGGTGTTGACCTGATTGAGCGCCGCTTCGATAGCGGCCTTGTCATCACCCTTGATCTTCTCTTCGAGGTTGCTCAACGCAGACTCGATGTTTCCGCGAACTTCGGCATCCACCTTGTCGCCGTGCTCTTCGAGCTGCTTGCGGGTGGCGTAGACGATCTGCTCGGCCTGGTTTTTCAGTTCAATCAGTTCGCGTTTGGCCTTGTCTTCGCTCGCATGCGACTCGGCATCGGACTTCATCTTCTCGATCTCGTCCTTCGACATACCGCTCGAGCCGGTGATCTCGATGTTCTGGCTCTTGCCGGTCGCCTTGTCGGTCGCGGAGACCTTGAGAATGCCGTTGGCGTCGATCGCAAACTCGACTTCGATCTGCGGCATGCCGCGAGGCGCTGCAGGGATGTCCATGAGGTCGAACTTCCCGAGTGTGCGGTTGTCGGCGGCCATTTCACGTTCACCTTGGAGGACCTGAATGGTCACGCTGGTCTGATTGTCGCTGGCCGTGGAGAACGTCTCTTTCCGCGAAGTCGGAATCGTTGTGTTCTTCTCGATCAGCCGTGTCATCAGCCCGCCGAGCGTCTCGACACCGAGGCTCAGTGGAGTGACGTCCAGCAGCAGCACGTCCTTGACGTCGCCCTGCAGCACACCACCCTGAATCGCGGCACCAATGGCAACCACCTCATCAGGGTTGATCGACTTGTCGACTTCGGCGGTGCCAAAGAGCGACTTGGCAATGTCCTGGACCTTGGGGATCCGGGTGCTGCCACCGACCATCACGACGTCGCTGACGTCGCCTGCCGAGAGTCCGGCGTCCTTGAGGGCCGTCTTGCAGGGACCTTCGAGGCGATTGAAGAGGCTGGCGGCAAGTTCCTCGAACTTGGCGCGAGTCACGGTCACCTGAAGGTGTTTGGGACCGTTCTGATCGGCCGTTATGAAAGGCAGGTTGACGTTGGTCTCAAGCTGCTGGGAGAGCTCGCACTTGGCCTTCTCGGCGGCCTCCTTGAGCCGCTGAAGCGCCATCGCATCGTTGCGGATGTCGATGCCATCAGTCTTGCGGAACTCGTCGGCGAGGAAGTCGATGATGACCTGGTCGAAGTCGTCGCCGCCGAGGTGGCCATCGCCACTGGTGGAGAGGACCTCAAACACGCCGTCACCGATATCAAGAATGGAGACATCAAACGTACCGCCACCGAGGTCAAAGACCACGATCTTGGTGTTCGTCTTCTTCTCAAGGCCGTATGCCAGGGCCGCAGCGGTCGGCTCGTTGATGATCCGCTCGACCTTGAGGCCAGCGATCTCACCGGCGTCCTTTGTCGCCTGACGCTGGGCATCGTTGAAGTAGGCCGGCACGGTGATGACGGCACTTTCGACGGATTCCCCGAGGTACTCCTCAGCAATCCGCTTGAGTTCCCGCAGGAGCATTGCGGACACTTCCGGCGGGGTGTATTCCTTGCCGTCTGCGCCAACCTTGACCTTGACGAGTTCATCGGCGGCACCGGTGACTTCGTAGGGGACGATCTTCTCTTCGCTCTGAACCTCGCTGTGGCGGCGGCCCATGAAGCGCTTGATCGAAAAAACTGTGTTCTTGGGATTGGTCACCTGCTGGTGCCGGGCCGGCTCGCCCACAAGGCGGTCGCCCTTGTCTGTGAACCCGATGACGCTGGGCGTGGTGCGGTTGCCCGACGAGTTGATCAGGACCTTCGGCTGATCGCCTTCCATGACGGCGACGCATGAGTTCGTGGTGCCGAGGTCGATTCCAATAATCTTTGACATGGTGTGTTTCCTTCCTGGGCTTCAGGCTGCTGCCTGCAGCCCCCTCCGGCCCGCGGTGGATCCGTGGGCAGGGCTTTGACACTGAGCAACCGCCGTGCCGAAACAGAGCCCCAAGGGGCGAGATTTCGCCGATTTTTGCCGGCCGACGGCGGATCCCCCCATTTCAAGCCTGCCAGATTGACCGGACGGGGCGGAACGCGACCTCGCCAAGAGCCGCTGTCGAGCCGTTGTTGGACACCCATCAACCATTGTCGGACACCCATCAACAGCCGTAGCCGTAACCATTGTCGGACACCCATCAACCAATGTCGGACACCCATCAACTCAAGCCGTTGTTGGACACCCATCAACCCGGCTTCATGGGGCCGTCACGGCGTGTTGGTGGGTGTCCAGGCTCTCCTGCAGTCTCTCCTCTGGGGCCGTCGCAGCCCGTGTCGGCAAGTGTCGGACACCCATCAACCAGGCTTCACGGGGCCGTCACGGCGTGTTGGTGGGTGTCCAGGCTCTCCTCTCCTGCAGTCTCTCCTCTGGGGCCGTCGCAGCCCATGTCGGCAAGTGTCGGACACCCATCAACCCGGCTTCATGAGGCCGTCACGGCGTGTTGGTGGGTGTCCAGTCTCTCCGACGGCGTGTTGGTGGGTGTCCAGTCTCTCCTGGTGTCCAGTCTCTCCTGGGGTGGCGAAGCGATGGGGCACAGCCCCGCTTCCTCAGAGAGGCCAATCTCTTAGGCAGCAGCGACTTGCGATCCGACACTCGCTCATCGCACAGGCAATCTTGAAAAACGGCGATTTGCCGATTGCTCCCCCCTCACGCTCGTTTATAGTGCGGTTGAGCGTTCCGGCTCCCGGCTTGGGAGGAGCAGGCCGACCGGAACGGATGTGATCTGATACATGTGCTCGCGGGCGTGGAACCCCGGAGCGCAAGGAGCGAGGAGAAGAATCCATGCGAGTCACAATGTTGGTTGCAACGACCGCGGTGTTGGGCCTGAGTGCTGGCGCACTCGGCGACGTGCTCTACAGCAACAGCTTCGAGAACACCGACGCCCTCGGCGGCAAGTACTACGACACCGGCGATGCCAATGTCGCGCATGATCTTGTGAACAACGCTGGAGAAGCGTGGGTCGATGTCGACGGCATGGACGCGGGCTACATCCCCTTTGACCCCCCGGGTGTCGGCCTGACCGACGGCGACTACGTGGGCGTCACGAACTACACCGGCAGCGTCGGCGCCTTCTACGACGGCGACCAGGGATATCAGATGTCGGATACCGATGGCGTCATGTCGCTCTCGAGTGCCGACTTTGCCGGCGCCACGTCCGTCTCGCTCGCGCTGTTCATCGCGGATACCGGGTACGAAGACACCGACTACGTCCAGGTCTTCTTCGGCGGCGTCGAACTGCTGAGTATCGGCGGCACCGACGACGGCGGCGCGGCACTTGAGGCAGCCGCTGGCTCATGGTTCGAGGTCACCGGCGCGGTCGCTGGCGGCGCATTGGAGATCTACTTCGCGAGCAACTCCGGCAGCGAAGCGCTCTTCATCGATGCCATTGTCATCGAAGGCATCCCGGCACCGGGTGCCCTGGCCCTTCTTGCTGTGGCCGGATTCGCAGGCCGCCGACGCCGACGCTGATCCATCCGTTCAACTGTCTTGATTCAGGGCCGCAGTCTTCGGACTGCGGCCCTGTCATATGCCAGGACCTGCTGTGTGTCAGGGTCGGCTGTGTGTCAGAACTGATGGAAGTCAGCCCTCCCGCACTGTCGGCATCTCGATGGCAGCACCCTCGGCCGGCACCGCGGCCTCCATCGCCTCCCCCGAACGCCGCCGAGGTGGCTGCGTGGCTGCCCGGGCCGCGTCAGCCGCACTGCCCCCAATTCCCAAGCACCACCAGCAGGTCGCCCACTGCAACCGCGCCATCGCCATCCAGATCACACGCACCGCACGGCCCGACAGCGTCCCCCCAACAGCCGATCACCGCCAACACATCGTCCGCCCCCACCACGCCGTCGCCGCCGAGGTCAGCGCTGCACGGGGTCAACCCATCCAGAAAGGTACGAACGCCGTCGTAGAACACGCTCCGGGAGGGTTCCGGATTGAGGTGCGCCGCGTGCACACCGACCGTCTCATCAAAGAGCATGAAGGTGCTGCCTGGAATCTGCTCGTGGACCCACTGCATCACTTCCCAGTGCACGATGCTGACTTTGCCGCCATAGATCAGCGTGGGAACACCCGACTCGCGGATGGTCGTCATCACATCCGTATAGGTGGACACCAGCGTGTTCCAAAAGAGGAGGCTCAGCATCTTGCCATTGAGCCGATACGAGAAGTCGGTCCAGCGATCCCACGCATCCAGCGACATCACGAACGACGGCTGAGGATCCTCCGGGTCGAGCACCGAAGGCTGCCCATCCACGCCGCCGAGCATCTGCGTCACCCCCGCCTCGACGTTGACGTAGCCCTGGCCGTCTGTCCACTCGGGCAGTTCCGCAACCATGTCGAGAAACGCATCCATCGGGTACGAGGCATACTCGGTGGGAAAGGTCGCATCGGCAGCCGTTCCCGGTTCGAGGTTCTTAGGGGACTGGTCGTAAATGAACAACCCGTCGAGCCGCTGCGTCCCGGCCATGTCCCCGAAGTTGAATCGACACGACGTGGTAGTCCGGCAATCGCTCCCCGAAGAGGCGTGCGTAAGCCCGGGCCGACCCGGTGAACGCCGGCGAAATGAGCAGGGCGGGCGCTTGCGATGGTCCGTGCTCGAAAAACTGCACACGGGCGCCGTCACCGGCTTCAAAGTGGCCTCCCGTTACGCCATCTGAAGCATGCGCTGCTGAGGCCACGACACACCCCACGATCGCCGCCATGCGCCTCCACTGCTTCACCCTCTGCACTCCTCTCATGCGCGCCTCTCAATGATGCCACGCTTCTGTAGCAAGCCAGCAGCGGTCACGCACCACACTCACTCACGCCCGGGCACATCCGCCGGTGGCGGCGATCCGATGTCATACATCGTGATCTGCTCGCCCAGTCGGCACTTGATGGCCGCCCCATCCACAAGCCCTTCTGAGAAGAGCAGGATGTTCAGGGAGCCGCCGTACAGGAAGTTGCCCAGTCTGGTGTATCCGCGCTTGACCTGATTGCCCACAGCACAGTCTTTCGACAGAACGACCGATGAAATGGTGTTGAGGCCAACCGGCACCACGGCGACGTATCCGGTGAGTTCTGCAGGCTCGGCGCCAGGAAGATTGGCGTACTTCACCTCAATCACAATGATGCCGCGTTGAAAGTTCTGAAACTGACTGAAGTCGCTGCCCGCTCGCCCCGGGTTTCCATCCGTCGGAACCCAATTGGCGAAGTCCGAATAGCCATAGGCACCATCAATCACAACATCTGCGTGCACGATGGTTCCGCTGACGGGCGC
>JASMKH010000007.1 GCA_030749435.1 Phycisphaerales bacterium
TGGCGCATGCGTTGGAGCGCATCACTGAACCTCATGCCCGCCACTCGGCGAGACGGTCCGCATCGATCCCCCCCTCACGACTGTCACTGGCGCTCTCTCCCCGATCGGCGTGACGCACTGAGCCCGCCGCACCTTGGTGTCCTGCGGATGCAGTGCGGGCTTGCTGCTCCGGATCGGCCGCGCTGGCCAGTCCCGGTATCCTCAGCCGCATGCTCAGACTCCTGGCCCTTGCGACCTTTGTCTGCTCCGCACTCTCGGCCTGCGGGCCTGCTTCCAAACCCGCTTTCGACCCCCTCTTCAACGGCAGCAATCTCGACGGCTGGACCAAGGTCGGCGGCAACGCAACGTACACCGTGCAGGACGGCGCGATCGTCGGGACGCGGGGGCCCGGACCGAACACGTTTCTGCGAACACATGACTTGTATGACGACTTCATCCTTGAACTCGAATTCAGGTGGGATACACCGATCAACTCGGGCGTGCAGTTCCGGTCGCGTCAGCGCGAAGGCGATGGGCGCGTGACCGGCTATCAGTGCGAACTCGACCATTCCGAGAGGCGATGGACGGGCGGCATCTACGACGAGGCAGGCCGGGGTTGGCTGGCGCCGCTCAAGGACGACCCCAAGGCGATGGCCGCCGTGCCGAGCATCTTTGAGTGGAACACGCTGCGGATCGAAGCGAACGGCGATCGGCTCCGAACCTGGGTCAACGGTGTGCCGTGCGCGGACCTGACCGACACGCAGGACGCCGAAGGCTTTATCGCCCTGCAGGTGCACAGCGCCCCCGAGGACGGGCAGATTCGGTGGCGGCGCATTCGCCTCACCCCGATCACACCGCGGTAGCGTTCGAGTCACGGCCCTCCGTTTTGTCAACAACTTTCGGCAGTATCTCGGGCATCGCCTCCACGCCATGGTCATATGCCTGACATGGACGAAGGCGATGTGGGAAGAGATCGACGCAAAGGCTCCTCTCCGGAAGCGACCGCGGCGGCCAGCCGGTACTCTGGCCGCCCGGTTGCTCCCTTTGGTTTCACGAATGCTTCCCGAGGAGCACGCACGCCGATGCGCGCGGGAGTCCTGCCCGCAAGCCCATCACTCGCTGGGGCGATGCCACGGTGCTACCCGACCGTGCCTGCCCCACCGCTTCATCGTGTGAGCATCTCAGCAGCGCGCACGCGAGCCGCTGGATTTCCATATCCGTGCAGTACCGGGGGGGATGGCTTCGGCCGGCAGGCGCCCGAGACCGACGCAGCAGCGGCATTCCGGTCAGTGCCTGATCTCGAATCCTCCGCCTGAGAGGTCCGACCTGCTCACCGCCGCCCCTTCTCGGGACGTCACATTGCCCCGCATCGCCTCCTCCACCGCGGCAAGAAAGGCCTCGATCTCAGAGGGCTCCCCCGCCACCTCGCAACGGACAGATCCGTCCGGCTCGTTTCGCACCCACCCACGAACTGCGAATCGCTCGGCCATCTGCGCAGTCGTCCATCGAAATCCAACGCCCTGCACCCGCCCCCGAAACACAATCGCCCGCCGCACGTCGCTCATTCGAGTGACGCCAGGACCTCTTCCGAGATGTCGGCGTTGCTGTGCACCTTCTGCACGTCGTCGCACTCCTCGATGACGTCGATGAGTTTCAGAATCTTCGATGCCAGATCTGCATCACAGGACACCGTCATGTCCGGAACCATCGTGATCTCCCCACTGACGGTCTCGATCCCGGCTGCGTCGATGGCGTCCTTGACAGCGATGAAGGACGCGACGTCGGTCGTGACTTCAAACCCACCGCCCTGCTCGACGATGTCTTCCGCCCCCGCCTCAAGGGCAACCTCCATGAGTTGCTCCTCACTCGCCCTGCCTTCGTCAATGAGAATGACACCCTTGGTATGGAAGCCGAAAGACACCGCGCCTGTCTTGGCGAGATTGCCACCATGCTTCTCGAATGCGTGCCGAACGATGGGCGCGGTGCGCTGCACGTTCTCCGTCAGACAATCGACGATGATGGCCACGCCACCCGCGCCATACCCTTCGTATCTGACGTCCTGATAGGTCGCGCCGTCGTTGCCTTCACCGCTGGCCTTCTCGATAGCCTTCTTGATGGTGTCCTTGGGCATGTTGACGCTCTTGGCGTCTTCGATGGCATACCGCAACTTGAGGTTGGTATCGGGATCAGGATCGCCCTGCTTCACCGCCGCCATGATGGCACGGCTGGCTTTGCTCCATGCCTTGCCCTTGACGGCGTCCTGACGGGCCTTTCGATGTTTGATGTTCGCCCACTTGCTGTGACCGGCCATCGGTGGAACCCTCCTGAAAGTAGTCAGTGTGCCGAATGCTGCCCGGCAAGACGCGCCCGAAGTGTTGGCCCGACTTCACCGAACTCAAGATGATACAGGTGTTCTGACGGCACCACGCGGATCCCCCAGTCCTCAGACTGCACCGCGTCGTAGGAACGGATGCGTTCCGCCTTGAACTCCGGGTGCTCCAGAAGTGCCAACGCATGCCGCCATGTCGATCGAGCCGCTTGCTCAAGGCCAGCCGCCGCTTCGGCGTCCCCCAGATGAAGCAGAATGATCGGGTCCATGTGGTCCGTTCGGCGAGCCGCACTGCGAAGGAGCGACAACGCTCCAGCTCCTGCTGCGGCATCTTCGATCCGACCCTGAAGCAGTCGGAGATACCCGACGCTGTCGAGTGTGCCTGCGTCCTCCGGATCAAGGGTCAGCGCCTGTTCCAGATACTCAGCTGCCGCATCCGAGTGCGGGTCTCGCTCCAGCATCATGTACCCGAGGTTGTTCAGCACGCCCGGAATCCCGGAATCGATCGCCGCGGCGTCCTTCAGAAGTTCTATCGCCCCCGCTCGATCGCCCAGCGCAGCATGAATCGTGGAGGCCCTGAACAGCATGGTGGCTGGAGCAACCGGCGCACGAAATTCCAACCGCAGTCGCAGGTCGTCTTGGGGGAGCGATCGCAGGAGATCCTCAGTGGCCGAGGCATCCTCATCCATCGCATTGAGCACGATGCACATGGACGTCATACGGCCGCGGTCCGCGGCCATGTCGAGTCTGCCACTGGTCAACCTCGCATGTGCGGCGGCCCTTGCATGCGATCGTGACCCTTCAATTGCCAGGTGACGAACGAGCCATTCCCATTGCCTGCGCGTCGTCCGGTTGCTCTCAAGCTGGCTGGCCATGCGCACGAGTTCACCGCGGACGTGCTCATTCAACTCTCGGGCCGAGTCCGCCGCTCCACGCTCGGCGAGCCCTGCCGCAATGGCAGCATTCCACCGAGCCTCCTGAATGCCGTTGAGCTCCGGAGATTCCGCCCGGTGCCGCAGCATCAACTCAAGCGCGTCTCGGAGGTGACCGTCGCGCAGCGCTCGATTGGCGTTGACTCGAAGCGCCTGCGGATCTCTCGGACACAGTTCCAGTCGCTTGACCCATGCGGCCTCGGCAAGCCTGCTGTCTCTGGCCGCCCGTCCAATCCGAGCGAGGCCCAGCCACGCAGCTTCATTGGCTGGGTCATGACTTACGGCCTCCTGAAACGCAAGCGCGGCCTCTCGGCCACTCCCGGCCAGTTCGGCCTCGCGGCCGCGGATGAACGCCAGGGTGCTCTCCCGATAGGCTGGATGCGCCCAACATGATGACCCGCCAGCTTCGGGATGCTCGATTCCGAGCCGCTTCATGTGCAGGGTGGCCCACGCTGCGTCGAACGGAGTTGCCGAAGCCCCGATCGCCAGCGTCACAGGCGTCAGAATCACTTGCGGCT
The DNA here is from genome assembly GCA_030749435.1 of Phycisphaerales bacterium. Lineage (GTDB taxonomy): Bacteria > Planctomycetota > Phycisphaerae > Phycisphaerales > SM1A02 > UBA12567. The sequence continues at coordinate 3,759 of JASMKH010000007.1, forward strand.
TCGCGACGTGCTTCGCTTCTTCGCAGCCGCCTTCTTCGTGGTCTTCTTTGCTGTCTTCTTCGAAGCCTTCCTGGCAGTCTTCTTCGCGGTCTTCTTCGCTGTCTTCTTCGCGGTCTTCTTCGAAGCCTTCTTGGCAGTCTTCTTCGTGGTCTTCTTCGTGGTCTTCTTCGCGATCTTCTTGCTGCGCTTCGCGGTGGTCGCCGTGGACTGCCTCGCTGCCTTCTCCTGCGATTCCTGCTCAGCAAGCACGGCCGCAGCCCGGCGTGCGGCGGCGCGTTCGGCCGCTTCGCGGCGCTTTGTGGCCGCAATCTCCTGCGCTTTGCCGCGGCGTGCCTTCGAGTCCGATCGGACCTTGCTGGCACTCCGCTTCGCCGCCTCAGCCTCCTTCGCTCTGCGCTTGGCCACACGCTCAGACTGGCTGTTCACCCATGCCTGAAGCGTCGCGTGCACGCGGTAGGCATCATCCGACTTGACTTGGCGGCTCACCCACGATGAAACCTCTTCCAATGAGGCGGATTCATCCACGCACCCGGCATTGGCCAACATCCAACACAGTTGGTCGTCGACCGGGACGCCCCCGACCTCGCCGCACAACAACAGCCAGCGAGCCGCGACAAAGGGTGTCATTCCGTCCAGCGACTCGATCGACGAGCGAAGATCCCGCTTGCCAAGTTCGAGTTCGGGTTCAATCGTCACCTCATGATGCCGCTGATACAGGTGGTTCAACATCGCCTTGAGCCGCGCGGCGCGGTCAATCGCCATCGCGGACGTATCGCCACACATCTCAGCAATCTCGCCGGGAGTGGAGACCCGGATCTCATGCCAATCCAAGCGAGCACCGACGAGACAATCCCACGCCTCGTCAGCATGGGACGCACTGGACTCCCATAGCAGTTGGGAGTAGATCAAGACTTCCAATGGGCCCGACATTTCAAGTGGGTCTGACCGCCTCTTGAGCTTCTTGATCTGCGACGCGAATCTCGACGCGTACTCCTTCGAGTTCTTCATGACTCGGTCTCCCTGTGGCCGCGATTGGCGTCCTCACGCCTGACTGCTTCCTGAATCGCCCCGAGAACTCGGGACTCTCGCTTGATGGATTCATCTTCAACGAACCGAAGCCGAGGCGTCCGGCGCATTCGCACCTCATCGCCAAGCCGGCGACCGATCCACCCGGCCGCAGCATTCAGGCCATGAAGCGATCCCCTGGCGTACTCGGCAGGAATGACGGAACACCAGACGCTCGCTTCACTTGAGTCCGGACTGACACTCACTCGCGTCACGGTAATCAGCCCCCGTACACGCGGATCATTCAGTCCCTTGCCAAGGATCTTCTGCACACCCCTCTGCACGACTGCGTCGACTTGTTCCTGATGCCGCGTCATACCGCTGCTCCCAACCAAGGGTCAGGATCCGGGAGTCACTTCATGTGTGACGTAGCACTCCAGGACATCACCTTCCTTGATGTCGTCGTAGCCGTCGATGAGCATTCCGCATTCCTGCCCTGATCGAACTTCCTTGGCATCGTCCTTGAATCGCTTGAGTTGGGACAGCTTCCTGTCGTTCTCAATGACGATCTCGTCTCTCGTGACACGGATGAGCGCGTTCCTCTTGATGTTTCCACTGGTGACGTAACACCCGGCAACCATGCCGACCTTCGTGATGCGGAAGACCTCTCGGACCTCGGCCTGACCGAGAATCTCGATTCGATGCTCCGGTTCGAGCATACCCAGGATGGCTTTCTCGACGTCATCGGTGATGTCGTAGATCACGTCGTAGTATCGGATGTCGACGCCATTGTCCTCTGCCATGCGTCGCACCTTGCCCGTGGCCGTCACATTGAAGCCGACCACGATGGCACCGCAAGCCTCGGCAAGCGAGATGTCCGACTCTGAGATGCCGCCGACCGCGGCATGCTTGACCATCACCCGCACTTCATCGTTGGTCATCTTCGCGAGTGAAGCCGTGATCGTCTCGACTGAACCCTGGACGTCTGCCTTCAGAATGATCGGGAGTTCCTTCTTCCCAGCCTCCGTCATGTGATCCAAAATGTTGTCAAGCGTGACCCGCTCGCGGGCCAGTGACCGTTCTCGTTCAGCAGCAATGCGTTCTTTCGCAGCGGCCTCGGCAGCCCGCTGGTTCTTGACGACGAACACGCGGTCGCCCGCATCCGGAACCTCTCCCAGCCCGGAGATCGTGACAGGGAATGACGGGAACGCCTCGGCGATTCGATCTCCCCGATCGCCGACGATATCCCGGGCCCGGCCATAGCCGCGACCAGCCACCAGATAGTCACCCTTCTTGAGCTTGCCTTGCTGCACGAGAATGCTGGCGACTGCACCACGCCCCTCTTCCAGGCGCGCCTCAAGCACGGTGCCCTCGGCTGGCCCATCGAAGTCCGCCGTCAGTTCGAGCAATTGGGCCTGCAGATCAAGGATTTCCAGGAGATCCTGTATGCCCTCGCCTTTGACCGCCGCCATTCGAACGACCTCGGTGTCACCACCCCAGTCGACGGGATTCAACTCATGTTCTGCAAGCTGACCCAGAATCCGCTGGATATTGCTGTCGGTCGCCTCGGGCTTATCGATCTTGTTGAGCGCCACGACGATGGGAACCCCCGCAGCCTTGGCGTGGCTGATTGACTCGATCGTCTGCGGCATCACGCCGTCGTCTGCAGCAACCACCAGCACGACGATGTCCGTCACCTTGGCGCCTCGAGCCCGCATCTCCGTGAAGGCCTCGTGACCGGGCGTATCGATAAACGTCACAATATGGTCATCGTTCCCGACTGTGACAGGCACGCGGAAGGCACTGGTCGCCTGCGTGATCCCGCCAGCCTCACCCTCCGCCACGTTCGCATTGCGGATGCCGTCGAGGAGCGTCGTCTTGCCGTGGTCCACATGGCCCAGAATCGTCACGACGGGAGACCGGGGCCGCTCATCCTTCATGTCCCGATCCGAGAACGACTCGGCAATCTTGTCCTCGGCGGTCTTGGCTTCGATGACCTCAAGCTCGACCCCAAAGGAGAGCATGCACTCCATCGCCACATCGCGATCGAGCGTTGAGTTGATCGTTGCCTCATGCTCTTCATCCATGAGCCAACGCAGAATGTTTCGGGTCTTGACGCCGCTGGCCGCGCTGAGCGCCTTGATCGTGATTGGTTCCGAAAGTGTGATCGATCCCCCCTGATCCACGATCGACTTCGCCTTGGCCCCGGTCGGTCCTGACGCCTTCTTCGCGCTGTCGCGCCGCACCGACCGGAAGTACCCCCCGCTGCGAGAGAGTCGCTGCTCGCGCTCGCGAAGGTCCTGCTCCCGCCAGTTCCGCTGGCCTCCGCTCGAGTGCTGCTGCTTCCCGGTCTTGTTGTCGGGTCGATTGTCAGCGGCACCACTTCTTCGTCGATTCCGACGGTTGGCACGTCCGCGATCGGGCGCCTCCGCCGGAGGAGGTCCGCCAAGCCCCGGACCTCCGGGAGGACCGCCTGGTCCGCCACAAGGAGGGCCCTTGGGCCGCGGGGCACGGATGTTCTCGGGCTGCTCAACCCGGATGACCTTCGGTCCGGCGAGCGTCGTCTTCTTGGGCTCGTCGAGTTTGCGACCCAGAGGCGTCACAACCTCGGGACGGGACGGCTCGTTGGGAACCGCCGGGGCAGCAGGTGGCTCGGGCGTTGAGGAAGGCCGACGGGCCGGTGGCTCGATGACCCCGGTACCTCGAGATGCCGATGGCGGTGGACCTTTGGGCTTCGGCGGCGCAACCTCTTCGGGCGTTTCCGCCTCCGCGGGCGGTTCTGGCGGCTCGACCGTCTTCGTGGCCTTGCCCGTACGCTTCGTCGCCTTCTTTTTCGCCTTGGCGCGAGCCTGCTTCACATCGACCGGCGCAGCAGTCTGCACCGCAGTTCCACCTCCGTTGTCGCCTCCGAACCACTCCCGGATCGTGGCCGCCAGGCCGATCGAGATGGCAGACATGTGATTCGTAATGTTCGGCACGCCTTCTTCGGAACACTTCGCAACGACATCCTTCGATGTGACGCCGAGTTCCTTGGCAATCTGATGAACACGGATTGTGGTGGTTTTCTTGGCCACTGGCTGCTCCCGTGACAGGTCGAATCTCTACCGAGACTCAGGCCCCTGCACTCTCCCCGTTTGATGACACGTCTGATCCGCCGTCGAGAATTGACGCAGCCGCGGCCTCGGCTTCGCCGTCCTGATCGGTCTGGGTTCCGCTGGCTTCCACCACCGGCGATGCTGGCCCATCTCCAAGAATCGAGGCTGCCGCAGATTCACCCTCTTCGCCAGAAGCTGCCGTGGCTGCAGCGTCCTCTTCGGCCTTGCGACGCTCTTCTTCTTCCTTCTCTCGCTCCTGCTGCTCCTGAACTTCGCGAGCCTTCGCCGCGCAGCATTCGAGCACCGTGCCGGCGAGTTCCTGCGGAATGCTGACATCGTTGACGAGAGTCTCGAGGCCGACTTCCTCGACATCGAACACACTGATCATTCCGAGCGCACCCATTCGATCGAGCATTGAGTCGTCAATGCCTTCGATCGGCTTGACGGTCGACTCGAGCGTTTCAAGGCCTCGTGCGAACTCCTCCGGTGTCAGAATGTCGATGTCCCACCCGGTCAACCTCGCGGCAAGACGAACGTTCTGGCCTCTCCGCCCGATCGCGAGCGAGAGTTGGTCTTCTCGCACGATGATCGTGGCTCGCCCGAGTTCGAAACAGAGACTGACTTCATTGACTTCGGCCGGCTTGAGCGCATTGCCGATGAGCACCTGGCTCGACTCGTTCCATCGAACGATGTCGATCTTCTCGCCGCCGAGCTCGTCGACGATGTTGCGAATCCGGCTCCCGCGGACGCCGACGCAAGCACCTACGGCGTCGACCTTGGAATCAATGGAGGCGACAGCCACCTTGGTGCGGAAGCCGGCCTCACGCGCCATGGCCTTGAGCTCGATGACGTGCTCGGCGACTTCGGGAACCTCGGCCTCAAAGAGCCGCCGAATGTAGTCCTCGTGGCCCCGAGAGAGCACGATCTTGACTCGGTTGCCGTCCTCCCGAACGTCACGGATGACACACCGAACCCGATCGCCCTGGTGAAACTGCTCTCCGGGAATCTGCTCCGATCGAGGCATGAATCCCTCGGTCCGATCGATCTGCACGACCAGCGCACCGCCTTCGTATCGGTGGGCGGTGCCTGTGACGATCTCACCGACCCGCTTCCCGAACTCATCGAGGATACTGGCGCGTTCGTTGTCGCGGAATCGCTGAATCATGACCTGCTTTGCAGTCTGCGCGGGAATCCTGCCAAGTTCTTCCAATGGAATCTCTTCGCCCGAGCCGTCCTCGTTGAGCCGCCACAACGTGATCTGGCCATTGATGGGGTCGACTTTGCACGCGAACTCCTCGGTGTCGAGCGAGTTGAAGTGCTTGCGAGCGGCGCTGATCATCGCCTGCTCGAGATCCTGCAGCAACAGTTCGCGGTCAATGTTGCGGTCTCGAGCAATGGCGTCTATGAATCGGATTGTTTCGGAATTCATCTGAGATGTCGCCTTCCAGGCAGGGGATACACACGTGAGGCCAAGGGATCGACAAAGCGACCCAGAGCCGCGAAAAACAAAGGGCCATCGCCCGCAAGGGCGTGGCCCGCATCTCCGGCTCGGCGCCAGTTGCGGCACCGTGATCCGGCACGACCGAATGTGGTCGATGCTCAGATCATGGGGAACTCCCCAAACCGACCCGAGGCGGGCCTTCTTCGAACGTCCGCAACCGGAAAGGTCGCGAACACGGGATGGAGTCGATCACTCCACATGGCAGGAGACGTGCTGCTGAGACATATTCCGCACCGCGGTGCTCCACCCAACGAAAAGCCATGGCACCCGCCACCGTGGCGGGCATGCCCGATCCCGGCACTGTATCCCCCCCCGGCTGCGGCCGCAACCGAATCGGGCCTCCCGACGAAGCTGAAGGGCCCTCAGGTCCGAGGACTCCAGAGCCCGCGTGTACTAGACTTCGAAGTCCCCCCGGAAGTCCTGCCCCGGGAAGTCCTGCCCCGGGAAGTCCCACTCCCCGCTGGAGATGCCATTCGATGTTGCCGTGCCTGCACCCCCGAATCCCGGTTCTGCCCTCCGCTGCAGCCCTCTTGGCCATGAGCCTCGCCGCAGGCCTGTGCATGGCTGGCCCCGACGGAGGTGGCGGGTTCGGCGGCCTGACCCCGAAACAGCCGCAGACACCAGAGTTCTATGACTCGCGTGACAAGGTCAAGGTTGAGGTTGTCCCGAGCCGCACAAGCGTTCCACCGGGTGGCGACTTCGTCCTTGCCGTCATCTTCGACCAGCAGGACGGGTGGCACATCCATACAGACCGCCCCCAGGTGCCGCCGGAACTGGGCGCCCCCGAGGACTATTACGCCACTGCCGTCTTCGTATCCACCGCTGACGATCGGCTGATCCCACACCCCGGATGGATCCAGTGGCCCGAGTCGCATGAAATCATGGTGGGGTTCGGGGGCACGCCAGTCCCGTACGAGGTGTTCTCCGGCCGGGCCATCGCCTGGGTGCCCGTCACCGTTCCTGAAAACGCTGCGGTGGGCTCCGCCACCATCACCGTGCGGCCGTTCTTCCAGGCATGCAATGACACGACCTGCCTTGCGCCCACGCCCATGCCACCCGATGGGGACGAGCCGCCGTCGGAGCGTTGGCTCAAGTACGGCGAAGTCATCACCATCGACATCGTCCCGCTCACCGAAGTCGCGACGCCCGCATCCGTGCAGGCCGACTTCGCTGGCTTTGATCCCGGCGTGTTCGGCCGCATCCGTGCTGGCGAAGTGGCTCCCGACGCGGCTGATGCCAATGTCACCTTCAATGCCTTTGGATTCGAGTTCGCCCTCGACACCAACGGCGCACTCGGAGTCATCCTCCTGCTTGTCGTGGCAGCCCTCGGCGGATTCCTCTTGAACTTGACGCCCTGCGTCCTTCCGGTCATCCCACTGAAGATCATGGCGATCTCAAGTTCCGCTGGCAACCGCGCCCGAACGCTGCTGCTCGGTGTCGCGATGAGCCTCGGCGTCATCGGTTTCTGGATCGGCATCGGTCTGGCGATTGCGGCGCTGACTGGCTTCACCGCAAGCAATCAACTCTTTCAGTATCCCGCGTTCACGATTGGCATCGGCATCATCATCGCAGCCATGGCGGTCGGCATGTGCGGCCTGTTCTCGGTGCGGCTCCCGCAATCGGTCTATATGGTCAGCCCGAGGCACGACACCGTCGTCGGGTCGTTCCTGTTCGGCATCATGACGGCCGTCCTCGCGACGCCCTGCACAGCGCCCTTCATGGGTGCTGCCATGGCATGGGCTGCCACCGAACCGCCCACCGTCACCATGGTGACCTTCGCATCCATCGGGATCGGCATGTCCCTGCCGTACCTGATTCTCGCGGCGTTCCCGGGAATGACGAACAGAATGCCGAAGGCCGGGCCTGCAAGCGAACTCATCAAGCAGGTCATGGGGCTGCTCATGCTTGCGGCAGCGGCCTACTTCATCGGCGTCGGACTCAGCGGCCTGCTGGCCGATCCTCCACAACCCCCAAGCCGCGTGTACTTCTGGTTTGTGGCGAGCATCGTTGTGTTGGCTGGCGTATGGCTGACCTTCCGGACGTGGAGACTGACTGCCCGATCTGCGCCCGCGCACGAAATGGAGCGGCATGAACCAACCGACATCTCGCTGCCAAGGCACGCCGTTGGTTGGCGCACATCGATGACCGCCCTCGGCACACTCCTCGCGGCAGGCGGAGTCGCGCTGGCCCTGGCGCTGACTGATCATGGTCCGATCAAGTGGATCTGGTACACGCCAGCCACATTTGAGCGGGCGTTGGCGGAGGACAAGGTTGTTGTCATGGAGTTCACCGCAGAGTGGTGCCTGAACTGCAAGGCGCTCGAAGAAGCTGTTCTCGCAACTGACGACATCGCGACGCTTCTGGCCGAGCCCGACATTGAGCCGATCAAGATCGACCTGACGGGGAACAACGTCGAAGGTAACGCCATGCTGCATGCGGTGGGACGGCATCAGATACCGCTGCTGGTTGTGTTTGCGCCAAACGGCGATGAAGTCTTCAAGGGTGACTTCTACACAGTTGACCAGGTCAAGGATGCAGTGGACGCTGCTCGGGCGGTGCGATAGCGGACGCCTCATCGCGGATGGCCTCGGGGAGCCGCTGCGCCGGATCCAGAGTGTTCGCGTCATCGATCTCGATCGCCCGCCGCCAGGCCCGCGCGGCACGATCCAGTTCACCAGACCGCTCCGCCAACCTCGCCAGCGTGACCCATGACATCGCTGCATTGGGATCCGCCAGAACCACCCGCTCGGCCATGGCCAAGGCGGACTGAAGCCACTGACGCTCGCCCGCGAGGTCACTCCGGGCGGCAAGCGCCACGATCGCCAGCCGTCCACCGGCAATCGACCCTGCCGCCATCGCCTCCGCCCCGGCCCTTGCTGCCTCCCCAAGATGAACCGCAGCGAATGCCGGGCTCGCCGCCGCGTCCGACGCCGCCGCCAGTTGCTGCGACGCCACATGGCCCAGCAGCCGAGGGTCCCGTTGCGTCTGCCACGCATCGCGGATCATCGACGATGCCTCACCCCGAACGAGCGCATCGGCGAGTCCGCCAGCATCGCCCGGCGCCTGCACGAGCACCCGAGCGGCCTGCGCTACCAGCCGGTCCTGCCGCCACCAAGGCACCACGATGATCGCCACGACAACGACGGCCAGGCCACCGCACAACACGCCACCGCACATGGGAACGCCCCGGCCGCGTTTCTTGAATCGCGCCCCAGCGGCGCCGAGCATGGCAAGCACCCACACCACAGTTGACGAGGCCTCCAGACTCATATCGATCTGTGCCTGCGCCAGGAGCAGCGCGACCGCCATCAACACGGCCCACCGCGCAGCATCTCCTCGCAACGACCGCCACGACACCCACGCCAACAGTGGCATCAGCGACCACCCAAGTATCCGAACCGTCTGTGAAGCTTCGTCGATCCTGTCCCACGACCGACACATGACCATGGCCGCCGGCACAATCGCCAGCAGCGCCCCGATTGCCGCGGCGGTGCCGAGCCCCCCTGTCGAAGGCTCGTCCTCCTTCCAGCGGACCGTCCCTGCCCGCCAGAGCAGCACGAACACCATCGCCGCCCAACTGAGTCCCGCCACTCCGATCGTCGACACCCACCCAAGCGCCATCGAGTGCGGTGAAGTGATCTCCTCGGGCGCACCGGCAACCCGCACCCCGGCATAGGCATCCTGAAAGCCAGCGGGTCCAACACCGCCCAGCGGCGATGCTGCAATGAGCCGGGCGGCGCCGATGTCGTACTGCCATCGGATCATCGCCGACCTGCCGCCAGGAACTCGCAGGGCCTGGTCGCCGAAGAGGAGATCCGCCCCGCCAGCGGCAAGCGGTATCAAAGTCACCGAGACGACCATGATGACGGCGACCCAGCCGCCCCGGTCGCGAACCGCCCTGCGCCGCAAGCCGATCGCCGTCAACGCAGCGGCCGCAACCAGAAGCGTCATTCCCGCCACCGAACCGCTCAAGCCGACGACGCCCACCGATGCGACGCACGCAACGAACAGGACACCTCCCACCCATGCCGTTCGCCCCTGCCGCTGGGCGGCGAACGTCAGCCCGCCAAACGTCACGGCGGCTGCCGCCATGACCGTAGCGAGCAGGTTGGCGCTGGTGAACCACCCGGTGGGCGTACCCTCCAGCAGCCGGCGCTCGTACACCCGCGCTGCCGACGATCCGGGATCCAGGCCCAGCATGGCGAGCGCTTCGTCACGGTTCGCTGCGAACCACGCAGCCGTATCCGGATTGTCCCATCCCCACTGCGCCAGTGCGCGAAGTGCAATTGGCGCGGCGACCGACACCAGAATCGCAACGACCACCCGCCGCGTCCACTGGTCGCGGCACGCATGGGCGAGCGCCACCGCCGCCGCCGCACCCGCCATCCATGGCAGTGCCACCTGGCCATGGTGGCCTCCCGCAGCGGCCCACAGCAGACAGAGCGGGGCCGGGATGATCCACAGGACCAGCAGCAACGTGGATCCGCCGCGAGCACGGGCGCCCTCGACGAAGAACACGAACGACGCAGCGAGCAGCAGCAGTGCGTCAAGCACCATGAGTTCGTGTGGCGCCAGTCCGATGGCCGGGTATGGATCGAGTACCGGATCAACGTCGAACCATGTCTCCGGCAGCAGCACCACGAGACACCGCGCCGCGGCAATCGCCGCGATGACGATGGCCATGACGCGTCCCACCCACGCCGCCCTCAACTGCGGGCTCCAGACTCCAACACCGCCAGCGTGAAGAGGACCATCACGACAAGAACGCCCGCCATCACAGCCTGCCAGGGCACCAGATTCGGAAGCAGCAGTCCGACGATTCCGGTGACCGCCGAGAGACACCAGATCACGCAGACTGCCCGGCGAGGCGAGAGCCCCAACTCGACCAGCCGGTGAGAGAAGTGCTGGTGATCTCCTGCAAATGGACTGCGGCCTTGGCGGAGCCTGATCCAGACCACACTCACCAGATCGTAGAGCGGTATTGCCAGCACCGCCAAAGGCATCAGCACGCCGTACCAGGCCGTACCAATGACGCCGCCCATTACTGCATCAGGCTCGACATACGTCGTGCGTATGGTCAACACTGCCAGCGCCAGACCGATCACCATCGATCCGCCATCGCCCATGAATATCTTCGCCGGGGGCAGGTTGAATACGAGGAACCCTGCGGTCGCACCCACCAATACCGCCAATGTGCCCGCGACAAACCACTGGCCCGAGAGAAGCGATGTCACCAGAAGAAGGCCCCCTGCGACCACAGTAACCCCCGCAGTCAGACCGTCCATGTTGTCCAGAAAGTTCATGGCGTTGATGATCGCCACCATCCACACAACGCTCGCGAACACGCTGAGCGCAGTGCCCATCCCGGCCACACCATCGAGTTGCTGCAGGACCCGCACATCGAATGCTGCTGCCAGTGCCCCGGCCACAAGCACCTGAACACTCAGTTTCATCCACGGGCCGAGTTGCCTTCTGTCGTCGTAGATACCGACGAAGTGCAGTACCAGCACGGCCAGCCCGAATGCAATCGCCATGGGAGCCGATGCCTGAAGCCGCGGCATCCAGACCTCACTGGCCGGCACCATCGCGATGACCACCTGCGGCAGCAGGATCGCACACAGCCCGGCGGCCAGAAGCGCCGCAATCAGTGGCCATGCGATCGCGGCACCCCCGATGTTGGGAACGTCCCGCAACTCCTTCAAGTCACCCGCACCCCCGGGCGTGTCGAGGGCCCCAACCCTTCGTCCGAAGCGGCACAGCCCGGCCGTCAGAGTCAGCCCAACGAAAAAGGCGGCGGGAAGCAAGAGCAGTACGTACGTGGTCACACGTCCATGATGCCCGACGCGAGGCCCCGCAGCCAGTCACCCGTCGAGATACCCTGATTCTCCATGGAACGCATCACGGTCTACTGCAGTTCATCTACTCGAGCCTCCAGGCATCTCCACGACGCCGCGGAGGCCGTCGGGCGAGCCCTGGCTGCTCACGGCGTCACCGTCGTGTACGGCGGTGGCAGCATCGGGTTGATGGGCGCGTTGGCACAGGGGTGCAAGGCCGAGGGTGGCAGACTCATTGGAGTCACGACGAACCGGCTCGTAGAACTGGAGCAGGCGTCCTGCGACTGTGATGAGCTCGAGGTGTACGACACCATGCGTCAACGTCGCAAGCGACTTCTCGAGTTGGCAAACGGCGTGCTCGTCCTGCCGGGAGGCCTGGGCACACTCGAGGAGTTCTTTGAAGCCCTCGTTGGCAGGCAACTCGCGGAGCACGGCGCACCAATCGGGCTGGTCAACGTCAACGGCGCACTGAACTCACTGCTCCTGATGATCGACGATCTCGTGCACCATCGCTTTGTGCGTGCCTCGGCGCGGGATCTGTTCTTCGTTGAAGAAGACGGTGTGGCAGCCGTCAAACGGCTCCTGCGCACGCCAGGCGGGCTTGTAGACCCCACACGAATGGTTCCCTCCGGGCCCGATTGACGTTGGATAGCCTGCGCACATGCCTGCCACCATCGGACTGATCGCGGGAGAAGGTCGACTGCCGGTACTTGTTGCGGAGGGGATGCGCGCTGCTGGCCTTGATGTAGCGTGCGTCGCGTTTCGAGGGCACGCCGACCCCGAGTTGCGTGGCCTGTGCAGCAAGTGGTCGGAAGTGAGCCTGTATCGACCCGGCGGGTGGATTCGCCGCCTCCGGCGCTGGGGCGCAGGCGAGGCCGTGATGGTCGGACGTGTGGCAAAGACCCGGATGCACGATCCCTTCCGCATGATTCGCGATCTGCCGGACTGGAGGGCGCTCCGCCTGTGGTATCGTCGCCTTCGGCATGACCGCCGGGATCGCGCCGTATTGGCGGCCGTTGCCGACGAACTTCAACGAGGCGGAGTCACGCTCATCGACTCGACGACACACATCTCGGAACACCTCTCCGTCGAGGGGCAGCTCGGGAGTGTCGCGCCGAGCCAGTTGCAGACCAGCGACATCTCCTTCGCCTGGCCGATGCTGTCCAACCTCACGAGCATGGGCATCGGGCAGTCGATGGCCGTTCGAGAAGGAGATGTCATCGCGGTCGAGGCAGTCGAAGGCACCGACCGGATGATCGAGCGAGCGGGATCACTCTGCCGCACCCCCGGATGGACGCTGCTGAAGACCGCTGCCGACGATCATGACAGGCGAGCAGACGTGCCGACCATTGGTGTCGATACCCTCGCCCGGCTCGCTGCGGCTGGTTGCGGTTGCGTGGCACTCGGAGCGGGACGGGTCATCCTTCTGGACCGCCCCAAGGTCATTGAGGCCTGCAATGAAGCCGGCATCGCACTCGTGGGAGTCGCGTGACCGATTCGACCGATCAACCTCCGCTCGCATCCCGCGCGGGGGCCAAGTTGCAGCATGCGTTGAAACACTTCGACATCGATGTCGCCGGATTGGACTGCGCAGATCTGGGCTGCAATGTCGGCGGGTTCACCGATTGCCTGTTGCGGGCAGGGGCAGCATCTGTGGCGGCGGTGGACACCGGATACGGCATTCTGGCGTGGAAACTCCGGCAGGACCCTCGCGTGATCGTCCGGGAGCGAACCAACGCGCTGCATGCCACCCCACCGGCCAATGGCGTGGATCTGGTCGCGGTGGATCTGGGATGGACCCCTCAGCGTCACGCCCTCCCCGCCGCCGCCAGGTGGCTGCGAAGCGGCGGGCGAGTCGTGTCGCTGGTGAAACCGCACTATGAACTGAGCGAGCGGCAGCGGAGGGCACATCTGCACAAGGGGCGGTTGAGCGACGAGGTTGCCCGGACGATGCTCGATGCCGTGCTCGATGGCCTGGAGGGCATGGGATTGCGGTCCCTCGGCACAACCGTGTCCCCGATTCGGGGAGGAAAAAGCAGCCGGGGCGGGGCCACTGGAAACCGTGAATTCCTGCTGCTCGCAACGGCCCTGCAGACCGTCTGAGTTCGTCGTTTGCAATACAATGGTGGGATACTGAGGCGTGGCCGAGCCAACGGTTCCGGCCCCGTGTGAGGAAGCCCATTCATGAGCGACGCAGCGCGTCCCGAATCATCGGACGACAACCCTTCGCAGCCGGACAACATCGGCAACGTTATCGAGCAGCGGGTCGATCAGGAACTGCATGACAGTTACCTCACCTACGCGATGTCGACGATTACGGACCGCGCCTTGCCCGATGTCCGGGACGGACTGAAACCGTCACAGCGGCGCATTCTGGTCGCCATGCATGATCTCAATCTGTCCCCGGGGCGGAAGCACCGAAAGTGCGCCAAGATCTCCGGAGATACCTCCGGCAATTACCACCCGCACGGCGAATCCGTCATCTACCCGACCCTTGTCAACATGGGGCAGGATTGGAAAATGCGGGTGCCGCTGATCGACAAGCAAGGTAACTTCGGGTCGATCGACGGCGACCCGCCCGCCGCCATGCGGTATACCGAAGCACGGCTCACCACCGCTGCCGCGGAGATGCTCTCGGACATCAAGCTCGACACCGTTGAGTTCATCGCCAACTACGACGAAACGCGGACAGAGCCAAGAGTCCTTCCCGCACGATTCCCGAACCTGCTCATCAACGGCTCCAGCGGCATCGCCGTCGGCATGTCGTGCTCAATGCCTCCCCACAACGTCACCGAAGTCTGCAATGGCATCATTGCAGTCATCGATGACCCCTCGATCGACCTCGCCGGGCTTCTGGAGATCATTCCGGGGCCCGACTTCCCGACCGGTGGCACGATCGTCGGCCGACGGGGAATCGCCGACGCCTACGCATCGGGGCGGGGTCGCGTCATTGTGCGCGGTGGCGTGCACCACGAGACCATCAAGGGACGCGAGTGTCTGGTCATCGACGAGATTCCGTATCAAGTCGTGCAGAACAACCTGATCGACAAAATGGTCGATGCGGCCAAGGCCGACCGCATTCAGGGCATTGCGGACATCAAGAACTTCTCGGGCAAGAAGCACCGCACTCGAATTGTGGTGCAACTCAAACGTGGCGCCGATCCGGAAGTCGTCGAGCGGCAGATCTACCAGTTCACGCCGCTGCAAAGCACCGTCTCGATCATCAACATCGCGCTTGATCGCGGCCGTCCGCGAACGATGGGGTTGCGGCAACTGATCGACTGCTTCGTCGCCCACCGAAGGGATGTCGTGCGGCGCCGTACCGAGCATCTCCTTCGGGAAGCGAAGAAGCAGGCGCATCGCCTGGAAGGCCTGATCCTCGCCGTCTGCGACATCGACGAGGTCATCGCACTGATTCGTGGAAGCCGAACCCGGGAAGAAGCGATCGGCAAACTGGTGGATCGCCGGTTCCGCATCGCCGCCGATCATCCCTACGCGCCGACCATTCCATCGATGCTGATGGAGCAGTGCGGAGGAGACGACGGCACTGTGCTCTCCCGCGTCCAGGCGGAAGCAATCGGCGCCATGCGTCTGATTCAACTCACCGGTCTTGAGATCGAGAAACTGGTCGCTGACTACTCGGCGCTGGTCGAGAAGATCGAGGAGTACGAACTCATCCTCTCGGACGAACAGCGCATTCTGGACATCATCCGGGAAGACTGCGTGGAGATTCGCGACGCCTACGGCACCGAACGGAAGACCCGTATCGAGGAGAGCGAAGCCGACGACTACAACATCGGCGATCTCATCCCGGAACACCACGTGGTCGTCACGGTGACGCATCGCGGCTACATCAAGCGACTGCCAACCGATACCTATCGAGAACAGGGACGGGGAGGACGCGGTGTCAAGAGCGGCAAGATCGAAGAGGATGATTTCACGGAACTTCTCTTCACCGCCAATTCACACGCCGACCTGCTGTGCTTCACTGACCTGGGCCGAGTCTTCAAGCTCAAGGTGTGGCAGGTCCCTGAAGGTTCCCGCACAGGCAAGGGGCGGGCCATTGTCAACCTGGTCCGCCTCCGTGAGGACGAGCAGGTCGTCACCTGCCTCGCCATCGACGACTTCGAGAAGGGCGAGGACTTCCTGCTCTTCGCAACGAAGAAGGGCAAGGTCAAGCGAACTGCGCTTCGCGACTATCGCAACGTCAATGCAGCAGGCATCAACGCCATCAATCTCCGTGACGACGACGGACTCATCGGTGTCGTGCACACAGGCGGCGATCACCACATCCTGCTGGCGACTGCAAGTGGCATGTCAATCCGATTCAATGAAGGAGACGCCCGCGTGATGGGGCGTGTTGCTGCGGGCGTCAAGGGGATCGACCTGAAGGACAACGACGAGGTCGTGGGTCTGGTCCGGGTGGACGACGATGCTGACCTGCTCACTGTGACGGCCAATGGCTACGGCAAGCGGACTCCGATGGTGGAGTATCTGGTCCACTCCGAGGACGGAAGTACCAGGCCTCAATCCCGAGGTGGTAAAGGCAGACGCGATATCCGCACTGAGGGTCGAAACGGCATGGTCGTCAGCATCCGGAACGTCCATGACACGGACGGCATGGTGCTCGCCAGCGAAAGCGGCATGCTGGTTCGAATCCCCGCCGATTCGATCAGCAGGATCGGGCGAGCAACGCAGGGTGTTCGACTCGTCAACCTCAAGGCGGGCGATCGCGTCATTGCCGCAGCCAAGATTGAGGATGAGAACTGAGGGATTCGCGACCCGATATCGCGCACTGCACGCTGCGGGCGTGATTAGAGGAGGCGCACCCACGCGAACGCCACTCATCTTCGGCGTAGGGCAATCTCGTGCCACAACAGCGTTGCTGGCGGGGTCGTGCCTGTACCATTCAGAGACCTGCAACGGGAGGGCTCGAAGGACATGCCACTCAAATCCTGGTCCGACACGATCACCATCGCGGAGCTTTCCGACGAACCCATGTTCTCGGAAGACATGGACCAACTGGTCAATCGCATCGATGAGATCCGCCATGACAGTGATGCCGATGTGCCGAACATCATCGTCGACCTGTCCCAGGTGACTTCCGTCAACTCCTCGAATCTCGGGAGTCTGCTGCGAATCCGGAAGCTGCTCGAGTTGACGGATCGCCGCTTGTTGATCTGTGGCGTCACCGACACGATCTGGTCCGCGATGATTGCGACGGGGCTGGATCGAATCTTCGCCTTCGCCACCGACGTCACTACGGCGCTCGCCGAGATTCAACTCGGTATCGGTCCCGGAAGCGGAGTCGAAGCGGCAGAGGACTGATTCATGCTGCGGCTTCGACGTACTGATCCCGACATGCGCATCGAGTTGATGCCCTTGATCGACGTCGTCTTTCTCATTCTGACGTTCTTCGTGTACGCCATGGTGCTGATGGTCCGGGTCGACATGCTCCCGGTACCCCTTGAGTCGTACGCTTCGGGCGAGTCGGCGGAACCGATGCCCGCCGTCGCCGTCACCCTCCGCCTCGACGGAACCGTCTATGTCGGGCAGCACGAAACCGGCCTTGACGAAATGCTCGGCGCCATCGACCAGTCCAGGCAGGACGATCCGAACACCATCGTCTACCTCGTCCTTGAAGAGGGCAATGGCACGCTCGACCGCGGCCCGCTTCTGACCGCAGCATGGGACCGTCTGCACAAGGCGGGAATCGACATCAAACTGGTCGGGCAGGCGGGTGGCCCGTGAAACCTGATGAGACACGTCTCGGAATCGGTATTGCCGCATCCCTGCTGATCAACGCGACCGTCATCGTCCCTGGACTTGCGTCCGATCTGAGCATGGGCAAGCAGACACCCATGCGGGGGGAGGTTGTTCGGCCACCGGAGTTTGAGCCGGAACAGGACCGCGAGCCCGAGGTCAAACTCGGAATCGATCAGTCGGAGGCCTCAACGCTCACCTGGATCGGCTATGAGCAGTATCAGGAACACATGGCGCGGCTGGCAACACTTGAGCAGGCACGGTTCGACATGGGAGGCGGCACTCCCGGTGGCGGTGGGTCGCCCTCGCCGCCCACACTGCAGACCACGGCGGATGCGGCCAGGGAGCAGTCGGCGGCTCCTGCGGAGGAACTGGCCCCCACCGAGAAGCTGAGACAGCAACCCGAGCCACTTCCCGAGACCACGCCGCTCCCCGAACGCCCCGACGAGGCACTTCCCCAAGCATCCGATACCGCGGGGGAAGCCAAAGCGAAAGAGCCCGCCAGGAATCCCGACCCGAAGCCCTCGCCTGCCGCCCAACCAAGCGAGCCGACGCCTCAGGCGAAGCCTGCGAGGGAGGTCACGCCAACACCGCCGAAGCAACCTCCGCCGGGTGAGAACGCTCCTTCGCCCGGCCAGTTGGCAGACACACCCGGCACCGCTTCACCCGGGACCGAAGACCTTCCACCGGTCGACCGACCGAGCAAGCGACAATCTCATGCAACGGCGAAGACACAGGTCAATGTCAAGAAGTGGGGTGGCCCGGTCGCCGCTGAAGGACTGACAGTCAACACACGCAACCTCTCATTGACCGCGTTCGAGGAAATGCAGTTCCGCAACGTCCTGCACATGACGGTTCTGCTCGACTTCGGTCCGGACGGCAAGGTGGCTCGGGTGTGGATCGAGCGCATCAACCCGAAGACCAAAAAGCCGTTCTGGGATCCGAGCAAAACGGCCACGGGGTATGAGAGCAAGGTCGTCTCGTCATTGTTCGGATGGCGAGCCGAGGGCGACCGGCTCAAAACGATTGAGCATGAGAAGACGATTTCGATTCCCTTCAATCTCGTGTACCGATAGCGCTCCCCTAGAATGGCCAGCATGCGCATCCTTCTGACCAACGACGACGGTATTCATGCACCCGGGATCGTGTCGCTTCATTCCGCAATCAGGGATCTTGGGCAGGTATGGACCGCGGCGCCCTTGACGGTCCAGAGCGCAGCGGGCCACGGCATTACCTACACGGATCCGCTCATGGTGGAGCCGGTCCAGGTCACTCCCGACTTCGGCGGTGTGGCTGTGGACGGCAGGCCAGCCGACTGCGTCAAGCTCGCCATTCGCTCACTGTGGCCTGAACACTTCGGCGAAGCCAACCGACCGGATCTGACGATCAGTGGAATGAACAGTGGGGCCAATGCCGGAATCAACATTCTGTACTCGGGAACGGTCGCGGCAGCCATCGAGTCCGCCTTTCTGGGCGTGCCATCCATCGCCGTGAGCCTGTATCTGCGGGACCGCTCCAACATCTTCTGGGACCGCGCGGCCGAGATTGCCAGAACGGTCATCGACCGCATTCTGGCCATGCGTCCGCTCACTCCCCACGAAGTGCTCAACGTCAACGTTCCGCCGATCGAATCGGCGGATGCCCCGATGCCGCCGATCCGGGTGGTCGGGATGAATGCCGCCCCGCTGCTCGAAGGATTCGAACGACGCGTGAGTCCGGCAGGCCAGGTGTACTACTGGGCCGCTGGTGAAGGCATGCAGTTCACGAGTACTACGGAAGGATCGGATGTCGACATCCTCCGAGAAGGCTGCGTTACCGTCACCCCATTGTCCTATGTCATGACGGACGTCGATCGGGTCCAGGAGTGGAAGGAAGGTCTGGAGTAACGCTGGCCCGCCTACTCGTTCGGCTTGAGGACGTATTCCCGCCCGCCCCACTTGACAGGCTCTCCAGACTCCAGCGCTTGCGCGGCCCATCGCATGGCACGGTAGACACTCCAGGTGCCCAGTGGGTACAGCAGCACAGACCATGCCGGCTGGCGGCCGATGTGCCATGTCCAAACCAACGCAACTGTTTGCATCAGCATTGAGCCACTGCCCAGAATCACGGCAAGTCCGCCCCAGAACCCACCGGCCAGGGCCCCAAGCACGATGGCGGCGATGCTGCAGGCCGGAAGCACCCAGCCCAGCAGCAACATTCGGCGGGCATGCTTCCTGAGCACCTTCGGCCGCCGATGGGTCGCTTCCAGAAAGATCCGCATCCACCCCCGCATGAAGGCCTCACTGTCGCCATACATGGAGCATGACATCAGGCCATCCGCGCGAAGCACATTGACCCGACCCCCCGCCTGGCAGATCTGCCGGGCAAACGCAAGGTCCTCCAGCAGATCGTCCTTGACCGCCGCGTGTCCGCCGATCCTGTCATACCAAAGTCGATCAAAGAGCAGGAACTGGCCGTTGGCGAAGGTCCGGCTTCGGTCATCACGATTCACGGCGTCGGGGGGAAACAGGGAGAGCAGCGCCATCATGGCGACGGGCTGCGTCGTTCGCTCGAACCACTGCGTGCACTCAAGATCCGTCAGAAGGCTGAGCAGACCCACCTCTCGCCGCTGCGCCTCTGAGATCGCCGCCCGGAGCAACCGGGGGTCGCCATTCGTATCTGCGTCGATGAACGCGAGCCAATCCCCGGTGGCGTGATCCGCCCCGAGCCTTGCGGCGTTGCACTTGCCGGCCCACGTCGGCGGACACTCCTTGTTGCAGATCAGCGTCACACGCGAATCCCGAGCAGCCCGCTCCGACACGATCGACTCGGTAGCGTCCGTACATCGGTCCGCCACGACGATGATCTGCAGGTCGCCCACATCCTGCGACAGCAGCGAGTCCACACATCGCCCGATCACCCGCGCTTCATTGTGTGCCGGAACGACCACAGAGACCGAGGCAGCCTCCGGTTCCTTGTCGAGCCCTCGCTTGAGCGAAAGGCCGGTTGAGAGCATCCGCCCGAGTCTTCCCGCCACGACGGACCACCAGCACACACCGGCGGCGGCAGGGAGGGCAACGGCCGATGACAGGATGGACAGCGTCGTCACGAGGGTGAGAGTGTATCGGGCCTCGAAGGCTCACCCCGTTCGGGCCGGATACCATCGCCCCCATGACCCTCGTCGCGGATCATCTGCGCTGCTCAATGGACCGCGACGGGTGTCGGCGTCTCGACGCCGAGGCAACGGAACGATTCGGTATTCCAGGCATCGTGCTGATGGAGAATGCTGCTCGAGGCGTTTCTGATGTGGCGTTGCAGATGATCAACCCCCCACACCGCGTACACATGCTGTGCGGCCCGGGAAACAACGGCGGTGACGGGTGGGCTGCCGCCAGACACTTGCACAATGCCGGATGCGCCGTATCCATCACTTCGATCGGCGCACCGCGTGA
Organism: Phycisphaerales bacterium; assembly: GCA_030749435.1. GTDB lineage: Bacteria > Planctomycetota > Phycisphaerae > Phycisphaerales > SM1A02 > UBA12567. The sequence continues at coordinate 24,388 of JASMKH010000007.1, forward strand.
GGGCACCGACGCCGCCACAAACGCATCAATAGCCGAGGCGATGGGCATCCCCGTCCTTGCGTGGGACGATGTGCGCGGTGTCGACCTTGTCATCGACGCCCTTTTTGGCACGGGGCTCGACAGGCCGGTGGACGGCGTGGTGAAGGCGCTCATCGACTCGATCAACGCAGCCGATGTCCGAGTGCTCGCGGTCGACCTCCCCTCGGGGCTCGACGCGAATTCGGGTAGCCCGCTTGGTGCCGCGATCAGAGCCGACGCGACCGCGACCCTCGTCGCGTGGAAGCATGGGTTCCTTGAACTTGAGTCAGTCCGATGGACGGGCGAAATCCACACCGTGGACATTGGCGTTCCTCGTGAACTCGTCAACGCAATCGGGACACCACTGGAACGAGCGGATCGACACGGGCGGGCGGATGAGGGCAGCCACTCCAATTGAGGCGAATGGAAGCGGGGGGCCCGCTCGTGTGGAGTTCCACACCGCAGTGATGGGATCTGCCTGGTACCCGGTGCTACCATCCCCGCACCGATCGGATGTACCAACCACTTCTTACCAGCCGATACCTCATGACGCGGATGATTCCGCTGCTGGCTGTCGCCGCCGTCGCGTTGTGTGTCGCATTGGTCATCGTCGTGATCTCGGTCATGACGGGGTTCCTGGACATGATTCGGTCTTCGGGGCAGACGCTGATGGGCGATGTGGTCATCACCTACCCCATCCGGGGCATTCCCTACTACGACTCGCTCATTTCCACGCTGGAGCAGGAGCAGGATGTCAAGGCCGCCACGCCGGTCGTCGACACATGGGGACTGCTCCGCATGCCGTACCCGGTGGGCGATGCCAAGGAGAGTGAGCAGGTCCAGATCTGGGGGATTGACCCGCAGAGTTTCTCTCAGGTGACCGGATTCGCAGAGACGCTCAAGTGGTCGGAGATCCCGGCGGACACCGCCGCGAACATGCGGTGGGATCGAATGCAGCAACTTGCCCCGACGCTGGTGGCGAATCTCGATCTCGATGCCCGCGTGCGACTGCTTCAGCAGTCCGCGGCCGATGAAGTCGGCGACGCCGAGCCGTCGGTCATTCGCCAACTTGCCGCCAATGCAACAAGGGATGATCTCGCGAGAAGACTGCTGCACCTCGCATGGCAGCCCGACGCACTCCGGCTGGTCATCGGTGATGAGGCCATGGCTGCCATCGATTCGCACGATCCGAGGCTCGGCGAGCGTGGACTTGTTGCCGAGGAAGGCCGGACGCTTCAGCGCGGCGGCCGGGCCGCCATCGTCAGCGGTCTGCACGTCTCCAAGGCGAACGAGCGGAAGTCAACCGGCGAGTATGACATTTCGGGCGGCGGCTACTGGTGGATGCCCAATCACGAGGCGACGTTGACCACGCTTCCAATCGACAGCCGAGGAGGGCTGCTTGATCCCAAGAGCATCGTCCTTCCCTTTGCCAATGAGTTTGCCAGCGGCGTCTTTCTCATTGACCAGACTCGAATCATGGTGCCGCTCCAGATCGTGCAGGACCTGACCAACCTCGATTCGGCGGACATTGTGGACCCTGACGACCCGACTCAGGTCGTCGGTCACGTCCCGGCGAAGGCGACCATGATCCTGGTTCGCGGCCAGGACGGGATCGATCCGGTGAGCCTGCGGTCGCTGGTCCAGACCTCCTACCGTCGGTTTCAGGATGCGTGCATTGAGGCGGGCCAATCGGTGCCGCGGCTGGACCGCGATCCCGGTCTTCGCATCCTCACATGGGAAGAGCAGAACGCGTCCTTCATCGGCCCGGTCGAGAAGGAGCGGGAACTGATGCGAACGCTCTTCTCCATCGTGTACCTAGTCTGCGGCGCGTTGATCGTGGCGATCTTCTGGGCAATTGTCTACGAGAAGACGCGCGACATCGGAATCCTCCGGAGCATCGGCGCCTCGCGGATGGGCATCGTCTGGATCTTCCTGCTCTACGGGCTGTTCGTCGGCGTCTTCGGAGCACTCGCGGGGATCTGCCTTGGGTGGTTGGTGACGGTCAACATGCCCGCAATCCACGAGCAGATGTCGAGCCCCCCCATGTGGCTGGGCATCGCGCTGCTCGTGGTCGCCGCCGGACTGTTGCTCTGGACGATCTCGAAGTATCGCGGCGGGCAACTGCTTCCCGTGCTGCTCGGCACGCTCGGCGTCCTCATCCTGGCTGGCCTCGGCGCTGGCGAACTGGTCCTTCGAAGTTCGGGCGGCATCGTGTTGTGGGACCCCGCCGTCTATTACTTCACCGATGTGCCCGATGCGGTCGACTGGCCCAGTGCCTGGATCACCGCCGCTGGCGCCGTGATCTGCAGCGTCGTCGCCGCAGCCATACCGGCCGCCCGCGCAGCCGACATCGATCCAGTGGGAGCGCTTCGATATGAGTAGCCCGCTGCTGGAAGCGCATGATCTCCACAAGACCTACCGGCTCGGGCAAGTTGATGTGCCTGTTCTGAAGGGATGCTCGCTCGCCGTCTCGCGGGGTGAGTGGCTTGCCGTTCTCGGAAGCAGCGGCTCCGGGAAGAGCACGCTGCTCCATCTTCTTGGCGGGTTGGATCGCCCGGACTCCGGACGCGGTGAAATCAGACATGAGGGGCAGCCGCTGGAGGGACGTTCCGCCCGGGCGTTCGATCGGTACCGGGCGCAGACGGTCGGGTTTGTCTTTCAGTTCTACCACCTGCTGCCTGAGTTGACTGTCCTTGAGAATGCCATGCTTCCCGGACTCGTGCCAGGCGGAATCGGTGCGGCCCCGGCCAGACGCCGCGTATCGAATCTCCTCGATCGATTCGGGCTCTCGCACCGGCTCAATCACCGGCCGCGGGAACTCTCCGGGGGAGAGCGTCAGCGGACCGCCATCGCGCGGGCGCTTGCGAACGATCCGCAGATTCTGCTGGCCGACGAACCCACCGGCAACCTCGATGCCCATACCGGTGCCGAAATCCTCGATCTGCTGGCCGAGGCCCATCAGAGCGGACTGACAATCGTGATGGTGACCCACGATCAGCAGATTGCAGACCGGGCCGACCGGGATTGCCGACTCGTGGACGGCGTGCTGTCGGTGGCCGAGGGCACCGAGCCAGCACCACTCGCGTAGGGCCACCACGGGCTGGAACTGCCACCCTGTGCCCGGGGCGAGCGGAACACGCCCGAATAACGCCACCTTGGCAGGCCCATCGGGCCCAACGGGCAACAGTTTGGGAATAGACTGGAACGCCGCTTGCATCATCCCGATACCGATGATGCGGAACGGCCCCGCCTCGACGACCCCTGCCCCCCGGAGACCTCCGATGTTTGAACGCCTCACCGATCGCGCCCGCAAGGTCATGGCACTGGCAAACCAGGAAGCCCAGCGATTCAACCACGAGTACATCGGGACCGAGCACATTCTGCTGGGGCTGGTCAAGGAAGGTTCTGGTGTAGGCGCTAACGTGCTGAAAGCACTTGAGATAGATCTCCGCAAGGTCCGGCTTGAGGTCGAGAAACTCGTCAAGAGCGGCCCCGAGATGGTGACCATGGGCAAGCTGCCCCAGACGCCCAGGGCCAAGAAGGTGCTGGAGTATGCGATCGAAGAAGCCCGCCACCTCAACCACAACTACGTCGGCACCGAGCACCTGCTGCTCGGCCTGCTCCGCGAGCAGGACGGCGTCGCCGCCCAGGTCCTGATGAACCTCGGCGTCAAGCTCGAGGATGGCCGCGAGGAAGTCCTCAATCTGCTCGGCGCGGGGATCGAACCCGAGGACATGGAAGAGGTCGAGGACGGGCCGGGTGAGTCCCCGGCGCCTTCGCCCCGCCGCGGCAAGAGCAAGACCCCGGCGCTCGACAGTTTCGGGCGCGACCTCACCGAACTTGCCCGAAGCGGCGAGCTCGATCCCGTCATCGGTCGAAGCGATGAGATCGAGCGGCTTGTCCAGATCCTCTGCCGCCGAACGAAGAACAATCCTGTCCTTCTCGGTGAGGCGGGTGTCGGCAAGACCGCCATCGTGGAAGGCCTTGCGCAGCGCATCATCAACAAGGACGTCCCGGACCTGCTTCACGATCAGCGTGTCGTCGTACTCGATCTGGCCATGATGGTTGCAGGCACGAAGTACCGCGGGCAGTTCGAAGAGCGAATCAAGGCGGTCATGAATGAAGTCCGCCGCGCCAAGAACGTCATCCTCTTCATTGATGAGCTGCACACCCTTGTCGGTGCTGGCGGTGCCGAGGGTGCCATCGACGCCTCAAACGTCCTCAAGCCCGCCCTCTCGCGTGGCGAGATTCAATGCATCGGCGCAACGACCTTCGACGAGTACCGCAAGTACATCGAGAAGGACTCCGCACTGGAGCGACGATTCCAGAGCATCGCCGTCGAACCGCCGAGTGCCGACCAGACCGTCGAGATTCTGAAGGGGCTTCGTCCCAAGTACGAGAGCCACCATCGCATCACCATCACGGACTGCGCCATCGAAGAGGCTGTCGAACTCTCAACGAGGTACATGCCCTCCCGCGTGCAGCCCGACAAGTCGCTCGACGTCATTGACGAAGCGGGTGCCATGGTGCGGCTGCGGTCCATGACCAAGCCACCGGATCTGGCCGATCTTGAGACCAGGATCGAACTGCTCACCGTTGAGAAGGAGGAGGCCGTCAAGGCCGCCGACTACGAGAAAGCTGCGGATCTTCGCGATCAGGCCGAGAAGGCCCGAGCGGAGAAGGACACTGTGCAGCGTGAGTGGCGAGATCGCATGAGCGAAGTTGTTGGCACGGTCGACGCGGATGTGATCGCGGAGACTGTTTCCAAGATCACCGGTGTTCCGCTGACACGTCTGGAGCAGGCCGAGAGCGCCCGCCTCCTCAAATTGGAAGAGGAACTCCACCAGACCGTCGTCAGTCAGGACGATGCCGTCAAGCAGGTCGCCCGCGCCATTCGCAAGGCGCGAAGCGGACTGAAGGATCCAAATCGCCCGATGGGCTGCTTCCTCTTTGTCGGCCCCAGCGGTGTCGGCAAGACGCTGCTCGCCAAGGCGCTGAGCGAGTTCATGTTCGGCGATCCCGACGCGATGATCTACCTTGACATGTCAGAGTACATGGAGAAGCACACGGTCTCACGGCTCGTGGGCGCCCCTCCCGGGTACGTTGGATACGAAGAAGGCGGACAACTCACAGAGAAAATCCGTCGCCGACCGTACGCCGTGGTTCTGCTCGACGAAGTCGAGAAGGCCCACCCCGACGTCTATAACATGCTGCTGCAGATCATGGAAGAGGGCCGACTGACCGATTCATTCGGACGCAAGGTCGACTTCAAGAACTGCATCGTGATCATGACGAGCAACATCGGCAGCGACCTCATCAAGGGCGGCTCTTCGTTCGGCTTCGGCAAGCGTGAAGAGGTTCAGGACTATGAGAAGATCCGATCGTCGCTCATGAGTGAGGTCGAGAAGTTCTTCCGGCCGGAGTTCATCAACCGGCTCGATGACACTGTGGTGTTCAGGCCGCTCCTCAAGGAGGACCTGTACCACATCATCGACATGGAACTTGCCAAGGTCACGGAACGTCTTCGCTACAAGAAGATGGATATGACGCTCGGCCCCAAGGCCAAGGACTTCCTCATCGACAAGGGGTACAACCCCGACTTCGGCGCCCGACCGCTCCGCCGTGCGATCAGCACCTACATCGAAGATGCCCTTGCTGAGTCCCTGCTGGCGGGCGAATACGGTGAAGGGCAGATGATCAGCGTCACCCACAATGAAGGTGACGACCACCTGTCCTTCGAGGCGGATTCGATCCCTGAGACCGAGTCGCCGGCCGATCCGGAAGAAGCCGGAGTCTGACCGCCCGGTTGTCGCGGTGTTGTGGGTCAATAGATACCGGAGAGCAGCCACTCCCCGTCTTCGCGGACGACGTTGATCCCATTGAGTTTGAAGTCGTAGGCAACTGAGGGGTGCAGGCCCACGGTGCCGTACTGTTCGCCAGTCGAAATGACCACCTCGCCGAAGACCTTGCCCGCGTGCATTCTGTTCAACAGCGTGGCGATGTCCTTCCGGTTTCGTTGGAACCATGAGAGGAACTCGTCATATCCACCATCCCCCTGGGCCCTGTACCAGGCGCGCTGCTCGGAAGAGATGAGTTGGTCGTAGATCACCCGGTATTCGCTTCGGCGCAGACACTCGAGCAGGTTGACCACGAGGTGCATGGGAAGCACCGTATGAAGTTCAACCGAACCGTCGTCATGGTCGGTGCGAATCCGCACCTGCTGGCCGCCGATCGTCTGCTCGAACCCCTGAAGTTCCCGCGATCGATCTTCGATCCAGTGCACTTCCGTGCCGTCCTCTCGAACCGTCACGGTGGGCCTGTCCCCGCCCATGATGCTCATCCACGCTGGCCGGGTTCGATACTCCACCCGCTTGATCTCACAACCCGCGGCAAGACAAGATGCAGTGAGCAGCACAATGGAGATTCGGCGCCTCATATCCAGCCCCCTACGATACCCGCCACGGATGCCCAAGCACTCCATACATCCTGCCGCGCCATCTGGGCTGCCCGAGGTGCTGTACGCCGACGAGTGGGTTGTGGCATTCAACAAGCCCGTACCGATGCTCTCGGTCCCTGGAATCGGCCCGGAGAAGGCAGACTGTCTGGTTTCCAGAGCCCAAACCGACTACCCCGGTGCACGAATCGTACATCGTCTGGACCGTGACACGTCCGGCGTCATCGTGCTGGCGCTCGATGCCGACACGCATCGGCATCTGAGCATTCAGTTTCAGGAACGGTTGACCACGAAGCGGTACGAAGCCATCGTCCTGGGGGTACCTGCCGCCGGGCAGGGTGTCATCGAGGCGCCGATTCGGAAGGATCTCGACAACCCCCCTCGTCAATGTGTCGATCCGATACACGGGAAACCGTCCGAAACGGCATGGCATGTTCTTGAGCGGAACGGCGATCGCGCACGAATCGAACTGATGCCTCGCACCGGTCGCAGCCACCAGCTGCGGTTGCACCTCCTGCACATCGGGCATCCGATTCTCGGCGATGATCTCTATGCGCCACGGGAGGGGCGGGCAATGGCAAACCGCCTGTGCCTGCACGCCACCATGCTCCGGATTCAACACCCGGTCACGGGCAATCCGCTCGTACTCCGGTCACCTGCGCCGTTCTGACTCCGAGCACTCAACGCTGGCGCTGCAGAGACCGCCACCGAGCCACCGCCATGAGGGGGAAGTACAGCCGGTACATGTGGTATCGCAGGTAGAACACACGCGGAAAACCGGTGCCGGTGAACTCGAGTTCACGCCATGATCCAGCCGGGTCACCATCGGGATTCAACGCTTCGTCCGCAGCCTGGTCAACGGTCAACTGTGTCTCACACAGCCACGTGACAGCCGTACGTACGGCGGGATCGTCCCCACCGTAGATCTCCATCAGCGTCATCGCCGCCCACGCGGTCTGACTCGCCGTACTGATCCCTCGACCTTTGAGCGTCGGATCGATGTAGGAATCGGCCGTCTCACCGAAGGAACCGTCCTGCTGCTGGCATGACTTCACCCACGCCCCGGCGCGTTGCACCCACGATTCGCTGCGATCAATGCCGCACCGGAGTGGCCCCAGCAGCGCCTGCCAGGTTCCATAGAGATAGTTCACGCCCCACCGTCCAATCCAGGCACCGTCTCCGGTCTGGCGGGCCCTGATGTACCGGACAGCGCGCCGCACGACTTCGTCGTCAGCGGTGTATCCATGCCATGCCAGGCACTCCAGAATCCTTCCGGTGATATCCGGACATGATGGGTCCTGCATCGCATTGTGGTCGGCGAATGGGATGTACTCCAGGATCTGCCTGTGTCTGGTTCGATCGAAGGCCGCCCAGCCGCCGTCGTCGTTCTGCATGGCGAGCAACCACTTGACGCCCCGCTGCCCCGCTGCGCTCCCCACAGGGCACCCGGTTCGATGCAGCGCATTGGCTACCTGAGCCGTATCGTCCACATCCGGATACCAGGCGTTGTGGTATTCGAAGTACCAGCCACTCGCGTCATCTGGCAAGCGAACTCCGTCCGCCCAGTCGCCCCGAAACGTGCACTCCTTCTCGAGCAGCCATTCGATCGCAGCATTGACGCTCGGATCACCCGATTGCAGCCCGCACTCCGTGAGCGCTGAGAGCGCATACCCCGTGTCCCAGACAGGGCTGAAGCAGGGTTGAATCGTGATGAAGCTGCCATCAGCATCCGACTTCTCGATGAAGAAGGCGTCCAGATCCCGCTCGGCGCGTTGGATCACGGGGTCACTGCGTTTCCAGCCCAGCGCGTGGAGTGCAATCTGGATGTACACCATTGGTGGGAAGATGGCGCCGAGCCCGTCCGTCGCCGCTTCACCGTCCTGACTGGCGCGGCGAAGAATCCAACTCAGACATCGCCGCGTTGCAACCCCGCGCAGCGGCGTCCCTCCAATGCGGTGCAGCATCTTGAGCGATCGATCGACGCTGCCGAAAAAGAACCGCCAGAAGCGAGGCGCCTCGACCGTTCGGCCCAGTCGATGCCGTGCGCTGCTGTCAACGAACAGCTCATCAATGCCCATACGTGCTGGAAGCGTCCGCGTTGGCCGACGCGTCGTCACGAGCGAAAGCGGGAGAATCATGGTTCGGGTCCACGCGCTCACTTTGGTGAGATGGAAGTAGAACCAGCGTGGAAGAAAGATGATCTCCGGCGGAATCGCAGGCACCGCATTCCACGACACCTGTCCGAGGCAGGCCAGGTAGAAGTTGCTGAACGTGTTCACCCGCTCGGCGCCTCCTGCCGCACGAATCTCCTCACGTGCCCGCCGCATGTGCCCACTGTCCGGGGAATCGCCCATGAGTTTGAGTGCAAAGTACGCCTTGACCGTGGCGCTCAGATCCATCGCGGCGCCCGGATACTGACCCCATGTGCCGTCATCACGCTGCTGCCGGCGAAGTCCGGCCGCAATCCGCTCCAGTGTGCCCCTTCCGGAACCGTCCCGCATGGGCGCATCCTCCTGGCCGAGGATGAACTTCATGAGCAGGTACTCACTCTCGAGGATCGAGTCGCCTTGCAGAGTCCCGCACCAGTGGCCATCCGAATGCTGCAACTCGCGCAGCGCAGCAATGCCACGGTGAATGCATTGCTCTGCAGCGGCGTGTACGTCAGCCGTCGTCTGAACGCTCATGATTCGGGCCATGGTAGGGGATCTTCGGAAGCAGCCTGCGACGCCAGTGGCGCGGCCAGTACCATGGGCGGCGTGCTGACGACCACACAACACGGGGACGTCGAGTCTTGGCGGTCTGTCTCGGCGACAAGCGAACACCATGACACCCGAACGGCTGCCGACGAAGTTGCTGGAGCGTTGCATGACGGGCTGGGCGGGCGAAGTCCCGACGTTGTCGTGCTGCTGGCAAGTTTCCATCACGCCGCCGCCCTTCCGCAGGCCTGCGATGACCTCAGACGCATGCTGGTGCCAGGTCACCTTCTGGCAGCAACGGCCGAGTCGGTACTCGGAGACGGTCGTGAGCTCGAAGGACTCAGCGGGATGTCGGCGCTGGCCATGCGTTTCCCTGGTCCGAGAAGCGTGCGCCTTTCACCCTGGCGAACCGCCTCGTGGGATCCCATCCCGATTTCGCAGCCCGATGCGCTTGCAGCGCGACTCGACATCGCCGGAGACACCCGGTGCGTGCTGGTTCTGGCCGACCCTTTTTCGACGCCATCCACCCGGATGCTTCCGGCGATCGGAGGATGCCTTGGAGGTGGCCACGCGATCCCCGTCACGGGCGGCCTGCTCTCCGGCGCTTCCCAGCCTTCGTGCAACCGTCTGGTTCTGGACGATGTCGTGCAGGACGCTGGCGCGATCGGCCTGACCATCTCGGGCGACATTGACATTCGGACGATCGTCAGCCAGGGGTGCAGGCCGGTCGGCACGCCGATCGTCATCACCGAATGTGACGGAAACGTGATCACAGGTCTCAGTAGCCGCCCCGCGCTCGACGCCGTCCGCGACATGCTGGGCGACCTGCCTGAGCAGGAACGGGAACTGCTCTCGGGCGGTCTGCTCATCGGCCGCGCGATCGATGCAGGGAAGAGGCGATTGGGGCGAGGTGATTTCGTCGTCCGCAACGTCCTGGGGGTTGACGACGAGAAGAAGGCCCTGGCCATCGGCGAACTCCCCCGCCGTGGACAGACGGTTCAGATCCATCTTCGCGACGCCCAGGCAGCGCACGAGGACCTGCAGTTACTCCTCGACGGCCAGCAACTCCATGATCCACCATTCGCCGCGCTGCTTGTGACATGCAACGGTCGCGGTCAGCAACTCTTCGGCGGCGTCGGCCACGACACCGCCATCGTCCGCCAGCGTCTCGGCGAGCCCCCCCTCGCGGGCTTCTTCGCCGCCGGCGAGTTCGGCCCGATCGGCGGAACCAACTTCATACACTCGCAGGCCGTGGTTGCGACGCTGCTGGGGTAGGGACCCGTTCACTGCCGTTGCCGAAGGGATCATGTTCCCGGTGGAGGAGCCACGAGATCTCCAACGGCAATCGGTCCGCCCGAGACGATGCGGCAATTGAGACCGCTTCGATTGAGCATGAGGTGGACGAAGTCGAAGCCGAGCTCCACTGCGCGTTGCTTGCAGGGCTGGCACAGGCGGATGCCTTCCACCTGAACCGGGCCGATCGAGAACCGCGCGCCGACGAGGTCATTGAGCGGCGTGCCCTCGGTGAGAATGTTGCGGCGAGAGTCGCCAGCGGTCATCGTGATGCCATGCCTCACCCGAAGCCACTCGAGCTCCTCTCGCGCGATCAGCGTCAACTGGCGATCGGGCCCCTCGTCCGGCTTCGAATAGGAACCAGCCCTGGTGGCATAACGATCGCCCTCAAGACCGGTGCCTGCGACGGCAATGATTCGATCGTGTGCCTGCATCGGCGCGCCGCCTTCGGTCGCCGTCCAGATCTCAAGGACCCGGCCACTCATCCTTGTCGGCTCCGGTTGCCCACGGTCTTCGCGATCGTGCCCATCAGACATCACGACGGCGGCCCGCTTCGTCTGCGTCGAACAGATGCGTTCCCGCGCGGTCGATTTCCAGGAGGCATGCGTCTCCCTCGGTGAGGTCGGATGGCTCACACCGAGCAACCATCCGCGTATCCCGCACATCGAGCTCCACATCCATGCGATCGCCGAGCCGCTCAATGGAACAAACCACTGCAGGCACGGTGCCGCCCCCCCCGATCGTGATCGCCTCAGGTCTGATGCCGAGCACCGCCGGGCCATCGGCCACGCCCTGAGGGGCTGGCAGGGAAGCCCCGGAAGGCGGATGAAGCCGGTCACCCTCCACATCCCCTTTGATCAGGTTCATGGGTGGCGTGCCGACAAACGAAGCAACAAACTGATCAGCCGGCCGGTCATAGATCTCGGCCGGCGATCCGACCTGATGAATCACACCGTCCTTCATCACCACGAGCACGTCTCCGAGCGTCATGGCCTCCTCCTGATCGTGCGTGACATGGATCATCGTCGCGCCAAGCCGACGATGCAGTTGGCGGAGCTCTGTCCGCATGGCGAGTCGAAGCCGCGCGTCCAGGTTACTGAGAGGTTCATCGAGCAGAAAGACCGCGGGGTCCCGCACAAGCGCGCGACCGAGCGCGACGCGCTGTCGCTGCCCGCCACTGAGTTCTCGGGGGAAGCGTCGCAGCAAGCCGTCGAGTTCCAATTGTGCGGCTGCCTCGACGACGCGATGATTGATCGCCGTCGTTTCGTCGCGGCGGCGTGATCGCTCATGGGTGGATACCAGCGCCTTCCACCAACTCGTCGACCGCCGCCGCTCAAGCGGGAAGCGGAGGTTCTTCTCGACGCTCATGTGTGGATAGAGCGCGTAGTTCTGAAACACCATCGCGACATTCCGATCATGAGGCGCCGCGTCGTTGACGACGCGTTCCCCGATGCGTATCTCACCGCAGCTCGGCGTCTCGAGGCCCGCGATCATTCGGAGTGCCGTGCTCTTTCCACATCCACTCGGACCAACGAGCACCGTGAACTGCCCGTCGGGAATCGTCAGGTCGCACGAGGCCACCGCCGTTACCCCGCCCGGGAAAGTCTTGGTCACGCCTGTCAATCGCACTTCAGCCATTCGCCTATCCCTTGACCGCCCCGCTTCCCAAGCCTTCGATGAACTGCTTCTGCGCCGCAAGGAAGAGAAGGATGCACGGGATCATCGTCACGACGCTGAGCGCCATCAAGAGGTGCACATCTTCCAATCCTGCAAACTGTGTTCGAAATGCGTTCAATGCGACTGCAAGTGTCTGGTTCGACTCGCTGTGCAGGTAGATCAGCGGACTCATGAAGTCGTTCCATGTGTAGATGAACGAGAACACGGCCACGATCGCCGTCACAGGCCGGCAGAGCGGCAGAACGATTCTCCACCAGATGCCAAGCCACCCCAACCCGTCCATCCTACCCGCTTCCAACAGCGCCTCTGGAATGCCAGCGATGAACTGCCGGTACAGGAAGATGTTGAATGCGCTGCCGAAAAAGGCAGGCACGATGAGCGGAAGCAACGTGTCCACCCAACCGAGCGACCGGAAGAGCAGAAAGAGCGGGATCATCGTCACCTGCGCAGGGAGCATCATCGTGGCCAGCATGAGCAGGAACATGCCGCTGCGGCCGCGGAAGCGGATGCGTGCAAATGCAAAGCCGACGAGACTGCAGGAGAGGACCGTGCCGACGATGACCGACACGGTCACGACGATCGAGTTGGCGAGCGCATCAAGGAATGCAGTCCATGGTGTTGAGCCGACATCCCGAATCGCATCGGTGTAGTTGTGCCATTGGGGATCCTCCGGCCAGACGTTGAGTACGTCGCCGGCGACCATGGCCATGCCCGCTCGCTGCTCGGTCTCCAGACTCACAACAAGCATCCACCAGAGTGGAAAGAGCATGAGCAGGGCGCCCAGAACGAGCGGCACATGGCGGAGAAGACGACGTGAACCGGTTTCTGAGGTCATGCCATGCCCTCGTAGTACACCTTGCGTCCCCCGACCTTGAGCGTCACGGCGGTCAACAACAGCACAACCAGCAGAAGCACCCAGGCCAGCGCAGAGGCATAGCCCATCTCGTAGACGTCGAAGGCGAGGTTGTACAGATACAGCACGTAGAAACGAGTGTCGTCGCCGGGTCCTCCCGAGGTCATCACGAAGGCCTGAGTGAACACTTGGAACGACCCGATGATCGCCATGATGACATTGAACAAAATGACCGGGGACAGCATTGGAAGGGTCACACTGCGAAAGCGGCGCCACCCCCGCGCACCGTCTATGGAGGCTGCCTCGTATTGCTCTTGAGGAATGTTCCGAAGCCCTGCGAGATAGACCAGCATGCTTCCGCCAACCAGCCAGAGATTCATGATGGCAAACGCGGGAACACCCCAGATCGAAGCGTCGTTGGTGAACCACTCGGGAGGAGAGAGGCCAAAGGGTGCCAGTATCGGCGCAAGTGCCGCATTCATGAGCCCCCCTTCACTCTTGAAGACCCACTGCCACAGCACCGCGATGCCGACACCGGCAAGGACGCTGGGCAGATACCACGCAGCGCGGTAGAGCCCCACGCCTCGGACCTTCATGTTGAGAAGCAACGCAGCAACCAGCGCGAAAGCTTGACCGGTCGGAACCGCCAGCAGCGCGTACCAGACGGTGACCCACATGCTCCGCCGAAACGTATCGTCCTCCGCAAACATCCGCGCATAGTTGGCGCCGCCCACGTACTCCGCGGCTTCCAACGGGCCGATTCCGCCCCACCTGGTGAATGAGAGCAGCAGCGAGAGCACGATCGGAACGGCGAGAAAGGCAGCGAACCCGACCATCCACGGCGAGGCGAGAAGCCACCCCATCCGCTCTTCACGGACTGCCGACCGGCTCAATGGGACTCGCCGCATGCCGATCACTGCAAGCATCCCCAGCACAGCGAGTACACCAATCAGGATGGACCAGATGTGCCACCACGGCATGGCCGAGAATGTGCCGATGGTGAGCGGAGACTTGAGTCGGTCCTGCCACCATCGCGCCAGTTCCTCGGTCACGTTCTCGACCTCAGCGCTTCCCCGGAGCGCCTTATTGAGACGCCGATCAAACTGCTCAGCAAATGCCGGATCCGCGGGCCAGTCGGGCACTCGGGCAACGGCGACCTCGTCGAGAAACACACGATCGCTTGCGGGGGGCACCCGTGGGTCAATGAAGGCGTCGGACTCCGCGACGCTTCGCCGAGTTGGGATCGCGAGCCCGAGCCTGGACTGAGCCGCCTGAATGTCCTCGGACACAAGCCAACGCAGCAGCGACACCGCTTCGTCCGGGTGCTTCGAGTTCGCCGCCATCGACCACGCAACGGTGGCGATGACATTGGCGTGCTCGCGCCCGCGTGGAAGCGGAAAGAAGTCCCACTCGAATCCACCCTCCTCTCCGGACGTCGGGATCGTCCGGAAGGAGGGGACCACCCATCGACCGAACGGGCCGACCATGCCGAGGCGGCCCGTCAGAAACAGAGACGAGGGGTCGATGCCCTCCGCTTCGGCCGAAGCAAGCGTGCCATGCTCACCGTACCGCCAGTCCCGAAGCCGCTGAAGCACATCCTGTACCTCGGGATCGGTCACCCGCAAGTCGGTCCAGTTCTCACCGACGACATCGACGCCTTCGGACCAGAGTATGGACCGAAGCACGAAGGGCCACGTCACCACCTCCGCCCCCGTGACTCCATCGAGCGTGCCGATTGCCCTGGCCGCCGAGATGAAGTCGTCCCAACTCCAGTCGGCGCGAGGTCGCCCAATGCCCGCCTTGCTCAGCAGGTCGAGGTTGACATAGAAACCGAGGGTGGTGAAGTCCTTGGGGATTCCCCACAAGGGGCCCGACCCGGAGTGCGCCCCGTCCCACCGAAAGGCATCGACGGCCGGCTGGTAGAAGTCGCCGAGATCAACCTCTCCTGATGCGACCGCTTCGATATCGGCCAACTGGCCTTCGCGGACAAAGACAGGCAGTCTGGCATAGTCCATGTAGAAGACGTCGGGCGGGTCTCCCGCAGCCATCATCGTCTGCAACTTGGTGAAGAACTGACCGGAGTCGCCGGGGTTGATTCGCTGCACACGGATGCCGGGGTGGGCAGCCTCGAAAGCCCGCAGCGAGGACTCGACAATCTCATCTTCCTGTTGGCCGCCACCACCGCTCCAGTGCATGACCCGCAGAACGGTCTCGTCCCGTGCCTGAGGACGGAGGGCCCGAGCGCCCACCCACGCGAAGGACCAGACGATCAGCACGACTGCAGTCGCCGCGAGCAGCCTTCGGAGGATCGCCAATGCGGACTGAGCGGTCCGGTGGATCACGAGTTGATGTGTCCTGCATCCGCGAGCATCGCCGATACCCTACTCCCTCCTGCATGATGACCGCATCACTCATTCTGACGCTCACGCTCGGCGGATGGCCACCTGCGGTGTCCGTGGTCACACCTGGCGAAGGCACGGTGACCACCGGACCTCCTTCGACCACCCTCCTCGAGCAGCCGGATGATCGGTGGCGCTGCACATTCACGCTGCAGGGCCATCAGGATGCAGAACACGTCGCGCTGGCGGGCGACTTCAACGGCTGGAATCCCTCGACGACGCCCATGCACCGGGGCAACTCCGGTTGGCACATGGCCCTTCCTCTGGAACCGGGCGTCCGCCGCTACAAGTTCGTCATCGACGGGCGGTGGATACCCGATCCGCAGAATCCTGACCGCGAGCATGACGGGCACGGCGGCAACAACACGATCCTGCGACTCGGCCCAGCGGCCAATGTGGATCCTGGTGCCGCTGTGCGAGGCGACGGAAGCATCGAAGGGGCTGCAGTCATCCACGACCCTGCCCAGTGGAGTGATATGTCGGGCGACCGCACTGCGAGAACACTTCGACTCCGGACCCTTGCCGGCGATGTCGACGGTGTCTCCCTGACGCAGCCCCTGATTGGATCAACCGACACTCGGCATGTTCTGAACGACGGCCGATTTGACTGGTGGGAAGCCACCGTGCCCGCCCCCACAACCGACGACCGCTACACCTTCATGATTCACGACGGCAGCACTACCCAACGGCTGCCCTCCATTCATCGATTCAGTGAGACTCCGATGCACCTTGAGACTCCCGATTGGGCACGCGATGCCATCTGGTATCAGATCATGGTCGACCGATTCCACAACGGCGATCCCTCCACCGATCCGCAACCCGGACGATCATGGAACTCCAACTGGTACGAGCCCGCGCTCGACGAGGGGGCCGACGGCCAGGAGTTCTACAACTGGTACGTGTTCTCAAGACTCTATGGCGGTGATATCGAGGGCCTGCGGCAGAAACTCGGATACCTCAAGACCCTCGGAATCAACGCGCTCTATCTCAATCCAGTCTTCCAGTCCCAGAGCCACCACAAGTACAACGCCACAAGCTTCGTGCACATTGACGAGTTCTACGGTGGCGGCAGGGACTACGCGCAAGCCGAGGTGGTCGAGGATCCACTGGACGCCGCCACCTGGACATGGACCGACAGCGACAGGGTATTCCTGGAGTTTCTGCGAGAAGCCAAGGCCATGGGTTTCAGGGTCATCATTGACGGCGTATTCAACCATGTCGGAACACGTCATCCCGCCTTCCGCGATGTCGAGAAACATGGTGAGGACTCTCGCTACGCAGACTGGTTCCATGTCAACTCATTTGAGCCGTTCGACTACGAAGGCTGGGCTGGCTTCAGCGAGTTGCCAGTCTTTGCGAAGGACGACGAACATGGCCTCGCCAGCGCGTCGCTCCGCAGACACATCATGGACGTCACTCGCAGGTGGATGGATCCCGATGGCGACGGCGATCCATCAGACGGTATCGATGGCTGGCGTCTCGACGTGCCGAACGAAGTGCCGCTGGCTTTCTGGATCGAGTGGCGAAAGTATGTCAAATCGATCAACCCCGACGCCTTCATCGTCGGCGAGATCTGGGACCGGGCCGAGCATTGGCTGGATGGCCGGTCATTTGACGCGGTGATGAACTATCCGTTTGCCGAAATCGCACTCGACTGGATAACCGGCAATGAGCGGAAGATCACGGCATCCGAAGCCGAGCGGCAATACGCACGACTGCGAATGGCATACCCCGACGCTGCTACCTACGTGCTGCAGAACCTTCTCGACAGCCATGACACCGATCGACTCGTGTCAAAGGTGTACAACCCGGATCGGCCCTACGATGCGAAGAACCGTGAGCAGGAGGTCGACGACTACAAGGCTGAGAAGCCTCCCGAGTGGGCGTACGAGAAGGCTCGGCTCGCCGCACTCCTCCAGATGACTTATGTCGGCGCGCCAATGATCTATTACGGCGATGAAGCCGGTCTCTGGGGCAGCGACGATCCCAACAACCGCAAGCCGATGCTCTGGAGTGAACTCCAGCCCTACGACGAGCCCCACATGGAGGTCATGCCCGCGCATATCGACTTCTACCGTCAAGCCATTGCCCTTCGCAATTCGCATCCCGCACTCCGACGGGGAACGATCGAGACCATCCTGACCGACGATGTCCAGGATGTCTGGGTGTTCCTTCGAGCGTATGAGGACGACACGGTGCTCGTCGCGCTCAATGCCGGCCCGGCCCAGGCAACCATCACATTGCCCGAGCGCCTGGGTGTGGAGTGGCGGAAGATCTTCGAAACCGATCGATTGAGCGCATCCTCGTGGCCGACCATCACCATTCCGGCCGTAGGAGGCGCAGTCTGGAGCAGCCGTTGAGCATCGATGTGCTGTCAGGGCGTCGCGGAGGGATCCTCCTGCATCTCACGAGCCTTCCCTCGCCTCACGGTATCGGCGATCTCGGCCCAGCGGCGCGTGCGTTCGCTGACTGGTGCAGCCGCACCGGGTTCACAGTCTGGCAAGTCCTCCCCGTCAATCCGATCGGCCCGGGCAACTCGCCGTACTCCGGAAAGAGCGCCTTCGCGATTGAACCGTTGCTGCTGAGTCTGGAGGACCTGCACGACGGAGGCCTGCTCCCAGCAACCGCACTGCGCCCGCCCCGAGTGCTTCGCTGCGGAGCGATTCGCTACCGCGAGGTGCGACGCTTCAAGGAGCCTCGCATTCACGCGGCGTTTCAACGGTGGAGCCGCAAGGGGGGGCTCCGCAGCACGTCCTTTCGAGCTTTCTGCCGGGCACAATCACATTGGCTGGATGACTGGTGCGCAGATCGGCCCGGCAACCCCGATGAGCATGCTTTCTCGCAGTTCATGCTGGACAAGCAATGGCGGCGTCTTCGATCCTATGCCGCCAATCGTGGGGTCGGCCTGATTGGTGACGTTCCCATCTTCGTCCATGCCGACTCGACCGACGTCCGCACACGGCCAGACCTCTTTCGCCTGACCCGCCGCGGCACGCCAACGGTTGTGACCGGGGTCCCACCAGACGACTTCTGCCGCGACGGGCAGTTGTGGGGGCACCCCCACTACGACTGGGCATCGCACCGAAGAGAGGGTTTCCAATGGTGGATCGATCGGTTCCGTCGGGCGTTGGAACTCTTCGATGCGATTCGGATCGATCACTTCATCGGCTTTGTCCGGCTCTATGAAGTGTCCGCTCGCGCAAAGACAGCGAGGCGTGGCGTATGGCGGAGGTCGCCGGGGCGGGCGATTCTCAAGGCGCTGCAACGCGCACTTGGGCCGCTTCCAATCATCGCGGAGGATCTCGGTGCCGTGACTCCAGCGGTGCGGCGGCTCCGTGACGACTTCGGCCTTCCCGGCATGCGGATCGCGCAGTGGGGTTGGTTTCGTGAGGGAAGTCCCGATGCGCCAGCCAACCATCCCGAACATTGCGTGTGTTACCCCGGCACACACGACAACGACACCGCGCGAGGTTGGTTTCGCACACTGCCACCCGATGCAAGGCGGCGGTTTGCCGATGCCACGGGATGCAGCCGGGCAGCCAGCGCGCCCGGTGCGATGATCAAGGCCTGCCTCGCCTCCCCCGCCCGCCTGCGGATCATCCCGATGCAGGACCTGCTTGGTCTGGGGAGCGCCGCCCGAATGAACCGGCCGGGGACCCCCCGAGGCAACTGGCGATGGAGACTGGACCGAATCCCCGAGGAGACCCTTTCAGGGCTGGACGGTATCCTCCGCGCCTCATGACTGCCATGACAACCGATGAAGCAAGGGCGGTCCTGATCCATCTTGCGTACGACCTTCGCTGGACGTGGATCGAGCCAATGCGCCGCCCATTCACCATGCTCAATCCGACAGCATGGACTGCATCGAACGAGAATCCACTTGCGGTGCTCCGCCAGACGAGTGACGACTACCTGGCCCAGCGGCTCGCTGAGCACGGCTTTCGGACAGTCCTCGGGAAGGCTGTTGCCGCCCGCGAACGAGACGACGCGCGGGACCGGTGGTTTGATCGCGCCCGCCACCGCGGCGAGAAGAACATGCTCGTCGCCTACATCTGCTCGGAGTTTGCCATTCATGAGTGCATGCAGCAGTACTCGGGCGGTCTCGGCGTGCTTGCGGGCGATCACCTGAAGAGTTCCGCTGACCTCGGCATTCCGCTCATTGGATTCGGGCTGCTGTATCGGCAGGGCTATTACCAGCAGGAGTTCAGACGCGACGGATCGACACGGGTCGTGGAACCGCGATGGCTGTTTGAAGACCTTCCCGTGTCCGATACCGGCGTGCGGGTCGCAGTGCCGATCGGCCGGAGCACCGTCGATGCAAGAGTCATGCACATCGCCGTTGGTCACTGTGATCTCTACCTGCTTGACTGCGATCTCAAGTGCAACCGAATGCGCGACCGTGAGCTCACGCGAGGGCTCTATCGCGGCGATCCCGACCTTCGACTGCGGCAGCAGGCGCTTCTTGGCATCGGCGCGGTGCACGCGGCGGACGCGCTCGGGCACTCGCCGACCGTATGGCACCTCAATGAAGGGCATGCGGCATTCTGCGGTCTGGAGCGGATCGCCCGGGAGGTGGAGGGTGGAGTCCCGATCGATGTGGCGCAGCGGCGCGTCGCAGCCGGGACCGTCTTTACCACGCACACCCCCGTGCCCGCTGGCCACGACCGATACGACCTCGGTCGGTGCGCCGAGGTGGTTCGCCCCACCCTGCGACGGGCAGGCATGCGCAAGCGGGACCTTGCCCGGCTCGGCCAGGAGGGCGGAGCCAATGGACCGCTCTGCATGACTGTGCTGGCGCTGCGGCTCTCGGATCATGTCAACGGCGTCGCAGCACTCCACGGCGAGATCAGCCGCGAGATGTGGAAGGACGTCTATGAATGCAGCGCCGATGACGTCCCGATCGGCCACGTCACCAATGGAGTCCACCCCGGCACCTGGATGCCGCCGCTGGCCGCGGGATTCTGGCAGCGGGAGATCGGCCTGCGACCGACCCGATCCGTTCCGCGATGCGCCACGTGGAAGCGAGCCGAGGGCGCGGATCCCAAGGCATTCTGGGCCATGCGGGCGACCCTTCGCCGCCGCCTCATTCACGTGGCCCGCGAGCGGCTCGCCTCGCAGGCCCGCCGCCGAGGGGAGGGCGGAGCCGATGTTGAAGCGGCCCGCGGGGCACTTCGCGAAGATGCCTTGACGATTGGCTTCGCACGCCGGTTCGCCACGTACAAACGAGCCCCGCTGCTCTTCCGTGATCTGGATCGCCTGGAAGCATTGCTCCAGAACGACGATCGCCCCGTCCAGATCCTCTACGCAGGCAAGGCCCACCCGCTCGATGCGCCGGGGCAGGCACTGGCCCAGCGGATCCATGACATGACGCGGCGGCCCGCCATGCGAGGCAAGGTCGTCCTTCTCGAGGAATACGACATGGGGCTCGGACGCGTGCTGACCTCGGGCTGCGATGTCTGGCTCAACACGCCGATCCGACCCCACGAAGCCAGTGGCACCAGCGGCATGAAGGGCCCGCTCAGCGGGGGGCTGAATCTCTCAATCTCAGACGGCTGGTGGCCAGAGGCCGACGACGGGCGGAACGGGTGGACCATTGACGGGCACTCCGAGCGATGCAGCGATCGCGAGCGAGATCGGCGTGATGCAGACGCCCTCTACAGGCTGCTCGAAGACACGGTCATCCCGGCCTTTCACACACGAAACCGCCACGGACTGCCCATGAAGTGGATTCGGAGGGCCTTGAGGGCGGTCGCCACCATCAATGAGCAGTTCTCAAGCCACCGCATGGTCGCCGAGTATCTGGACCAGCAGTATCGACCTGCGAATCGCGGCTAAAGATGCCCTTTTGTGCTGCCCCCACAACGATCGTTCAAGTACGGTGAACGGTGCCATGCTGCACGGGCTCGTCTGCCTGCGCCGATGGCCGTAGAGAGAAGTACTTGAGGAGAAAGTCGTTATGAACATGATCGCCCAAGCAGGGATTGCCGTGCTCGCCGGTGGATCTGTGGCCCTCGCAGGGGCATTCGACATCAACGGCAGTATGGACGAGCTCACCTACGGGCCACTGGCGACCATACAGAACAACAGCACCGGATTCGGTGACGATCAGAGCGGTCACGCCGCCTACGCGGACGGGTCCGAACTCGACGGTGGTGTTGCCGTCCTTGACGGGGGCAATCTCGTCATATTCCTCGGTGGCAACCTGCAGAGCAACTTCAACAAGCTTGAGCTGTTCATCGACGCCCGCGATGGCGGACAGAACACCATTCTGGGAATCAATCCTGATGTCGGATTCGGCGCGCTGCAGCGCATGGGCGACGATGGCAACGGCAACGGACTGACCTTCGACGTGGGCTTTGAAGCGGACTACTACGTCACGGTTGGCTGCGGGGATGACAACGGCGAGGGCATCATCTACTACGTGGACTATGCCGAACTTCGTACCAACGGCGACGGTGTCGGCGGTTATGCCGGAAGCGGCACAACCCATGTCGATGCCGAGGGGAACGTCACCGTGACTCCCTCAACCGGAGACTCCGGCATCAGCCTCGCCATCAACAACAGTAACGTCGGCGGCGTCATCGGCGGCGACGGCGAAGACTGCGGATCGCCCGAGGATGTCACCGTGACGACAGGTATCGAGATTTCGATCCCGCTGGCAAACATTGACTGGGACTTCGAAGGTCTACCGTTCGACAACGTTCGAGTCTGCGCGTTCATCAACGGCTCCGGGCACGATTGGGTCTCCAATCAGGTCCTCGGCGGGCTCGGCGGATCGGCCAACCTCGCTGAGCCTCGGGACGTCGACTTCAGCGCAATCGATGGTGACCAGTTCTTCACCCTCGGCGACGTGGCGGGATCATGCGTTCCCGCGGTGACAGGTGCCTGTTGCTTCGCCAACGGCGAGTGTTGGGAAGGCGTGACAGCAGAACACTGCGACGCGAATCGCGGCCTCTGGATCGGCGAAGACTCGATTTGTGAGGAGTGCGATCTCGGCGGAGGGAACGACTGCCCAACCGACATCGACGGCAACAACGTCACCGACGTCGACGACCTGCTGCTGCTGATCGGCAACTTCGGAAACGTGTGCCCGTGATCGTCATGATCTGACTTTGATACCGCACCCCCCGTGGCCAACGCCGCGGGGGGTGCCTTTCTGTGGTTTGGAAGGCTCGTGTCAGGGGGTATACTCGGGATCAGGTCATGAATCGCTCGCATCAGATCATTCTTGTCGCGTTCCTCACCGCTGCCGCTGCTGCATCGGCGGCGGGTGATGCATCATCGCGACCCGGAATGGGCGCAACCGTCTACCAGGACGGCGATGGCTGGGGGACGACATTCCGCACATGGTCCCCGCACGCCGACGCGGTCTACGTCACCGGCTCCTTCAACAACTGGGCCACCAATACGCACCCCCTCTCACCCGAGGAGGGTGACCTCTGGAGCCTGGATGCTCCGGGCGTGTGGGCTGGCCACGAATACCAGTTCATCATTCTCAATGACGGCAGTACCTACTGGCGGAACGACCCGCGAGCCCGCAAGTTGACCAACTCCAACGGCAAGTCCATCATCACGAATCCTGACCAGTTCGCATGGGAGCATGAGTTTGCCATGCCGAACTGGAACGAGATGGTGATCTACGAAATGCACCCCGGCACATTCGGCGTCACCGATGGTGGATCATTCCCGGGAACCTTCGACGGCGTGATGTCGCATCTCGACCACCTGACCAACCTCGGCATCAACACGCTGGAACTCATGCCCATCAACGAGTTCGCCGGCAACCAGTCGTGGGGCTACAACCCGGGGCACATCTTCTCGGTCGAGAGTTACTACGGCGGTCCGGAGGAGTTCAAGCGACTGGTCGATGCCTGCCACGAGCGAGGTATCGCGGTCATGGTCGATGTCGTCTTCAACCACCTCGGTCCCTCGGATCTCGGAGCGTGGCAGTTCGACGGCTGGAGTGAGAATGACCTTGGCGGGATCTACTTCTACAACGATGATCGGGCCCATACCCCCTGGGGCAGTACGAGGCCGAACTTCGGCGAGAGCACGGTGCGGCAGTGGCTTCGTGACGCGGTCGTGCAGTGGTTCGAGGAGTACCACATCGACGGAATCCGAATGGACGGCACGAGGTGGATCGAATGGACAGACGCAGGGAACAATCCTGACGGCTGGTCGTGGATGCAGTGGATCAATGACGACCTTGACGCCTTGTATCCGGACAAACTGATCGCGGCGGAGGACATGAGCAGCAATCACTGGATCACCAAGCCCACGAGCGTCGGCGGCGCCGGGTTTGACGCGCAGTGGGATCCGTGGTTCGTCCACCCGGTCCGAGAAGTGGTCGAGACGGCCGAAGACGAGTACCGCAGCATGTGGACCATCCGGGATGCCGTGACATTCGCCTATAACAGTACGCCCTTCCAACGGGTGATCTACACCGAGTCGCACGACGAGGTCGCCAATGGACGCAGCCGAGTCCCCGAAGCGATCTGGCCCGGCAATGCCGACTCGTACTACTCCAAGAAACGATCGACCCTGGCTGCAGGCGTGATGTTTACCTCACCCGGTATTCCGATGATCTTTCAGGGGCAGGAGTTTCTCGAAGACGAGTGGTTCACCGATGCCGAACCGCTCGACTGGAGCCGCGCCGAGACCTTCTCGGGCATCACCTCGCTGTACCGCGACCTCATCGCATTGAGGCTCAATGCGGGAGGCAACACGCGAGGACTGACAGGCGAACACGTCAACGTGCACCACGTCAACGACGGCGACAAGGTCATCGGCTGGCACCGCTGGATGAATGGCGGCGAAGGGGACGACGTGGTCGTTCTGGCGAACTTCCGAAATCAACAGTGGGATGACTATCGAATCGGGTTCCCCGCCGCGGGGACCTGGAAAGTTCGCTTCAACAGCGACTGGACCGGGTACGACGCCGAGTTCGGTGATCATCTGATGGGCGACTTCGTGGTGGAGCCCACGCCATGGGATGGGATGCCCTACAGCGCATCGCTGCAGTTCGGCCCCTATTCCATGCTCATTTTCTCGCAATCCCCTCCGTGTCCAAGTGATGTTGACGGCAGCGGCAACGTTTCGGTCGATGATCTTCTCATGGTCATTGCATCCTGGGGCACATCTGGTGCGGATGTCACAGGAGATGGCGTCACGGATGTTGACGACCTCCTGAGCGTTATTGCATCATTCGGCCCATGCCCCTGAGTTTCCCCCGCTCCATGACACGCGCTTTCACGATTCTCGAGATGATGGCAGTCGTCGCAATCCTCGGCGTTCTCGCCGCACTGGTGTTGGTCGGCGTGCAGAGGCTCGACGCATCCTCCATGTCGGCCGCCGATCTGGCTCGGCAACGGCAGATCGCTGCCGCCCAGACCAAGTACGCAGCAGACCACGACTCGAGGCTGCTGCACCCCCGAACCACAGTGTGGGACAGCCCCAATCCGTATGTCGATCTGGTCAATTCGCAGGATGGCTACGACGTTGAACTGCGAGACGCCGACAACCTGTATCAGGATGCCCTGAGCCGTTTCTGGGTCCGTGATTTCGGCGATGGACTCGAGGACACTGGCGAAACCGATCCGGTGACAGGGCAGCCGCTTTATATCGAAGTACCCGACGCACTGAGCAGCGGGGCTGCCTGGGACTACCTCGACGCCAACATCGATGCCTACAGATCGCCGCTCGACCCATCCACCCGGATACGGTCGTACTCGCTCAACGGGTTCGTCGGAGTCAATGTCTGCGCCGAAGACTGGTACTGGAGTGAGGGAGGTCCATTCGAGGGCGATTTCATCAAGTACGCGGTGCCTTGCCCGACGAGCATGCAGATCCGCCAGCCGTCGATGACCATGTGCTCCATCGCGGAAGATGACCCGTCAGCAGCAAACAACACGCCGGGTTTCAATCAGGACGGCTTCCTGGTTCATCCCGATCAGGACACGGCCTACTGGTACGACATTCCTGCCCTGTGGGATCCCACGCGCATCAATCTCTCCAATATGGACGGCTCGACGCACTCCATTCGGGTCAGCGACCCCGACCTGTACAAGACGCTCGCCCAGCCGGACAGTGGCCCGGGGTATCTGGAGCATGCATGTCCGGAGATCCTGCAGATCCAGCAGCGGTTGCTCCCAGGCGTGCTGGAGTTCCGCACTCTGGAGGATCTGCCCGACTGAGCAACCCGCTGCTACGGAAGCGTCGCGGCGTGCGCCGAGCGGATCGAATCGGCGGTCCGGTTCAACAGTTCATCGAGCTCATCAAACGACATCGTCAACGGAAGGCGGAATCGCATCGAGTCGGTCCCGCAGGGCAGCGACATCGCCTTTCGATCGAACATGGCCGTAATCGCGGCCGCGCGGTGTTCGGGAGACGGGAACGTACAGGCGACCAGCGTTCCGCAGCCACGGATGTTGTCGAATGCCCCCGTGTCCTTCGCGATCGAGCGAAGGCCATCCTTGAGCCGATCACCCAGGTCCAGCGCATGCTCGGCAAGACCTTCCTCAACAATGATCTCTATGAATCTGCGTGACCGAACCATGTCCACGAGGTTTCCACCCCATGTCGAGTTGATCCTGCTTGAGACCTTGAAGACGTTCTGCTCAACCTGGTCGACCTTGCCGCCAGCGTAGATTCCGCACACCTGCGACTTCTTGCCGAAGGACACGACGTCTGGCGCGACTCCCTGATGCTGCCAGAACCACGGCTTACCCGATCCGAAGAAGCCGGTCTGCACTTCGTCGAAGATCAACAGACAGTCGTGCTCGTCCGCGTACTTGCGCAGCTTCGCCATGAACTCCGGACGGAAGTGATTGTCGCCACCCTCGCCCTGCATGGGCTCGATGAGAATGGCTGCAATGCGATCGGCGCTCTCGGCAAATGCCATATCGAGTTGCTCGCAAGCAATGGCTTCCTCGGCCTCGATGTCATTGCTCACATGACCGTCCATGTCGAACCGGCATACGGGATTATGAATCCTCGGCCACGGGAACCGCGGGAACAGGCCGATCTTGTCGGGCACCGTATTGGTGCAACTCATCGTGTATCCGGTTCGGCCGTGAAAGGCCTGCTGAAAGTGCACGATCGACAGATCGTTGCAGTCAGCCAGATAGTCGTTTCGGCCAAGCCGACGGGCCTTCCAATCGAACGCTGTCTTCATCGCGTTCTCGACCGCCAAGCCGCCGCCTGCAACCCAGAAGTGATGGGAAAACCCATCCGGTGTCAAGTGCGTTGCGAACGTCCGCACGAAGTCCGCCATTTCCGAGGTGTACAGGTCGGCATTGGCAATGTTCGACTGGGCCGCCCGCATGAGCGCGGCCTCAAACGCCGGTTCCCGCATTCCAGGATGATTGAACCCGATGGGCCAGGAGGCAAAGCACGTGAAGGCATCGAGGTACTTCTCGCCGCTCGCCGCATCGTGAATCCAAGACCCCTGCGACTTCTCCAAATCGACCACAAGCGGATAACCGTCGACGAGTTGGTGTCTGGAGAGACTCTGGAGAACTTCACTGGCCTGCATGAATCGGCTCCTTGGGTCGGCTCAGGACTACGTAGGGGGAACTGGCCATGGTACATCCACCCCCACCAGACCGGGGCGTTGGATTCCTGAGCGGCCGGCACGCAGGGGCATTCCTCCTGCCGTAGAATCAGAGCCGCTGAGCCCCTCAAACGGGGGATCTGAGACCGGTTTCCGGCCTCAGAGCCCCAAGCATCTTGACGATCGGGCGCGAGGCGGGGAGACTTCTCCGCTCGCCCCTGCTTTCAGTCCCCGTCCGGGGCACCCAGGAGATCTCTCGCCTCATGGCCATTCGAACCGCTGCCGGAACCGGTGTCACCATCTCACTGGTCGTGTTCGTCCTGCTGACCGTCCTGCTCCTGGCAGGCTCCATTCTGCTGTGGGGCAAGTTGCAGACCGCTGAGGAGGCGGCCGCCAAAGCGGATGAAAACGTCACCTCCTTCGTCAGGCTTTCGGAACGCAACGAGCCGTGGTTTCAACGCCTCGAAACAACCCATGGTCGTGACACGCTCATGGGACACATGAACAATCGCTACGAGTCCCTTCGGCAATTCACATTCGGCCGTACAGATGACAGCTTCCCTGACCTGACTGCGGCTCGTGAGGAGAACGGTCTGGCCGACGGCGGGTCCATGGCAGCAGCACTCAATGACGCGAGTCGCCGCATTGCCGACCTGACCGCTGCCAACGCAGCGATGGAGGCGCGGGCCGACAGCGCCGAGCGTGACCGCGATCAGTTGGATGCCCAACTTCAGAAGGCAACAAGCGAACGCGACGCGCTGCTCGCAT
Organism: Phycisphaerales bacterium; assembly: GCA_030749435.1. Taxonomy (GTDB): domain Bacteria; phylum Planctomycetota; class Phycisphaerae; order Phycisphaerales; family SM1A02; genus UBA12567. The sequence goes on from JASMKH010000007.1 coordinate 52,097, forward strand.
CGGAGTCGCAGCAACTCAAGGGGTACACCGATGCAGACGAGCGGCATGCCGCCGCCATCCAGCAGGCAGTGTCGGACTTCGGTCGAATGCAGGCGACATCCCGCGACCAACTCAACAGCACAATCAGCGAGCAGCAGGATGAGGTCGACCGACTGACCAAGGACAACAAGATGCTCTCGTCCAAACTGCGCGACCTCGATGCCCGGCTGAACCGGGACCGCCTCAACGCCGCGAATCCTGCGGCGCTGGTGGACGGGAAGATCCTCGACGTCGTCGGCGGTGGCGACATGGTCTACATCGACCGCGGGCGGAACGACCAAGTCGTCCTTGGAATGACGTTCGAGGTGTTTGAATCAGCGGATCAGGTCCAGTCAGTGGCCGAGGACGATGACGTCCGCGGCAAGGCCAGCATTCAAGTCATCAAAATCGGCGACGCCAGTGCCACGGCCAAGGTCATCCGACAGGTCAAGGGACGCCCGTTGATTCCCGGGAATGTCATCACCAACGCCATCTACGACCCGGAGTACCAGTTCCGCTTCCTCGTCCATGGCAAGTACGACCTCGATCATGACGGCAAGGCGACGCTCAATGAAGCGCAGTACCTGCGGGATCGAATCAAACGGTGGGGCGGGCACGTGGTCACTGGGACCGAGATCCCGGGAGACCTCGACTTCCTCGTGCTGGGCGAGCAGCCTCGCAATCCAATTCAGCCCGGCGTCAATCAGCGGTCCACCGAGGCCATGAATGAGTACATCAGGCTTCGCACCGCGGCCGACACCTATCGGTCATTGCTGGAGCAGGCTCAGCAGGCAAGGATCCCCGTGCTGAATCAGACTCGCCTCGAGATCCTCACGGGTCGCACGGACCTCTGAGTCCCTGCAGCAACCCATGGCCCGGCGAACGCCGCTCCGAAACATGGCCGAGTACCTGCCAGCGCGGGCGCTCGCGTCGTTGATTCAATGCTTCCCGGCACGGCGCAACCTTCAGACCTTTGGATTCCTCGGACGCTGCTATGCCCTCTCCAATCGCGGGCGGCTTCGACGCGCTCAGGCCAGTCTGGAGGCCTGCTTTCCTGATCTTGAGCCCGCAGAAGTCAAGCGAATCGCGATTGCATCGATCGAACATCTCTTCCAACTCGCCGCCGCCGATTCGATCCTGATGGGCCGATGCATCAAACCATCGACCTGGTCCAGACATCTCGACGTCCGCCCCGCCGAAGAGGCCATTCCGCTTCTGACATCTGAGCAGCCCCTCCTGCTGCTGACCGGGCACCTTGGAAACTGGGAGTTGCTCGGCTACGGGCTCTCAGTCGCCGGGTACCCCATCCACGCCCTCGCTCGACCCCTCGACAACCCCCATCTCAATCGGTGGCTGCTGTCGATCCGGGAAGCATGGGGATTGAAGGTGCTCACAAAGTGGGGCGCCGCGCCGCAGATGCAGGGCATCCTGGAACAGGGAGGACGGCTGGGCTTCATCGCTGATCAGAATGCCGGGGACCACGGCGTCTTCGTTCCCTTCTTCGGTCGTCTCGCCTCCGCCTACAAGTCGATCGGTCTGCTGGCCCTGAAGTACGAGATCCCGATCGTCGTCGCAATGGCAAGGCGGCGGCGTACCGACCTCGACTACGAGATCGTCATCGGAGACATCATCCACGCCGAGGATTGGAAGGACCAGGAGGACCCACTGTATTACGTGACGGCGCGATATACGCGTGGACTGGAGACGCTGGTCCGCACATGCCCGGAGCAGTACCTCTGGATTCACCGCCGCTGGAAGAGCCGCCCGAAGCATGTCCGCCAGGGCCAACCCATGCCGCCGCGATTGCGACACCGCATTGAGTCACTGCCGTGGCTCTCAGAGGATGAGCAGCTCGCCGTGATCGATCGATCCAACGAAGAGTCCTCGCTCGCCCGGGCCTCCCTTTGACTCGGGGGACCACACCCGCGATACTCGTCCGGTGTCCAGCCGACTCGCCAATCTCAGCATTCTGGTGGTTGATGACGATGAAGACATCCGCGCGGGAATGACCCTCGCGCTCCGCAGCGAGGGGGCCGACGTCATTCAGGCTGCGGACGGTAACGAGGCCGTGGCACTCTGGCGAAGCCACGAACCACCAGTCATCGTGCTGGACATGATGCTGCCCAAGCGATCCGGATTCCTCGTACTCGAGGAGTTGAGGGAGACTGCGACCCCGCCAATCGTCGTCATGGTCACCGCCAACGAGGGGAGGCGCCATGAGCAGTACGCCCGAACGCTCGGCGTGCACGCGTACCTCACCAAGCCCATCCCGCTGGAATCGCTCATCAGCGTGATTGAACGTCTGGCGGCGAGCCCGTAGAGCCGCTTCGCACGCTGCCAGGTCGGCACGGCCACTCCACACCTCCGACGGTTTCGGGACTGATACCATGCTCGACCTGTTTGAATGGAGTCGCCGTGCCTCAGCAATACGCCATCCTGCCTCGCGCCACCGATCCCGCAGCCCCGGATCTTGGGCAGCGGCGAGACCTCGTCGCGCGGTTGGCAACGCTCAATACCGCACCGGAGACTGAGGGCGACGACGTGCTCTGGGGACCGGGCTTCCGGCTTGAACTCACACCCGATCAGAACCCCGTGACGCAAATCCTTCTGACTGTCATCGAGGATGAGATTGCCGGACTGGCCATCATGCGGCTGGGGCGTCTGTGCAGTTGGAGGCTGGTTGACCTCGAGACCGGAATCGAGATGGAACCTGAATGAGCGAAGTGAAACGCCCCGTCGAGGGGCTGGCTGTCACTCTGAACGATGAGACCCGTGAGCAGACGCTCGCGTGGATGCTGTTGTATCGCGGCGACGTGACGTTGACGACCCGAGACGGTGTCTCACACACCGGCTACGCCTTCAACCTGAAATCGAACGTTCTCTGGCTCGATCAGCCGAATGAGTCGGAACGCCGTGAGGTCGCCATCGATTCGATCGAGTCCGTCGTCTTCTCGGGACGGGACATGGCTGCAGGAAAGTCATTCGACCGGTGGATCAAACGCTACATCGACAAGAAGCTCGCTGGCGAAGTGGCCGAGATCGCATCGGACGATCTCTGAACTCGGCCGGCTGAAGTCGTCAGGCGGCGCGTCGAGCCGTGTTGAGCAGCGATGCAAGCGACAGACGCCTGGCTCCGCCCGGTGCCTCGATGATGAGTTGCTCCACACCCAGGTGTGCCAATCTGCGAAGGCAGTTGATCGCCTCGGTCCCGTCGAGCGTCTGCACCTGCTCATGCCGATCACAGCCATGAAGCGACAATCGCACCGCTCGCGCCATCGCGCGGCGACGACTGACAAAGAGCCGGACTGCCGGCGATTCGTCGAGAATCTCCACGAGCGGAAGGTCGTGAGCCGAAGGGTCATTGAGCATCAGCACCGCGTCCTGCCTCTCCAGCCATGCCCACGCGGATGCGGCCGGATCGAGCGCCTGCTCACGCTCCCATGCCTGCTGCATAGCGCCGATCAGAGGCTCCAATGGCAGGCGAATGCTCTGCGGGCCATGGTCGATGCGGATCCACTGCAAGCCTCGGGCGTGCAGACGGTCGAGCATTCGCAGCGTGGCGTCACGGTCGAGTGAGATGGCGTGCACAGGCACATCAGCGACGCTGCTAATCCAGCCTTCGATCGCTCGGCTCGCACGCCGCCTGGTCGTGAAGAGCAGCGCCACTGGCTCGTCGCCTTCCAGTGCCATGTACGGCAGGGATGCGTCGGTGCCGAGAAGAGCGGGCACGTGCCACCGTCCGAGTGACGCCGCGATCCGAATGGCCTCAAATGGCCCGTTTCCTGAAGCCGGGTGACGAGGGCGGACCGAGTCGGCGGTTTGAGGCATCTGAGGTCTCCTGCGGGGGACGGTGTCTGGGGCGCCGATCTGTGGCGCTGGCCCGCCAGCTTGGGGCCACTCCGACAACACGTACGTCCGAAAACCATTTCCCGGTTCGGCTGTTTTTCAAACATCCACGGCATGGCATCCTTCGCACGGGATCCCAACACGCTTCCGCAGGCCCGATCAGCCTCGTCGACCCCGGGGGGGATCACGAAGGCTCGGGAGCACTCGAATCGGCATCTGCCGGTATGGATAACTCTGGCAGGGGTCCGCGCGAGTCGGGTCGGGGCACGCAGTCCAGAAGCGCCCGGGTGTACGGGTGCTGCGGATTCCCGAGCACATCCGAGGTTGGCCCCTGCTCGCAGCAGCGACCGGACCGCATGACGATGACCTGATCCGCCCAGCCCCGAACCGAGCCCAGATCGTGTGTGATCAGCAAGACGCCCGCACCCGATGCGGCCGCGCTGGCGAGCAGTTCCAACGCCTCGCTGCGATTGATCGCATCAAGCGCCGTCGTAGGCTCATCGGCCAGCACCACCGCCGGCGATGGTGCGAGCCCCATGGCTATCAGCACGCGTTGTCTCATCCCCCCACTCAACTCGTGCGGATAAGCGGTCGCAGCGCGTTCGGCGTCCTTGATTCCCACGCGGCGCAGCGCATCGCAACACCACTGGCGACCCTGGAGGCCGCTGCACCGGTCGCGGCGACGGCGTGCTTCCAGGAGTTGCCGGTCGATCCGCATCACCGGGTCGAGCGCCGTCATTGGTTCCTGGAAGATCATCGTGACATCGCGACCTCGAATGGCCCCGAAGCGTGATGAGACGTCCTCTCCGCACACTCGGATGGTGCCGCCCGACTGGATGATGCCCGGAGGAAGCAGTCCAAGCACGGCAAGGGCAGAAAGCGTCTTACCGCTCCCCGACTCGCCGACCAGGGCCGTCACCGAGCCCGGCTGGATGTGCATTGTCAACCGGTCAACGAGCACCGCGCCCTGGTTCAGGCGAATCTGCACGTCCGCCATCTCAAGCACAGGCCCGCTCATGCGACCTCCCGCTGCCTTGGATCGACTGCGATGCGAATGGACTCTCCCAGCACGGTCAACGCCACCAGCGTCGCAGCAATCAGAGCGCAGGGCCAGAGCAGCAACCACCACCTCGACCGAACAGGGTTGAGTTCTGAGAGCGCCCCGGCTGCCATATTGCCCCAACTCGGGAGCGGCTCCTGCACACCGATACCGAGAAAGCTCAGGAAGGCCTCCGAGAGCATGGCCATCGGGACAATCAGCGATGTGCAGGCCACGACCGGTCCCACAAGCCAGGGAAGGTAGTACTTCCGCACCAGCCGCCCGGTCGGTACGCCGACCAGTCGTGCCGACTCAATACACGGCTGTGCTCGCAAACTCAGCACCTGCCCGCGAACAACCCGCGACAAGGTCAACCAGCTGACTGCACCGATGGCGATCCACAGCGTCATCAGATCCAGCAGCAAGCGGGACCCACCGCCCCCCGCCAGTGAGAGCCGCTCACGGAATCCGTCCATCGCAAAGGCCAGAAGCACGACCAGCAGCACAGAGGGAAGGCCGTAGAGCACGTCGACGATCCGCATCATGACAGCGTCCACACGACCTCCGAACATCGCCGCGGTCAGACCCCAGGCGGTCCCGAGCAGCAGCGCCGTCCCGGCAGCGGCCAGCCCAACGACAAGTGAAATGCCCCCCCCGAGCAGGAGGCGAGCAGCCACACTGCGGCCAAGTCTGTCGGTTCCGAGCCAGACGTCGGGGCCATCCAGTGAGGGGGGCTGCAGGGCACGCGCCGGATCCACCGCTTCAAACCACCGCTCGCCTCCACCCGCCGTGCCGAGGGTCCACGGCAGGCTCACGATCGCCAGCAACAGCACCAAGCCAAGAAAGCCGCCGGCGATCACAGTCGATCGGCGGCGATCCGTGGTCGTGGCACATCGCTTCGGCGGCATGCCCGATAGTACGTCAAGCGATCCCGCCGGAGGCGTGTCAGCGACTCAGAAGCCACTTGATCCGCGCAGCCACCGTGGCACTGAAGTTGTCCGACTCCCTGGCAAGATCGGCCTCCGCCTGCTCGAGTTCATGCCGCATCTTCGCCAGATACTGCTGCCGTGACTTGAGCCTCGCGCCAAGCTGAGCCTCCACCAAGCCTCTCAACTGGGCTTCGGTCGCCACGGGCACTTCCTCGCCCTTCGCGCGGGCTGCGCGAATCGAGGCGGCGAGCGTCTCGATGGTGGCCTCAAGATGGAGTTCTCGGATCTTCCGCCAGAACAACTGGGGGTCACTTTCACGGAGATGCACCAACTCACTCAGCGTCGGTCCGAGTTGCCGCAGCACCTTGGAGAATCGAGCGGGGTCTGACTGGCACATCGATCGCAGTTGCTCGCCCAGCTCAGGATCGATCTCCTCTGCAACCTCCAGATATCGATCTACGAAACTGGCACTGTCGAGCGATGGCTGCGCGCGCGGCGGGTCCGCTTCGGCCTGAAGCAGACCACCCCCGTGCATCACGAGCGCCGTGCACAGGGTGATCATGACCCAACACAGTCCGATGGGGGGTGTTCGATGCGGCTTCATTCGGCGGCTCATCCGTCAAGTCTTGCCACGACTCGGACCGAATCAAGTTCGTTTTCAACCGCCTCCAGCGGAGTCTCCCCCGGGGCGAGAATCATCCGGGAGGCAGCCCCGTTCTGAATGGCCCAGACGACGCCTTTCAGGTCGCCGACTGCCGACTCCAGATCGAGGTCACTGACCATCTGCAGCCCCCGGAGCCGTTCAAGGGGCCCTCGCAACTCAGCCAACTCCACATCCCGCGGCTCGGAGATCTGCACCCGCAGATCGTCCATGCCTCGAGGTGCCGGCTGCCGACCGACCAGCCAGAACGCAGCAACGGCTGCAATCATCAGCCCCGCGGCGATGGCCAGTCTCGCCACCTGCGGAATCGCTGGCCGCCTGGGGCTGGCGGCCCGGCCGATGTCAAGGAATGGGAAGCTCGCCTCGGCGACCCGCTGGCTCAAGCCCTCGGGCGTCTCCCGGGGGGCCGACTGATCAAGCGTCGCGTCCAACGCAGCGTCGAGTTCATCACACCGAGGGTCGAAGTCGTCTTCGGGAGCGTTCCAATGTGGTGTTTCAGCCATGGTCGTTGACTCCAACGGGGATCCTCGCAGGATCTTGCCGTCTCTACTGCCCTCTCTGGGCGAAATCCTGGGCAATATCATCCCCGAGAACCTCTCGGAGTCGTTTGAGGGCCCTGAAGTGCCTCGCAAGCACCGTTCCGATGGGTTGCTCCAACTGGGCAGCAATCTGTTTGAATCCCAGACCAGCGACGTGCCGCAGGTGCAGGACCTGTTGGTCAGCTTCGCCGAGCCCCCCCACGGCCTGCCACAAGGCCTGGATCGTCTCCGTGTCGAGTCGCTGGTGCCCGGGGCGATCCTCGCGGCCGGTCTTCGCGACGGGACGAAGCACCTCGCTGGCGACCGGTATCGCCTGCCGCTTTCGTCGCCGCATTTCGTCCCGAAGCCGATTCATGGCGATTCGGAACAGCCACGCCTCGAATCTGCCCTGTTCGACGTAGGTGCCGACCTTGGCCGCCACGGTGCAGAAACTCGACTGGGTAATCTCCTCAGCCAGATCGTGATCGCCACAATTCGCGACCAGAAGGGCGTGAACCCGGGGGGCGAAGGCATCCACCAACTCGCGCCAGGCGGCGTCATCGCCAGCAGCGGCTCGCTCGATCAGCAACTTGGCGTCCTGAGAATCCAGACGTCACTCCTCTCGACCGGCAGCATACGACCGGAGATCCGATCGCACGCCATCGGTGCGTCTCCCTACAATCGGCCGCTCCGATGCTCGCACTCCTAGAAGCACCGCTGCCCTCCTCCAGTCCCTTCTCGCTGGTGCTGTCCATCGTATTGCTGGGGGGTGGTCTTGCACTCCTTTTGGTCGGCGCCCACTTTCTGATCGATTCGGCAACCGTCGTGGCCTCAAGGCTGGGCGTCTCGCCACTGGTCATCGGGCTGACGGTCATCGCCTTCGGGACCAGCGCCCCGGAACTGGCGCTCAACGTCGTCGCCGCAGCATCCAGCGAGGCTGGTGCCAATCTGGCCTTTGGCAATGTGATCGGTTCCAATATCGCAAACATCGGGCTCGTGCTGGCCATTGCGTGTCTGGTGCATCCCGTGATGGCACGTCGCAGCGTGCGGTTCGTCTACTTCCCGCTGCTCATTGCGACCGAGGGCGCGGTGCTCCTCATAGCCGCCGCCAGTGACGAGATCACCCGAACCGACGGGATTCTGCTGCTGTGCGGATTGCCGGTCGCGTTGATCATCCTTCGCCGATTCGCCGGAGAGGATCAGGACGAGCCGGTCGAGGTGGCTTCGCCCGAGGACTCCCGCGGACTCGCCGCCGCCGGCCTCATTGTGCTGGGGCTGGGCATGCTGCTGACCGGCGCGAAGCTCTCGGAGTTGGGCGCCGTGAGCATCGCGAGGCACTTCGAACTCAGCGAGGCCGTCATTGGGTTGACGATTGTGGCGGTCGCCACAAGCCTTCCGGAGAGTTTCACCGCGATCATCGCGGCCAGGAGGAAGCAGTCCGATCTCGCGCTCGGCACGGTGATCGGATCCAACCTCTTCAACATCCTGAGTGTGCTTGCGATCACCTCGCTCGTGCGGCCCGTCCCGATTCCGCACGATGTGGGGTGGGGGGCACTCACCGTGATGGCCGTCTTGACGCTCTCGATCGGGGTGATCTACATCTCCAGGCCGAGACCGCTAGGAGCGAAACGCCCCGCGCTCGGACTCCACACGCTGTCGAAGCCATGGGGCGGCGTGATTCTCACCGTATGGGTCGGCGCGATGATCTGGTGGGTCGCCGTCGGAGGATGAGCCTGCCCGCACATGGCGGCGGGTGTGAAGCGGTCCGCTAGATCGGCAAGTCGTCGTCGCCACTGGAAGGAGGCGACGGTGGAGGGGGCGTCCACGACTGAGCGTCCCCCCCCTGAGGCGCGACGTCGAGGTGTTCGCGGAACCGCGTACATCTCGAGTCCCAGTTCAACTTGACCGTGCCCGTTGGGCCGTTTCGCTGCTTCGCAATGATGAGTTCGGCGAGATTGAGCTTATCGGGGTTGTCGTCCCGCCACTCCTCATCGCGGTGGTAGTAGGCCTCACGGTGCAACATCATAATGACGTCAGCATCCTGCTCGATCGAGCCCGACTCGCGAAGGTCGCTCATCCGTGGCCGGTGCCCCTCTCGCTGCTCCGCCGCCCGATTGAGCTGGCTCAGGCACAGCACCGGCAGGTCCAGTTCGCGAGCGAGCGCTTTGACGCCGCGGCTGATTTCGCTGACTTCCTGCTGCCGTGACTCTGTTCGATGCCCGGAGGTCATGAGTTGGAGATAGTCGATGACGATGGCCGTGAGGCCATGCTTTTGCTTCATGCGACGCGCCTTGGCCCGAAGCTGCAGCAGGGTGAGCCCGGGGGTATCGTCGATGTACAGTGGAGCTGCTCGCAACTCATCGCAGGCAGCAAAGAGCGCTCTGAACTCATGTGATCGAAGCGCGTTGCGACGCATGCGATCGCCATCGACTCCGGAGCGGCTCGCCAGCACCCGCTGCACCAGTTGCCCCGCCGCCATTTCCAGACTGAAGACACCCACAGACTCGCCGCGACTGGCGATGTGCTCCGCCACATTGAGCGCCAACGCGGTCTTGCCCATCGACGGCCGCGCTGCCAGGATGATCAACTCCCCCTTCTGAAATCCTCCAGTCAACACATCGAGATCCGAGAACCCCGATCCGACCCCTGTCAGCGGTTGTCCGTCGGACTGCTCCAGTCGCTCGATGGCCTCCCGGATCAGATCCGAGAGCCCCGAGGCCTTTCTGGTTTCAGACTCCTGCGCGATCTTGAAGATTCGCCGCTCTGCCTCGTCGAGCAGGTCCTGCGAGGCGTCCGGATTGCTGTAGGCATCGCGGAGAATCTCGCCCGCTGCTGAAATGAGCTGGCGAATCATCGCCTTCTCTCGCACGATTCTCGCGTAGTGCACGGCGTTGGCTGCGCTCGGAACGGAGTCCGCCAGTTCGACGATGTACGAAATCCCGCCGCCGCGTTCCAGCGTGCCTCGGTCCTCCAGAAGTTGCCGCAGTTGCACCACATCCACGGACTGGTGCGTGTCGTACAGGTGCAGGATCGCCGACCACAACTCGGCGTGGGCAGGCCTGAAGAAGTCATCCGGCCCTCGCAGAATCTGAATGACATCGCCACACGTGTCGGGCTCGAGGATGACCGATCCGATCAGGCTCATCTCCGCCTCGATGGCCGTTGGCGGCAAAGCGTTGAACAGATCAGCAAGTGACCGATCGTCGCGACGATCGTCGCGTGTGGAAACCTGCCGTGTCATGGAGCCGCTCATGTCACATCACCACTGGCAACGGCTCAACCCTTGCCGCATCCTCAAGTCCCATCGTCGCTCAAAGATCCAAGGATCGCAAGCAGCGATCCCGCAGTTTCAGACTTCCGCCCCATCCCTGGACGCGGAGCCCACCGCATGCTCGTCCCCGGACTCGACCGCCATCTTCATCAGCCGGCCGACCTTGAACTTCACCGTGTTGCGGGCCGGAACTGGCACCCGCTCCAGCGTTCTCGGATTTTGCGCCACGCGGGCAGCACGCTCCCGGGTCTCGAACACACCGAAGTCTCTGAACTCCAGCCGATTGCCCTCGGAGAGTTCCTTGATCACGTTGTCCAGAAATGCCTGGACCACGCCTTTGACATCCGCCCGGCGATGCCCCGTTTCGGACGCGATGCGATCGATGAGATCTTTCTTGGTGACTGTGCCCATCGGGCCGTCCTTCCCCACACGCTCTTGACTCGTGCGCTCAAGATTGGGTTCACTTTCATGCACAGAACCGTGCCAGCCCCACAGCCAGCTGCTGCCGAGGTTCCAGTATCCAGACCGCAGCCACAGCCGTCAAGAAGGAGGTTCTCGGACATGCCGATTTGGGACGACCGGGGGATACACTGCGGTTTCGCCGCCCGGGCCCGGGCGGCAATTGAGGACACGCATGGACATTATTCTCTGTGGCGGTGGTGATATCGGCGGTGCGGCAGCCGAAATGCTCACCGGGCGGGGCGACAGTGTCACCGTCATCGATCGGGACGAGGCCCGCTTGACCTACCTCGAGGAACACCTCGACATTGCCGTTGTGGAAGGCTCGGCCAGTTCGGCCAGAACGCTCAGGGCTGCCGGAGCCGCCGGAGCCGATGCCGTCATCGCGACGACCGACGTCGACGAAGTCAACCTGGTGATCTGCGACGTCGCTGCGAGTCTGGGTGCGCAGCGGACGTTGGCCCGCGTCGATCACAGCATGTTTCTGCAGGGTGAGCAGTTGGACTACGCTGCGATCTTCTCGGTCGACCAGTTGTTCTCCCCGGACCGCGCCATGGCCTCCGGCATGGCCTCGCGGCTGCACAATCCAGCGGCCATCGCCATCGAGCACTTCGCGGGCAGTGGAATTGAGTTGCAGCAACTTGAGGTGAGCGACCGAGCCCCGGCGATCGGGCAGCCGCTCCGCGCGTTGGGGCTTCCCGGCGGAGCCCGGCTGGCGGCTGTGACTCGACGCGGCAAAGCGTTCCTCCCGTCCGCGGACACCGCGGTCGAGGCTGGCGACGTGGTCACGCTGGTGAGCGAGCGCAAGGTCTTTCAGTCTGCCAAACAGTTTTTCTGCGGCGGCGGGTACGGCCGCAGGAACATCGCCATTTCGGGCGGACCCGCCGCCGCTGTCTGGCTCTGCCGCTTTCTGGGGAAGCGAAACTTCGACATCCGGCTCTTTGAGTCGGACCTGCCCCGCGCGGAAGTGCTCGGCGAGAAACTGGACTGGATCACGGTCCTCCGGAGCGATCCGGGGCAGCCCGAGGTCTTCGATGACGAGCACCTCGACCGCGTAGACGCCTTCATCTCGATGCGGTCTGACGAGCAGAACATGCTGGCCTGCGCTTATGCCCGCCGCCGCGGTGTCGACGTCGTCATGCCGGTGATCCGCCATGCTGAGTTCCTCCCGATGATGCAGGAACTCGGCATCGAGCACACGTGGAATCCGCGGCAGGCGGCCGCGCAGGCGATCGGCCGAGCGTTGTACAGCCACGCATACGAACGCATCGATGGGTTCTTCAACGACACCCTCGAGCTCATGAGAGTCCGGGTCGGCGCAGCGTCGCCGCTGAGCGGTCGAACCCTGATGGATCTTGGTCGCGAGCCGCCCCTGCTGGTGCTCGCCAGCGAAGACGACGAGGGGCAGCCCTTCGTGCCCGGTGGAGATATGCGTATCGCCGCCGGTCGCCACATGATCGTGTTGACCACGACAAGTGATGCGGACTCCGTGCGAACGCTGCTGGATGCTGGAGCAGCATCGTGAGCCTTCACTTCGTGCTGGCCCAGTGGGGCAAGCTCGGACTGCTGCTCGGCTCGCTCCTGACGCTGGTTGGGCTCATCTTCCTTCTGGTCCCAGGTGAGGGCGGGCTGATACTGGACGGAGCGGAGCTGAGCCTGCTGGGCTCGGGCGGTGCAGCAGCATTTGGGGGGGCCGCTGCGTGGTGGTTCGGGCACCGCACGCTTCGAGTTGGTTTGAGGCCGGGCGTGCTGCCCTCCCCTGCCGCTGGACGTCCCTACCGAATGAGCCGCAAGGACGCGGCCCTCGTCACAACCGGGTCGTGGGTCATCGGCGCCGCGATCGCCGCGACGCCCTTCCTCATCTGGGCAGGGCTGGCCACCGACGTTCCTGCGGACCATCCGTTTCACTCCGCCGTCGACTGCTACTTCGAAGCCATGAGCGGTCTGACGACGACCGGCGCCACCGTGCTGACCGACATTGAGTCGCTGCCCCGTTCGCTGCTGCTCTGGCGGTCGCTGATCCAGTGGCTCGGGGGTCTGGGCATTCTGGTCCTCTTTGTTGCCATCCTGCCCGGGCTTGGTACGGCCGCCAAGAAGCTCTTCCGGATCGAGTCACCCGGGCCGGATCCGGAGGGCGTCAGGCCGACCATCAAGCAGACCGCCAGAAGGCTCTGGACCCTGTACGCCGGACTCACCGCGGCCCAGATCATCCTGCTTCTTGCCACGGGCATGGACCTGTTCGACGCCGCCAATCACACGTTCACCACCCTCGCAACCGGTGGCTTCAGCACGCGAAATGCCAGCATTTCCAGACCCGAGTCGCTCGGGGCCGAGATCGTGCTCATCCTGTTCATGGTGATCGCCGGATCGAACTTCACCGTGCTGCTTGCATTCCTCAAGGGGCGATGGAAGTCGGCGCTCAAGGACACGGAGTTTCGGATCTACCTGCTGTGCTTGCTCGGCGGCACGGCGATCGTGACGGCTGCCATCGTCGGACACGGTACGCCGCTGGTCCTGAGCAACGGCAGCGAAGTTGCCGCGACTGGCGGCGAGAGTCTTCGCGCCGCGGCATTCACGGTCGTGTCCCAGCAGACGACCACCGGCTACGCGACATTCGACTTTGATCTGTGGCCGTTTGCGGCCAAAGCCATGATCATCGTGCTGATGTTCGTCGGCGGGTCGGCAGGATCGACCGCCGGCGGCGTCAAGGTGGTCCGGATCTGGATTTCACTTCGCGTGCTCTGGGGCGAGTTGGAACGCTTCTTCCGGCCGGACGTGGTAAGGCCTCTCAAGGTCAGCGGCCAGGTGATTGACCGCGAGCAGAAACTCAACGTCGTGACCTACGTGTTGGGAACGATTCTGCTCCTGGGCATTGGCGCGGTCGTCCTTCAGGCGCTGGAAGCTGAGTCGACCGGGTGCGGATTCGCAACAGCCGCCACGGCCAGCCTTGCAACCATCTGCACAGTCGGCCCGGGCTTGGACAGGGTCGGGGCCATCCAGAATTACGCATGGTTCAGCGATGCCTCCAAGGTGTTCATGTGCTTTCTCATGCTCGTCGGGCGGCTCGAGGTCTTCGTCATCCTCGTCCTGTTCCACCCCAGATTCTGGCGAAACGGTTGAGGAATCACTCGGGGAACACGGGGATTCCCTACCATTCCGGCTTCCATGTCGATCGACCCCAATCAGATTGTCGATGTCACCCCTGCACCGATGAGCCGTGCCGACCGCCTGTTCCTGCCGGCGGTGTTCAAGGGACTCGGCACGACCCTGCGTCACTGTCTGGGCAACGTCGGACGGGACGGCAAGAATGCGAAGAACATCCGGGTGCTGCAGTACCCCGAGGACCGTCGTGAGCATCATGACGTTCTTGAAGGCGGCCAGTACGCGCAGACGTTCCGGGGCGTTCATCGCCTCAATCGCGATGACGAAGGCCGCGTCCGCTGCGTCGCCTGCTTCATGTGCGCAACCGCATGCCCGGCGAACTGTATTCACATCGTGGCCGACGAAGCCCCCTGGGAAGATCGGGAGAAATACCCGAAGCAATTCGATATCGACGAATTGAGATGCATCTTCTGCGGCATGTGTGAAGAAGCCTGCCCCGTCGATGCCATCGAGCTGACGCCTCGGTATGAGATCGTCGGCCTGAGCCGAAACGAGATGATCTTCGACAAGGCGAAACTCCTCCAGGTCTACGACCAGACCTGCGAGGAGAAGCCAATGTAGGGGGCGATGGTGCTCCCCACCGGCAACAAGCCTGGCCGCCCGGACGACCAGAACCGCCTGTGGCGACTCTCCGCCATGGGATTCACGCTGACAACTGAGGTCGTCGCGGGCGCCCTGCTGGGGTGGGGGGCTGATTGGGCATTCGGCTTCGAGCGGACATGGGTCGTCGTTGGCGCGGTCGCCGGGGTGCTGGTGGGCATGACGGGCTTCATCCGCTCGGCGTTGGCGGAGAATCGGCGGATCGACCAGGAGCGGCGAGGGCGGTGAGCAGCGAACTTCAGCCCGCGATCACCCTGCCTGCCAAGCCGCTCTTCGGCGTCGCCCTTGGCGCGCCCGCTGCCATCGCCGCACTTTGGATCGCAATATGCCAATTCGGCTCTTGGGGCGAGAATGCGCTCGGCCCCGGGCTGCTCGCTATCGGGGTCACGGCAGTGGTATCCGTGACGGTGGTCGTGCTGCTCCGGCCATGGAAACCCAGGCCGATCCTGATGTGGGGCGGGCTGCTCGTAGCGGCCTCGGCGAGCCGCGTCGTCGGCACCATCGGGGTCTGCCTGCTGCTATACTCCGCGGCTCGCCTGCCGGCGGGCCCCCTGCTCATCGGCGCGCTTGCGGGACTCGTTCCCGTGCTCATCGGCGAGACCACAATCGCTGCCCGCCGATTCAAGCGGGAAGTGCATTGAGCGGCCCCGAACGGCTCTTTCATACAGGTGACTATCAGGGATCCGGGTCCCGAGTTCGAACCACCGATGATCCATCTGCTCGCTTCCGACAATCCGATCCACCACGTCGTCGATCAGAAGCTCCCGTGGATTCACGACAGCCTGAGCATGCATATGGTCACGCTCGTCGTGGCAGGGCTGGTCGGACTCGCAGCGCTCATGTGGGCCGCAACCGCCATCAAGACCGGACACGAGGACCTCGGTACCGAGCGGCATCTCACCAAGGGCCGCTTCGCGCAACTCATCGAGGTCATTTCGATGTACCTCATCGAGAACGCCATCCGGCCGATCCTGGGTGAGGACACGAAACGGTTTCTTCCGTTTCTGCTCTCCCTCTTCTTCTTCATTCTGACCTGCAACCTGCTCGGTCTGGTGCCGACGCTGGACATCCAGCATGCCTTCACCGGCCTCCATTCCTCCGTCGACCGCTGGATGTTGTTCGGTGGCACGGCGACCGCCAACCTTGCGGTGACGCTTGGGCTGGCGCTCATGTCGTTCATCGCCATTCAGTATCAGGGATTCCGCTCACTCGGCGTCAAGGGATGGGCCAGCCACCTCACTGGCGGCGCCCCGCTCTACCTGCTGCCGATCATGCTTCCGGTCGAATTGCTCGGCCTCTTCATCAAGCCTGTGGCGCTGGCCATTCGTCTGTTCGCCAACATGGTCGCCGGCCACACGCTGATGGCCGTGCTCGCGTCCTTCGGCACGATGGCCTACGCCAGCACGATGAACTGGCTGACATCGGGCAGCATCTCAGCCGTGTCCATCATCGCGGCGATTCCGATCAGTTTCCTGGAACTGTTCGTCGCATTCCTTCAAGCGTTCATCTTCATGTTCCTGACGACCGTGTTCATCGGACAGATGACACACCATCACGAGGAGCACGAAGACCATGACGAGTCACACGCCACCGAACAGGCCATGGCTCACTAAACAGTCACGCGATCCGATCAGTGGGACGGATCGCCCAAGTTGATCACCTTCCATCGGACGAGCCCCACGGCGTCCTTCCCTGAGGCCCTTCGGGGCCGAGAGAGAACACGAAGCAGAGCCATGAAGAACATCATTGTCATGATCGGACTGACCTACCTCGGCCTCGCCTTCTTCGGCGACACGGCCATGGCCGCCGAGGGCGCTGACGCCGCTGCCGCAATGGGCAGTGGTCTCAAGGGCATCGGTGGCGGCATCGCCGCCGGCCTCGCCGTCGTCGGTGCAGGCATCGGCATTGGCCGCATCGGTGGTGGCGCCGTAGAGTCGATCGCCCGCCAGCCCGAGATGGCCGGCACCATCGGTACCAACATGATCATCACGGCGGCCCTGGTCGAGGGTGTTGCCCTCTTCGCCGTCGTGGTCGGCCTCCTGGCCATCCTCTGATCAAGTTCGCATGAGGCGTTCCTTCGGGGTATCCCCCCGGAGGAACGTGCATGCACTGCTGGAGCGACGCGATGCTGCACATTCTCGCATCCGAGGCGGGGGCCAACCCCGTTCAAGTTGAGTGGCTGACGCTCGTCACAACGGTCGTCGTCTTTCTGATCTTCTTTGGAGTCGCCGCAGTTCTGGTCTGGCCCAAAATCCTTGCCGGGTTGGACGAGCGGGATCAGAAGATTCGCGGAGAGATCAAGCGGGCTGAGGCCGCGCGGGCCGAGGCCGCAGAGGCACTTCGCACGCAGGAGGAAGCACTCCGAGCGGCGCGGATCGAGTCGAACGAACTGATCGCGAAGGCACGTGCCAGCGCGGAGAAGTCGGCGGCCGACCTTCGGGCCAAGGCGGAGTCCGAACTGACTTCGCTCCGGGCTCAGGCGCACCGGGAGATCGACACCGCCCGCGAGGCTGCCATCAAGGACATCAACGCTCACGCAGCGGACATCTCGTCGGCGATCGCTGGACGGATTCTCGAGCGTGAGATTTCAGCCGACGACCAGCGTGATCTGGTTGACCGCACGCTTCAGGAGTTTGCTCAGGCCAACGCCGGCTGAGCAATCGAGATTCGACCATGCCAGCCCAGACCGACACCCTGGCCCGCATCTACGCCCGAAGCCTGTTTGACCTCTCCAACGAGGCTGGCGGCCGTGAGAAGATTCTTGAAGTCGCGGACGAGCTGGAGCAGGTGTGCGAACTCGTGCGGAGCGATCCCGCCTTCCGGGAGTATCTCGACTCACCGGTCATCGATACCGCCCGTCGAGCCCTCGGCATCAGAACGATCTTCGCTGACCGGGTCACCGATCTCGTGCTGCGATTCATGCTCGTCCTGAACACCAATGGCCGAATCGGGCGTGTCGAGTCCATCCACGCCGCCTTCGACGAAATGGTGCAGGAGGCGTGGGGTCGGATTGAAGTTGATGCGTGGACGGCGACGCCCCTCGATGAAGAGAGCCAACGGTTGCTCAGCAGCAAGCTGCACGAGATCCTGGGCAAGGAGCCGGTGCTTCATGCATGGACCGATGCATCGCTCATCGGCGGAATCAGAATCCGCATCGGAGACACGCTGGTCGATGGTTCGGTCGCAGCCAGGTTGAAGCAGTTTGAGCGGGGTCTTCAGGTTCAGGGGAATCGTGTGATTTCCACCACGCCGACCGACTTCATGTCGGTGCCCGATCAGGAGGGCCGCTTCTCGTGATCCGCTTCGCCACCCTGTTGACTGCCGTCGTGACCGCGACCTGCGTCGCGGCGCCCTGTACGCTGACAGTCGCTGGCGATGCCCGACTGGAGGTTCCGGCCGACCAGTTCTCGCTGACGATCGGTGCCACATCGACCAAGGCGAGTGTTGACCTTGCCCGCGCCGAGGTTGATCGGACCATGGCTGCCCTGGTGGAAGTCGTGACCGATCTGGGGCTGACACAGCACGACGAGTGGCACACGGGCCGATACGACATCACGCCGCAGTGGAAACCCCGGCCGCGGAGCGTCGATGCGACCACGTGGAAGCCTGAAATCGTGGGCTACTCGGTTCGATCGAACCTGTCGATCACATCGACGCGTATGGACATTCCCGGCATGCTGGTTGCCAAGGCTGCCGAGGCCGGCGCCAATGACATCGGTTCGCTGCACTTCGCGCTTCGCGACCCGAGAACCAGCCGCCAGCAGGCCATTCGGAAGGCGGCGCAGTACGCCATTGCCGATGCAACCAGCCTGGCCGATGCATCCAGCGTCGAACTGGTACAGATTCTTCGCTTGACACTTGACGGCGCGAACGCGGCGCCGCCTCGACCCGTCGAGCATGCGTTCATGGCGGGCTCCGTCGCAATGCGTGCCATGGACAGTGATTCCGCCCCCACCATCAGTGGAGGCATGGTGACGGTCACCGCGAGTGTGACCGCCGAGTGGAAGATTGCCCCGAAGAATGGGGCACCAACGCAGCAGTCCGGTTCCACCGACTGACAGGACACAGACCCGTGAAGATCAAGACCGACGAAATCACCGCTGTCATCAAGCAAGAGATCGAACAGTTCTCAAGTGAACTGGAAGTCTCCGAGGTCGGCCGAGTCGTGGAGGTCGGTGACGGTATCGCCCGGGTCTACGGCCTCTCCTCGTGCATGGCCGGCGAACTGCTTGAGTTCGACACCAACCGCGGCCCCGTCATGGGTCAGGCGATGAACCTGGAGTCCGACACGGTCGGCACCGTCATCTACGGGGACAACCTCGCTGTCCGCGAGGGTGATACCGTCAAGACGACCGGACGCCTGCTTCAGGTCCCGGCTGGCGAGGGTCTTCTGGGCCGAGTTGTCGACCCGCTGGGCAACCCCCTCGATGGGCGTGGACCCATTGAAACAACCGCGACTCAGAAACTCGACATCGTCGCCCCCGGCATCTCGGCCCGGCAGCCGGTCACCGAACCGCTGCAGACCGGTGTGAAGGCCATCGACTCGATGATCCCGATCGGCCGCGGCCAACGTGAGCTCATCATTGGTGATCGCAAGACGGGCAAGACTGCCGTCGCACTTGATTCAATCATCAACCAGAGGCAGTTCTGGGGAACAGATGAGGCCGTCGTCTGCGTCTACGTCGCCGTGGGCCAGAAGGACTCGACGGTCATGGCAGTCGTCGACACGCTGCAGCGGCACGGCGCGATGGACTACACCATTGTCGTGAACGCGGGCGCTTCGACTCCCGCTCCGCTGCAGTACATCGCGCCCTACGCGGGCTGCGCGATGGCCGAGTACTTCATGAATCAGGGCAAGGACGGCAAACTCCCGAAGCATGCCTTGTGCGTGTATGACGACCTCTCCAAGCAGGCGACCGCGTACCGGCAGCTCTCGCTCCTGCTCCGCCGGCCACCGGGCCGCGAAGCCTACCCCGGGGACGTCTTCTATCTCCACAGCCGGCTGCTCGAGCGGGCCACCAAGCTCTCCGACGAGAACGGTGGTGGGTCACTCACCGCCCTGCCGATCATCGAGACGCAGGAAGGTGATGTTTCCGCCTATATCCCAACCAATGTCATTTCGATTACGGACGGACAGATTTACCTGCAGCCAGAACTCTTCGCCTCCGGAGTCCGCCCCGCCGTCAACGCCGGCATCTCGGTCAGTCGCGTCGGTGGCAACGCTCAGATCAAGGCGATGAAGGAGGTCGCCGGATCGCTCAGGCTCGACCTCGCTGCATTCCGTGAACTCGAGGCCTTCGCCCAGCTCGGCACGGAATTGGACGCGGCCAGCCAGCGGCAGCTCGATCGTGGTGCCCGAATGGTGGAACTGCTCAAGCAGGGGCAGTACGCCCCCTACGACGTGATCGACCAGTGCATCTCGATATATGCGGGTACGCAGGGCTATCTGGATGATGTCGACACCGAGCGAGTTCACGAGTTCGAGCGTGGGCTTCTCGAGTACTTCAACGGTGCCGGGAAGCAGCTCCGGGACCAGTTGACCCAGCAGCGGTCCTTCAAGGCACTCGGCGAGCAGTTCGGGGCCGCCATTGAGGAGTTCAAGGCTGGCTTCGTCGCTGCTGGGTGAGGAACTCTGAGGATCATTCACGACCGGTGGTGCCGCAACGCGGCGCCGCCGGTCTTCGATTCCAGACCACACCAAAGTCGCAACATCGGGGGGCGGCTCTGCCGATGAAGGAGACACCATGATGGACACCGAGCGATCACTGCTGCATCCCGCCGTCGAGGCCGTCGCCATCGCCGCCACGGTGACGCGGGCCGTGCAGGCAAGCCGCAACGACATCAGCCAACACGCCAAGGATGACCGCTCTCCGGTCACCGTCGCCGACTACGCCGCGCAGGCAATCGTGGCGATGGTGCTGGCTGACCGGATCCAGTCGGCGGCAGATCGGCTGGTGGTCGGCGAAGAACACGCCGCCGCCCTGCGGGGTGACGATCACGCCGCCGTCCGGGAGGCAGTGGTCGCCGTCGTACGTACGTGGCGACCGCACGCAAGTGAAACGGACGTACTGGAAGCCATCGACTCGTGCAGCCATGACGGCTCGGCTGCTGCGTATTGGACCCTCGATCCCGTGGACGGCACCAAGGGATTTCTGCGAGGGCAGCAGTACGCCATTGCCCTCGGCCGCATCCGGCACGGCCAGGTCACGCTCGGCGTGCTCGGGTGCCCGAACCTCCCCATCGACTGCAACGCCTCGTTGACGACCCCCGACGCCATGGGGTGCGGGTCGCTCTACGCCGCAGCCCGAGGCGAAGGCGCCTGGGAGTACCCCGACGCCTCACCGGATGCATCACCGATCCGCATCAACTGCACAGCCTGGACGCAGGATCGCCCCGTCCGGGTCTGCGCGAGTGTCGAAGCAGCGCACTCGAGCCGCTCCGATACCGACACCCTGCTCGCTTCCATCGACGTCAGGAGTGACCCGGTCCGTCTCGACAGCCAGGCCAAGTATGCGGTGCTCGCCCGAGGGCAGGCCGATGCCTATCTGCGACTGCCGACGAGTGCCGAGTACCGCGAGAAGATCTGGGACCACGCTGCGGGCTGCATCATCGCAACGGAGGCTGGAGCCGTCGTCACGGACATCTGCGGCAATCCACTCGATTTCGGGCACGGTTCACGTCTGGAGGAGAATCGTGGCATCATTGCCGCCGCCGCCGGACTTCATCCCACGCTGGTTGAGGCGAGCCGGACCATGGGGCTCTGCCCTTCCTGAGTAAGGACCCTCTCCTCTGGACTTCCAAGCCTGGTACACCATCGCCGTTCTGCTGGCCGTCATCGGCTCGCTCGTCTCCAATCGTATGGGGATGGACGTTGCAATTCTCGGCGGGCTGGCCATGCTCATGGTCGGTGGTGTCGTGGATGTGGCGGATGCCACGTCCGGGTTTGCCTCTCCAGCGGTCCTCATGCTCGCCGGGCTGTTCATCATTGCAGCAGGACTCGAGCGGACCGGCGCCATCAGCCATTATGCGCGGGGGTTTCTCGGGCACCCGCACACCACACGCGGCGCCCAATGTCGCCTGATGCTTCCGGTGTCCCTGCTCTCGGCAGTCATGAACAACACGCCGATCGTCGCAATCTGCATTCCGATCGTGCGAGACTGGTCCCGACGGCTTCGAGTCAGCCCATCCCTCCTGTTCATGCCGCTGAGTTTCGCCGCCATTCTGGGTGGCAAACTGACGCTCATCGGAACGGCCTCCAACATCATCGTGATGGAGGAGTGGGTCAGTTGGTTCGACTCGGCTGAGTCAGTGTGGGCCAGAGATCTGGGCATGCTTCCCCCCTCCCCGCTCATGCAGTTCCTCGGCGTCGCAGCGATCGGCCTGCCATGTCTGGTGGTCGGTATCGGGTTCATTCTGCTGGCAGCCCCCAGACTCCTTCCCATTCGTACGACCGCCCTGGAGCAGACGCCGGACAACGCGCGGAACTACCAGGTTGAACTCGTCATACCCCGGCGATCCCCCCTCGCCTCCAAGACGATCGAAGCCGCGGGGCTGCGGCAGCTCCCCGGGCTGTTTTTGAGTGGCATCGAGCGAGGCGGTGTCCACCTGCCAGCCGTTGAGCCCGACATGACACTTCATGAAGGCGATCGTCTCTCCTTCGTCGGGCTGCTCGAGTCTGTGCTGGATCTCCGTCGAATCAAGGGACTTGAGCCGGACGACGAGCAAGCGTCGAAACTCGCGGTATCTCGATCCAATCGGACGCTCGTTGAAGCGGCCGTCTCGGCCAACTCGCCTCTCGTCGGCAAGAGCGTTCGGCAGGCCCGTTTCCGAACGCACTACAACGGTGTCATCCTTGCGGTTCACCGCCAGGGACAGCGGATCAATGCCAAGATCGGCGACATCGTCTTGAAGCCGGGCGACACCCTGTTGATCGAGACGAACCTGAACTTCCGCCAGCGATGGAAGGAGAGCACTGACTTCTTCCTCGTCACCGACGTTCCTGACAGCATTCCAGTCCGGCACAGTCTGGCACCGGTAGCGCTGGCCATTCTGGGAGCGCTGATCGCGCTGCTGATCTTCGCGCCGATCAACCGTGTCGCCGCCGTCTGGGGGTGCGCGCTTGCCATGGTGCTCACGCGATGCGTCACCGGGACCGAGGCGCGAAATGGCCTGCAACTCAAGGTGTTGCTGGTCATCGCCGGAGCCATCGGCATCGGGAAGACGCTCCACTCGACCGGACTGGCCGAAATCGCGGGGGCAGGCGTCGCACAGTTCGGATCTGACATGGGTCTGGTGCCGATGCTTCTGGTCGTCTTTCTCACTGGAGCCGTCCTGTCCCAGTTCATCACGACCTATGCCGCTGCCGCGCTTCTCTTCCCGATCGGCATGACTATCGCCGAGTCACTCCAGCAGAGCCCGGCACCCATCGTCTTCGTGCTGATGCTCGGCGTGGGGTGCAGCTTCATCAGCCCGATCGGCTATCAGACCAATCTGATGGTCTACGGCCCGGGTGGGTATCGATTCCTCGACTATGCCAGGCTGGGTGTTCCCCTGACGATTCTGCTGGCAGTGCTGTGCGCCGTGTTGGCTCCCTGGGTGTATGGCTGATGCCCGCGTCCCAGCGGAGAGGGCGGCGCAGAGGCGGAACGATCCTCGTCCTGGCCGGTTCCGCACTTACAGCCGCGTGGCTCATCGGGGTGTTGTGCGGCGACCGATGGTGGTGGAGCCAGTGGTTCCTCTGGCTGACAGGATTGATCCTGATCCCGGGGGGGCTGCTCCTGTGGGGTGGGCTGTTCCTGCGGCGCAGCCGCTGGCACGCGGCCGCGTTGCTGCTCCCCTTGATAGGCGGAGTCGAGTACGTCGTCCCTCGGTGGAACCCGGGTCACTCGCCGGCGACCGGGGGCGTGTCCATTCTCCACTGGACGGCCGGGCCCATCGGTGGGTCCAAGTCGGCCTACGGCGAGTTCATCGTCGGCGCCGACCCGGACCTCCTGATCGTTGAAGGGGCCCGCCGCGCCGCCTCGACCGACGTCTTCCGATCATGGAGTGCCGCGCGAACGGTATTGTTTCGAGGCCCATTCCTGATCGCCAGCCGATTCCCGGTCCTGCAGTCTCGCACCATCGCCTGGGCCGATGACATCCTGTTGATCTCGTTCGTGACTGAACTGCCCTCGGGCGAACCGCTCGACATCCTCATCGTCGATCTGCCCTCGGACCCGGCCCGATCCCGCTGGCTCGTCGTCAACGACCTTCACGCACTGATGACGAAGGTCGAGTCCGAACCGGACATGATCATCGGCGACTTCAACCTGACCCAGACGAGTTGGCTGTTGACGAAGATCCGTGAGGGGTATGGACCGTTCTGGTCACGGGCTGGCGTTGGCTGGGGGGGCACCTACCCGCGAGCGTGGCCGTTCTACCGGCTCGATCATGTGTTGACCCCGAAGGGTGAGGGGGCGGTGGCATCCATCACCGTGATCGACCCGGGATGCGGTCGGCATCGAGCCCAGGTCATCGAGTATGGAGGCGGAGATTCGAGGTGAGGGATCAGGGATTGCCGTCGCCGTCTGATGCCGCGGGCTTCCACGGATCGGCGAAGATGCCTCGAATCACCGAGTTGTGGCTGACGATGGAGAAGCCACCGGAGTCTTCGGTCGGCAGCGTGTTGAGCAGCGTCGGCTTGCTCTTCCACTGCACCGATCCATCTGCTCGGAGCACGTTCATGCCGGTGCGGTGACTCAAATCGCTCCGCCGCCGCATGCCGTCGGTCACGACAATCTGCATTGGATCGCGGTCGGCCCGAATCGCGCGTCCGTCTTCGCCCAGATGCCCGAGATAGTGGTAGTTGCCGTAGATGAGGGTTGAAGGTTGAGAATCCGGACCGCTCATAGGCGACACCCAATCCTCTTCATACCGTTCGTGCGGATGGACACCCCAGTGGGCCGGGGAGTAGAACACCGATGAATCAGGGACGAGGCCCTGCGCGAACAGATGCCCGAGCCCGTCCCAACCGGACTTGGCGGTATACCAGCCACTGACTTTCCGGCGACCTCGCTGACCTGGCTTGCGAAGCGTGGTGTAGGCACCGCCGAGGCCCGCGAGCAGTTCGTCTTCGGTCAACGGTGCATAGGTCCGCATCAACTCGCCGAGGTCCGGTTGTTCGCCTTCCTCGGCATTCACAAGAACTCGGCTCTCCGGAAGTCGGCCCCGTCGGTGGCCGGACCACATTTCGAGCCCCTGCCCCAGCGTCCGTTGGTTGCTGGCGCTCAGCACGCGGTACGTCGTCTGCCGCACGCGGGTCAAGCCGGGCATCAACAGACCGAGCAACACTGAGATGACAGCGATGACGATCATCAGTTCCATCAGACTGAACGCTCGTCGCCCGGAAAGTCGGTCTGCGATGTGCTGTCTGGGCATCGCGTCCTCGCAGGCACTACTCACGACCTCACTCAAATGATGAGGCCACCTTCCAACCATAACCGGAAACTCAGGGGTTCCGAAAGTCCGATTTTCCATTCTGGGGCGGAAAACAGCGTTGACGGTCTTGATCCGGGATTCTGGGGCAGAAAGGGGGGGGGAGACTCTCGGGAGGCCGTGGTATCGTGGCGGGCACCCTTGGCCTCCCTCTTGGAGGCCACCAGGAGGAGACGCTATCAACGAGGATCTGGAACTGATGCAGCGGGTGGCCAGCGGCGACGAAACCGCCGTTTCTGAGCTGTATGACCGCTTTGGGGGGCTGGTCTTCAGAGGCGCCCGGCAGTTGCTGCCCTCGGATGCGGAGGCCGAGGATGCCGTTCAGGAGGTCTTTCTGAGGCTCTGGAAGACCGCTGAACGATTCGACCCCAACCGGGCCAAACTCGTCACCTGGGTCATGCTGCTGACCAGACGCCACGTCATCGACCGAATCCGGCGATCGGCCGTCAGGCCTCGAACAACCGAGATGAAGGCCGGAAACGAGGGATTCCATGAGGCGGACGAGTCCAAGCTCGTCATATCAGAACGATTTACGAAACTTCAAAAAAGTTTGTCGCTGCTGCCGGAGCTGCAGCGGTCTGTTATCGAACGGTCTTATCTACAAGGATTTACGCTTCGGGAGGTCTCTATTCAACTTGAGGTCCCCCTCGGAACGGTCAAATCGGCCCTCAGTCGCGGGCTGGCACGGTTGAGAACGAATGCAAGCGAGGATCTTCCGGATTCGGCTGCATCCTAAGTGAGGATTGTGGCGAACCATGAGTACGAGAACTGACCCATGACTTCCGAACACATGACAACGCCATCCCATGAACTGGCTGAATTGGCCATTCTGGACGCCTACGGGCTCCTGGAATCGCCGGATCAGATTCGCTTTGAGCAGGCCTTCCTGGCCACGACCCCGGATGTCCAGGCGGAAATCCGCCGCATTCAGGAGGATATTGCCACCGACGAGCGGCTGCTCCCCTCGGCGAGCCCGCCTGAGCACCTTCGCGCCCGGGTGCTGGAGCGGATCCACACCGCCATGGCCCTGAACTCAGCCGGGCTTGTCATGGGCGGGTACGCCGGCCATCCGGCCGATTCGCTGCCATTTCAGCAGCAGCGACCCACCTTCCTCGGCTCGGTATGGACCTGGCGGATGGCTGCGCTGGTCCTGCTCGGCGTGTGCCTCACGCTGATCGTCACCTCAACCTCCAGCAAGCGGCACTTCGACCGAATCATGGCTGAAGCCGTGCGGCTCCAGACGGGCCAGACCATTGAGCGCACGCTCGGCGAGGACTACGCCCCGTTCCTCAAGATGATGAACAGCCCGACCGCCCGCCACCAGTATCTGGCAGCGGATCATGGGAACGGGTTCCTTCGACTCTCCATCGACGAGAAGAGCGGCGAGTGTTTCCTGTTCGCAATGGACTTCATGGGATATGAAGGCCCGTGCAGGGTGGACATCACGTCAAGTGCGGGTGAGGTGCATGCAACCGCCACGTTGCACACTGATCGGATCTTCGACGGCATTGCGATGCGGCTCGACCCGGCGACACTGCCCGGATCAAGCATTCGCGTCACCGACGGAACCGGCGCGGTGATCGCCACAGCCCAGCTGATCTAGCTGGCGCCGCGGCATTCCGAAGCAGTTCACGCTTCATCAGTTGGCTTCCCAGAGGGAGTCGCTGTTGTATTCCGGGCGTGCTGGCGAGAGGCGCCGCGCAGGGTCAGGATGAGGAGTCATCGTGCCGCTTGAGCCAGGCCTCCTCATGCTGGTCCAGCTCCGCTGCGATCTCCTTCTGCTCGTCCAGCACCCGCTGCAATTCCTCGGGATCCGACCAGACTGCTTCCTCATCCAGGGAGCCCCGAAGGGCTTCCAAACGCTTCTCCATCGCGGCCATTCGACGCTCAAGAGTGTCGAGCGGCACAGTTTCGAGCGGCGTCCGGGCCTTCTTGACGGGAGCCAATCGAACCGATCGTCTGGGAGGGTCAGCCGACCGAACTGCGTCGCTCCCGAGCCTGAGCCAGTCCGACAGCATGCCCTCGTGGACCCTCACCCTGCTTTCACCTTCAAACACAATCAGTCGATCGCAGGTTGCCTCCAGAAGCGCCCGGTCGTGGCTGACCAGCAGGAGCGTGCCTTGAAACGGACCGCCTTGTGCGAGCACTGACTCAAGACGCTCCGATGTCGCGATATCGACATGGTTGGTCGGCTCATCCAGGACGAGCACGTTGTGCCCGCCTCCAAACAGGCCCGCAAGTGTCACTCTCGCGCGTTCACCGCCGGACAGGGATCCGAGGAGGCGGTCCTGATCTTCACCCGAGAACAGAA
The DNA here is from genome assembly GCA_030749435.1 of Phycisphaerales bacterium. Taxonomy (GTDB): domain Bacteria; phylum Planctomycetota; class Phycisphaerae; order Phycisphaerales; family SM1A02; genus UBA12567. The sequence goes on from JASMKH010000007.1 coordinate 79,384, forward strand.
AGGCTCCCGCCAGATCGCGAGCAGTCTGCTCTGCGACATCGGTACCACGCGCCTCGACGAGCGTTCGCCGAATCCACTCCCACACGCTCCACTGCGGATCGAGATGATCCTGCCGCTGCAGGAACCAGCCTACGTTGACCCCGGCGCCCCGTTCGACGCTCCCGCTCGCCGGCTCGATCTCCCCGAGGAGACATCGCAGAAGCGTGGTTTTCCCGGCGCCATTGGGACCGATGATCCCGACGCGATCCCCGCGCCGGATCTCGAGATTGAGGTCCTGGACGAGGTTCAGATCACCGAGGCGAACCGCCAGTTCCGATGCGGTGAGCACCATGTCGCCACACCTGGCGATTGAGGGGAGCTGCATGGACGCAACCACCGCGTCTTCCGGCCGCTCGATGTCTGCTTCATCGATGAATCGTTCCAGACGGGAGGCTCGGCCCCTGGCCTGTTTCGCCCGCTGTCCGGCCTTGTATCGGCGGATGTAGGCCTGCTCCCGCCGGATGTGATCCTGCTGCTTGTCCCACGCCCGCGATTCCGTGATTCGGCGCTGCGCGCGAAGCTCGACGTAGTTGGAATAGGTGCCGGGATACGACTCGAGCTTTCCTCGCCGCACTTCGACGACGCGGGTGCAGACGGCGTCCAGAAGCCAACGGTCGTGGCTGACGATCACAGCTGCACCCTTGTATGTCTCGTTGAGAAACTGCTCAAGCCACTGGCACCCTTCAATGTCCAGGTGGTTCGTCGGCTCATCAAGCAGCAGGAGGTCGGGTGACTCCAATAGCAGCCTCGCCAGAGCCAGCCGCGATCGCTCGCCTCCGGAGAGATGTTGCGTCTTCCGCTCGAAGATCTCATCCGGCAGGCCGACACCGTGCAGAACGGCATCGACGCGATGTTCGATATCCCATCCGCCGATCGACTCCAACTCGGCCTGCAGTGATGTCTGCCGGTTGAACAGTCGATCGAGCGCCTCGCCCCGGGCAGTCTCCATGTCGGCGAACACGGCGTTGAGCTCCGCCTGCAGGGCATCAAGCCTGGCGAATGCCGCCCGCGCCACGCCACGAAGGCTCACTCCATCCGGAAACGAGGGATGCTGATCGAGCAGTCCGACGCGTACGGTGCGGTGGACATCGAGCGTTCCGTCATCGGGCGCCAGTTCACCCGTGAGGAGTCGGAGGAGCGTTGTCTTGCCGGCACCGTTCCGTCCCAGAAGACCGATTCTGCCCTCCTTCTGAATCGCCAGGTCAACACCATCGAGGATGATGCTGTTGCCGTACTGGACAACGACATTGGAGAGTGAGGCGAGGCTCATGGTTCAGTCCGGGGAGGGGTTCGTTCTGGGGGGGGTTGTTCCGGGGGTGGGTGATTCCGGGGGGGAGCGGCGTGGCCGCAGGTGCGTAGAGCGTACCCTGCACCGAGGTCACGTTGGCAGGAGGTAGACGCGAGATGCATGACGCAATGTGGGCTCCGTGGCGGCTGCAGTACCTGCAACAGCTCGACACTGAGGGTCGATCGGGCGGTGTATTGCCGGACTTCCTCAGTCTCTGCTGGGATGCGCCGGGCGAGGACCAAGCGAACCATGTCATCTACCGCAATCCGCACGGGCTCATCATGTTGAACAGGCACCCATATGCCAATGGGCATCTGCTGGTAGCTCTGGGAAAGGCGGCGCCGCGGCTGCTCGACTACTCGTCCGAAGAACGCGCCGCGTTCTGGAGTCTCGTCGACCACGCGTGGCAATTGCTGCTCACTGCGCTTGATCCGCAGGGTGTCAACATGGGCATCAACGAGGGATCGGCCGCCGGTGCGGGGCTTCCCGGCCATCTCCACGCGCATCTCGTACCGCGGTGGCATGGAGACGTCAATTTCATGGGCTCATTGGCAGGGACGCGGGTCATCCCGTCCAGCCTTGATGCGGTGGCCGACCTGTATCGATCTGCCGGGGTGCCGCCGCCGGATTCTGCGTGACGCCGGGCGATCCCCTCGGACGCACGGTGCGAACTGAATCGCGGTCCCGCCTTGGGACTTGCTCGAACCCAAGTACCAGGTGGGTTCGACGGCCGTCGTTCCCGGCCGTCCCCTCGGCGGGGGCGTGGCCATCGACGCGGCACGGTCGATCCCGAGGGATTCGACAGGAACGAGCAAGTGTGCCCGCGGGCGCGTACATCCGAGGGAGAGCCGCCTCGGCGCACCCCCACCCTATCACCGGCAAGGCCCTTCGGCGAGGTCTGAATACGCGATGAACTTCGTTTTCCAGACCTCTGGGCTGAGTCGATTGACAGGAGCAGTTCCCCCGGAGACACTGGACCGCCTATCCACTCAGGAGGGTCACATGCTACGCCTGTCCACGACACTGGTTGCCGCCACACTCCTCGCGCTGGCCCTTGGTGGCTGCTCCAGCAACCCCGAGCGCGTGTCCACCAGCTCGATCCGGGGCAATCTCACGCCGGAACTCCGCGGTACCACCGAGACGCAGTGGGATATCGACAACAACATGGCGATCGTCGGGAATGTCAATCTCCGCCAGGCCTCGGATGACCTGGGGCGGATTTTCCTGATGGATCAGCCCAGCATCCTGAGTCCCTACCCGATCATTCCGACGGGCAAGGACCCCTGATCGGGGCTCACACGGCTCAATCGACATCAACTGGCCAGGCGGCGAGCGCACGCCCCGAGTTTGGAGCTTGGGTGCTGTATACTGCTCGATTCACAATTCAGGGCCATCGTTACGGTTCCGGATGACTTGGTGGGCGCACCGCGCGTCCCCGCCGCGAGCCACGATGTCGATCCATTGCGTGCGGCCGCGGCCCGCATGACCCCGCCCTGGTGCCGCGTATTCACCCCATGGTTGATTTCAATCTCATCGCCGATCTCGGCGTGGACGATGCTGAAGTAGCGGCCCTTCTGAAAACCGGATCCGGCGAAGCCGTCGGCGATGACAATCTCGAGTCGTTGCTCGCCGGGGACATACAGCAGGTTTCCCGCGGGAGAATCCTCAAGGGCAAGGTTGCCGGCCGTGCCGGTGATGAAGCCGTCGTCGATGTCGGTCTCAAGTCTGAGGGGCTCATTCACAAGAGCGAATTCGACGACTTCGAGGCGCTGCAGCCCGGCGAAGAAATCGAAGTGCTGTTGGAGGAGTTCGACGACGGCACCGGAGTGATCAAGCTCTCCAAGCGTAAGGCCGATCGCATTCGCGGCTGGGAGCGGGTCCTTGAGTCCAAGAATGAGGGCGATCTGGTCGAGGGCCGCGGGATGCGGAAGATCAAGGGCGGCTTGCTCGTCGACATCGGCGTGCCCGTCTTCCTTCCGGCCTCTCAAATCGACGTGCGGCGTCCGGGCGACGTCAGTGAGTTCATCGGACGCACGATTCGCGCCGAGATTCTCAAGATCGACGAAGACCGCCGAAACATCGTCATCAGCAGGCGGCGTGTTCTTGAGCGTGAACGTGCCGAGGCGAAGGACAAGATTCTCGGCAGCCTCGACGAGGGCCAGCTGATCAAGGGCGTTGTCACCAATATCGCAGACTTCGGTGCCTTCATCGACCTCGGCGGCATCGACGGGCTCCTTCACATCACGGACATGAGTTGGGGCCGGGTCAACCACCCGAGCGAGATCTGCAAGCCGGGCGATGAACTCGAGGTAAAAGTCCTGCGGATCGATCTGGAGAAGGAGAAGATCGCGCTTGGGCTGAAGCAGAAAGAACCCTCCCCGTGGGACGACATCGAAGCCCGGTTCCCGATCAACAATCGGATCAGCGGCAAGGTCGTCAGTCTGGTGAGTTATGGCGCGTTCATCGAACTGATGGAGGGCATCGAGGGTCTGGTGCATGTCTCTGAGATGTCATGGACCAGGCGCATCAATCACCCGAGTGAAATGGTCTCGGTCGGTGATGAGATCGAAGTCGTCGTGCTGGACATCAACCGGGACAAGCAGGAGATCTCGCTGGGCATCAAGCAGACGGAACTGAATCCGTGGGAGCTCGTTGCCGAGCGTTACCCGGCTGGAACGGTTGTCGAGGGCACGGTTCGAAACCTCACCAACTACGGCGCCTTCATCGAGATCGAACCTGGGATCGACGGCCTGCTTCACGTTTCGGACATGTCGTGGACAGAGAAGATCTCCCACGCCAACGAGAAATACAAGAAGGGCGATCCAGTCGAGTGCGTGGTGCTCGAGATCGATCAGGAGAAGCAGCGAGTCGGCCTCGGGGTCAAGCAACTCACCGAGGATCCATGGGTCAGCGCCATTCCCGACGCCTATCACCCCGGCATGGTGGTTCACGGCAAGGTCACGAAGATCACCAACTTCGGCGTGTTCGTCGAGCTTGAAGAGGGGCTTGAGGGCCTCCTTCACATATCGGAACTCTCCGACGAGAAGGTCGATGACCCGCAGGACGTCGTCAAGCCAGAGCAGGAAGTCGACGTCAAGATTCTGCGGGTCGATACCGACGAGCGGAAGATTGGCCTGAGCCTGAAGCGAGCCCAATGGGGCGATGCTGCTCGGGGTGAAGAGACCGCTCAACCGGGATCCGGCGATGCGGGGCCCGCGCCCAAGTCGGCACCGACCCGTGGCGGCATGGACGACCATGGCGCGCTTGGTACAGACAAGATCGAACTCTGATCTCCATCAGGGTCCCTTGACCGATGACGCGGACGGCTTCCTGTCTCTCCCGGCAGGAAGCCGTCAGCACATCGCGACGAAGGTGAGCAGCGTCAGGACCGCCATCTTCCGGCGGTTCGCTGTCCAGTTCATGAGCGTCGCAAGCGTCACGGCGCATTCTCCTCATCTCTTCAACGCTGGGGGCTGCACTGGCGTCTCCGCCAGCCTCGAATACCATGCCCCATGCTGCGGGGCGGGCAAGGTAATGCCGCCAGATTAGGCGAAGGAGCGGCTT
>JASMKH010000008.1 GCA_030749435.1 Phycisphaerales bacterium
CAGCTCCCCCGCAAGCGGGGGAGCGGTGAGGACAGCGGCACCCCCTCAGTCGGCTGCGCCGACAGTTCCCCCGCAAGCGGGGGAGCGGTTTTCTGCGTTACCGTCCCCCCACTTGTGGGGGGACGGGCCGCGCAGCGGCGGACAATCCCCAGGTCTCCAGTTCGCCAGCGCTCACCACTGGCTCTACCATGGGAGCCGACTGGGGGGGCACCTTGACGCGCCCATAGACAGAGAACCGGATGCCGACTGAAGCACAACGCGGGATCATTCGAGTTGGCAGCAACTATCTCCGCCTGTTTTCCACGCTCGCGTTCGGTATCGCGCTGGTTCCGCTGCTCTCATCGTGGCTGGGTGCCAAGGCACTTGGTCTGTTCTTCCTGCTGTTGTCACAGGCTGGCCTGGCCTCCCTGTTCCGGGACATTGTGCAGACCAGCCTGACGCGGGAATTGGCATCAGCCTGGCATGCCCAAGGCGCCTTCCGACCGACGGCCGCCGCCGCGAACCTGGTGAGTCTGGGCGCGGGCGGCATCACGGTGCTCACGTTCGCCGTCATGATTCTTGTGCTTCCCCTGCTGCAGGTTCCCCCGGAGTTTCTCTGGGCCGCCCGATGGATTCTGCTGTTTGAGGGCCTGTTCACGCTGGTGTTCTGCATCACGGCAGCCGCGACGAGCATGTTCATCGTTCGCGAGGAGTTCATTCTGCAGAACATCTTCATCGTCGGGCGACGCTCCGACTTTCTGGTGTCCGTGCTGATCTGCGGCGCGGTCTGGTCGAGTGTGGATCCCGGCTGGGGCATGCTGTACTTCTCGGCGATCGCAGTCGGGGTTCGGACCTCGGTCGTGCTGGTTTCCATTGCCGTGATGTGGATCCGCGAACCGGCACTGATGACGCCCCCGTGGAGGGCAAGGCGTGAGCAGGTCCGGAAGATCATGAGCACATTCGGATGGAACTCCGGCGTGACACTCGCCACGAACATGCACGATCGCGTGGGGACCTTCATCGTCAACTACTGGTTCGGGCTGCTTGGAAACGCTGTCTTCGGGCTGGCCTTGCGGCTGGTGTCCTACGTCCGCCAGTTCACGATCGGAATGACCGCTGGCGTGGAGGCAGTCGGTGCCAGACTTTCGTCGAATGAGGACAACGCCGACCCACTGCGGCGCATGCTTCGTACGCTGACACGTATGCACGGTCTCATGGCGTGGCCAGCGGTCGTCGTCACGTTCCTGCTTGCGGAGGACCTGCTCCGACTTTGGATCGGCCGGTCGATTGAAAATGCGGACGAGTACATCGACATGGCCGCGATGCTGGTCCGCATCATGGTGCTCGGGCTGGCAGCACGCGCAATCTCAGATGGATGGGTGTTTCTGCTCTACGGCGCAGGCTTTATCAACAGGTACGCCAGGACCTTGTTCGTGGGAGGCATCGTCAGCCCCGTGCTCGCCATCGTGCTGGTCATGGTCATGCCCGATCTGGGTGAACGCGTGGTGTTGTGGAACGCGATCGCGGGGCCGAGTTGGGCAATCGCGATCTGCTTCTTCGTGTTCCACGGCATTCTGTTGCCGCTGCGAGGGGCCGCGATTCTCAAAATCTCGCCGATGAACTTCTTCGGTCCGCTGCTGCCTTCACTGCTCGTCGCGGTGGCGGCAGCACCGCTGCTGTATGTCCCGACCTGGATGGCTGGCACCGGGACCTGGTCGCTGCTGGATCTTGGAGTTGGCGCGGCGAGCTACGCCGTGGTCTACGGTGTGATTGCCAGCATGTTGCTGCTCTCTTCGGAGGAGCGGCGGCGTCTGATCGGCGCGGTATCGCCGTTCGGATCGACCGGCAAGGCTGAGTGACGCAACCCGTGTATCTTGGTCGCATGCCTCATCCGGAACATCCGAATCTGCAGGTTCTCGACCATCCGTTGATCCAAGACAAGTTGGCGCGGATTCGTGACGTCGCGACACCGACCGGTCTGTTCCGATCGCTCGTATCCGAAGTCGCTGGCCTCATGGTCTTTCAGATCAGCCGCGACCTGCCGGTCTGCAGGGAGGTCGTCCAGTCTCCGCTGGAGGAGACCGAAGTGTTTCGTTTGGCCACACCGGTGACGATCGTGCCCATCCTCCGCGCTGGCATTGGTCTTGCCGACGGCATCGCCTCGCTGATGCCCGAGGCGAGGATCGGCCACATCGGTCTCTACCGTGATGAGGAGTCCCTGGACCCGGTCAGTTACTACTGCAAGTTGCCGGACGACATTGCCAAGGGGCCGGTATTTCTGGTTGACCCGATGCTGGCGACCGGAGGCTCGGCCGCCGCTGCGGTCAAGGTGCTGCGCGAGCATGGGTGCGCCGACATCGGGCTCATTTGCCTTGTGGCGGCGCCCGAAGGCGTCCGCGCGATGCACGATGCGGCCCCCGACGTTCCGGTTTCAACCGCAGCGCTCGACCGGCAACTCAATGAGGTGGGATACATCCTGCCGGGGCTCGGCGATGCGGGAGACCGGATGTTCGGGACCCGCTGAGGCCGCATCCACGCCGATTCCCCCCCCCCCCCATGAGGTTGGATTGACGGTGTGGGCGCTTGCCCCGTCGGTCCGGGGGTGTTCTAATCAGGCGTCAACTGGGTGGGCGAGGCCAGAGGAGAAGAACCAATGAAGATGCTGCTATCAGCCGTGATTTTCGGCCTGTGCTTTGTGACCAGTGCGCACGCCGGAGATGGAGCCGAGGGGGCCTGCTGTATTCCCGTGACTGACGCGGACTGGTTCTGCGCCGAAGTGACCGAGCAGCACTGCGAGGACGAGGGCGGCGTCTGGAATGGCGCGAACACCGTATGTGACGGAGCGTACTGCCCGCAGAACATGCTTGGCGCCTGCTGCGGCGTTGAGATCGGGTGCATCATCACGAGCCACGAGGGCTGTCCCACCTGGATGTGGGCCGCGTGGCTCGGTCCCGGAAGCGACTGCGACAATCCTGCCTGCACCTGGCAAGTTGGCGCCTGTTGTCTCGAGTCTGGTTCGGGAGAACTGGTCTGCGAGGAGATGGCCGGCAACTACTGTTGGAATCAGGGCGGTGAGTTTCACGGAGGCGGCTCGACGTGCGACGCAGTGTCGTGTTCCGGCGAATCGGGCGCATGCTGTATCCAGTCGCCCAACGGGGGCGTGTTCTGCGAGCAGCTCGGCGAGTGGGAGTGCCACGAGGAGGGCGGCGAGTGGCTTGGAAATGGAACGACCTGCGATGACGCTGCCTGCGCCGATCCGCTTGGTGCCTGCTGCGTAGGCGAAGCGTGCTATCAACTCACGGCCCATCACTGTTGGGAAGAAGAAGGCCAGTGGTTCGGCCCGGGATCGGGCTGCGATGCAGTCGAGTGCGGCGAACCTGAAGCCGGTGCCTGCTGCGTCGAGGGCTACTGCGAAATGGTGACCGAACTCATGTGCGGCAAGGCCGGCGGCGAGTGGTTCGGGTGGGGTGTGCCCTGCAGCGATGTGGTGTGCGGCCCCGGCCCCATGGGCGCCTGCTGCATCGGCGAGGGGTGCTACATGCTTCCGGCCAAGATCTGCGAGATCGAGGGCGGGGAGTTCTACGGCGAAGGATCCATGTGCGACGATGCGCCGTGCCACCCCCCGTCGATCGGTGCGTGCTGCTTCGACAACGGTGGCTGCGCTATGTTGCCCGAGGGCCACTGCCTTGATGAGGGCGGCGACTGGCAGGGTGACGGCAGCGACTGCCCGAGTTCGGGCTGCGGCGGCGCTGAGTCCGGTGCCTGCTGCATCGACATGGCGTGCCATCAGCTCACCGAAAAGCACTGCGCTCAGGAGCAGGGTCTGTGGCTGGGTTGGGGCGTGCCCTGTGACGACGGCGTGTGCGATGAACCGCCCCACGATGGCGCATGCTGCATTCCGACAGCAGGTGGCATTGTCTGTGTCGAAATTGGCGAAGCGCACTGCCACGACGAGGGCGGCGACTGGCTCGGCGGCGGGACGCTGTGCGACGACACGGCCTGCGGCAAGCCCATGATGGGTGCCTGCTGCATTGCAAACGCTGACGGCACGCTGCACTGCATCGAAACCGACGAGTTGCACTGCCTGGATGAAGGTGGCGATTGGCAGGGAGCCGGCACGCACTGCGAGAACAGTTCGTGCGGCGGGCCATCACATGGCGCGTGCTGCATCAATGGCGGCTGCCTCATGCTCTCGACCGACGATTGTGACATGGTCCACGGATCGTGGCATGAGACATCGTGTGATCAGGTTGAGTGTCCGCCGTACTGTCAGGGCGATGTGAACGGTGACGGCGTGGTCAATGTGGATGACATTCTGATCGTGCTCTCCGACTGGGGACCATGTAACTGAGTGATCCAAGCATTGTGGGAGTGGAGAACGCCGGCCAGTCCGTAACGGACTGGCCGGCTCTTGTTTTGCAAGGTGATTCAGTGACGTCGCTGCAGCCACCACGCGAGGATCGACTCTGATACTTCCTCGCCAAGGCCGAATGCTTGATGCATCAACCTCGCGGACTCGCACAGGCTGGCCTTGCGGGATGCGTCGTCACCGGCGTGGGTCGCGGCGGTGAATGCAGTTGCGGCGCGGTGCCAGAGTTCTTGGTGGGGCGGCGCCGGCAGCGCCAGGACATCTCGGGCCGCGAGTTTGATCGCCGAGGGGCTGCGGGCCGTTCCGAGGTATCGATGCAGGGCGAGCAGCGAGACGAGCGGGCAAGCCAGCAGGGCCGCGACTTCCGAGAGTCGCTCCGCCGCCGCCGTTACGCTGATGATCGGGACGCTTGGAAGCCACTGCCCGTCGATATCAAGAACCGGCTCGAGAATGCGGGTCTGTGTTGGAAGCATCACCTTCGGGACGAGCCGCGACGCCGCCCAGTCCTGCATGGATGGTTCAAGCGAGGAAAGCGTGACGCCTGGACGGTGCCAGGATTGCTTGTGAAGCCGCATCGCCCGCTCGCCCCACAGGCATTGGGCTACATCGAGTCCGCCGGTCGTGACGACCGGGGCGACTCCAGAGGGAATCGGATCTGGCGTCTCGACGAGTGCTGGAAGCAATCCGTAATACTGATCGCGGAAGTCGGCGGTTGCGTGGGCGATGTCTCCGAGCGTCCCGAGTTGTTCAAACGGTGGTGGATCCGGCACACTACAGGCGGGCGAGGCGAGCGCGGCCCAAGAGTGGCCGATGCCGGGGCGCCGCGACGGTGTGTACTCGGTGGGGGGAAGGTCACCGAACCGGCGTACCGGCGCAGGGTCTCCGATCAGTCGTTTGTAAAAACCGACGGCGCAGACGTGCACCTGCGCATCAAAGATGCGGGCATTGGTGGACCATCCGAACGTCGGCTCGCAATCCTTGAGCACCGCGTCGCGGATGGATTGGGTGTCTCGCGCGGCGAGCACGCTGAGCGGTTGGACGAGCGTCATACGGCCGCCGCTGCGCAGTGACTTGCCTGCCAGCAAGAGAAAGATGGAGGCGATGTCGGCGTAGGGGCCGATCGGAGCCCCGGCGAGGACTGCGGCGCGTCGGCGAAGCGATTCGGCATCCGTTCGGCGCCGAAGCGGCGTGCCGAAGGGCGGATTGCCAACGATGATGTCGGCGCTGTGCGCAGGCAGCGCATCGTCGTGGAGGGCGTCGATGGTATGCACGCCAATCGCTGCTTCAGGATCGCCACCTGCGAGGGCTGAGATACGGCCACTGAGCCAGGCGGTTGCAAGTGGGTCGGAATCAAAGCCAATGAGTTTCGGTCCGATGCCTCGCCATGCGGCCGACTCGGAGCCTCCGAAGCGCTGGCGGTGTGCGATGGCCAACCGGGCGCCGGCAGCGAGGAGAAACCGCCCGGAACCGCAGGCCGGGTCGAGTACGGTCGGCAGGCCGCGGGCTGGAGTCTCCATCCACGGATCAAGCGTGTGGTCGAGCATGAACGCGACCAGTTCGGCGGGCGTGTAGAAGGCCCCAGCGCGTCGGCGGGCTTTGGCAGGCATGGCATCGGTGGTGGCGAAGTGGCTACTGAGGACCGGGAGCAGCGGTTCCAGTTCGTCGGAGTCCGCGGCCTGCTCATGCAGCACCGCGGCTGCGCAAGCAATCCTTTCCGCGGGCGCCGCGTCGGACCCGACAGCCGCCTCAACACGCTCCAGAAAGTCGTCGACCTGCGTGGACATGCGGGCCACGATAGGTTCTTGGGCATCGAAGTTACGATCAAGGTGGGATGGCGGCCGCCACAAGAGGTTTGAGGGCGTGTTTCGCCCCGATTGTCTTCAGAGGCCCGCCCGGATGTCGTTGTGGCGATGCCGGAGCCTTGGACCATTCCAGCAGAGGGCGGCGTCAACTGGGGGCGCCGTGACCGCGACAAGTGGACGTTTGCCATTCCGATCGGTAGTGCGGTGCCCCTGCGGGTGCAGGCGCTGACCCATCGGTCAACTGCGCCCACCGCGGTACACGCGGTGAGTTATCTGGCCGATACCAGCGGGCTCGCCGTGTGGTTGGATGAGCGATTCGAAGGCCCTGGTACGTACATGACCGGCGACGTCCGCGACCATCCGAGCGGGCAATTGGGCACGACCGGAGTTGGCGGGCGATCACTCAGATTGCCCCCGGGGTTCCATTGGGAGATACCGGCCGAGGCAGACCTCGTCATGGAAGTGCACTTCAGGCCGAGCGGCAGACCGCACACGCTCGCCGATTCGGTCAATCTGGAACTGGCCCCGTCGGGCGACTCCCGCCCGATCCGGACGGTGGTCTCAATGGCTCGAAAGGTGAACGTGCCACCGCACGAGTCTGCACAGGTGCAGGACGAGTTTGTACTGCCGGAGGATTTCACACTTCTAGGCCTGACGCCACGTGCAATGGGCGTGTGCACCGCGATGCGAATCGAGGCGGACATCCCCGGCGACCCGCCGGCCCTCCTCCTCGACCTTCCCGACTACGACCCGCACTGGCGGATGATGTTCATGCTCGCAGAACCCATGTTCCTGCCAGCAGGCACCGTCATTCGTTCCCAATGGTCGATTGCCAATACCGAGGACAATCCCAGAAACCCGTTTCTGCCGATCGAGCAGTTGTCGATGGCCCGCAGGACCGGGGCCGTCTCGGCACTGCTCCATGGCGCTGCCGAAGACTCGGCTGCCGACGATCGACTGCTCCGCTGGCACGCCGATCTGATGCGATCACGCGCTCGGTAGCGTGGTGCGGGGGTATCATTCTCGACCAGTGCCCACATCACCGAACGACAGGAGCGCGTCATGATGACTCGAACAATAACTGCCATGTTTCTTGCGTCCACGTTGATCGTCGGATGCCACTCGTCCGGCCCGAAACCAACGACGGCAGGGCAGCGGCTGGACAGTTCCAACGCAGCCTCGAATGCACTTGCAGGGTTTCGACGCGACGCGAATGCGGCCAAGTTCTTTGACTCGGCGTATGCGTGGGTGGTGTTTCCAAAGATCACAAAGGGTGCCGTTGGGCTCGGGGTCGCCAGCGGATCGGGTGAGGTGTATCGCGGCGGCGAGATGGTCGGGTATGCCACGGTGACTAGCGTCACGGTTGGCGCGCAACTTGGCGGGCAGACGTTCTCGGAGATCATCTTCTTCCAGAACAGTTTTGCCTTTGACAAGTTCACGAATGACCAGCTCGTCGGGCAGGCCTCGGCTGGCGCGGTTGCAGGTGAAAGCGGCGGGCTCAACATGGCCGACTACAACCACGGCGTCGCCATTTTCACAAGAAACAACAGCGGATTGATCGTGGCGGCCGACGTCGGCGGCCAGAAGTTCGAATATGAGGCGAAGTAGAGCGAATTCGTAGGTGCTGCATGGCAGGCACTTGCGAGATGGTCCACCAGTTGTCCACCGACTTCTCCCCCGTTTCATCCACCAGGTTGCCTTCACTTGCACCCTCAGGCGGTGCGCCGTATCACTACGTGCGTTGTCGCTGGCTGCTCGGCCGAGGCCGGGCTGGCGAAAGGCTCTTTGAAATGCGGAGAAGTACGTATCGGACAGCGAGGAGAGCCTCCGATCCGAAAGCAGCCTCAGGGGCCGCAAGGTCACCAGGCAACGTTTCATGGTTTCCCGACATTCCATGAACGGCTGACGGAACACATCGGAACGCACCCATCTTTCTCGCAGTCGCACTCGGCCCGATGCCACGCAATGATCGCGGCGGCGGGACTGCAGAACCGAGTGGTGCCTGAAAGGACGTGAACGGAACCGTGTTTCGATGCGGGGAAGCACACGAGACCACCAGACACGGATCGACGCCTCAAACAAGCGAATGAGGAATGCCTTCGGGCGCCGAATTCGTGACGCGACGATCGCGACAAGTCCAACAACCTCACCATGGAAGACCCGGGCCGTGTCCTGCACGGACTGGGTATGGAAATGGAACGAGGAGTTCGAGGGCAGCATGGCTGCCCGGGCCGGCGGTTCCGGCGGCCCGAGCAATTGATGCTGTGGACCACCTCACGCGACCAAGTCGAGCAATCAGCTCACGACCCACACCGGACGTGGGATCGGCGGAGCGCACTTGTGTGCAATGCCAGGGCTGATGGAAGTCTTGCCAAGACCGCGAGGAGGCTGGTGCCGCTCGTGCATGGGATCCATGGTTCCGACGGGAGCCACGGGAGATCCGAATGCCATGCACAGTGCGCGGCACAGCTCGAAGGGAGTGGAGCGTGTTATGCCCATAAAACGCTCGCTGCGAGGCAACGCGGCGAGGACGCGGCCACTCAACGGATACCGATACGCCCGAAGTGCACCGGGTAAGGTGGGGTCGCCCACCGAGATCACCGCGAGCGCCGGTCGTCGCCAATGCCGAAAGGCAAACGGGAAGACGAACCGGTCCGGCTCAGCCCGGCCGAGCAGCCAGCGACTGCCTCAAGTGTGTGGGGGGACCCCCACACTTGGGGGAGGAGAGAAGAAGCGAGGACGAGTCCACCGACTCGTCCTCGCGTTTTTTTTTGCGATTCCAGCAGGCCGCCGCTGCGACGCTTCAGCCAGCCCGGGCCCCATCGATCGGCCCATCGATCGGAAGGGAAGGTGGGATGTCGTCGTCCGAGGGGACCATGATCTCCATGGTGTTGATCCACGCCTTCGGGATCTTCTGCACGCTTCCAACCTGGTCCGGTCCTCTGGAGTCGGTCAGGGCGATGAACTGCTCGCACTCGTGAATGAGAAGCCCGACCGTGTGTACCTCGGCGAGCGGTCGAAGCGCGAACTCCACCATGTCCTCGGGATCTTCCCAGCCCGGCCCGCCCCGGGCTTCCGCATCGACCCAGCGAACCGAAACGACCGGCCAAGTCCGCGCCAATGCTCGATCGGCATCGCCTGAGTGGGTCGGTTGAGATTCGCTGGTTGGCCTGACCTGCGGCATGAGACTACCTCCAGCCTGACAATGATCGCGAGGTCGAGGTCCTTTCGAGTCATGAAGTAGACTGGCCGATCGACGCGGACCCCGGGGTGATGCAGGAGCACAGGTGTGCGAAAAAGCCTTTTTTTTCAGTCTTTCGTGCTCTGGACGTTCTGGCTTGGCGCCTCCGCCACTGCTGAGCCCATGCCGGGCCCCGAGGTCCCTTCGCTGGCCGCCGCGGCGCGTGCTCTTGGAGATCACCCCCCCGGGGTGGATGTGCCGCCGGTCGTCCTCGCCGCAGCCACCGGAAACCTGGCCGATCTTCGGCACCTGCTGAAGGGCGGCGCGGAGCCCGACGCGGAGATGCGGCGCGCCGGAGGTGGCCTCGGGGTCAGCGCACTTGGGGCCGCAGCCTCGGTTGGCGATGTGGCGGCGGTCGCTGCACTGCTGGCCGCCGGGGCCGACGTCAACGGACCGGAGGGGACGCTGCCTCCCTTGGCCGAAGCGGCGCTCGGATGTCATCCGGCAGTGGCCCGAGTGCTCCTTGCCCGCGGCGCTTCCGCGGGTCTCGTACGTGGCGCGGCGCAGGTGACCCCGCTTCTGGCTGCGTGCCAGGGGTCGTGCCCGTCGATTGCGTCGATGCTGCTCGCGGACGGCGCGAATCCCCATGCCGAAACCAGCAGAGGCGTGACGCCGCTGATGGCGGCGGCCTGGTGGGGTTCCTCCGGGTGCCTTCGAGCGTTGCTTGCGTATGACCCCGATCTGCTTGCAACCGACCATGACGGGCACGATGGTGTGTACTTCGCTGCGGTTCGTGACCACCCGGACTGCCTCCAGTTGCTCCTTGATGCAGGATCACATGCCGACCGAACCACCATTCACGGGTGGTCGGCGCTGATGGCCGCTGCGAGAAGCGGGTGTGAGCCGTGTGTCCGCTCATTGATTCAGCACCATGCAGACATTGACGAGTCGACTCCGGCAGGCTGGACGGCGCTTCGCGAGGCCGTGGAGCATTGCCACGCGGGAATCGCGAGGATGCTTCTGAAGGCGAACGCCTCGGTGGGGCGACGTGGCCCCCGCTGGCCAGCGCTCGAATCGACAGTTCGCAATATGTGCCCCGAGGTCATGAAGGCGTTGCTGGAGTCAGTTGCTGCCGCCGCCGATCTCCGAAAGCACGTTGATGCTGCGGCCGAGCAGGTGCGAGCGCGGCTCCAGTCGAGTGACCTGCCCGACGAAGCGCAGGCAAAGCTGGAACAGTGCCGTGATCTGCTGGATCAGGCCAGAGAACGGCTTGAGGACGGGAGCTGATTGATGGAGTTCATCCCGCGCGAGATCGATGGAGACATCATGGTGATCGAGGCCGACGGTGGGCTCGACGGGACGAATGCAGCCCGATTCAGCGATGACGTCCTCGCAATTGTGGATGGCGGCATCGGACGGTTGATTATCGACTGTGCGCGTTTGACGCATGTCTCCAGTGTGGGTCTCGGCGCACTGATCCGCATTCGGAGCAGGGCGGCCAAGGCGGGCGGAGACGTCAAGCTGTGCAACGTCTCCGGCTTGCCCATGCAGGTGTTGCATGCGAGCCGATTGGACCGCGTCTTTGGCCTGTATCCAGACCTCAATCGAGCCCGACTGGCCTTTTTGGAGCCGGACGGCGGCTGAATCCGGCGCGGTAGGGGGCGATAACGCAGGGCAGGCCTTTTGTGATTGGTGCAGCCAGCCGAGTCCGATACGCTCGATTCGACCCCCAGATGATGAGGGGGCAGGAGGAGTGTGCGAGTTGTCTCTACGCCATGTGATAGTGTCCGCCGTGTGCGGATCGGTGTTTCTGGGTGCCCACGTCAATGGCCACAGCCGGATTCATCCGGTTGACGATCTGCTGGCCGGGACCGATCTGTGTGTTATCGCTGTTCCAACCGGGCATCAGGCCACGGTTGACGGCCAGCGACCCGGAACCAGGGAACTGTGCGATGTGCTGCACGTTCTCTCGCCAGTGCTCTCGCGTGGCGCACCGCCCGATGAGGGAACCGAGCTGTTCATGTACCGGGCTCAGGTTCAGGGTGACATGATCCAATCCTCCGGCCACGTCCCAGCACTGGAGATCGGCCGCCCCTATCTGCTGCTTCTTCAGGAGCGGGACGCGGACGCGGGCACCTGGAACATCGTGGTGGGGGATCAGGGCGCGTTCCGGCTGGTCTCTGATGAGGGTGGCTCGGGTGAGATCTATCCCATGCGCTTCGATCGCCGCGGCGTGACCGGCCTGACGGGCGAGGGGTTTCTCGAACTGACTCCAAACCTCGATGCCATCGTCGATGGCCTGGCGATTCCGACGAACGATCTGGATGCGCGAATGGCTCCAGCGCCGCAGGCGACCGGCAATGGTGCCTTGAGCGCCACGACCCGGTCTCCGTGGCTTGGAGATGCTGCTTTGTCGCTGCACGACTTGGTGCGAATTCTGGTCAACACCGAGCAGGGCGATGCCTCGGCGCTGTCCATGCATGATCACAGCGTAGATGGCCCAATTCCGACGATGGACGTCGGGCATCTGTCCGATCGCGGGGGCGTGGTCGATCTTTGCGTGTGCAATCGATGGGAACTCATGCTTGTCATTGATGCGCTGCCAGAGGACTTCTGGGCCTTCGGCAAGGACATGCACAGCATGTGGACGTACAACCAGTTCATGGACATTTACAGGTACTACATTGATCCCGGCTGGGCCGGTGGAAACGGGGACAATGAGTTTGGTGGCTTCACATCGGACGCCAACATGCAGGCTCACTACGACGGGTACTCATGGGGTACGGACACGCTTGGCGTGACGCAATTCTGGATCCCGTCCGACTGCGATTGCTGCTGGTTTGCGGAGACCGATGTGCACTACAACCCTCGCTTCTCATGGAGCGACGACATCGACCAGACGCTCTATCGCTACAGCAGTGATGACCGTGCCCTGTACCGCCCTGTCCTGGCGCATGAACTCGGTCATACGTGGGGGTACCAGAGCGAAGGGTCGACCGGTTCGGCCTGCCCCGAGACGTACAACTACGACCGGCACTCGGTGATGCACGCGTACTACGACGACGTCATTGAGACGGGCAGGGGGCTTCATCTTGCCGACGCCATGCTGATTCGCGCCGGGTACGAATCGCAGACCGTGACCCCCGCGGTCATCGACGTGGGATGTGAATCGTATTACGTCGACTCGGCGGGGACGCTGGAGTCGAGTTACTTCTACCCAGTGTGCCCTGATCCGGATGAGGTCGTGACGCTCTACGACGTCGTCATGGAGAATATGACGCTGGGGTGGTCACTTCAGGATGTGGAACTCCGCGTCTACCTCTCGAAGAACAACCACACGATTACGGAGAGTGACCGGCTCGTAGGAACATGGACGTGGCCCAGCCTGTCAAGCGAGACATGGTGGCAAGGTGACTTGTCCTTCGTCTGGCCGGATGATCTTGAGCCCGAGATCTACTACATCGGACTCATGATGTATCTCCCTCAGGATGAATACACGCAGCCCGACTTCTACTCCAGCAACAACACCACCTGGATGGAGATTCCATGCCCGGGCAATCCGAGCCCTACCACTCCGACCTGCGGAACGCCGACGATCATCGAGATGATCCCGTGGGACTTCTACACGGATGTCATCTGGATTCCGCATCCATTCGGCATGGACGATAACGACCCACCGATGGAACTGTGCTGCTCGCCGGGGGGCATGTTCTACGGGCCGGACCTGTGGTATGAAGTGACGCCCTCGGCGCACGGCATGATCAACATCGCACTTGACGGCGATGCGGCATCGGATGTCATCGCCCTGTACGAGGCCGATGAGGCGTGCAGTGGCGGCGCACCAATTGCGTGCACCTGTGAGACCGGCAGTAGCGGCGGTGGAAACCCCGCATTTGGCGGTCAGGGTGACTTTGTCTCGCTTCAGGCGCCGGTCTCGGCGGACAAGCGTTACCTCGTCCGAGTTGGAAGCCTGACTGGCGAGCCCGCCGGTGGGTACCTCAATATCGGGTATCGCCTTGAGGGAATCCCGGGCGACTCAGTGGCACTGGCCCTACCGACCGATGGCGTAGTCTACGGATCTCTCTACGACAACACTCCGCAGTCGGGGCCGGAGGGCGTGTGCAGCCCGAACAAACCGTTTGCTGAGTGGTACTCCTGGGTGTCGCCAGCCAACGGTACGGCATGGGCGACGACGTGTGACCTGTCCACGTCATTTGATACGGCTGTCGCTGTGTTCAAGGCCGCCGACTGTCCGGGGTGCGATCCGATCGCATGCAATGAGGATGCCGAGCCGCCATGTGGTGAGGGTGGGGCATCGCATGTGCTGTGGGAGGCGACTCAGGACCAGAAGTACCTCATTCGGGTTGCCGGTGGAGACAATGCCGGAGACTTTGTACTCCGCACCGGTGTTCATGCGGCTCAGGCCGAGAACGACGATTGCGGCAGCATGGCCGTCCTCGGCGAGGGCGTGCATCCGTTCAGTACGCTCGGCGCGACCGAGGATGTCGTATCAGGATGCGCGGGCGACAAGACCGATGGCGTCTGGTTCAAGTACGCGGCGGCCAGCGAAGGATTCGTCACCGTCTCGACGTGCGAGGATGATGGCGGTGCGGCGGACTACGACTCCGTCATTATGGCCATCAGGCAGAGTCAATGCGATGAAGTGCTTCGGTGCGGATCGGCATGCGGTGAGCACGGGTCACGGTTCTCGATGTGGGTGCGTGCTGACGGTTACCCGCTGCTTGTGGGCGGAGCGCCGAAGTTGGATGGGTCTGAGTCTGGCCGCGGCGATCTTGTGATCTCGCTCGATGTGCGGTGTCTCGGAGACGTGGACGCGAGCGGGGACGTTGGGATTGACGACCTGCTGCTGCTGATCGGCGGTTGGGATGGAATCGATCCGCTGCTGGACTTCAGCAACGACGGCACCGTCGGGATCGATGACCTGCTGGCGATGCTCGATCGATTTGGATGTACGTCGAGCGGGCCCTGAGCGCCAACAACACAACTTCAGGACTCAATGCCGAGGCTGAACCTCAAGCATCCACCTGACCAGCATTTGCCGGGCGGGTGGATGTTCTGCGCTGAGGGAGGCCGGTTCCGTTTCTTGGGGATGGAATCGGCACTCATGGAGTGCGGTGGAGGAGGGTCACCGAGAGGAGTTTGAACAATGGTGGTGCGACTTTCGGCGGCGGATCTGGACGGTCGCGGCATGGTTGATGTGATGGATCTGCTCTTGCAGATCCAAACTTGGGGATGAGCTCATCGGGTAGGCTGGCGCCATGCTGTGTGCCGCGATGCTGGCTGCCTTGGGCGCGACTGTGGCGCTGGCACCCGAACCTTCACGGCTGCCAAACATCGTCATTGTCTTTGTAGACGACATGGGGTGGGGGGACTTGCCCTCCCAGGGGGCCGAGGGATGGGAAATGCCTCATCTGGCCCGCCTTGAATCGGAAGGCAGCCGGTTCACACACTTCTCCGTGGCGCAGCCCGTCTGTTCGGCATCTCGATGCGCCCTGTTGACCGGCTGCTGGCCGAACAGGCTCGGGATCCACGGGGCACTCGGGCCGTGGAGCGAGATCGGACTGCATGCGGATGAAACGACGTTGGCGGAGATCGCCAAGTCGCGGGGCTACGCAACCGCAGCAGTTGGCAAGTGGCACCTCGGTTTTCAGCCCGCCTTTCTGCCGACCCGCCACGGTTTCGACGAGTTCTTCGGCATTCCGTACTCCAACGACATGTGGCCTGGGCATCCAGAGCGTCCGAAGCAGTGGCCTCCGCTTCCGCTCATCGACGGCGAGGAAACCACTGAACGGATCAGCGAACTCAGCCGACAGGATCCGTTGACGCGTCGCTTCACAGAACGCGCCGTAGACTTCATCGAGCGGCATGCAGAAGCGCCGTTCCTGCTCTACCTTGCACACCCGCAGCCTCACGTCCCACTGGCATGTCACTCGGACTGGAAAGGGACCAGTGCACAGGGGGCCTACGGCGATGTGATGCAGGAGATCGACTGGAGTGTGGGGCAGGTGCTGCAGGCTCTGGACATCGCGGATATCGCTGATGAAACAATCGTGATCTTTTCGAGTGACAATGGTCCGTGGCGGTCCTATGGCGACCATGCGGGAGGGACGGGCGGCCTCCGCGAGGGGAAGGGGACGACGTTCGAGGGTGGGCTTCGCGTGCCGTGCCTCGTGCGATGGCCGGGTGTTGTTCCCGCGGGACACGTGTCCGCTTCGGAGTGGCGGAGCATCGATCTCTTCCCGACGCTGGCTGCCGCCATGCAGTCGCCGCTTCCACGCGACGTGGATGGGCGGGACATGACCGCGCTGATCACCGGCGGGGCGGGCGTGGAGTCCGAGGCATCGCTCTACTACTACCGGACGAACGAATTGCAGGCAGTCCGCATGGGCCGCTGGAAACTGCACCTTCCGCACGGGTACCGCTCTCTGGAAGGGCGGCCGGGTGGCAAGGGGGGCGTGCCGGCGAAGTACACGTACGGCATCCCTCAGAACCTGGCGTTGTATGACCTGCAGGCTGACCCGGGTGAAACGACGGATGTGAAGGCCTTGCACCCCGAAGTTATGGATCGTTTCCTTGCGGTGGTCGAAGCGGCGCGGGCGGACCTCGGCGACGCGCTGACTGGCTCCGAAGGGTCCGGAGTGCGTGAGCCAGGCCGGGTCAGTCCAGCACCTTGATCAACTGAAGGCATGGGTTCTCCGCGTCCCAGAGTGTTGGGAACTCCGTGAGCGGCGTGAATCCCATCGCCTCGTACCACCGGCGGGTGCGTTCGTAGGCTGTGCACGCTCGTCGCGGCGAGAGTGTCTTGACCTGCAGGAACCTCGTGCCGAGTCCTCGCAGGTACGCCTCGGAGGCCGCCAGCAGCGCCGCTCCGATCCCCTGACGATGCCACTCAGGCCGGACACACAGCACATGCAATTCGGAGGATTGTGGGAAGTGCTGTTCAATCGTCATGAAGCCGACGGCTTCCTCGCTTCGCATTGCCAGAACGGTCGGCAGACGATCGATCGTCTCGACGTATTCGACGATCGACGCCTCAATGCCAAACCACTCGGGAGCGGATCGCAGAATCGGTTCGCAGGAGGAGGCAGTCCCGGTGGCGGGCGGCAGGATGGTGAATCCCTCTGGGAGGGGCGATGCCATGCTGTGGACGATACCCTCTCGCATCTTGGAAGGGCGACGCGAGCATCCTGAACCTCACGCAGCCGCTGGCGTCGCCATGGCGATCGGCGCCTATGGCTGGTGGGCCATCGTCACGCCGCTGTACTACCGCGTCATCGACGAAGTGCCGATCGGAGAACTGCTTGCATGGCGGGTCGTTTCCGGGTTGCCCGCCCTGTGGCTGCTGCTGTGGGCGGTGCGACGGTTGCCGGAGTTCTGGGCGGCGCTGCGGCAACCACGCGTGATGCTGCTCCTGGCCGCATCCTCAATCCTCATCGCGATCAACTGGGTGGTCTTCGTCTGGGCCGTCATCGACAACAGGCTCAGTGAGGCCAGCCTTGGGTACTACATCAATCCGCTGGTGTCCGTGGCGCTTGGCATGCTGGTGTTGGGCGAGCGACTTCGCAGGCTGCAGTGGATCGCCATCGTGTTGGCTGCAGGCGGCGTCGCGGTGCTCGCATGGAAGCTCGGCGGGTTGCCCTGGATTTCACTCACACTCGCGGGCTCGTTCGGACTCTATGGTCTGACGCGGAAGCAGGTGGCTGTTGGGCCGGCGGCAGGGTTGGCTGTCGAGATGCTGCTGCTGCTTCCGTTCATGGTGGCCCTGCTGTGGTTCGACCACGTGCGATACGGCAACGCAGCCCTCGCTGGTCCGTGGTGGGTGTCGCTGCTACTGCTTCTTGGCGGTGTCGTGACGATCGTGCCGTTGGTGCTATTCTCGGGCTGCGTCAGGCGATTGCGGCTCGCGAGCGTAGGTGTGCTGCAGTACATCTCACCTACCGGGCAACTGTTGCTTGCAGTCTTCGCATTTGGCGAGCCGTTCGGTCCGGAACGTGGCGTTGCCTTTGTGCTCATCTGGGCTGCAGTACTGACATACTCGATCGACTCCATGCGCAGGTCCAAGTGGCCGGAGCCGATCGCTGTGCCGGGCGAAGCGTAGCCTCCGGCGGATTCTCGGGGCCGTGCGACCCCGCCGGGGACGAGTTCGGGCTCCCGCCTGCTGCGGCATCGGGGCAGCCGCAACGTCCTGGTGCCAGCGAGAAACGAGGATGCCCGACAGAATTGTGCGGATTCCGAAGTGGACTCTCGCATGTACGATTGGGGGACGTGATACTGAAACGCAGACGAAGGAGCGAACGAGATGCATGCAATGATTCTGGTGATGGCGACTGCGGCGCCGCAATTCGAGATCGTGGAGATCGGAACCTTCGGAACAGGGCCCTGCGGCGCCCACGACGTCAGCGAGGTGGATACCGCATGCGGACAAGGCACAGCGCCCAATGGCCTCTCGCTCCACGCGTTCTATTGGGACGGCAGTGTGATGCACAATATCCCGCCGCTCAACGCGCCGAACGGTGGCAATACCTGGGGGTTTTCCATGAACCGGCACGGTCACGTTGTGGGCTACTCGACGGCGGCGACCGGGAGCACCTTCCATCCGTACGTGTGGACGCCTGAAGACGGCACCTCCGATCTGGGCGTGCCTTCCTGGGCGGCCGGAGATTACGGGCAGGCGATCGACATCAATGACGGTGGAACCGTAGTCGGGCTGGTCGGGACGGTGCCGTACAACATTCGAGGATGCATCTGGATCGATGGCGAGATGCGCCAGGTGGAACCGTTCGGAGGAACCGAATCGCAGTGTCTTGCTGTGAATGAATTGAACGATGTGGTTGGGTTTGCCCGGCTTGAGTCCGGGAAAATGCGAGGGTTCGTCGTTCCCAACGGCAACGTCGATGCCATCATCGAGTTGGAAGCGCCCGAGGGTGGTGGCGCCCGGGCTACCGACATCAACGAGCAACGCGTGGTGTGTGGATGGGGCGCTAATGAAGACGGCACTTACCACGCGCTTCAGTGGTCGCTTGAGAACGGGATGGAGTACCTCGGCGAGCCGGACGGCTGGCAGGCCTTTGCGTATGACATCAACGAGTCGGGCTGGGTTGTCGGCAAGGCTTGGGGCCCTCCCTCGGTCTCAGGGATCACCTACTACGGGTGCGCCTGGATCGACGGCGAGTTCGTGTTGCTCAAGGACGTGGTCGTCAACAACACCGAAGATGCCGAGTTCCGGATTGCCAGGGGCGTCAACGAGCACGGTTGGATCGCTACATCAATGGCCTGGGACAATCAGGACAACCGTGCCGCCGTACTCCGTCCGAGGAGTGATGTCCCCGGCGACGTCAATGGGGACGGCGTTGTTGGCACAGACGATCTTCTGACGATCATCTCGATGTGGGGGCCGTGCGAGCCACCATGCAGCGCCGATCTGAACGGCGACGGAATGGTTGGAACCGATGATCTGCTGGTGGTGCTGGCCAACTGGACCGCTTGAGTGGCGATCTGCCGGACGAATGAGCGAACAGGGGCGGTGGCGAGACGGCTCGCCGCCGCCCTCGTCCTTCACGTGGTCTGCGGTTGCCTGGCCGCGGCCTCGTCGTAGAGTTTCAGCACGATCGTGCTGAAGGCGTGGGCAGGGCCACCCCCCATCAGTACGGCAATGTCAAGCGTCTCGAGTACCTCGTCCCGTGTCGCACCCGCGCGAACGGCCAGCGGAACATGGTGATGCAGGCAGTGCTCGCACAGGCGGCTGACGGCGGCCACAATGGCCATCAATTCCTTGGTCTTGACGTCCAGGACGCCCGGCTCAAGGGATGCTCTGTACATTGATCGAAACGCGTGTTCAGATTCCTGCCTCATGGGGTGCGCTCTCCTGGCGGGGCTCATTGGCCCGGCTTGGCCCGGTAATGATACGTTGAACGACGTCACACGCTGTCTGAGTGACCGACTAGACTGATGCCGTTTCAGAAGGATCCACGCGAATGCGACAGATCATCGTGGCTGGAGTGCTGGCCTGTGCCATGCCGATTGCCAGCGCTCAGGACACGGGCGGCCCGGGTGGGATTGGTTCCGGTGCCGCTCCCACTGGCGATCGAGGCGGTGTGGACAAGAGTGACGTCCCTGAGGCACGGACGGTTCTGGACGCCTACTTTCAAGCCATCGGCGGGGAGGAGGCGGTGCGGGGCTTGAAAGGGCTCACGCGGACGTACGATTGGAAGATCGACGAGGAAACGGGGACGCTCTTGAGCAGATCCGGCGCGGCTGGCGCATTTCGGGCCGACATGACGATGGCCGGGTCCGCTTGGCACGAGCGCCAGAGTTCTGATGGGGTTCGAACGTGGCTGGAAGATGCCGAGGGGGTGTGCTTCCCCGCAGCCGACGCTGTCGCCCTGCAACTTCGGATGGAACACGACCCCGGGGCACTGCTTGAGCCATCCCGGATCACGCGGGCCATGACTGTGACTGGAGAGGTCAGCGTCGCGGGACGCCCCAACTGGCGTCTCATTCTGGTGCCCAAGGTCGGCAGGCCCTGGTACCTGTTCTTCGATACTGATACCGGGTTGCTGTCGAGATTTGAGTTCAGTCGCCCCAATGATGATGGTCGGCCGATCATGGTGGTGCGGGGATTCCATGATTGGAAGAAGACTGGTCCGATCCTCCAGCCTCATCTGATTCAGGAGCGATCGGTTGCGGGCAACGTGGACTTGACGCTCACCGAAGCCAACGTTGATCCGCTGCCGCCCGACACATTTGCATTGACCCCGTGCGCGAGAAAGGGGTTCAGCACGATCCCTGAGACCCACTCGCCTCCCGACTTGAAGGACCTTCCAACACAGGGCAACTATCACTCGAAACTCATCAAAGCCATCGGCCCGACGCTCATCCAGGCCGATGGGACGGAAGTGCCGTCCTCAATGCTCGCCGACCAGCCCGATGTGCTGCTGTACTTCACGGCGAAGTGGTGCGCACCCTGCCGAAGGTTCACACCCAAACTCGTTGACTTCTATGACAAGGCCGCCGGGCGGCGGGACTTCATGGTCGTTCTGGTCAGCAGTGATCGCGCTGCCGATCAGATGATGAAGTACATGACGGAGTACAAGATCGAGTTCCCGGCCGTCCCGTTTGAACGAGTCGCCAAGAGCGGAATCAAGAAGGCATGGGGGGCCCGTGGCATTCCAAATCTGGTCTGGCTCGACGGCCAGGACGACGTGGTGAAAGGCAGTTATGAGAACGGTCGCTACGTGGGACCGCCAGCGGTTCTCGGCGCCTTTCAACGCCACCTCGGAGTCGAGTAGTCCCGGCGTGGTGGAGCCATCGCATCTCGACGCGTATCGGGTCGCCATTGCTGAGCATGGTCCCGGGTTTTCGGCGACGCTCTGGGGATCCCCGGAGACGCAGGCCCTGCGATTCAAGGTGCTGCACGCGTTGATCGGCGGGTTCGGCGGGACCAGTGTGCTGGATCTGGGCTGCGGCGACGCGGCGCTGGCCCGTTGGATGGACCAGCGTGGTGATCGGCCGGACGCGTATCTCGGACTCGATGCCATGGCGAGTCAGATTGAGCATGGCTGCGAAACGCTGCCTGAGTGGGCGATGGCCAGAGTGGCTGACATCGTTTCGGGTGGGCCGCTTCCGATCGGGTTCGACTGGGTGGTGATCTCCGGCACGCTCAATACGATGCCCGATCGCGATACGCGACACGTGATTGCCTCGGCCTGGGAGTCCTGCACCATCGGACTCGCCTTCAACGTGTTGGCCGAGCGCCCGGCCTTGAAGTGGCGGGACCGTGATCTTGGACCGGCACGGCGGCACGATGTGCGGGAGCTGCTCGCCTGGGCGATGGAACGCACGCCATTGGTCCAGTGCCGACGTGATTACCTTGAGGGTCACGATGCCACCATCGTGATGCGGCGATCCTGACTCAGCCGTAGCCGGAGTCCTCAAGTGCCTGCTCGTCGAGGCCGAAGTGGTGGCCGATCTCATGAAGTAACGTGATGCGAATCTCCTCGCGAATGCCCATCCGGGAGCGTTCCGCGGCGGCGAGGATTCCGATGCGGTACAGGTGAATCGTCTCCGGAAGAACCCCGGCGTCCTCGACACTTTGCGCGGTCAGCGGGATCCCGGAGTGCAGACCGCAAATCTCGTCGGGCAACGCATCCGACTCGGCGAGGATCTCCGCCGCCGGCTGATCTTCCACAATCACCGGTACACGCTCGATGAGATCGTGCAGCGTCGGCGGCAGGTGGCTCAGCACCTCTTCGAACACCACATCGAATGCCTCTCGAGCGTCATCGTCGAGCATGTTCAGGTGCGCTCGCCCAACGCGTCCGACACCGACTCGGCTCGCGCCGAATCGAGAAGGCCTCGCTCCATGGCGTAGGGAAGGCACAGGGTGACGAGATCGCGATAGAGCGGGACGAGTTGCGGCGCGTTGATGGCCAGAACACGGAGGTGCTCTTCGATGGTGCCTGCGTCTCCCCGGACGGCCGGCCCCATGACTGCATTCGGCACGCCCAGGCGCTCCAGGTTTCGACCGGCCTCCTGAACCATCCGTCCCATGGCGCGAGCGCCGGTATCGCGATCAAGGTCCAACTGCCCCCACAAGTCGACGGCTGAGGCGAGCAGTCCGGTCATGAGGCCTCCGACCATGGACGCGGACAGGTGGTAGAGCGCGCGGTGCGCCGCGGGAATCGTCACCGGCTCAAGGCCAAGGTCTTCCGCGAATCCCCCGAGCCATCGCCTTGCGTGATCCGTTCCGTCGATCGCTGCGGTGGCGCCGCGAAGCGCCTCGTGGCCGCGACCGCCTGTGGCGACGACCATCACGGGATGCAGGGATCCCGTCTCGGCGCCTCGTCCGGCCGCCACGTCGAGTACAGCCAATCCCCGTGATCCCGCGGTGTGGACGACGATCTTGCCCTGCACGTCCCCCAACTCGGACGCGACCGGTGCGATCGCGTCGTCGGGGACACAGAGCAGGACGACCTCGGCGCTGCGGGCGGCATCCGCGGGGGATGCTGCCAGTCGAGCGCCGACATCCTCTGCAACGCGGCTGGCTCTGTCGGGGTGGCGGGACGAGAGTGACGCGATCTGATACCCCGCCGCATGGGCGCCCTGCGTCAGGGCGGTGCCCATGGCGCCCACGCCGATGATGCTGATACGTGCCCGCGGGTCATTCATGCCGCGAGGATCGCCGGGATTGGTCGACTTGTCGACCCTCCAGCGTCAGATTCGCCCGTTTGGGCCCCTGACCGCCGCGGCGTGAGAATGTCTGGACAAGCAAGGGCCGCAGGATCAGCAGCAGCGCCGCGAGGCTGGCCACGGTGACGACCCAGAATTGCCAGTCGCCCCAAGGCATTCAGCCGCCGCACCAAGTCACGATCAGCCACGTGATCCAAGCGGCCAGCCAGGCAACCCCGGACATCCAGCCGAACTGCAGCGCGGCCCACTTCCAGCCGCCCGCCTCACGGGCGGTCACCGCGAGTGTTGGCAGGCACTGCATGGCCAGCACGAAAAACACAAGCAAACTGGCGGCGCTGGCGCGGGTGAACATCGGTTCACCGTTGTCCCTGCGAGCCCCGGCGATATCGCGGAGTACCTTCGGGTCTTCGGTGTCGTCGCCTCCTGCCACGAGTACCGCCATCGTTGAGACGAAGACTTCGCGGGCTGCGAATGAAGTCATGACGCCGACGCTCAATTGCCAGTCCCAACCCAACGGTTCGAAGATCGGTTGAACACCCCGACCGATGCGTCCGGCAAACGACCATGCCATCGGGTCGGTCGGCTGAGCATTGTCGGCAGGTGTCATGATCGAGGCATCGGCGGCGGCCTTCGGCGAGGTGTCAGGTGGCTTGGGATAGGCACTCAGCCACCAGAGCACGATCACCATGCCGAGAATCACAGTGCCCGCCTTGCGAATGAAGAGCCACCCTCGGTCCCAGCAGGTGAGCAGCGCCGAGCGGAGCGAGGGCCACTGATAGGCCGGAAGTTCAAGCACCATCGGCCGCGCGGCCCCTTTGATCACGGTGCTTCTGGCCAGAAGGGACGACAGCAGGGCCGCGATGAGACCGAGCACGTAGGCCCCGGCGAAGGCGACCCCGGCAAGAACAGGTTGCTCTGCGAACAGTATCCCGATGAGCAGCACATACACGGGGAGGCGAGCGGAGCACGACAGAAACGGCGCGACCAGAATGACGGCGAGCCGATCTCGGCGGTCGGGGACCAGCCGAGCCGACATGATGGCCGGTATGGCGCAGGCATGGGCCGAGAGCATGGGCACGAAGGCCTGACCAGGCAGGCCGAATCGCCGCAGCAGCCGATCCATGACGAAGGCGGCGCGGGCGAGATACCCGGAGTCCTCCAGGAGCGAAATGAGGAAGAAGAGAATGAGAATCTGGGGAAGGAACACGACCGTTCCTGCGAGGCCCCCGACGATGCCGTCGACGATGAGGTCCTTCACCGCGCCATCTGGAAGGATGGCCGCGAGCCACCCACCGACGTGGCCGAAAATCAGTTCGATGAGGTCCATCGGGATCGTGGCGAACTCGAAGATGGCCCAGAACACGGTGATCATGACGGTCAGGAAGATCAAGACCCCCAGCATGGGGTGGGTGAATGCGACATCGAGTCTGTCGCTGAGTCGATCCTGATCGGCCGGAGGCGGGGCGGGGATGCTCTCGCGGATCACGCCGTCGACCCACGCGCCCGTTGCAGAAGGATCATCGCTCTGGGGGAGGGCTGCCACGGATGGTTTGGCACGCCCCAGCGCGGAGCGAAGGGCCTCAATGCCCTGTCTGTTTCGCGCCGAAGTTGGAATGACCTCACACCCGAGCCACTGCGAGAGTTTGTCCGGGTCGATCTGGAGCCCGCGCCGCTGCGCGACATCGACCATATTCAATGCCACGACGCACCGTTGCCCGCTTGAGATCGCCTGCGCGGCGAGGTGCAGGCTGCGAGCCAGATTGGCTGCGTCGAGTACGACCACCAGGGCCGACGGCGTGAATGCTGCGCCGCGATGGCCACCGAGGCACTCACGTACCGCCTCAGCCTCGGGCTGATCCAGATCGAGGGCCCACGTTCCCGGCAGGTCGATGATGCGGGCGTCCGGGCAGGATCCCGTTCGGGCATCCACCGTCGTTCCGGGGATGTTGGCAGTCTGAGACCGAAGGCCGCACAGGGCGTTGAACAGCGTCGTCTTGCCGACGTTGGGCTGTCCGACCAACGCAACGACTGGTCGCGGCTCGTGAGCGGGGTTGGAGTCCGCGTCACTACGCGGCGTTGGCCCTTCCATGGCCTCTCAGGCGGACACCGCGACTTCGATGGAAGGGGTCAGCACGGCGGACAGGCCGACGCGGGCGTGCCCGGCCTCGACGATGCACGGCTCGACCCGCCTGACCCGAATCTCGGCACCCTCTCGCAGTCCCATGGCCCGCAGCAGCGCCGCCTCATCGCCCGATGCATTCGCGATCGTGGCGGTCGCCCCAAGATCCAACGTGTCGAGTGTGGTGATGGTCACGGGTGTGCTCCTGCTGAGACTCAATCTCAGCAAGAAAGACTACCCTCTGGTCGGGATTTCGGCAAGGCCTTGTGGGGGCGGGAAGCCGGTGTCAGCGACGCCGTCGCCGCCAGGGGAGCCCGGCAAGGCCAAGGACCGCGAGCGTGGCTGGTCCGGGGATGGGGAGGTATTCGATGATCAACTTCCCGCTCAGATACTGGCCAGCGGGCTCACCAGACCCGTCAACCCAAGTAGCGCCGGTGAGCAGATACACCTTGCTGTCGTTGTGAGCGAAGAGCCCATCCAACTCGGTATCGAGCGATCCGTCGACCGGGCCGAACTGCCCCCCCTGATTGGCGTCCGGGAAGGGCTGCACGATGACATCCGCTGTGGTTCCATCGAGATGGGCGGCCTGGAAGCCAAAATAGGCCTCGCTGCCCCAATTCGGGACGCCCGTGTTGTCAAAGGTCTCGATGACAATGTCTTCCCAGTGCAGGGCCATGACCTGTGAGCCGCCGCCGATCTCCAGTTCAACCTCGACTGCCGGGGGCCCACCCATGTACTCCACGCCGGTCATGTCGTAGATGACCTGCTGGTACTCCTCAATACCGTCACCGGCGGAGGCGAGGCCCGCGGTGGCCGCCACGGCCGTGGCGGCCAGAATCACCCGGAATGACAGCGGCTGGGACATGCGTTCCTCCATCTGGCCAGCCTACAGGCCGCGGAACCCGATGCAAGCGGTGATTGAGCCCTTTTCGCATACGGCGGCCCCCCCGCCCCAGGCTCGGGGCGATTGGGACGATTGAGGCAGTCAGATGGCCTGAGGGGTGTGCCGATGGGAACAACGCGGCCCTCTTCAAGAAGAGGGCCGCGTCGCATCCGGTAGGGGGCTCAAGAGTCTCGCTGGCGTCAGCGGAGTCCAAGCGCCTCTGTGATGGCTCGTGCGGCTTCGCCAGGGGTCCAGCCGTAGGTCCACAACTCCTGCAACTCGTTGCGGTGGGTCCCTGTGGCGAGCAGAAT
Organism: Phycisphaerales bacterium; assembly: GCA_030749435.1. Classification (GTDB taxonomy): domain Bacteria; phylum Planctomycetota; class Phycisphaerae; order Phycisphaerales; family SM1A02; genus UBA12567. The sequence goes on from JASMKH010000008.1 coordinate 25,854, forward strand.
CTCACCCGGGTCGAGGTCGTACCGGGACTCGGTCCGCCGGAGCAGGCGGCCGAGGCGTACTCGCCAAGCCTCCCAGGTCCAGTCGTGCGGTGTTCGAGTCTTCATGATGACGCTCCAAGGGCTGAGACGTCGGCTCGACGCCCCACATACTCCTCTACGCACCAGAGAGGCAACAGGTGTGTCCGAGAACTGGATTTCTCGCAGATTCCTGTGAATTGAACCAGCGATCAGCCTGGAGCGTAAGCACAAGGCGTGTTTTCCCAACAGTGTCACGACATGAGTACGGAGGCCAGCACCATCGCTCGGATTCGTCGGATTCCACACCCCGGGTGGCTCCTTGCGTTCGCCGTCATCGGGTTGATCGTCATCTTCGTGGCGGCAGAGGTTGTTGCTGCAATCCAATCTCTTTCAGCGATGGGTCCCCTGTGGGGCTGGATGGCAGGCAGTTGTGCGGGCCTCGTGCTGACGCTGTTGCTGCTGCTGGCGTGGCGGGAGTTCTCCGGCTGGCTGGCGGTTCGCCGGGTGGATCGGCTCCGAGCGATGTTGACCGCAACTGAGGCGGCCCCCGGGCGGGTCGCCGCGGCGATGGGGCGTTGGGCGGCAGGGCTGCCCGAGTCGAATGCCAAGCGGTCATTGGCGGCTGTCGTCTCCGGTCACATGGAGTTGACGGAGGTCCGCAGTCATCTCGACGGACTGCTCAAGGAGATCGATGCGGACGTCGACACACTCATCCGTCACGAAGCGGCCCGGACGGGCGTGCTCGTCGCGCTGTCGGGCATTCCGCTCCTGGACGCAGCAGTGTGCATCTGGCGAAGCCTCCGGCTCATGCGGCAGGTTGCCGGCGCCTACGGTGCTCGTCCCGGTTTCTTCGGGACGCTTCGATTGCTCCGGATGATTCTGGTGCATGCCGTCGCCATCGACGTGACGCAGCATGCCGCCGAGGCAGTGTCGAATCGTATTGGAGGCGTGGCTGCTGCCGGGGGTCAAGGGCTCGTGGCCGCCACCCTCGCCGCACGACTGGGGCTGTGGAGTCAGAGCGTGTGCCGACCGCTGCCGATTCCGCGGCGGAGCGTCGCCGGATTCGCCGCCTCGTCTGCAGCTGATGAAGTGGCGCTTCGCGTGCGGCAAACCGTCCGCCGCGCGGCTCGTACTGTCAAGGCGACCTTTCAAACACCATCGCAGGCGAACTGAACACACGCGTCCGCGTCCACCAGTTTGAATCAAGCGCCCGCTCGGCGGGGCTTGTGAACGCATACCGATCGAGGTGCCAGCGAATGGCCTTTGGAGTCTGATCCGGGCCGTGTTCCAGCAGGTCCAACACCGGTGTGTCAAGAACCATGATGCGGCGGAGCAGCGCAGGGAGCACCTCGCGGCCGCTGAGTTGGTAGAACCCACCCTGTGATGAGAGCAGCCCTTGCTTCCACGCCCGTTCATAGGCAAGCGCGTCAAACCACATCTGCCAGTCGAGTCGAGGCATTCCCGGTTGACAGAGACCACCGATGCGATCAAGCGGCCCCGGCTTCCACTTGAAGATGATGGGGTGCCACGAGCCGTCGTCCGCTTGCCACTCGATCAGTATCTCGGGCCTCGTCGTCGTCATCGTGGCGAACAGTCCGTACCAACCGACCGGATGCCACGGGGCGATGGCTCGCTGCAGCGTTTGGACTGGTGTGATGGGCCGCCTCCCGCTCGCCTGCCCCCAGACTGTGACCAGTACCAACACCAACAGGCTGGACGCGGCCGCGGCGCGGGGCCAGCGGGCGGCTCGGTGCGGTCGTCGCCGCAGCCCGACGGCAATGCCAGCCCGTGCAATGCGGGGCCAGAGCAGCAGCAGCGTGGCGTCGTCGAGCATGGCGATGCAGAGCACGATGGTGAGCCAGTTGAAGAACCCGTAGTTCCCGGTTGCCGCGATGGCGAGCATGAGCAGGGCGATGCAGGCCGCCCCGATTGCGCGAGGCAGCCGCGGAAGGAATAGCAGGAGGGGCGCGGTGAACTCGATGACGAAGACTGAGAAGCAACCGGCTCGGAGGAGCCACTCCGGCAACGCGGCGACGAACCAAGCGGGCCACCATGGAAGCGGTTGGGTCCAGAAGTGGTAGGTCAGCGCGGTGCAGTCGGCCCAGATCGGATCTCCGCTCTGCAATTTGGCCAGCCCGCCGAAGAAAACCAGACGGGCCAGAAGGAGCACGATGAGCCAATGCACCAGCCGAGATGGGCGGCGTACACCGGGACTGTTCAGCCGCCATGTGAGCGGTGCCCACAGGATGAGCAGGAGCCCGCTCTCAAGCAGCAGCGCGTCCCACTGGTACTGCAGAAACACACTCCCGACCGTGACCAGCGAGAGGTACATCGCCCAACAGGTCACGGCTGCGACAACTGGTGCCAGGCCCAGTATCAGGAACGCGGCGGCAACCGAACCGATGATCCACGTCGCTTCAAGCACTCCGTCGCCACCCAGCCACTGCAGGGTTGGGACTCGCCACCACGCGCCACCTTCCTGTGCCATGGTCATCAGGACTTCCGCCGGGCGAAGTCCCTGCGAGCCGATCAGGCCCGCAGCCTGATCGCCGAAGGAGAGGAAGGCGATCAGGTAGATCAGGCCCATCAGCCTCACGAACACGCGCCGAGTCAGCAGCAGTGTGCTGGGAACCGCGACCTTGCCGAGGGCTGCGCGCGATGCAATCCGGGCAGCCCCGCGGTGGGCAGTGATCTGCCGGTAGCCCCACTCGGCGAGGGCGCGAGCGGGAGGCAAGCGCCGATGCAGCATCAGTGGCCATGACCGCAGGCCGACCTTGGACATGATGGTGAACATCGCTTCGGCGCCGCGCACGGCGGTGCCGTCCGGCTCGATGAGGTGGATGGCCGAGCGGAAGTCCGCTTCGGTGATCGCCGGATAGTGCGAGGCCGCGTCGTGAAGAGGCGCAAAGGCCAGCCGACTGTCGCCCAGGGCGTGGTACCGGCTCATCCAGTCTCTGCAGAAGCCGCAGTCGCCGTCCCAGACGACCAGCGGACGATCGGGCGGGAGCTCAGCGGTGGGCGGACCGGCCCTGCAGGTCGTGCCGCATTGTGTGCAGGAATCGCAGCCGCTCATGGGGGGAGAGGATACGAAAGCCCGCCCCGACGCAGGTCGAGGCGGGCCGTGATTGAGTCAGAGGATGATTCGTCAGCAATCGCTGCCGAATGCACCGAGTACCACCAGAATGTCGTCCACGGTGTAGTCGGTTCCGAATCCGGCGATGACGCCGAGAATGTCTTCGACGTCCACGACGCCATTGCCGTCGATATCGCCAACGCACAATTCGCAGTCGATCGAGGTGATGCGAACGCCGTCAACACCCGCCTCAACGACCGAGCCGTCTCCCAGATCGCTCGCCTCGAAGGAAACGCGGAACTGGCTGCTGGGATCGATGCCGGCGATGGAGCCGATGTCGAACTGAACGAGGTACCAGCCTCCCGATGCTTCCGGGCCACTCGGTCCGACCTGCTCCAACTCGGTCCACGAGCTTCCGCCGTCGTCCGATACGCGGACGATGAAGACGTCTTCGTTGGGCGAGGCGCCGTAATCATTGGAGTACCAACGGTGGTACTCAAGAATCGAATCTGCTGCCGAAGCATCCAACATTGGTGAGATGAGCGTAGTCGTTCCGCCGTCGACGTCACTGTTGCCCGAGACGTTGTCCGTGACGTAGCACTGGCCGCTTCCATCGCTGTCGGTCGGCGGGTCTCCACGGGTACCGCCGCCAGCGGGCGTGCCGCGACCCCATTGGCCGTCGGTGCAATCGTTGTCCACGGACCAACCCAGATCGGTCTCGAAGCTGTCTTCGAAGGCCGTCAGAATGTCGTTGGCCGACATGATCGAGTCGGATACGGGTGTGGTGCTGAATCCGTCGGTCGCCATGACGACGGCTTCGAAATCGACGATGTTGCCACACTCGGTGGCGCCGAAGATCGCCCGGAGGACTGTCGGATTGCCCGGTGTCTCGACGGTCATCGTCGATTCGTTCCAGCCCGATCCGTCATCCCATCGCAGCACCGAACCGGACAGGTCGAGTTCGCCACCCGGCGCGAGTGTCGCCTGGATGCGGAAACTGTCGCCACCAGCCGGATTGAGCATCTCGGGCAACGGGTCAAGAACCGTGGCCGCCACGGTCGGTTCTTCGACACTCCAGACGAACAGGCCTCGCTCCAGATCGGAGCCGATGACGGTGCCACTCGGGTAGTAGGGGTACGTACTCCAGAGTCCATTGAACTGGGCGGCGTCGCTGCCAGGATAGGTGTCGAACCACGCCGTCTGTTCCGGGTTCAGTCGATCGCTGATGTCAAAGATCCGCAGGCCACTGCGATAGTTGGCCTGAAACATCGTGTCGCCCTTGATGTAGAGATTGTGGTCGATTGAGGTCGAACCGGATGAACATGTTCCGACCTGAGTCGGGTTCGAGATGTTGCTGACATCGATGATTCGAGTCGTGGTGAGGGTGCCTGTGTACTGCTCGTCCAGTTCGTCATTCAGGTAGAAGTACTGGTAGTCCTCGGTGAGCCAGCCCTGATGCGAGTAGTTGTTGTTGCTGTGCTGCATCTCCGAGACGACGAAGATGTTGTCCTTGTCGGTGACATCGACGATCGAGAGGCCGGTCTCGGTCCACCCGCTGTTGAAGCCAGCGCAGCAGAATGCGATCTCGCGTCCTTCGTACTGGGATCCGGGCGGGTAGGTGACGATCTGAACGTCATGCACGTACTTCGTCAACCATGAGCCGACGTAGGGCGGATTTGTGGGGTTCGCATTGAGGTCATAGATGCGGAGTCCGTTGTCGCCGCCCCCGCTTCGATAGAGGTAGCCGCTGTCCGTGTTGATGGCGACGTTGTGCGTAGCGGTCGTGCCGCCAGTGTCGATCGTGTTGACGAGGATCACGACACCGATGTCGATGTTCGCCATGTTGACGATCTGAATGCCGCTGCCGCCCTCGCTCACGATGTAGGCATAGCTGCCGAAGGTTTTCATGTCCCGCCACAGGCTGTTCGGCCCCGGGATCTTCTCGACGATGACCGGGGCTGCCGGATCCGTGATCTCGACGAAACTCGTGCCGTCGGAGTCGCCGATGATGGCGTACTCCCGGCCCGATGGGGAGACATAACCCCAGCAATCATTCCCCGTCTCCGCGCCGCCCAGATCGTCAAGCGAGAGCCAGGACCGCAGCGTGATATCGCCGTATGAGTCGTAGAGCCCACGGAGATCTTCGCCGCTGCGCTGCTGCCACCCGGGACCGCGATAGGGACCGAACCGGTCGTTGACCTTGGGGTCGTCGGAATGGGCACATGCAAGCCCTGCCACCGATGCGGCCATGGCCGACGCAACACAGATACGCAGCATGAATCGCTCCTCTCAGGCCCCTCGCCGAGTGTCACAGTACACGATCGTTAGGGGCGTGCGAGGTGCTATTCGCAGGATCAGGGCTCAGAGATGCCAAAACCTTCCGGGGGATGCCGCAATGCGTCGGCTGGCGGGTCGCCGGAGAGGGTCCTGACAAATGTCTCCAAGTCCGCCAATTGAGCATCGCTCAGGTTCAGGGGCACCAGAACCGCCTCTGCGTGGCTGTGGCGTCGGACCTGTCCGTCCAGCGTGTTGTAGAACTGCAGCACCTCGCTCAGGGTCGCGAACTGCCCGGCGTGCATGTACGGGGCCGTGTGGGCGACGTTTCGCAGGGTCGGTGTCCGAATGGCGCCCCAGTGTTCCGGTCCGATTCGAGCAGCGGCGGCCCGGCGTGCCTTGGAACTCTCCGCAGCATCGCTCCAGGGGCCATCGGCTCGAAACTCACTGGCCCGAAGTTTGGAATACCCGCCGCCTCTGCCCTGCATGGGCGGGGCGGCCGGATCGCGGGGAGGAATACCGAGGTCATGGAACTCAAGGTCGGAGAGCATGGGCCCGAAGTGGCAACGCATGCACCCCGCGTCTCCAGCGAAGAGCGTGAAACCACGAACCGCAGCCTCGCCCAGAATCGAATCGTCCCGCGCTTCGTTGCGGATGGATGCGACCCACCGGTCGAAGTCCGATTCGCCTGGTTGCAGGAGCCGTTCATACGCTTCGATGGACTTGCCGAGGTTGACAAAGGATCGGGTGACAGCAGCGCGGTCCTGCTCGGTCATGGCATCCCACTGCGGGGTGCCGGGTCTGGCACCTTCAGGGAAACGTGCCTCATCCGAAACGTCCGGAAGCGAACCGAAGACTTCGGTAAAGGCGCGGGCGAGATGTGGGGTGGATGCCACGTATCGAACGACATCAGTACGCGCGCCACCCATTTCGAGATCATTCTCGATCGGTCCAAGCGCCTGCGACCACAGTGTGTCGGCACGGCCGTCGAGAAACAGCCATCGGTGGTGCGCAGTCCCGAGGATTGTCGGCGTGTTGACGGTGCCGGTCTGCAGTCCCTCGGCAACCGCCTTGCCGTCGCCAAACGCGCGTGCCGGGTCGTGGCAAGTGGCGCAGGACACGTCCCTGGTGCTGGATAGATTTGGATCGAAGAAGAGCGCCTGTCCCAGTTGCTGCGCAGCAGGATCGTCGGCGACCCGGTTGGTTGGATTCTCTGGTGGCTGTGGAACCGGGCTCGCGGACAGTGCGGCCCGCTTGATCGGTGGGGGCATCGCGCTGGCCGAGGCCTGCATTGCGAGCAGCGTGGCCGCCAGACTGGCAGTCGTGGTGTACTTCATTCCAGCGTCACTGTCTCGGACGCGCGGTGCATCACGCCACGCTCGTCGGTGACATCAAAGGTCATGACCCACTCGCCCGGCATGTGCAGATTGACGTCCTGCAATCGCCACGAGGTCTCGCCGGTTCGCGTGGCGGTGACGAGTGTGTTCATTCCGTGCCGATGCGCTGGCATGGTCGCGTCGAAGCGAAACTCCTGCGGCGGCGCATCACCCTGGCGGTTCTCGATTGTGACGATCATCTCAAAGTATTCGTTGGGTGTGAGTGGTGCATCGGGTGTGATGTGCCAGTTGATCCGATACCGACCGTCTTCGGTCATGGTGGATCGGTGCGTCGTTCCCGGCCCGGTGGAGACGCATCCGGAGATCAGGAGTGTCGCTGCAAGAAGCGGCGGAACGGCGTGTGTCGATTGCATCATTGGTCCTTCGTTCCTGCGGCGGGTGAGGCCGCTTGGCGTTCCTGATCCGAGGTCCATGCACGTCCGGTGCCGAACGTCATCATCCAGGTGCCATCGGGACTGAACATCTGGGCTCGGTGGTTGCCATGGTCCAGAACGATGATCCGATCATGGTGATCCACGACGACCGCCGCCGGTCGCCAAAGTTGCCCATGCGCGGTGCCTCGCTCCCCCCACGACGCGAGTTCGGTGCCATCGATCGAGAATCGATGGCACCGGTGCGCTGCGCGGTCAACGACGACAACAGAGTCATCGGACAGTCTGGCCAGATCGACTGGATCCTCAAGCGATGACAGGGCGATCGATCGTGCTTCGCTGGAGAGGCCGGGCCACGTGCCGTGAAGTTGAATGACCTTCTCGCGGGCATCGAGAACGGCAAACCGTGGACGCTGCCCAGTCTCGGAGGGCACCGCGACTGCGGCGACCGGATCGCGAAGCAGGTCCAATCCGATCGGCCTGTGTCTGCCCTCGCCACTCATGGTCCAGGCCTCCGCCCGGTTGCGATCAAGGAACACCAGCCCCTCCCCGGTCAACGCGAGATCACCCGGGCCGGCCTGTGGCAGCGGAGCAGAACGCGTGAGCGTGGCCATGGTGGGGTCAAAGCGAGGTTGGTCCGGCGGTGGCGGCGTGAGGGTCCACTCGTGGATGCGGGCATTGGTCGCGTCGACGGCCCAGAGCCGCCCGGCCGCTGCGTCGATCGCCATCGCCGACAAGTTGCCGAGTTGCCCAGCCGCGGTGCCGGGCGTCCCGAAGGTACTGAGTCGTACCGGTGTCCGGCGATCGAGATCAAAGACGTGGATGGCTCGAAGTTCCGGCTCCCACGTGCAGAAGAACCTGCCGTCGGTTGCCGCGACCGGCCCAAAGTGCGACTGGACGCCGGGCGGCATCTGAGCGGGGGACTCGATGGCTGCGCCGGTCGTACCGAATCGCTGAATCCGTTCTTCAAACGGCTCCGCGACGACGATGTCGCCGTTCTGAAGGATCGCCACATCGGCCGGATAGTGGACGCGACCCTCGCCCTGCCTCGGAACGAAGGAGTGCATGCCCCATGACTCGATCGCGGCACCGGTCGTTGCATCAAGAACCTGAACCCGATGATTCAGCCGGTCCGTGACGAGAATGTGCCCATCGGATGCATCGATGCCACTGGGCTCCATGAACTGTCCTGGGAAGTTGCCCCACGTCCCGATGCGGTGAATCACCTCTCCACTCGGTGAGAAACAGAGCACCCGGTGGTTGTGTGTGTCGGCAACCCAGATTCGATTGTGCGCATCGATGGCGATCCCCTCCGGCTGCCGCATTGGATCGCCGGGCGCCCCATCGATGGATCCCAGATAGGAGCCGCCGTGTTGGTAGAGCTGCACACGGTCATTGCCGGTATCCGCGACAGCGGCGAACTTCGCGCCTACGGCCACGTCATGGGGCGACACCATGCGATACCCCTCCGTCCCGCGTCCGCCAAACCCACCGAGCATCGCGCCGTCCGAAGTGAAATACATGACGCGGTGATTGCCGGTGTCTGCGACGAAGATGCGGCCGTCGCCGCTTTGGGTCAAACCTCGTGGCTGGTGCAGGGTTCGGGAAAGGTCGAGCGTCGTGGCCGACTCGCCGGAGCCGAGACGCACGACTCCGGAGTCGCCATTGAGCGTGGCGACGCGGCCGTCAGACAGGGCGGCGACCGCGCAGACACCGCCGAGATCCGGTTCTGTAGCGATCCAGCGATCCATGTCGGCCAAGAGCATGAACGCGATGGCGACCAGCGCAGATGGCATTGGCATCCGAGCAGGATAACTGCGGCGGGCTGCCCGGGGAGTCAGTCGAGCGGACGTGATTCGACGGTGAACCCGAGCGACTCGATGCTTGACGTGACCGTGTTCAAGTCGGTATCGGGGGCGAGCCACAGGATGACCTCTGCGTCCGACGCGGAGGGTGCGACCGCGTTGACACCGTCAATCCCCATGACCTTCCGGCTGATGGCAGCTTCGCAACTGCTGCACTGCATGCCCTGCACCGGGATGACGAGGCGATCACCCGTTCGCGTCTGGGGACGTGTCGGGGGCGCTCCGTCGCAGCCAATCAAGAACGGCACAACAGTGATCAACGAACGCAACATGCGGCGGGTCATGCCCGGACTGCTCAGAACTGCACCGAGCCCGCGCCGATCAACCGCTCGCATGGGTCAGCCTCCTCTACGCCCTGAGCACCGGCGCGGGCGTCCATCGCTTGCGGAGGATGGCGTCCGGGTCAGCGCCCATCCAGTTCTTGAGTACCGCCGCGTACACCTGACGAAAATCGGCCGTGAACTTGAGATCGCCGTCATCGAGATTGGTCATGCTCGGATGCGTGCCGAGCACGCCCGGCTTGACCATCGGTCCGACGAGGTACATTGGCGCGGCGGTGCCGTGATCCGTGCCACCCGAAGCGTTTTCTCCGACGCGGCGACCGAACTCCGAAAACACCATCGTCAGGACCCGCCCATCGTTTCCCTGCGCCTTGAGTTCCTTATTGAATGCGAGCAGCGAGTTGCCGACCTGCCTGAGGAGGCGTTGGTGTGAGCCCTCCTGATTCGCATGCGTGTCGAATCCGCCGAGCGTGACGTAGTAGACGCGGGTGGGCATGTCGGCTCGGATCATGCCTGCCACCATTTTGAGTTGATCAGACAGGTCACCACCCGGCCACGTCGCGAGCGGCGTGAGTGCTGCGGCTCGTCGCACCTGATCCGAAGACACCATGGCGTCCATGGCGGTGCGTTTGAGAAAGGTGAGGTTCGTGTCCGGCGCACTCGGATCCGGGGCCGCCATGGACCGCCATGTGGACTCGACATCACCACCGAGGTCGCCTCCCATCCAGCGATAGAGTTCCGGCATTTCGAAACTGACTGGCAGCGATCGATCGCCCTGCATGGCGAGGGGGGCTGTGTTTCCCAGCGCGATGGCCGCGCCAGCTTTCGGTGTGCCCGGGCAGGTGTTGTCGAAGTACCGGCCGATCCACCCGTTGTCGCGGCCGCTTGTGTCCGCTGTATGCCAGATGTCCATTGAGGAGAAGTGCGAGCGGTTGGGATTGGGGTAGCCGATGCCCTGCACGATGGTCCCGACCCCCTCGTCAAGCAATTCCCGCATTCCGCTGAATGCAGGGTGCAGCCCGAGACCGTCGACGCCGGGAATGGCGATGGCCGCATCACTGCCCTTGCCCGGGCTGGCAATCGCGAGTTGAGGCCGCTTTCGGTAGTACTCGGCTTCTCCGTATGGCACGACCGTGTTGAGCCCGTCGTTGCCACCGCCAAGTTGCACGACAACAAGCACGCGTTCCTGCGGCACGCCAGCCAGCGAGGTCAGCAGCGAGTGGGACGGCAGCGACATCGCCTGGCTCGCCTCTTGAATGAAGAGTGGGGCCGTCGAGGCGAGGCTTGCCAGCGTGGTCCCTCGTTTGAGAAAGTTCCGTCGTGTCCAGGCTGTGTCCATCATGGTTCGATTCCAGAGTTGATGCGTTTGGATCGCATCAGCAGAGTTGGTATTCCGGTGCCGCCGTCATGAGCGAGAGAAGATGCGTCAACGTCTCGTTGTCCAACGAGTCGCGGTTCCGGGCAAATGCGATCCACCGCTCGAGGCTTCCGTCGGTCGGCGGGCTTCCGAGCAGCAGCCGTGAGAGATAGGTGACGACATCCACCACTTCGTCGCGATCTGCAAGCCCCCGAAGGTGCGCCACGAGGGGCTCGGCACTCCACCCGCCCCGAGAGGCCTCCCAGGCGCGGGAGGCAGGGTCCCGACCGGTCATCAGATAGACCAGCGTGTTCTCTCGGACGAACAGCGTCGACGTATTGATCCACTTGCGGCCTGCTTCCCAGCCCTTGACGCTCGGGGGCTGGAAGAGTTCCTGTCCCATGACACCGCAGGCCTGATTGAGGCGATTGATGTTGCGGGCCGGGGTGCCCAGCGATCGGATGGCCTGAACGGTCAGTTGGACGGGGCTCTTGATCAGGGTCCTGCGATGGCGATCGTCGTAGAACCAACTCGAGCAGAGCAACTCTCGAAGCATCGGGCGGACCTCCCATGACCTGCTTCGGAAGGTGCGACCCATGCGGCTGACGGCCCGCTTCGTGTCTGAGTCGACATCGATGGCATCGTTCACGAAGAAACGGTGGATCTTCCACGGCACGAACCATGAAATGGCGGGGCGTTGGAAGATGAGTTCGACGAAGTCGTCGCCATCGAACTGGCCGCTGCGACCGAAGAGCCGCTTGCCACTCGAGTCGTGGTTGCGTTGGTTGAATGCGAATGTGTCATCGCGATAGGTCATCCCCGTCAACGCGCGGGCGCCCTCCTTGATGTCATCTTCGGTGTACCCGGCGCCCTCGCCGAGCGTGAAGAGCTCCATGAGTTCTCGGGCGAGGTTTTCGTTCGGCGCCTTTCGGGTGTTCTGATTGTTGTTCAGGTACTTGATCATCGCCGGGTCGCGGATGATTCCGTGCACCAGATCGTCGCGGAAGTTGCCCCCGGCGTTCTGTCGCAGGAAGTTGTTCTGCAGCATCATGTGCCAACTGTCCTCGACCGCGCGGTACCCGGTGGCGAAGTGCCCGTGCCAGAACAGGGTCAATTTCTCCTGAAGCGGTCGGGGTGTTTCGATCAACCGCTCAAGCCACCACGACTGGATATCTCGCATCTGTCGGCGATCTTCCCGTTGCCGTGCCTGCCTGGCCTCCCTGAACTCCTCAAGTACAGCCTCGTCGCCGCTCCGGCGGGCTCGCTGTCGCTTCTCCCGCTGCGATCGTGTGAGCGGCGTCATGATGTCACTTCTGAACTGGCTTCCATCGGTGCCGGGGTCGGGAACACGTTCCCACTCGAGCAGGGAGTCGACGGCGTCTTCGCAGCCCATGTCTGCGAGCGTCAGAATCTGTTCTGGGGTTCCTCCAAAGCCTGCTCGAGCAAGGAGGTGTTCGGCTTCCGAATACCCAAAACGATTCTTCGGTAGCGGCGAGAGTGCGTGCGGCATCGGACGGACTCCTGAATGTGGTCAGTCGAGTCTACGGCAAGAAGGCCCGCGGCATCCCCTCAACCGTGCGGAGTCTGAAACGGCTTCATGCTGCGAAGGCCCCTCCCGAGGCGAACGGCATTGCCCACGACCGTGATATCGCTCAGTGCCATTGCGGCAGCGGCAATCAACGGTCCCCAAGGCCCGAGCAGGCCGAATGCAGCCACGGGAATCATGATCGTGTTGTAGAAGAACGCGAAGAACAGATTCTGGTGGATCGTTCGGAGCGTCCGACGGGCGATCACGATCAACATCGGCACGGCGGATGGTCGGTGCGCGGGAATGACGACGTCCGCAGCGTCGATGGCGACGTTTGTACCGGATCCGACGGCGACACCGACGGTCGCGGTGGCAAGGGCTGCGGCGTCATTGATTCCGTCGCCGACCATCAGGACTCGCTCGGTGGCGTCCCGGATGGCTGCGGCTTTCTCCTCCGGCGTGACGCCCGCACGGACCTGAGCGGGGTCCATGCCGATCTGCGTCGCGATCGCTTCGGCCGACTCCTGTCGATCACCGGAGAGCATCTCGACACCCAGCCCAAGCGAGTTGATCGCCGAGATGGCGGTCGCGGCGTCCGAGAGCGGCTTGTCTCGAACATCGATGCGGCCGATCAGCGCACCGTCCGCGAATACGGCGCAGGCAGCTTCCTCGTCCCGCCGGACCACGACTTCGCGACCTTCGACCGTGGCGCTCACGCCGCTGCCGGGGACTGCGATGAAGCCGTCGGCGGGGGGAGTCGGGAGGCCTCGAGCCGCCACCACTTCGCCGATTGCTCGCGCCACCGGGTGCTCGCTGCCGTGCTCAGCGGCGGCGGCGAGACGCAGGAGTGCGGCCTCGTCGTGCCCTGGGGCCGGTTCGATCGATACGACCACAGGGCGGCCTTCGGTCAGGGTGCCCGTCTTGTCGAAAATGACTCGCTGCACGCTCCCGGCGCGTTCCAGTGCCGCCGCGGACTTGATGAGGATCCCCCGACGGCCTGCTTCGCCGGTGCCAACCATGACGGCCATCGGAGTGGCCAGACCAAGGGCACACGGGCATGAGATGATGAGGACGGTGACCGCGGCGATGACGCCGGTGAAGAACGGCGCCCAGTCGCCGGAGATGCCAGCGAGGATCGACCAGCCGGTGATCGTCAGGAGGGCGACCAGCAGGACGGCGGGTACGAAGATCGAACTGACCCTGTCGGCAACCCGTTGAATGGATGCCCTGCTGCTCAGCGTGTCGGAGACGAGCCTGGCAATTCTCGCAATGGTGGAGTCCTGACCGCCGGACTCCGCCTTGACCACGAGTCGACCGAGCGTGTTGGCCGATCCCGATACGACCGGGTCGCCGGAACGCTTGAGTGTCGGAATGGGCTCGCCGGTAATCAGTGACTCGTCGACCTCGGACTCGCCGTCGACCACCACGCCGTCCACCGGAATGCGGCCGCCAGGCTTGATCAGAAGGTGATCTCCGGGCACGACCTCGGAGAGTGGTATCGACTGCGCCTCGCCTGCGGCATTCAATCGCTCGGCCGAGTCGGGCTGCAATTCGAGCAGGCCTCGGATTGCGGATCCAGCCCGGGCCGACGATCGGGCCTCAAGCCAGTGCCCGAGGCTGATGAGCCCGAGCAGGGCCGCAGCTTCGGTGAAGTAACTCGGCTGACCGTGCTCGACTCCGACGCGTTCGAGCACAAAGAGCACCAGGGAGTAGAGCCACGCAGTGCCAGCACCGATGGAGATCAGGGTGTCCATGTTGGTGCCGCCCCGGCGAAGGGCAGACCAGGCGGATCGGAAGAACCCCGGCCCGACGATGAGGATCACAGCGGTCGCGAGGATGCCGAGCGCCCACGGAATCCATGGCCCCGCGATGCCGAGCGGGTGGGCCGCCCAGTGCAGCACCGCCATTGGAATCCAGATGCCGATGCCGACGAGCGCCCTGCCCCGCCACTGCCGCTCATTCTGCACGGCCCGCCGTTCGATCTGCTCCTGCATCTCTGCTGCCGACTCGCGGGCTCCCTCCACGACTGTGGTGGGATATCCCGCCGCGGTCACCAGGCGGGCCGCCTCGACCGGGTCAATGTGCCCCTTGACGATCGCTCGGCCCGTTTGCACGCTGACACTCGCTTCCTGCACCTGAGAGTGGGCGAGCAGGGCACTTCTGGCCGTTTCCACGCAACTGGCGCAGTGGATGTCTTCGACCTGAAGTTGGATGGTCTGCGGGTCCTTTGGGGCCATTGGGCCGGTAGACTACTCTGCTGATGATCCCCCCGCGACGACCCATCATGGTTTCGCTCATGCCGGTGCTTGCGGTGTTGTGCGTACTGCTTGGTGACCCCAACAGTGAGCCGACCAGGCCAGTGGGGACCACCGAGTACTCCGCGATGGTCGTCGCCATGAGCGAGATGGCCGAGCCGGAGACGATGGCGTGTGCCCAGACGGGCTTGCCTGTCGGGGCGATGCCGGCCCCCGGGGCTGGTCGACTGCGTGTGCGAGAGGCCGATCGGCTTGGGCCCGCCCGGCTGCATCTGCCGCCGCCGTGTGCGTGACTCAGGCCCCTCGACGGTCTCGAAACGGCACACTCCAATCAACCAACCCAGTTCCCTTCAGGATGAATCCCAATGGCTATTCCCGTTGTCTCGACGTTCGCGAAGAAGGTCTTCGGCACTCGAAACGAACGACTCGTCAAGCGATATCTCACCATTGTCGACCGCGTGTCGGCGCTGGAATCGGAGATGCGTCAACTCGATGACCAGGCGCTTCGCGCGAAAACAGACGAGTTCCGAAAGCGATTCCAGGCGGGCGAGAAGACGTCTGATCTGCAACCCGAAGCCTTCGCGGTCGCTCGCGAGGCGATGGACCGTGCTGTTGGCATTCGCAACATCTTCGATCCGGCCTCCGAGTTCGACCCGTCTCTGTTGACCGGAGAGGTTCGTTCCCTCTACGACGAGACGAAGGCGGCGATGGAGGCTGCCGACCCCAAGCCACCGAACCAGACGCTGCTTGGCTGCACCGCCCCGGTGCCGGCGTGGGTATGGATGGACATCCCGCTGCCGATCTATGAAGCCGTACGAGCCATCTGGCCCGAGTCGCGTCCGCCGTTCAGGGCCAGGCCATTCGACGTGCAGATCATCGGCGGCATGGTGCTCCATGAAGGTCGCATCGCGGAGATGAAGACGGGCGAGGGCAAGACCATTGTGGCGCCGTTGTCCTGCTATCTCTCGGTGATCGAGGGGCAGCAGGTCCATCTGGTCACGGTCAACGAGTACCTGGTGCAGCGTGACCGCGACTGGATGTTCCCCTTCTTCCATGCGATGGGCATGACGGCGGGCGCCATTCACCCGCAGCACCGCCAGCCGCCACAGCTCAAGCAGGCGATGTACCACTGCGACGTTGTGTATGGCACGACGTCCGAGTTCGGGTTCGACTACCTGCGTGACAATATGAAGATGTCGGTTGGCGAGCAGGTTCAACGGCAGCGGCAGATCGCGATCGTCGACGAGGTTGACTCGACCCTCATCGACGAGGCCCGCACGCCGCTCATCATCAGCGGGCCGGCGCACGACTCTCAGCCCCGCTACGACCTGGCCGATCGACTGGCGCGGCACCTTCTCTCCCGGCAGACGGAGTGGAATACCGCTGACGAGAAGGTGCAGAAGTGCCTCGTCGACATTTCCTCCTGTGAGGGCGACATCCGAAACGCTCGCGATCGTGCTGCCGTTCCGGCGATCCGGGAGAAGCTGGATGCCAGGAAGGCCGAGTTGCCGAAGCTGGAGACCGCTCGCGACCGCCACGTACGCTACTACGAGGTCGAACTCGACAAGAAGCGTGCGACGCTGACGCACGAGGGCATCGCCGAAGCGCAGAAGGAGTCAGGCCTCGGGTCCTTCTACGTCGGTGAGAACATCGACATGCCCCACCTGCTTGAACAGTCCATTCGCGCGCACAGCGTGTATCAGCGAGACCGTGACTACATCGTCGCAGCCGATGACCAGGGACAGCAGAGCGTGGTCATCGTCGATCAGAACACCGGCCGAAAGATGGTCGGTAGGCAGTGGTCTGACGGCCTTCATCAGGCGGTCGAGGCGAAGGAAGGCGTCCCCATCAAGGAGGAGACGCAAACCATGGCCACGATCACAATCCAGAACTTCTTCAAGTTGTACGACCGCCTCTCGGGCATGACCGGCACCGCGGACACCGAGGCGACCGAGTTCTACGAGATCTACAAGTTGGACGTGGTCGTGATTCCAACCAACGTGCCGGTGGTCCGTGGGGATCACAATGATGTTGTGTTCCTCTCGGTGAAGGACAAGTACGACGCCATCATCGACGAGGTCGCTCGTTTTCACGACATCGGACGGCCGGTTCTGGTCGGTACCACGAGCGTCGAGAACTCAAAGGACGTGTCCGAGAGCCTCAAGAAGCGCCACGGCATCAAGCATGAAGTGTTGAACGCCGAGCAGCATGAGCGTGAGAGCGAGATCGTCAGGCACGCTGGCGAACTTGGTGCCGTGATGATCGCCACGAATATGGCCGGTCGTGGCACCGACATCAAACTGCAGCCATTCACGACCGAGACGTTGCTGGATCATTGGAAGCGGCGGGATATCTGCCCGGCGGACGTGAGTGCGGACATGCCCGAGGCGGGAATCATCACCAGATGCTGGCGGCACGTGGCGCCCCGTGAGACGGGCTTGCCGCGAAAGCAGATTGAGGCCATGTCGGACGATGAAGTGAAGCGGGCGCTCCTTGAGTGCTGGTACGAGGCGCACTGCTACGGCAAGGAGTCCAAGGCCAAGTCTTTGACCGACGAGCAACTCATGCGTGCCCTCGACGAGAGTGGTGCCTGTGTGCTGCATCGCCTCCGACTGTTTGAGAACTCGGAGGATCTGGGCGGATTGCACGTGGTCGGCACCGAGCGGCATGAGTCGCGGCGGATCGACAATCAGCTTCGAGGGCGATCCGGGCGTCAGGGCGACAACGGTTCATCACGTTTCTTTCTGAGTCTGGAAGATCCGCTGATGAAGATGTTCGCCGGTCCCACCACGCTCAAACTGTTGAGCCGTCTGGGCATGAAGGAAGGTGACGCGATCGAGCACCCGATGCTCAGCAAGGCCGTCGGGCGTGCCCAACGCAAGGTTGAGGAACGCAACTTCCTGATCCGCAAGAACATTCTTGAGTACGACGAGGTCATGGACCACCAGCGGCATGAGTTCTACGGTACGCGGCAGCAGATTCTTGAGGGCCGCGACATCAAGGATCTCATCTTCGGTCAGTTGGAGCGTGCTGCGTCCGACGCAGCCTGGCGGTACCTCGACCCGCTGTATCCGGCGACTTGCATCGCCGAGTGGGTCCGCGAGCACATGTCGGTCACGGTGGAGCCGTCCCGACTGAAGACGGAGGACCGTGAAGATCTGCATGAGGGCATCCAGCGGATGGCCCACGAGGAAGCCATGTCCATCATTCGAGTCTCGCTCGGCGAGTTCCTGAGTGAGGACATCGATCTGGGAAGCGGCGAGGGTGTCCAGCGAGATGCGTCGATCGACGACTACCAGGGGCTGGCGGACTGGATGAATGGGCACTTCGGCACGAGCCTGCACGTCTCGAGTCTTGCCGAGTTGGAAGGTCGCGACTTGATCGACCATCTGGAACGGGAAGCCGAAACGGCGGTTGCCGCGGTGGATCTTGGGCCACTCGACACGTACCTGGTGGAAGACTACCCGAAGCGCGAACTGGCGCAATGGGTATCGACCCGGTTCGGTATCGAGTTCCACGTGGATCGGCTTCTTGAGGCGCATGACGCCGACGAAGCATCCGCCGTCATTCTCGAGGCCGCGCACGAACTCTACCGCGAGCGGGAGATCTGCTACCCCATCGACTTCGCGATCGATATGACAAACGCCTCGATGCAGAAGGATCCTGCCTCAGCGATCGCACAGTTCTGCAAGTGGGCCAACTCACGCTATGAACTCGACTGGGATGTAGAGTCGCTTCCCGCCACTGATCCGAAGGAGATCCGCCGCATCCTTGTCGATGAAGCGCGGGGCTGGGATGCTGATCGTGTTCGCGCCCGGGCGGAACGCGTTGTTGCCGAAGTCGGTCCAGATGCTGAGGCCGCCGACGCATGGCTTCGCGAGACCATGGGCGCGGCGATGCTGGCCGACGACAAGGCGGCATACCCGGACAGCCCGATCGAGACGATGACGACGATGTTCAATCGCATTCTCCGTGTTGAGGTGTCCCAACTGGAGCAGTGGATCCTGCTGCAGATTCTCGACTCGTCATGGAAGGAGCATCTGCATCAGATGGATCAACTTCGCGAGTCGATCGGCTACCGGAGTTTCAGTCAGCGCGACCCCCGTATCGAGTTCAAGCGTGAAGGTGCCAATCTCTTCGATGACATGCTTGTGGCGATCCGGGACAAGGTGACCGACCTTGTGTTCAAGGCCCGCCTCCAGGCGCGGCCGCGTGCGGTGCCGCAGCAGGAGCCTGCAACGCCCAGTCCCGCGGCATCTGCGCCGGCGTCTCCATCGCAGGCCCCGCCACCAGCGGATGAGGCGACGCAGCAGGATCGATCGGCTGTGGCTGCCGCCGCGGCCGCGGCGAGCGAAGGCCGCAGCGTCCGCACCGGAACGCCGAAACGTCGCCAACCGGCACCAGCCGCGGCTTCGACCGGCGTTGTGGGTCGAAACGAGCCGTGTCCGTGCGGATCGGGCAAGAAGTACAAGAAGTGCTGCGGCGGCAAGTGATCCCGGAGGATTGGAGTCAGGCCGCCTTTGTGATCCAGGGGGCAGTCAGGACGAGCAACGCGGGAATGACCGCCACCCACGCTGGCCCGGTGATGAAGCCAACGATGCCAAACGCTCCGGCGACGAGCAGGAGGATCGTGAATCGGCTGGCCCCTTTCGTCGTGAGCGTCGGTGCCTTCGGAAGGCACCATCCGAGGATGACTGCCGGGAAGGCGATTCCGTAGGCTGACAGGACGGCGATGTAGGAGTCAACCGCACCGGGCCACGATGCCCCGGCGAGGGGGAGCGTGCAGAGCAGCACGCCAAGCACAATTCCGATCCGAATCCCATTCGGATAGGCGTGGTTGACCCCGGCCAGGGTCCGCCGCTCTTTGAGATTGGCTGCGATCGTGAAGACAGACTGACCGAAGATCCAGACGAGCACGATTTCACGCGCCGAGCCTGGCTGCGTCCACCAGTACGAGGCGGTGACGAGCAGCATGCAGAGAAAGAGCGGCCCGAGCAGCAGGAACGCCGCGGGGCCGTCGGTCTCCTGCCGCGCCCGATGAAACGGCCCATCGAGCCACGGGCAGAGCACGAAGCCCAGCGAGAAGACCGGGGCGAACCACAGCACGTCGATGGGCGGGCGGGTGCCTGTCCAGCCGCTGGCACCGCCGAGGTTCCAACACTCAAGGACGACCAGCCCTCCGACCGCAAAGGCCACGACCGCCATCCATGGCCACATGACGCGGGGCATCCACGAGAGGCCATAGGCCGCCACGATGGCCCAGACCACGCCTGCTGCCGGCAGGTCGTCTTCTCCAGCGAGCCACAGCGCGGCGATGAAGAGGAAGAGCAGGTGGAATGCGATGGTGATATCGATGAAGACGGCGATGGCGACGGGATGCCGCTTGCAGAAGCGGCGAGATGCCTCCCGCGAGCCCAGAAACAGCCCCATGGCCGCAGCGCCCAGGCAATTCGGAATCGCAACCAGCAGGAACCCGCTCCACCCGAACCACTGCATGAGCAGCACGGGGAGGAACATGCCGATGCACCACGTCCACGACGCGGCTGCGTACAGGGACCAGCCGATCGAGCGAAGGGAGGACGCCATCGGGTCAGACAGTCAGTTTGCGTCGCTTACGAGCTTTCTTGCTGCTGCGGCTGCGAACCATGGCCTTGGGCGCGCAGTGGAAGGTCATTTCGCAGCGGCCGACGCGAAGCGTGCGGTCGCGCTTCGACATGATCTGCCGAACGTCCATCGCCAGATCTACATTGAACTCGCCGCCGCAACTCTTGGCATCGGCGATCTGTTCATGCAGCGCGTCCAGATCAACAACGTCGTAGACCGCCGGGCCGCAGCATGGACGCAGGAATCGGTAGTTGAGTTCCTTGCAGATGACGATGTAGTCGACGCCGACCTCGGAGAACAGGAACATGCCGCCAGCCACTTCGGAGTTCCCCAGCAGCGCGGCGCCAGCCATCGCGTTGTACCAGTTTCGGTTGACCCGCTTGAAGGGAAGAATGGCAGTGAAGCGTCCGGTGCTCAGCCGCTTCATCGAAATGCCCGACCGCCAGGCGTAGGGCAGCCAGATGAGCGAGCAGACGCGGTGCCAGAAGTTGTTGCGTGTACTGAGCCGGCTGAAGAAGGCCTCAAGCCGGGGCCAGAGTCCGCGGGGGGGCACGACGGTCTGGATGTCAACGCCGGCGGCGGCGGCAGGGGGCAGAGACATGGCGGGGTCCAATACAAGCCCGAGCGGGGCGATTGAGGTCTTTTCCGTGGAGCGGGCATGGTACCCGTTGACCTCGGAGGAAGCCACGGCGATCCTGCGTGGAATCCAACGCACCCCCTGTGAATCCCTCGGAGCCCCCCCATGGCACTCGCGCGTCTCGGAACCACGTCCTGGAGTCTCAAACCGAGGGATCCGGCCGATCTGGTGCGGCTTCTCCACGCCACCGGCCTCGATGCCGTGCAGATCGGGCTCTCGCCTGTGGTATCGGACCTGCAGGCGTGGGGGGAGACGGTGCCGCGGCTCATCGAGGGGGGCATCACGATCCTGAGCGGCATGATGCAACCGGTGGAAGAGGACTACAGCACGATTGCCCGGATTCGCGACACCGGTGGCATCCGCCGGGATGCGACGTGGCCCGCGAATGAGGCGATGGCCAGAGCGATGGCCGTGCTTGCCGAGAACGCGGGCATCGGGCTGGTGACGATGCACGCGGGTTTCATTCCGGAGGACGCCGGTGATCCGCTCCGAGCGATCATGGCGGCGCGGCTGCGTACGCTGAACGACATCTTCGAGGCCGAAGGCGTGCGGCTGGCTCTGGAAACAGGTCAGGAGTCAGCAACGGCGTTGCTTGAGGCACTGGACGAAGTCGATCGACCGAACCTCGGCGTCAACTTCGATCCCGCGAACATGCTGCTGTACGGATCAGGCGATCCCATTGAAGCAATGGAGCGTCTGGCGCCGCGCATCGTCTCCCTCCACCTGAAAGACGCCCTCGCGAGCGGCGATTCCGAGGCATGGGGAACGGAGACGCCGCTCGGCGCAGGACAGGTCGATTGGGATGCCTTTTTCGCCATTGCCCGCGATCTTCCCAACGAAGTGGACGCCATCATCGAGCGGGAGGGGGGCGACCGGCGGGTTGAGGAGATTCGCCTCGCAGTCGACTTCGTCAGGGCGCACTTCGAATGATGCAAATCCTGGCGTGCCTGTGCGCGGCCACACTGACGGTTCCGGCGATTGCTGCACCGTGGACGCGCGGCGCTGTCGCCGCCGACCATGCCCTGGCATCGCAGGCTGGCGTGCAGATGCTGCGCCGGGGCGGCAACGCCATTGATGCCGCCGTGGCCGTGAGCTTCACGCTCTCGGTTGTCGATCCATTCAGTTGTGGTGTCGGAGGTGGCGGCTTCATGCTCGTCTCGATTCCCCGTGACGATGATGCCGGTCGAACGAACGTCGCGCTTGATTACCGCGAAACCGCGCCCGCTGGCGTTGGTGCGGACTTCTTCGCCTCGCGGCCATCGACAGCGAGCCGTTATGGCGGGACCGCAGCGGGTGTGCCGGGCATGGTGGCGGGTCTGTGGGCGGCCCATGACCGGTGGGGGGCCTTGCCCTGGCGGGACTGTCTGGAGCCGGCAATCGCAGCGGCCACGCAGGGGGTGCCGGTTGGCGGGCCGTGGCTTCGTGCTGCCGAGTGGGTTGCCGATGTGCGTGCGGAGCACCCGCACCTCCAGGCGGCATCGCAGTGGGTCTGGACGCGCCTCTGCGGCGCCGGCATGCTTGAACACGGTGATGTCGTGCGGCAACCCGAGCAGGCGGCGCTCCTAGCGAGGATCGCGGGTGAAGGCCCGGAGGCGTTCTACTCGGGCCGCGTGGCGACGGACATCGCAGCCGCGGCTGCAGCTTTCGGTGGCGTGCTGAGCAGAGGCGATCTGCATCGCTACGACGTGGCCTGGTCGATTCCGCTTGAGAGTGCCGTTGTGCTTGAGAAGTACCAACTCCTCTCGATGCCGCCGCCGAGCAGCGGGGGAGTCGCGATGCAGCAGATTCTCGGCATGCTCGATCGCAGGATGAAGGATGCGGGACCGACCGGGTCGGCGACCTGGTATCACCTGCTCGTCGAGACGATGCGAAGTGCCTTTGCCGACCGGGCCCGATTCGGCGCCGATGGAACCCATGTTGCCGTGCCGGTGCGGGAGATGACTCACCCGACACACCTCGATGCGGCCGCAGAGGCGATTCCGCTGGATCGGGCACGTCCCAGCGAAGTCGCGGGTGTGCTTCCACCTCCCGACGATGCTGGGACGAGCCACTTCTGCGTCTACACCGCCGACGGTTGGGCGGTGTCATGCACCGAGACGATCAACCTGGAGTTCGGCAGCCTCGTGGCCGTGCCGGAGTGGGGGATCGTGCTCAACAACGAGATGGACGACTTCGCCACGCTGCCCGGTGAAGCCAATGCATTCGGTCTCGTGCAGAGTGACCGCAACGCGCCTGCTCCCGGCAAGCGTCCACTCAGCAGCATGTCTCCGACGATCGTGTTTGAGAATGGAGATGTGCGGCTGATCGCTGGCGCCTCGGGCGGCCCTCGCATCATCAACGGCACACTTCAAGTGATCCTCAACGTGCTGCTGCGAGGCATGTCGCCCGAAGAAGCCCTGGAAGCGCCTCGGCTGCACCACCAGTGGCTGCCGGACGTCGTTCAGTTTGAGGAGTGTTGGACGGATGCCGGGCTCGTCTCAGCGATGGAAGCGATGGGGCACGCCACCAGGCAGCGACCGACGGTCGGCAAGGTGCAACTCATCGAAGTGACTCCGGAGGGCATGACGCCTGCGAGCGATCCTCGCAAGGACGGAGTGCCGGCGGGGTGGTAGGTGAGCGTAGAATGGCTTCATGCCCACCTACCTCTATCAAGTAGTGACCGACGACGGCGCCGAAGGCGAGATCTTCGAGGTTGTGCAGCCTATGAGCGAAGCGGCGCTGACGAAGCACCCCGAGACTGGGGCGCCGGTCGTGCGCATCCCGTCGCTGCCCAATATCGCGGGCAAGTGGTCGGACATGAAGAGCAAGTCGCAACTGAGCAACAAGAACCTCGACCGCCTCGGGTTCACCAAATACGAGCGAGCGGGCGATGGCAATTACGAGAAGAAGGCTGGCGGCGGGCCGAACGTGATCTCGGCCGATTGAGCATCCCGAGACGAACAGCGCGGTGAACCGGCGTCCACCGCGCTGCGTGTGCGCTGAGCAGGGCGTGCGATCAGCCGCCGAGCGTGTACCGGACGAATCTGGTGATCGTGCAGCCCTCGGGGAGGACGTCCTCGATGGTCTGGCTCTCGTCGAGCACGTACTTCTGCTTGATGAGCGTGTTCTCTTCCAGGAACTTGCGAACCTTGCCTTCGCTCATCTTCTCGGCGATTTCCTCGGGCTTTCCAGACTCCTTCGCCTCCACAATGGCCTTGGCACGGATCTCGTCGAGCGTTTCGGCCGAGACGTCGTCCGGGGTGATGGCGGCGGGGTCATAGAAGGTGATGTGCTGGCAGATACCTTTGAGCGTGTCGGCTCCAGCATCGCCATTGACTTGCAGCAGGCATCCTCGCTTGCCGTCATGATGGACATACTGGCCGAAGTTTCCACCCTCGAGTTTCTCGCCGCGGGCGAAGTTGGTGTTCTCCCCCGTCTTGACCCGGATGGTGTCGATGGCGGCGGTCATCTCGTCGGTGACCTCGATGCTGCCGGTGGGACAGCCCATCGCGGCAGCGACCACGGTGCTCATCATGTCGACGAACTCGTCGTTGCGGGCGGTGAAGTCGGTCTCCGTAAGGACTTCGACGATCGCGGCGCATCCATCGCCGACCTGGATGGCAATGCGGCCTTCGCCGGTCGTGCGTTCGGTACGCGTATCCATCTTGCCCTTTCGCTTGGCGCGAATCCACTCTTCGGCGGCACTCATGTCACCGTCGTTGGCGGCGAGGGCTTCCTTGCAGTCCATCATGCCCAGACCCGTCTTCTGGCGAAGGGTCATCACGTCTTTGGCGGCAATGGTCACGGTCAGATCTCCGGTTGAATCTCCAGGGGCGTTGGCCCCGGGGGAGGTCAGTTGGTGGCGTCGGTCGCGGCAGTGGCAGCGACCTCTTCAGTATTCGTGGGGGTTTCCGTCGGGGCGTCAGCGGCAAATGCGACGCGGCTGGATCGCTTGCGGGGCTTCTCCTCCGCAGGGGTGCCTTCGGCATCGTCGGCACCTTCAGCGGCCGCCGTTCGAGCGGTGAGACCGTCTCGGACAGCCGCGGTGAATTCGCGCATGACGACCTCGATGCTCCGCATGGAGTCGTCGTTTCCGGGGACCGGAATGTCGCAATCGCCGGGGTTGCCGTCTGTATCGATCAGGGCAACGGTCGGAATGCGGAGGGTGCGGGCTTCACGAAGCGCGTTGGTCTCGCGGCAGGTATCGATGACGACCACGGCCCCGGGCAACTTATTCATGTTACGGATGCCCTGCAGGTTGCGAGTGATCTTCCGCTTCTCACGCATGAGTTGCGAGGTCATCTTCTTGGAGTAGGTTTCAATCTCGCCCGACTCAACGAGCTTCTCGAGCTCGACGAGCCGCTTGAGTCGCTCGCGGATGGTCCGGAAATTGGTCAGCGTGCCTCCGAGCCATCGCTCGGTAACCCACGGCATGCCGACTTCGGTTGCATAGTGCTCGACCGAGCCCTTCGCCTGTCGCTTCGTGCCGACGAAGACGATGTCGCGGCCGCTGGCGACCGTCTTGGTGATGAACTTCTTGGCGAGCAGCAGTCCGCGAACCGTCTCGCGGATGTCAATGATGTGAATTCGGTTCCGCTGGCCCCAGATATAGGGCTTCATGCGGGGGTCCCAGGCACTTCGTCGTTGCCCGAAGTGAATGCCAGCGTCGAGAAGGTCCTGGACAAGATTGTCAGACATGGATCGCGCTCTCTCGTGCAGCGTCACCGACGAGCCGTTGTGCGGGGTCCTGGTGGGGAACGGTCGTCCGAGGGACGCTTCAGGGTGCCAGCCTTCGCTGGCAGATTCGTGAGCGGTTGGAGGCGTCCCCGCACGAGGCGAACCAACCTGGGCCCGCCACCACGCGGCGACGAGCGAAGACCGGCCAGTCTATCGCACCTCGGCCCGATCTTCAATGGCTGCGTCGGTCCGATCGCTGGCTCGCTGATGCCGGATCCGGCCCGCCACGATGGTGGTGAGGGCTCGGCCGCGGACGGATCGACCCGCAAATGGGCAGTTCCGGCCCCGAGACTGGAAGGATGTCGGGTCGATGGTCCACTCCGCGTCCGGGTCGATCACCGTGACATCGGCCGGGCCGCCTGATTCCAGCCTTCCCAGGCCGAGGTGGGCGAGTCCGGCAACCCGTGCCGGCTCGCAGGTCATCATGCGAAGCATGCCGGGCCAGTCGAGGACGCCGCCCTCGATGATGGCTTCGCGGTAGAGCGGGAGGGCGCACTCGAGCCCGACCATGCCGAACGCCGCCGAAGCAAAGTCGGTGTCCTTGGTGTGGGCGGGATGTGGCGCGTGATCGGTCGCCAGTACGGTGATGATGCCCTCTGCAATGCCTCGCTTGATGGCGTCGATGTCCGCATTGGTTCGCAGCGGTGGGTTGACCTTCGCGAGCGTGTTCCAGCCCTCGCAGGCGTCCTCGGTGAGCAGAAGATGGTGCGGCGAGGCCTCCCCGGTCGCCGGCTGCCCTTCCGCTCGGGCCTCACGGAGCGCATCAATGCTCTGGGCCACGCTGAGATGCTGCGCGTGGTAGCGAGCGCCGATGGATCGGTTCAGAGCGAGGTCCCGACGGAGCATGACTTCCTCCGCCTCCCGAGGCCATCCGGTGAGGCCAAGCCGGGTCGCGAGGGAACCGGCGTTCATGGCGGCGGCTCGAGTCAGCGTCGGGTCCTGGCAGTGCTGCATGAACACCGAGTCGGCGGCTGCAACGAGGGCGAGCACACGGCGCATGATGCCGCTGTCCGCGATGCCGTCCCCGTCATCTGAGATACCCACGGCACCGGACTCGATGAGTTCGAGAATCGGCGCCACGGTTTCACCCCGGCGGCCGATGGTGCCGCACGCGACCGGGAAGACGCGGGCATGCCCGGCCTGAGCGCTTCGGGAGCCAATGTGCTCGACGAGGGTGCGGCAGTCGATGGCGGGCGTCGTGTTCGGCATGCAGCAGACGGTGGAGAATCCTCCGGCTGCGGCCGCCGCTGCGCCGGTATCGAGGGTTTCTTCGTGGTGTCCGCTCGTGTCCGGGTCACGGAAGTGCACGTGGATATCCAGCAGGCCCGGCGCCACGATGCAGCCCTCGCAGGCGATGCGTGGCGCGTCCGTCGTGATCCGCTCCTTCGAGATCGCCGCGATGAGTCCCTCGCGGATGAGAACGTCGCCGGTGTGGTCGAGTTCGCTGGCCGGGTCGATGATCCGGCCGCCGGTCAGCAGGAGCGCTGTCATGGGTGCCATGGTACGGCCGCGGGGGGCCCGGTGCATGGTCGCCGGACCAGACGCAGCAACGCCCGGGACGGTACGTCCCGGGCGTTGCAGGATTCTCGATCAGACCAGTCAGCGACTGGTGATCAGACCAGTCAGCGACTGGATCAAATCACTTCTTCTTGCTAGCGCAGCATGGGGAGGTCCCAGCGGCCTTGGCGGCAGCAGCGGCGGCCCCGGCACCGCCAGAGGCCTTGGCCTTGGTCTTGTCGCAATCGGTTTTCTTCTTGCCCGCACATGCGGCGGGGTCAGGGCAGTTGGACTTGTCGGCGCAGCAGGCGGCGGCATCGATGGCGCCGGGGCTGGCGGTCGAAGCCTTCTGGTTGCAGCCGGCAAGGAGGGCGGCAACGCCCAAGGCAGCGGTCAAAGCGAGGGTCTTCATTGAAATCGTCTCCTGAGTAGATTGTCCCCGGTTTGGGGGGGTGTAGCCGATCACTGTAGCGGATCCGGCGTGGTGGGTCACGCGGTACTCCGGCAATCGCAGTGATCGCCTGTATGGGGGGCAGACTGGCCGCTCAGAACCCCCTCCCAGGGGGATTTCGCTCAAGGGTGGTACCCGTGGCGAGGCCGGGAGCGCCTACGATCGGGGCCATGCCCGACGATGTGGACCATGCCCCACCCGGTGGCGAGGACTGGGCTGCTGCCCGAAGCCGCCTGCACGCAGAGGCTCGCCAACTTCCCCAGACGCCCGGCGTGTACCTGATGAAGGATGCTTCGGGGGCGGTGCTGTACGTCGGCAAGGCGTCCTCACTGAGAGACCGTGTCAGCAGCTACTTTCTCGCCTCGACGGATCTCGGTCCTCGCAAGCAACCCCTGATCGCGAAGATCGATGCCTTCGAAGTGATCGAGACCGGTGCCGTCTGGGAGGCGTTGCTTGCCGAGGCCCGCCTGATCAAGGACCTTCGTCCCCGATTCAACGTGATGCTGACGGACGACAAGAGTTATCCGTATCTTGCCGTGACCACCCGCGACGAGTTCCCCGGTGTGTACGTCACTCGGGATCCAGCGGATTCGCGGTACCGCGGCGCGAGAATCTTCGGTCCCTTTACCTCGGGACGGGACATCCGGGAGGCGCTCGACGTCATGCAGCGGATCTTCCGATTTCGGACCTGCCATCTGGACATCAGGGAGGGCGATGATGCGAATCGGCATTTCCGACCCTGCCTGCTGCACGCCATCAGGCAGTGCACCGCTCCATGCGGCGACCGTATCTCCCGAGAGGCCTACGGGGCCGACATTCAGCGGCTGCTCCGCTTCATCGGATCCAAACGAGCGCCGCTCATTCGCGAACTCAAGGCGCAGATGGAGCAGGCAGCCGAGCAGCGCCGCTATGAAGAGGCTGCGGTACTGCGGGATCAACTTCGGTCGATCGAGCGGCTGGGTGATCGGGCTGCGAATCAGGAGGAGGCGCGTGCGTGGCAACCCGAGGTGACGGTGTTCGCAACCGATCCGTCCAAGGCGCTGCGTTCCCTGCAGCGAACGCTGTCGCTTGACGAGCCGATTCGTTGCATCGAGGGGATCGACATCGCCCATCTGGCAGGGGATGAAACCGTTGGTTCCAAAGTGTGTTTTTTCGACGGCAGGCCATTCAAGGCCCAGTACCGCCGGTACCGCATCACGACGGCGGGGAATGACGACTTCGCGTCGATCCGGGAGGTGGTGACACGCCGCTATGCCCACGCCGGTCAGGGACGGGAGCGGTATCCCGATCTCATCCTGATCGATGGAGGCCGGGGACAGTTGGGGGCCGCGTTGGAGGCGCTCGCCGCATTCTCGCATCAGCCGCCACTGGTCGCCGGGTTGGCAAAGAAGGATGAGTTGATCTGGATTCAGGACCAGGCAGCGCCACTGCAACTGGGCCGCCACAACCCCGGTTTGCGGCTCTGCCAGGCCGTCCGCGATGAGGCACACCGGTTTGCCCAGGCCTACCACCACCTGCTGCGGCGCAAACGTCTGTTGGACGAATGACCAGATTGCCGTTGAATCTGCCTCAGATCTGGATAATGTGGTGCAGGGATGGAATATAAGAGGGCAGACCAAATGAACATCATCGTGGCCGGAAGCGGCGTGCTCTTGGCAGGAACCGTGATTGCCTCGGCGGCCGTCGTGGAGGTTGGTGTCGGGAGCTACTACTTCGAACCTCAGTTTCCACACGTGGAGGTCGGTGACACGATTCGCTGGGTCTGGGAGGGCGGAAACCACGATGTCACCAGCGGCGCCTTCTGTGGTGACGATACGGGTCTCTTCAATTCCCCGATCACGTCGGACAACCCCAGCTTCGAGTGGACCATTCCGGCGGACTACGACGGCGAGGTCATTCCGTACTACTGCAGCCTCGGCAATCATTGTGTCGCCGGGAATCAGTACGGGGGCCTGCTGGTCAACGTCGGCGAGGCGCACTTTGTGACATCCAACGGATTCGCGTTCGAGCCAGCCGACATCAGCGTGGCTGCGGGGGACGTCGTCGTCTGGATCCACGATGGCGGATCACACACCGTGACCTCTGGGGTCGACTGCCTTCCGGACGGTCGCTTCGACGATCCGCTTGACAATCTGCACCAGATGCCGTTCTACGTCGTCCCGCCGAGTGAGCCCACGGGCGTCATTGACTACTACTGCCTGCCTCACTGCGGCTTCGGCATGGTCGGGACCATCGACGTGACCGGCGATGCCATTCCCTGCGAGGAAGATGTGAATGGTGACGGCCAGATCAACGTGGACGATCTGCTGCAACTTCTCGCAGCCTTCGGCCAGTCCTGCACCGGTTGCGCCGAGGACGTTGACGGGAGCGGCACGGTCGGGGTTGACGACCTCCTGCAGTTGCTCGCTGTGTACGGAACCGGCTGCTGAGCCCGATCCTCATGATCCGCCGGTGACGGCGGTCGGGGATGCCTTGCTGGGGACCTTGCTGGGGACCCTGCCGGGGACCTTGCCAGAGGCGGCGCCCGTCGACTCAGGCCGGTGCTGGCAGCAGGCCGTCCGGCTCATCGCCCTGACTGGACGGCTCGGCTGGCGGTTCGGGGTCGGTTGACGGAGGCGTCGCTTCGACGTCCAGCAGGTCGGAGAGGGTCGGGCGGTCGAGTTCGCCGCCCTCCATGAGCGTCGTCACTTCCGTGCTCTGAAGCGTCTCATATTTGAGCAGCGCCTCGGCGATGGCGGTCACGATATCCCAATGCTCGTCAATCATCCGCGCTGCATCCGCGTACGCCGCGCCGATGATGGACTTGACCTCCTCATCGATGATGCGAGCCGTTTCCGGCGAATAGTCCTTGTCGATAAGGAGCGACTCGTTGGCATCGTCGGGCGCGTACCGGACGAAGCCCAGACGTTCCGACATGCCCCAGTCAAGGATCATGTGCCTTGCGTAGGCCGTCGCCATCTGGATGTCCATGGCGGCGCCGGATGACACGTCGCCCGTTTTCTTCTGTTCCGCAATGCGGCCCGCGCAGAGCACGCGAAGCGTCGCTTCGATGTACTTGCGTCCAAACCCGTAGCGGTCCTTCTCGGGCAGGCTGAACGTGGCTCCCATCGCCTGGCCGCGGGGGATGATGGTCACCTTGTGAACCGGGTCGGCGTCATCGAGCATTGCCTGCAGCGCGGTATGCCCGGCCTCGTGATAGGCCGTGGCGATTCGCTCGGTTTCTTCGATCTTCCTGCTGTGACGCGCACGGCCGAACTTGATCTTGTCGCGGGCCTCCTCGAGGTCCAGTTGATCGACCGCATCCTTGTTCTCCAGCGTCGCGATGATCGCCGACTCGTTGATGAGTGCAGCGAGCTCGGCGCCGGAAAACATCGGTGTTCCCCGTGCAACTCGATTCATGTCGACATCCGGAGCGAGTTGAATCGTCTTGGCATGAACTTCGAGGATTTTCAGACGACCCTCAACATCCGGGAGCGTGACGGGGACCTGCCTGTCGAAGCGACCGGGTCGTGTCAGTGCGGGGTCGAGGACGTCGGCCCGGTTCGTCGCGGCAATCACGATGACCTGATCTGTCGCCTCGAATCCGTCCATCTCCACGAGGATCGCGTTGAGCGTCTGTTCGCGTTCGTCGTGGCCTCCGCTGTTGAATCCGCCCCCCCGTCTGCGTCCGACGGCGTCGATCTCATCGAGGAAGATGATGCAGGGGGCGTTTTCCTTGGCCTGCTTGAACAGGTCACGCACGCGGCTAGCGCCAACGCCAACGAACATCTCGACGAAGTCCGAACCGGAGATCGAGAAGAAGGGGCAATCAGCCTCGCCGGCGATGGCCTTGGCAAGCAGCGTCTTGCCGCACCCGGGAGGCCCGACGAGCAGGACGCCACGGGGGATTCGTCCTCCGAGCCGCTGGAACTTCTTGGGGTTCTTCAGAAACTCGACGATCTCCAGCACCTCTTCCTTGGCTTCGTCGATTCCAGCCACGTCGGTGAATCGGACCTTCGACGCCTCTTTGGTTGAGATGCGATGGCGGGACTTCCCGAAGCTTCCGAGCATTCCGCCGGGTCCACCGCCTGCGCTTCGCATCGATCTGGCAATGAAGAACCAGATGATCAACAGCAGCAGCAGGAAAGGCCCGATCGTGACGAGCAACTGCACCCAGACGCTCTGGCTGGTGTCGGTCGAGAAGTCGACGCCCATGTCGGTCAACTGATGGAGATAGAACTCTCGATTGCCGCCGTCGATCGTGTGGTACACGACGGCGGGCTCGGGACCGGGATTGTCCCCCGGCGTCTTGGGCGCGATCGTGGCGACGATCCGGCTGTTCTTGATGATCACCGGGTCGGGCGAGCCGGGCGTCGGTTCGTAGAGGTGTCCCTTGGCGGGATCAATCAGTGATCTGAAGTGCTGCCAGCTTGCAATCTCGCGACCGCTGTTCGAACTCTGCATGATCGCGAAGAGGATGATCATGAGGCCGAGAATGAAGACCCAACTCATCAGCCCTCGGCCGGTGCCTTTGGGCGGAGCCGGCTTTTCGGGTTCTCGAGGGGGTTCGTTCGGCGGTGTCTGGTCTGGATCAGGCATGTGAAATCCCGTGCGAGGCTGGCAACAGGTCCATCCTACGTCCAGTGTCGGCTCGTCGCCAAAGCGGGATCACCACGATTCGGCCATTCGATCAACGATGGCGCGGGCCATCATCTGTACGGACTCCAGCCTGCCCAGTTCAATCGGTTCGCCAAGCGGGTTCGAGGGGAAAAACAGCCCGTTCGTGCCCATTCCTTCCCATCCAGTGATGGTGGTGTTGTCGTCGAGTCGCTCCCAATTCCAATCGACCGTGAGTTGCACGGCCATCTCCTGGTCCAACTTGGTCAGGCGGGACTGGGACAACTGCTTGAGGTCGACCCTGGTCACCGAGACCTCGAGCAGCGTGTCGGCGACGGTCTCGTCGACCACCCGCCACGGGGTTCGCGTCTCGACCTCCCGGATCAGGGCGTTGGTGAGGAGATAGCCCATTTCCCGGTCGTAGGTCGCGTTCTTGACGACCGGAATCGCGATGGTTCTGATTCCGGCGTCGTAGGTGGACCCGAGCACCCATCCCTTCGAAGGATCGCTGCCGCACCCGACAAGAAGCGCCGCTCCCACCAGACATGGCATCAAGAACCGCTTCATGGTGCGTCCCCTGCCGGCTCGCCGCCTGGAGCCTTGGGCACTTCCGGCCCGAGCAGCAGTTTCTCCCTGAGCAGCGCATAGTCGGGGGCGTGCGCGATGACTGAGTCGGGCAGTTGGCTCAGAATGGTCGGGATCTCCCGGAGCGCCTGAAGACTCGCGGCGGATCGGGGGAACTTCCTGATGAGTTCGCGGATGGTGTATTCGGCGGAGATCGGATCGCTGTCTCCGAGGTACCAACGCGCCGTCGTGAGCATCTTGTTGGACTCCGACTCTTCGATGCGAAGTACCAGCGCCTCGGCACCGATTCTTGCCGCTTCAGCCGGTCTGCTGGCGGAGAGCTGCTTGAGTTCCGCCTTGGCTTCGAGCAGGCCGACGATGTCGAACTGGGGCCCCTTGAACGAAGCAATATTCGAGTAGATGAGCCGTCGCCGGGCGTAATCCAGATTGGTTGAACGCGGGTAACGATCGATGTAGATCGCATACGCTTCCGCAGCTAGGGTCATTCGTCGATGGCGGAAGTACATGTCGGCGAGTTGAATCCCCGCTCGCGCCGCAAGTGTGCTTCCGGGCATCCGCTCCTGGATCCGGATCAACAGTTCTTCCGCTTCGTCGCTCGCGTCGATCATGCGAATGCCAAACAACTTCCTCCGCATGCCGTGGGCGTACTTCACGGCGACTTCGTACTCCCGCTCGAGCGCCAGCGAGAACACTTCGCTTCCGGGATATCGCCGCACGAGGTACTCGTAGTCGTAGAGCGACTCGTACTCGTCACCGACACCCATCAGCGAGTCGCCGCGGAGCAGGTAGGCCTCGGGAAGGAGCGGTGAGGTGGGGTTTCGCTTCATCCAGCGATTGGTCATGTTGAGGGCCCGGTCCGGTCGGCCCTCAGCGAGCATGACCCGCGCCTGTGCCAGTTGCTCGGCGGGCGATCCCGGTGCAGGGGTGGCCTCGTGCGTCCACTCGTCGTCAGGGCCAAGCCGGAAGACTTCCTGGGCGGTGGAGCGGGGGCAAATCCCCGCTGAGATCGTCAGCGCGACGATTGTCGCCAGCGTCGGGCCGCGGGAAGCATTCATGGCGCGGCATGCTACCTGTGCGGGCCGGAACCCGCACCGTGGGGTCCATCAGGGTCCCCGCCGTGGCGGCTGGCCACCCTCGAAGTGACCGGACCAGCGGCGCAAGGATTGCCTCGATCGGCCGATAACACCTTGCCGGTGGCGGGGTTGGCGGGTCGTCCTCCGGTAGGTCGAGTGAGGGAGGCAACGAGGCCCGCCGTGCGGAGCCATCTCGAACGACTGGCGTTCGAGTCAAGAGGAGCCACCCCTGTATTGCCGGAATGACCGGAGTGAACGGAACGATTGGGCACTGCTTCGCGGCATTCAGCCGCCTGTCGCTGGCCGGATTGAAAGCGGAATCGTCTGTTGCGATTGACTCGTCTGTGATGATTCCCAACCACACTCCGTATTCACGCATTACGCCCGACCCCGAGCAACTGCTTGTTGACATGCTTCAGCACGTGTATGGTGTTGACGCGTCACAAGCGTGCTCACGGAAGAGCATCAATGTGACGGGACACGACGACCTGAGTTCGTGTTCACAATCGCGGCAGCGCAGCGGTCAAGGAGTCGACCCAATGCCGAATACCGAAACGCTCAATGAGACAGGGAATGTCGCGACGGCACCGCCGCCTGCGCGCACAGCCCGCAGAGCCGTCCCCGACACCGTCGCGGACGGCCGTCCCATCCTTGAAGTGTGGATGTCCTATCGAGACGATCCGACTGAAAAGACGCGAAACGTGCTCGTTGAGCACTACCTGCGGCTGGTCCGCTACACGGCCGAACGACTGCATCAACGCCTGCCATCGGAAGTTGACGTCGAGGATCTGCACTCCTCGGGCCTGTTCGGCCTGATGGACGCGATCGATGCATTCGATCTGGACCGGGGCGTCAAGTTCGAGACGTACTGCACGCAGCGGATTCGCGGAGCCATCTTTGATGAACTTCGCGCGATGGACTGGGTCCCGCGACTGGTGCGTTCCCGAACGGCGAAGATGGATCGTGCCCGCAAGGAACTCGAGATGAGTACCGGCCGCAGGGCGACCGAGCAGGAGGTGACGGCCCATCTCAATGTGTCGTCGGATGAGTTCCAGAAGATCAAGCGGGACTCACGCCCCGTTTCGATGATTTCGCTGAACCGGAAGTACTACGAGACGGATTCGAGCCGTGATGTCACCGAGGTGGATGTTGTCCGGGATCGCCGTCAGGAGAGCCCGATCTCCAAGGTGCAGCGGGAAGACCTCAAGTACCTGCTGACCCGTGGCCTCTCGCGAGCCGAGCGGCTGATCGTCATCCTGTACTACTACGAGGAAATGACGATGAAGGAGATCGGCGTCACGCTCGACCTGAGTGAGTCGCGTGTCAGCCAGATGCACTCGTCGATCATCGCCCGCCTCAAGGCCCAGATGCAGCACCGCACGAAGGACATCTGAGCGGTGGCAGGAGCATACGCGGAACGAAGCCGGACGCTGAGGCGTTCGGCTTCTTTCGTTGCCCCTGGCCGCGTCGGGTCAGATTGGCATGGGTCGGGGATCGTCCCGGACCAGAATCTCCGCGGAGGTCTTCGCACGGACTTCATCGATCGTGACTTGAGGTGCCAGTTCGGTCAGGACGAATCGTCGTGACTCGGGGTCCATCTCCAGCACGCACAGGTCGGTGATCACCATGTCGATGCACGCCACGCCGGTCAGCGGCAGCGTACAGGCGGGGATCAGTTTGGGGTCACCTCGCTTGTTGCAATGGTCCATGATGACGACGACCCGCTGCACGCCTGCGACGAGGTCCATCGCGCCGCCCATCCCCTTGACGAGCTTCCCCGGGATCATCCAGTTGGCAATGTCGCCCTCTTGACCGATCTCCATCGCACCGAGAATGGCCAGATCAATGTGTCCGCCACGGATCATCTCAAAGGACTCATGGCTTGAGAAGTAACTCGCGCCCGGAACGGCGGTGACCGTCTGCTTTCCGGCGTTGATGAGGTCTGCATCAACGGCGTCTTCGGTCGGGAACGGACCCATCCCCAGCAGCCCATTCTCCGATTGAAGCCAGACGGTGATGTCATCCGGAACGTGATTGGCCACCAGGGTCGGCATGCCGATCCCCAGATTGACGTAGAAGCCGTCCCGCAGTTCGCGGGCGGCGCGGCGGGCGACCTGGTCTCGGTTGAGTGGCATTCGGTGGAGTGTACATCTCATGACTGACTCTGGTTCTCGGGCAGTCCGAGGCGGCTCTCGGGAGGCAGTGCCCGTACAATCCTCGGATGTCTACTACAACCGACATCGTCTCAGATCTCTGCGCTCACCCCTTGCTGCTGTCCGATGCCGAGCCGGGCGACGGGTGCGTGGTTTCCTTCAATCCCGCGAATGGCGAGGCGCTCGGCGCTGTTCGGCTTCAGTCCGCTTCGGAGTATGAAGAGGCGGTGCAGCGGGCCATGGTCGTGCAGCGATCATGGCGGATGTTCCCCGCGCCGAAGCGGGGCGAACTCGTCCGACGCATGGGCAACGCCTATCGCGAGCACGAAGAGGATCTTGGGCGTCTGGTAACCATGGAAATGGGCAAGATCCTGCCCGAGGGCATCGGCGAAGTGGTGGAGTGCATCGACATCGCCGACTTCGCCGTGGGCTTGTCTCGCCAGTTGTACGGATTGACGATGCCGTCCGAGCGGCCGCTCCACCGGATGTACGAGCAATGGCATCCGTTCGGAACAATCGGGATCATCACCGCCTTCAACTTTCCGGTTGCGGTGTGGGCGTGGAACGCCATGCTCTCCGCCGTCTGCGGAAACGCGCAGATCTGGAAACCAAGTCTGGCGACCCCGCTCACTGCAATCGCGATGACCAATATCGCGCAGCAGGTGATGCGCGACCAGGACATGTTCGTGCCCGACGCCGGCGACCCGGCGGATCTGTTCGGTCTGGTCATCGGAACCGATGACGAAGTCGGCGAGACGATGATCGCCGACCGAAGGCTGCCGCTCATCAGTGCGACCGGATCCTGCAGAATGGGGCGGCACGTGGGGACACAGGTCGCCAAACGTCTCGGTCGCAGCCTGCTGGAACTTGGTGGCAACAACGCGATCATCGTGACCGAGTCCGCCGACGTCGATCTCGTCGTCCGGGGCACGCTCTTTGGTGCCGTCGGAACTGCGGGCCAGCGATGCACGTCGACCAGGCGGCTCATCTGCCATGCCTCGTTGGTGGACCAGGTCGCCTCGGGTCTCGCCAAGGCCTATCAGCAGGTTCCCATTGGTGATCCGCTTGACGCCGCCACACTGGTCGGACCGCTGATCGATCAACGGAGCGTGGACGCCATGCGTGCCGCCATTGAATCGGCGACCGAACAGGGCTGCGAGGTGCTGTGCGGCGGAGTGGAAGGGATCGACTGCTTTGCCGACCATGCTGGCAACTTCGTCACGCCGACCATCGTTCGCGTCCCGCGTGGCGCAACGCCTGGCATCACAAGGGAGGAGACGTTTGCGCCGATTCTCTACATCTTCGAGTACGAGAACCTCGACGAGGCGATCGACATGCAGAACGACGTCGACCAGGGCCTCTCCAGTGCCGTCTTCACCGACTCGGTCCGCATGGCGGAGCGGTTCCTTTCCGCAGCCGGATCGGACTGCGGCATTGCCAATGTGAACATCGGGACGAGCGGCGCCGAGATCGGTGGCGCCTTTGGTGGTGAGAAGGACACCGGCGGCGGCCGCGAGAGTGGATCGGATTCGTGGAAGGCCTACATGAGGCGTCAGACGTGCACCATCAACTGGGGCGACGACCTGCCGCTTGCGCAGGGCATCGAGTTCGGTTGACCCAGGGTTGCCTGTGAATCCGACGACGATCATCCGCCTGCGTCGACCGGCCATTGTGTCGTTGGGTGATCGCGATTGGCTGCCGGATCCGCATCTGCGGGATGAGGCGGAGCGGCGATGGGCTGCCATGCGGTCCGCAAACCGGAGGCTGTATGACGGCAAGATGATCCAGGTGGCAGGCGTGCACCGCAACGGCGCCGGGGGCGCGGTCATCCAGGGATTCCCGTGCGCGTTTCGCTGGTATGCGGTGCAGTCGGAGGCGGATGAGACGGGCCCGAGTCACGATTGCATGTGCCGGCCCCTCGGCGTCAAGGGGGTGACGCGGTGCGGTGAGCGGGTGTTGCTGGGGCGCCGTGCCCAGTGGACGACATGGCAGGCAGGCTGGTGGGAACTGGCCCCCTCCGGAGGCGTCGAACCCGGCAACAGCCCGGAGCAGGCGCTCGCTGCCGAGTATGCAGAGGAAATCGGACGTGTGTTGTCGTCGACGCCTCGAGCCGAGGCGGTGATGTTTGACCCAAACACCCGGACCTGGGAAGTGGTGCTCACCGTCGAGATGCCGACCGATGACATCGGCTTCAACACCGGTGAATACGAAGCGTTCAGGTGGGTCCGACCCAGTGAGATCCCCGACGACACCACGCCGATCGCGCGGCGGATACTCGATCAACTCGGCTGAGTTGCTGACTGCTCAAGCTTGCCTTCGAGCCCCCGGAATGCCCCCCGGAATGCCCCCCCCGGGAATGCCCACGAGTCAGGCCGAGCGGACGTCCAGCCACTCGGACACGCTGCGAAGGTCGCCTGCGATCTGAGGCGTTACCAGAAGCGTGAACTCCTGACCCGCTTCGCATCGCTGCAGCCGCGTGGCCCGCTTGCGATTCGTCCATGGGCGACCCGCGCGGACGTAGGTGACATTGTCCTTCTGGCGGCGTTGGCGGGCCAAGGCGCGCATGCCCTTCTGGAGTTCAGGCTGCATCCACATGAGACGCTCAATCGTCTTGACCTTCGAACTGGTCGTCGGGACCTGCCTGACGGTGAAGGTCAGCGTTTCGTTCGGAGTGATTTCAGTGCTCATGGAATGGAGGTCCTTTGGGGAAGCCCCGCAGTATACCAGCCACGGGCACGATTCAAAGGCGGACCCGGTGGGCGGGGTGGGATCAGGGCCGGTGGGGCCTTTCGGTGCCGCAGGGGGGCAGGGCTGAGGCTGGCCTACTCGGAGCCCGCCACCCGCTCGATTTCGTCGAACGTGGTCTGCCCGTCGCCCACCAGGCCGAATCCGAACTGCTCAAGCGAGGTGAACAAGCCCTGACCTGCCAGGTTTCGAATGCCCTTGATGGAGGGCTCCTTCATAATCAGGTCCCGGATGCCGTCTGTGATCTCCAGCAGTTCGAAGAGGGCGCGGCGGCCGTGGAACCCGGTTCGAAGGCACTTCTTACAGCCCTGAGGGACGTAGATCTTCGACAGACCCGCGACGTGCTGCCCCATGCGAAGCGTCTGAGCCGGCGTCGGCGACACGGCCTTGCGGCAGGTTGGACAGAGCAGACGGACCAGTCGCTGGGCGACGATCAGATTGAGGGCGTTGGCGACCAGCGGCGCTTCAATCCCGAGGTCCAACAGGCGGAAGACGGCGCCAATAGTGTCCTTGGCGTGGACGGTCGTGTAGACCAGGTGCCCCGTCATCGACGCCTGCATGGCCACCGTTGCGGTCTCGATATCCCTGATCTCACCGACGAAAATGACGTCCGGATCCTGCCGCAGCACCGATCGGAGCACGCTGTGAAACGTCGTCCCCTGGCCGTGATCGATCGGGATCTGCGTACAGCCCTCAAGGAAGTACTCGACTGGATCCTCGATCGTGATGGCGTTCCGCTGCTCGACGTCGATCTCACGCAGGCACGAGTACAGGGTTGTGGTCTTGCCCGACCCGGTCGGTCCGCATGCAAGCAGCAGGCCAGCGTCGCGGGTGGCGATCGTTCGGAGTTTGTCGTACATCCACGGCACGAGGCCCAATTCGTGGAGGCGGCTCGGGCTGTTGGATGCATCGAGCACCCGGATGACGAGTTTCTGTCCGTGTACCGAGGGCGTCAGGCTGACTCGATAGTCCACCCGGCGGCCCTTGATCGACACCGAGAAGTGCCCATCCTGTACCTGGTTCTTCTGGCTCGTTTCAATCTCGCAGAGGATCTTGACGATGCCGAGAAGCCGTTTGAAGATCTGCTTGGAGAACTGCACAGCGGTGATCATCGTGCCATCGACGCGAAGTCGAACGGCACACCCGTCGATGCGAGGTTCGATATGGAGGTCGGTGGCGCGAGTCCGGAATGAGGCGTAGAGAAGCTTGCGGAATGCCCGGGTTCCTTCAGCGGCCTCGCCGTCGCGGCCAGTGTCGATTCCGCCCGACTGCGCCTGGTGGACCGTGACGCCGCGATTGTCGACGAGGCTGATGTCCTCTTCCCCGAACCCCTTGTCTTCTCCGGAGACGATGATGTCCTCAAGTCGCCGTTCCCAGTTCGTCTGGGCGACCTGACCGGCTTCCGCCTGAAGGTCGATGTCCAGTGTGTCCAGATCGGGAGGGAAGAAGTCCTCTTCGATCGGGGCCCCGGGCTCGACCTCGGCCATCGTGATCAGTTCCTGCGGATCGATAAACGTGATCTTCGTCCGGCCGACTTTTACGATGTCCCCGTTTCCCAGCGTGGTCGTCTCTACCTGCTCGTCGTTCAAGGTGGTGCCGTTGCGGCTCTTGAGGTCGCGAAGCTGGAACCCCTCCTCAGACGGCTCGATGACGCAGTGATGGCGGCTGGCGCGATCATCCTTCAGGACAAGGGTGTTGTCGTCGGCGCGGCCAATCGTGACTGGACGGTCCGAGAGTTCGAATCGCCGGCGGCCCTGCTTCGTCTTGACCTCGATCTGTGGCATCTGTTCCTGGCCCCGGTGCAACTCGCTCGTGTGGGTTCGTCAGGGCGTCTCGACCTGGGTACGACCCCGACCAGCCCATCCTACACTCCTTCAAGCCCCTCATTGGACATTCGGCGGCCATCGTGCTTGAATGTCGGCGGGCATGCGATTCTCAGAGGTCATTCTGTCGTGCATTCTGGGCTGCACCGCATTGGCGGAGGCGCGGTCCATTCGCGTGCCCGACGATGCCGCGACCATTCAGGCGGCGATCGACGCGGCAGTCTCGGGAGACCGAATCATCGTCGGGGCGGGGACCTACCGAGAGGCGATCGACCTTCGGAACCGGACGGTCGTCCTCGACGGCGAGGCCGGGCCATCGCGAACTGTCATTGACGCCTCGGGCATCGATCGGCCGGCGGTCACGATCGCCGGAGGGAAGGACGACGCAGCCGCACTCCGCGGATTCAAGATCATTGGTGGCACTGGTGATCGGACACGATTCGGTGAAGAAGCGACGATTGGTGGTGGGCTGCTGATCAAGGGCTGTGCCCCGGTCATCGAGAACTGCTGGATCGTCGGCAACGTCACGACTTACGAAGGTGGAGGCGCGTGGATCGGTGAGGATGCGGCACCACGGTTTATCCGATGCCGAGTGACCTCCAACAGGTCTGAACGTGGTGGCGGCGTCTTCGTTCACGCAAGCCAGTGCACTTTCACCGACTGTCGGTTCACGTCGAATCAGGCCGTGTTCGGAGGCGGCGGGCTGGCAGCCGATGCGGGGTCGCGGGTGAGGGTCATTGACGGAATCTTCAAGGATTGCGGTACGACCTACAACGGCGGTGGCGTCTATGTCTACAGCAGCCTGATTTCACTCGAGCGGTGCACCTTCATTCAGAACGCAGCTGGTGGTGCTGGTGGGGCGGTGTACCAGGGCTACAACTCTCGAGTAGACACCAAGGATGTCGACTACCGCACCTTTGGAGACAGCGTCTTCGGTGAGTGGCACGAATCGTTGTCACCGCCCAAGGGCGCCTGCTGCATCGACTCGATGTGCATCGAAGTGACCGAGCGAGCCTGCCTTGACGCGAGTGGTCGATGGTCCGGGCCAGAGACCGACTGCATCGCGGTGCTGGCTGCCGCTTGCCCGGTGCCTCAGCCGGGTGACCTGAACGGGGACTCCGCCGTGGACATCCGGGACATGGCGATCCTGATGAGCCTGTGGGGCGATGGCGGCACAACGGAATCCGCCACTCCCTGACCGGATGGGGGGGGCCTGCGTCTTGTTCACGCCCTTCGATGGCCGTAGAATCCTACTTTTCGGGCGAGGTCAACGCAGGACGAACGATGTGACAAGCCAAGCGCCAGAGGCACCAAGTACGACTTCGCCGACTCCCGTTGAGGCAGTCGCAGTTCGCTTCGCGGGCGACAGCGGCGACGGTATGCAACTGGCCGGCGGGCAGTTCACCAGCACGACCGCTGTGCTTGGAAACGACTTCTCGACCTTCCCGGACTTCCCCGCTGAAATCCGTGCGCCCCGTGGCACCACCTTCGGTGTGTCGGGGTTTCAGGTCCACTTCGCTGCCCGCCCCATTCACACACCC
The DNA here is from genome assembly GCA_030749435.1 of Phycisphaerales bacterium. Taxonomy (GTDB): domain Bacteria; phylum Planctomycetota; class Phycisphaerae; order Phycisphaerales; family SM1A02; genus UBA12567. Next base: position 67,694 of record JASMKH010000008.1, read on the forward strand.
GGTGATGCAGTTGATGTGCTCGTGGCGATGAACCCGGCTGCGTTCAAAACGAACGTCGCCGAGGTGCGCCCCGGCGGCATGATCATTGCCGATGAAGACGAGTTTACGGGTGTCGGACTGAAGAAGGCTGGCTACGGCCCTGACGAGAGGCCGCTCGCCGACGAGGTGCTGGCGTCGCGGTTTCGCATTGTCACGGTGCCGATGACCCGCATCGTTCGAGAGGCGCTTGCCGAGACGGGGCAGAGTGCCAAGGAGATCGATCGCTGCCGGAATATGTTTGCCCTGGGCTTGGTGTGCTGGATGTATGACCGTCCGCTCACGCCTACGATCGACTGGCTTGAGTCCTACTTCGGGGAGAAGAAGAAGCGGCCCGAGATTGCCGCCATGAACGTCACCGCGCTCAAGGCCGGCTGGGCCTTCGGTGAAACGACCGAAGCGATTCCGGAGCGATACCAGGTCGCCGCCGCCGAGTTGCCGCCAGGTCTGTATCGCAAGATCAACGGCAACGAAGCCATGGTGCTTGGCCTCGCGGTTGCCGGCGCGAAGGCCGACACGCAGGTCAGTTACTGCGGGTATCCGATCACACCGGCCTCCGATCTGCTGCACGGTCTCTCGGCGCTGAAGCAATTTGGTATTCAGACCTTTCAGGCGGAGGATGAAATCGCCGCCGTCGCCGCTGCCATCGGTGTGAGTTACGCCGGAGGCATCGGTGTGACGGGAACCTCCGGGCCGGGTCTGGCCCTCAAGGGCGAGGCCCTCGGTCTGGCGGTCATGCTGGAATTGCCGCTGGTCGTCGTGGACGTTCAGCGGGCGGGCCCGGCGACCGGGATGCCGACCAAGACCGAGCAGGCCGATCTGCTGCAGGCAATGTATGGCCGGTCGGGCGAGGCGCCATGCGTCGTGCTGGCGGCCGCCTCGCCGTCGGATTGCTTCGACACTGCCATCGAGGCGGTTCGACTGGCGGTCCGGGCAATGTGCCCCGTCATCGTGCTCAGCGATGCCGGAATCGCCAATGGAGCTGAGCCGTGGCAGGTTCCGGACGTAGCGTCGATACCGCCGATCTCGATCGAACACCCGTTGGCGGAGCCCGACGCGGACGAGGCATTTGAGCCCTACCTGCGAGACCCGGAGACGCTGGCGCGTCGATGGGCCATTCCCGGAACACCGGGATTGGAGCACCGGCTCGGCGGTCTGGAGAAGGATGGAACGACTGGGGCGGTGACCTACGATGGTCCGAACCATCAGACCATGATCGCGGCGCGGGCGGAGAAGGTCGCGCGGGTTGCGGCGGTCATACCGCCGATCGAGGTTGGGGGCGATGCCGGGGCTGATTCGCTCGTCGTAGGGTGGGGTGGTACTCGAGGCGCCATCGTTTCCGCGACAGAGCGGCTCCAGCGAGATGGAGTCCCCACGGCGATGGTCCATCTGCGGCACCTGAATCCGATGCCACCCAATCTCGGCGAGGTGCTCGCTCGATACAGGAACATCATCGTCCCGGAAATCAACACCGGGCAACTCGCGATGCTGCTGCGAGCCCACTATCTGGTTGATGCGAGGACGGTCAGCGTGGTTCAAGGCCGAGGATTCCATGTGGAAGAACTGGTCGAGGGCATCCGGAATGCGATCGAGGAGGCAGGACGATGACATCCACCGATCTTCCGCTGCCGACCTACAAGCCCAAGGACTTTGCCTCCGATCAGGACGTGCGCTGGTGTCCCGGGTGCGGTGACTATGCGGTCCTTGCCGCGGTGCGAAAGACGCTTCCGAAGGTCGGCCGCCGCAAAGAGGACTTCGTCTTCGTCTCCGGAATCGGCTGCGCCGCTCGCTTCCCGTACTACATGGAGACGTACGGCCTGCATTCGATTCATGGCCGGGCGCCAGCATTTGCCACCGGCATCAAACTCGCGAACCCGAATCTCGATGTGTGGATCGTGTCCGGTGACGGCGATCTTCTCTCGATCGGCGGAAACCACACGATTCACGTGATGCGACGAAATGTCGGTGTGCGCATCCTTCTGTTGAATAATCGAATCTACGGATTGACCAAGGGGCAGTACTCGCCCACGAGTGAGCGTGGCAAAGTCACGAAGTCGACGCCCATGGGCTCGATCGACGAGCCAGTCAATCCGCTGGCGCTGGCTCTTGCCGCCGAGTGCACCTTCGTCGCTCGTTGCATTGATGTTGATGTCAAGATGCTCGGTCCGACCATGGAGCGGGCCGCCGGCCACGCTGGGTGCGCCTTCATCGAGGTCTACCAGGACTGCAACATCTTCAACCACCAGGCGTGGTTCTATGCCTCGCAGAAGGACACGCGGCCGAACAACACGGTTGACCTCGTGCATGGCGAGCCGCTGATCTTCGGCGAGAATCGGGACAAGGGCGTCATGATCGTGAACGGTCGGCCTCGCGCGGTCACGCTCGGGACCGGTGGTGTGACTGAGAAGGATCTGCTCGTCCATGATGAAACGGATCGCACGCTTGCGTTCACGCTTGCCAATATGCGAAGCCCCGAACTGCCCGAGCCGCTCGGAGTGCTCTATTGCAATCCGGATCGCCCGGCCTACGAGCAGGAGAGTTGCGAGCAGATCAGGCAGGCCCAGCAGGCACGCCCGGATGCCGATCTGGCCACGCTTGTTGCGGGACCAGATACATGGACCGTCGGCTGAGCCGGAGTTCACATTCCTGCGACGTGATCGTCGTTGGTGGCGGCCACGCAGGCGTTGAAGCAGCGTGGGCGGCGTCCAGCATTCTTGGTGTCGACGGGCGCGTCGTGCTGCTCACGATGGATCCAAGCAAGATCGGCGTCATGTCCTGCAATCCCGCGATCGGTGGGCTTGCGAAGGGTCAGGTCGTTCGTGAGATCGATGCGCTCGGTGGCATCATGGGGATCGCTGCGGACGCGTCTGGAATCATGTTCAAGATCCTGAATCAGTCGAAGGGGCCTGCGGTGCAGGGACCACGGGCGCAGTGCGACAAGGACGCCTATGCCGCCTGCGTGCAGCAACTCATTGCCTCGCGGCCCAATATTGACGTGGTTACCGGGACAGTTGCGGACATCCTGCGGGAAGGGGATCGCTGTGTAGGCGTGAGATGCTCGGACGGCGCCGCGCACCGGGCCGACTCCGTGGTGCTCACGACCGGCACGTTCATGCGAGCGATCATGCATACGGGCACGCAGACTTCGTCCGGCGGACGTGTCGGCGAGGGATCGGCAGATGGCCTCTCCGCCGCGCTTCGCGACCTTGGGCTGGAACTCGGACGTTTGAAGACGGGCACGCCGCCCCGGCTTCGCTGGCAGTCACTTGACTGGGATGCCCTGACGCCGCAGCACGGTGACGATCCTGCAACGCCGTTCAGCGATGTGACACGCGGTACTTTTCCGGCGCTCGCCCAGATCAGTTGCCGTATGACACAGACAACGCCCGAATCGCACCAACTGATTCGCGACAACCTCGACAAGGCTCCGATGTTCAGTGGCCAGATCAATGCGGAGGCAGGCCCGAGATACTGTCCGAGCATCGAGGACAAGGTGGTTCGTTTTGCGGATCGCCAGAGCCATCATGTGTTCCTCGAGCCCGAGACGCTGGAGGGCGGGTCGGTGTACTGCAACGGCATCAGTACGTCGCTGCCACCACATATCCAGGACGCGCTGGTTCGATCGATGCCCGGTTGCCAGCGGGCCGAAGTGTTGCAGTACGGGTACGCCGTCGAGTACGACATGGTCCGGCCGCACCAGATTGACTCGACCTGCATGGTGAAGTCAGTTCCAGGGCTCTTCCTGGCAGGGCAGATCAATGGGACCAGCGGGTACGAAGAGGCCGCTGGCCAGGGGCTTGTTGCAGGCGTGAATGCGGCCCGCATGACTCGGGACGAGGTTCCGGCGCGGCTCGCGAGGGACCAGGCCTACATTGGCGTCATGTTGGACGATCTGGTTACCCGAACTCCACGAGAGCCATATCGACTGTTCACAAGCCGGGCCGAGCATCGCATGCTGCTGCGTAGCGACAATGCCGATGAGCGGCTGACGCCGATCGGCCGCGGATGGGGAACGGTTGGTGATGCCCGGTGGGCGGTGTGGGAGTCGCGCCGTGAGCGGCTTACCGATCTTGCACGCCGGCTTGAGGCCGCGCCGGGCGAAGCGGGGAAGAATCTCGCCGCGCTGGCGCGGCGACCCGACGTGGCGGTGCGAGATATCGTCGATCGACTCGGGGGCGATGATGCGTACCGGGACGTCGCGCGGGTGATGACGGACACTCGGTACGCGGGGTACGTGAAGCGGCAACAGGCCGAGATTCGACGCCAGCGGGAGGCCGACAAGGTGCGAATCCCTGAGGACTTTCACATGGCTTGCGTGGCGGGCTTGCGCACCGAGGCGGCGGAGGCGCTTGCTCGATTTCGCCCTTCGACACTGGGGCAGGCCTCACGCCTCGCGGGCGTGACTCCCGCCGACGCCACGGTGCTGGCGGTGGCAATCCGCAAGCGGCACGCGGCTCCGTGATTCAGTGCTGCAGGTCGAGTACCCTGCACGCTTCGCCACCGTAGCTCAATTGGCAGAGCACCTGATTTGTAATCTGGAGGTTACCGGTTCGATTCCGGTCCTACGTGCTTCCTAAGTGTGTTTGCAAACGAGTTGTCAGCAGATCCGTTTGCACCATTGTGCCTCGCCAGTACGCATGTTCACAGTCTGAACTGACGAGCGTTCGCTTTCAATTGGCCCACACAACAGGGGGGTACGGGGGGATGTCAGCGACGAGCTGATGGGGGACGCCATCGCGAGTGTTTGCATCGAAATCAGCGTTTCCTCGCCAACACTTGCTCATCTCTCAGGTGCCACTAGAATCGATCCGCTTTGGGCATGTGCCCAGCGGAGGAGAGAGATGATGAAGAAGCTACTGATGATAGGTCTGCTGGCGACGTGCGCTGATGCTGCGACGATCAATGTGCCTGCGGATTATCCGACAATTCAAGACGCAGTTAATGTTGTGCAGGATGGCGATACCATTCGGATCAGTTCGGGGACCTACTACGAACATATTCTCTTGAATTACGACGATATACATGTCGGCTACTCGATCACGATCGAGGGTGATCCCGACGGGCCTCGGCCGGTTATTGATGGCCAGTACTTGAACCAGTGTCTGCTCAGGGCAGAAGACATGGGCTCGCAGGCCTCCGTGCGCATATCGAATCTGATCTTTACCAGAGGATGGTCGGGCGATCAATATAACACTTGCGCTGCGATCAGCGTATGGGGTATTGGAGAGTTTGAGTTGGATGGTTGCGCCGTGACCAAGTGCAATGTCACTTACACCGGCGGAAATCTTCTTGTTCTAGAGAGTGATGTCTGCCGAGTTGAGAACTGCGAGATCATTGCGAACACATCCACACGCCCACTCAGGATATCGCATTCCAATAATGTAGTTATCGAAGATGTCGAGATACGAAACAACGCAGACCTCGTAGACGGCGCGCATACCATGGGTATTCATCTATATCAATGCCCGGGGGCTGTTGTCCGAGATTGTGTCGTCACCGGAAATATAACTTTCGGCGGCCCGCTGGGGTTGGGCATCTGGGCGAATATGCCATTCTATATGTACAACACGATGGTATGTGGCAATGCAGGATCAAGCAGCAGTCATCAAGTGTTTGGTGCTTGGGAAGGCTCAGGCAATGTTATTAGCGAGCATTGCGGCGATGGCTCCGCGGCACTTGGCGCATGTTGTCTTGAAACGGAATGTGTCGAGGCTGACCCCTACGAATGCGGTCTTGCCGGCGGCAATTTCATAGGCCCTCTGACGAGTTGCGACCAAGTTGACTGTAGCAACGAAGGCAACCTTGGTGCCTGCTGCATTGGTGGCATGTGTTCGGAATCAAACGAGTACACATGCACCAGCCTCGGTGGCGAGTGGGCCGGTGACTACACGAATTGCAGTGATGTGGCCTGTACGCCTCCGCCGGCGATTGCCGCATGCTGCGTCAGTGACAACTGCCTGACGACACTGGAGAGCGTCTGCGACTTACTCGGCGGAACATGGCAAGGCGACACAAGTGACTGCAAGTCTGCTGCATGTGATCCATGGATTGGAGCTTGCTGTGTTGCTGGTGCCTGTACGCAGATATCACTTGATGATTGCGCGAGCCTCGGCGGCACCTACTTCGGCGACCTCACTGCATGCGAAGATATCGAGTGCCCAGGGACATGCTTGGGTGATCTCAGTGGTGATGGCGATGTCGGTGTGGATGACATCCTAATTCTGCTTTCAGGATATGGCCCATGCCCGTGACCAATGAACACCAATGAAACAAACGAATCACCTCCCGTTTCACCAGTTGATGCGGGAGGTGATTTCTTGAATACACAACACTTGATTTTGAGAGGAGTTTGAAATAGACCGAGGAACGAAACTGATGTTCGGTGCAATGACCGTTGCGATCTGCCTGATGGCATTCAATATGGTTGGCGGCAAGAGCCCAGAAGCGAATGCTTCAATGAACGCTGGGTATGACTACCGAGGTGGTACTGAGCCGACGATTGTTTGGTATGGGACTGTGCAGGTCTATCACGATTATTCAAACCAGCATGTGTGGGAGATTGTTAGGGCGTGGTCAGATGGAACGGTAGAGGCGCGGGCAAATAAGACAGTGCAAACCTCTTGCGGGTCTTCCACTTGCACTGCATGGCGAATTGTCAGCAACCCTAACGAAGGCCTCGCAGCCCTCTCCGATCTCAACGATGACGCTGTTGTCAACGTCGATGACTTGCTGAAGATCGTTGATGACTGGGGTCCAGCTCCACCTAACGTCATCCCACCAAGTGACTGCCCGTTGGCGATGATCAACCCGTAGGTCTCTTTGGTAGTGAGTACTCATATATGACGAATCATGCTTCTTGGTCACAGGAGTAATTGGCCTCGGTTAAAACGCTGCTCATCGTGCTCTTTGTCACCGTGGCGGCGATCGCACTTGCCTGCGCATTCCTGTTCTTAAGAAAGGCGCAGAATGCAAGATTGGAAACTGAGCAGACCAAGGCGGAACTAGAGCCGCTTCGTAGGATGCCCATGTTCGCGATGCCGAAGAGGCTGCCAAGATCATGTATGCCAAAGCTCGTGATCTAATAAGAGGGCGCGAGCAGGAATCCGAGCAGGCAATTAAAGCTGCCAAGGCGATTCAACTCGCAGCTCATGAGGACGCCGAGCGTCTACAAGGTGCAGCTCGAGCCATGAGAAACATTATTGAAGGGTATGGCGATCGTTATCTAGAGCCGCATGAGGCTGTGATCGATGAACTTGCCGATGAGTGGGCTCACAAGGAAACGGGGCAAGAGCTGAAGGCTGCACGAACGCGTACAAAGCAGTTGCTGAAGGAAGGCATGGCTGCCGAGTGTGATTACACGGAGAATCGGAGGCGAGAGACCGCAATCAAGTTTGTAATCGACGCATTTGACGGCAAGGTTTCAGACATCTTGTCTAAGACCAAGCATGACAACTACGGGACATTGAAACAAGAAATTCGAGATGGCTACGCATTGGTGAACCGCCACGGGTCGGCATTCCGGAATGCACGTATTACTGAGCAATGTGTTTCGTCACGGATGGAGGAACTTCGATGGGCTGTTGCGACAAAGGAGCTCCAACGCAAGTCTCGTGAAGAACAGCGGGAGATTCGCGAGAAGATGCGAGAGGAGGAGCGTGTTCGGCGGGAGATAGAGAAAGCCAGGAAAGAAGCAGAGAAAGAAGCGCGTGCAGTCGAGGAGGCGCTCCGTCAAGACATCAGCGATATTGAGTGGTACGAGGTGACGAAACTGCTCACCTGCGATACCCTGCACGCTTCGCCACCGTAGCTCAATTGGCAGAGCACCTGATTTGTAATCTGGAGGTTACCGGTTCGATTCCGGTCGGTGGCTTTGGGGTGATGGCGGGGGCTTCGCTTCCGTGCCGTTGGAAGGCTCATTCGCAGATGTGATTCTGGACGAGCGAGCGATCGGCCTCGGCGCCGTTGGACGATCCTCTTTGACGTCCTGGGGCCGTTCAGGCCACGGTTGACGCATGCGTCCCTCCTGGAGTGAGCGAGAGGGGGTGGCAGAACCTGTTGGCGCAGCCGCTGGCGCCTCTGCATCGCGGGACCGCTACGCCCGCGCCGTGCGGGCCGCCACGGCTACGGATGCGCTGCAACGGCGGGGCGGCCCGAGAGAATCTCGTTGAACTCATCGCGCCACTGCTGGACGCGCTGCGTTGTTCGTTCAAATCGTGCGTGGATGCGAATGCGGTCGTCGCCCTTCATACGCTCCGTGGTTGCGCTCAGCGGTTGGTTGATCAGGATCGGAGTGATCTCGTCCTGAAGGGCCAGCGCGTCGGTGAGCAGGTTGGCGAAGGCCGCCTTGAGCGCCGCCTCGACGTCCGGGGGCGCGGTGGCCACGGCGACGACGTGGATTGATCGCGCTTCATCGACGGGACGGCTCAGGCACGGCCACGCGGCATGCGCGACGGCCCGCCTCCATGCCGGGACCTGGTCATGGGGAAGGAACGCAGCCACCTCATGGACGGCGTCCGTCGCCGCCTGCCGGGCTGCTTTGTCAGCCTCTTCCGTGGCATCGCGCAGTGGGCGAAGGATGTCGTTGGGCGTGGCCCAGCCCGTGCTGCCGGCGACAACAGCGGCTCCCGGCGTTCCTCGTGCTCGAAGGCACGCCATCGCGTGCGACTCCATGATCTCGGCGAATTCATTCGTGCGGGTGAGCAGCAGCGATGCGAGGTGCGGATCGTCGAGATCCAGGCCGGCTGCGGCAGCGGACGCGACGAGGTCAAGGTGGTCGAAGCGAGACCGGAGGGCTTGTTCTGCGGCAGCGGCGTCGATGGGCAGTCGCCGCCAGCACCTGGCCTGCGCGGATGCCAGGGCGATGCGTTCCTCGGGTGCATCGTCGGCAACCGATCTGATCAGTTCGGCATCGACGGCATCGACGCGTTCAAGGCTCTGCTGCTTGGCATCCATCCACCGGTCGAAGTCGGCCTGACGGTCGTCGCCATCCCTCGGTGGGTGTCTCGGGAGCGCACTCTGGATCACTTCATCCCCCCTGATTTCATCGCCCGCGGCGCCGAAGCGGCTCCATGAGTCAGCGTCATCGGGGTACTGGCCGAGGATCTCAAGCAGGTCTTGAAACCGCGTAGCGGACATCGGATGAACGTCGAGGGCGTCTGGAAGGCGTTTCGAGGTGAGGGCGTCTGGAGCGGACTTCGATGCGGCGGCGGTCAGAGGGCGTTCGGTTCGCGTCTGGTATCGGTCTCGCTGAGCCAATACGCGGTCGTAGATTCCCTTGCCGAGCGTTGTGAAGATCGCCTTGTGCAGTCCCCCCGAAGCATCGCCCACCAATTGCAGTGCGGCAGAAACGCGCCCGGGGTCCTGCCCCCTCCCGTGTCCAATCTGAACGTACGAATCGATCAACGGCTCAAGTCGCATCACGATCTCAATACAGGTTGCTGCATCAGCGGGCTCCAGTTGGGCCGCATCAATGGCATGCAGCCAGGCGATCATGTCACGGATGTACGCGTCGCCCGTAGGGTTTCCATCGAGCAGCTTCTGCCGAAGCGGGAGGTCGCGCGCCGCGGTAGGGGCGAGGGGCTTGATGGCGGTCCGCGCCCTTCGGGCCACATCGTCCTGAATCGCATCCCGCTGCGTGTAGACATCGCGGTTGATTTGGATCGTGGAGTCCATGAGCGTCTTGGCGTCGATCTTCCCGTCGGCCATGTCGTCATAGGCGTCGGCCATCGCGCGCATGTACCCTTCCTGAGCGGCTTGGATCTCCTCGGCATACTGCTTCATGGTCGACCTGAGGGCGCCGATGCAGGCCAATCGGACTGCGGCGTCCTCGTCTGGGTTGGGAAGCAGTTTCAGGATGTCAAACTCCGCTTGGTGCGGAAACGTGGACTGCGTCGTGGCGATGACGCGTCGGTAGTCCATCCAGACCGGGAGCAGCGCGATCTGTTCGTCCGAAAGAACGCTGGCGATGTCCTCGAACAACTGCTCGTCCGCTTCGCTCAGGGTCGCCAGGGCTCGCTTCGCCATGCCGATGAGCCTGTGGACTTGCTTGGCGCGGGAGGCGGCGTCCGATCCCCAGGCAGCGGAGTCAAACTCGCGGGCAGCCAGGGTGGCGACAGCGGTGTCCTGAAGCGCCTTCCATGCATCCAGATAGGCGTGATGCAGCGATTGAATCGCCTGACGCTGGTGATCGCTTGCCCGCAGTGTTTCGGAGATGTCCTCGAGCAACGCCGAATCAACAGCCTCTGGCATGTTGCACGAGAAGCACTGCGAATGAGCGCGGATGGCCATCGACATGGCCAGAACACTTGCAAGAACCTTTGAGAGAACCTTCATGTGTCTGTCTCCTCGGGTTGCGTTCGGTGTGATGTTCGGACCGAACGCCATTCGGTTTCGATCGCGACTGAAGCAAGAGCGATGTCAACGCACCGAATCAGGAAAGTTGCAGGAGTGCGCCGACTTTCTGCAGTTATTCAGAGATCGCGGAGCGCGCCAGGTAGTTTCGCCGTGCGCTCGAACTGTGCAGTTGCACTCAACACAAGGAGGACTTGATCGTGTTCAAACAAATGACGAAGCGTATGTGCGGGCTGGCCGTTGTGGGAGTTTTGGCAGCCGGGTCAGCGGCACTGCGAGCCGATCTGGAGGGTCCGATGTCAGGAATCGTCCAATGCAGCGCCAAAGCCCATGGCATGACGCTCGATGCGTGCGTGACGCCACCGCGTGTGTGTCCCAACGGCCCCTTCACGCGTGCGGAGACGTGTCGTGGATCGATATCGCACGAGGGATGTGATGGTGTAGCGCAGCCTCGTGTCGGATGGTCCGATGAAGAGACCGGCAAGTACCTGGCGACGGTGCCCTGTGGCGACATCGGCTACACCTACAACACCGCCAAGTGCCAGTGCTTTGGGGACCTGTTCGGATACTGCACCGAATCATGCATGCCGATTGGAGGCATCGGTGGAACCGGACTTCCATGTGGAGGCGCGATCAGAGTTCTGCTTCGATGTGAGCAGGAGCAATGATCCAGGCTGCCCTGGTACTTGCTGCACTTGGCGGGTCGCCCCATGAGGTCGTGCCCGGGTCCGAGGTCGCGCTGGACATGGGCCTGCTTTCGCCGAAGCAGGCGGTCGTCGTTGAGGTGTCAGTGCGGAGCGGACGGACGGCCCTGTGGGAACTCCCTGAGTGTGATGTGAGTTGCCCCTCATGCGTGGAGGTGCTGGAATGGCCACGCCTCCTGCAGCCGAATGAAACGGGCGTCATTCGGCTCCGCATCACGCCGGGGGATGACCCCGGCGTGCACGCGTGGGGGGTCGCGTGTCACGGGGCCGCAGCGCCGCTTCGAGTGCGGTGCCGGGGGATCGTCCGGGGACTGGCCGTGTCGCCCCAGGCGATCCGGTTCGGTGACTGTCCCGTGGGCACGCACTGCGAGCGATCTGTGGAGATCCGTTGGTTTGGCCAGGGCACCATGGAGGACGTTCGGTGGCGGGGGGAGGATCCAATGGTCAGGGCAGTCTGCACGGCGAGCGAAGCCCCCGGACTGAACGATGCGTGGCAGACGTGGTCGGTTCGATTGTCCGGTGCTGCGCCCGGCGAGGTCGATGCCGTGCTTGGTGTGAAGGCGGTCATCAAGCGGCAGGATGGGACCCGCCAGATCGAGCGCCAACGCGTTCGAGTTTCGGGGCGAGTGGTGGAGTCAGGCATTCGCGTCCTTCCCCGATCAATCTTCTTCGGGACCGTTCGTCCCGGTGATCGATGCGAGGCCAGCATTCTGGTGTACGGCATCGACGGGGACGTTGAGGTCGAAGCGGGCGGAATCGCTGGCTTGTCGGGATCGAGCAGTGCTCACCAGGGCGTCACGCAAGTCCGCGTCGTATTCGAGCCCGATGTTGAAGTGGATGGGTTGCTTCGCGGACAGGTGGCGCTTCGACGAGTCGGATCGAGCGAGGTGTGCGTCACAGTTCCAGTCGTGGTGTTTGTCAAGACGGAGTCCTAGCAGATGATTCCTGCACTCATGGTGATATCGGCTCTGATCGGTTCTACGCCACAACCCCAGTGGTGCGAAGCGCTCCTGCGGGACATTGCGAGCGGCCGTCTCAGTGCTTCGAGCGGCGCGCTTCTTGACCGGATCCCCGCCAGCGCGAAGGGGGGTGGCCGGCACCAGCCTCTCGCCGAGTCGCTGTTCACGGCATGGAACGAAGCGCGTCCGGTACCGCCAGTGACTGTCGATGATGTGCAGACGATCTTCGCCGCCAAACGCGACGCCGTGGCGTCCATCGACGTGACCTACCGCGCGTCATTGCATCGGCGAGATGATCCGTCCGTCAGGCAACCGGGACGAGTGTCCGTGTGGTGGACACGTTGGCGGCAGGATGCGCAGTTGTTGGAGCGACGTGTCGCGAGCAACCAGGGTGGACTGGCCGCGCCAGGTGGGGATGCCAGCGCGATGCGATGGGCGAGTGACCGGATTCGCGTCTGGTTTGCGAGGTTGGATGATGAACTGCGGGAGATTCCAGGTGGAGAGGCGCCCATGCTTGGCATCGAGGACTCATGGCTCGGGGCGGGTGGCTGCATTGGCAGGCGTTGGGACGGGACGGCGCGGGCAGTTGAACACGACCTGGCATCGCTGCTGGCGCGGCTCCCGAAGGGGGCTGCCGTTGTTGAGTCGGCGACGACCCGCATTCGCGGCCGCGAAGTGGCGGTTCTGCGAATCGGGTGGCGGACTCCATTCTGGATCTACATGGACATTGAGCGTGGATTCGCGCCACTGCGAATCGACCGGGTCATTGACGATGAGCATGGACCGATGCTGGCCCGAACCGACCTCTCGGCCTTCGAGGAGTCGGGCAGACTGTGGTTGCCCACGCACATCCAGTTGCAACAGTACCGGTTGGCATCGGCCCGTTTTGGTCCGGGCGACCAACCTCCGGGGATGCCGTACCTGGATCTGCAACTGCAAGCGGGTCGCATGCTGCTCAATACCGCGATCGATTGGGGGACTGCGGTGGCTCGCAACTGAGTTCCGGTTCGGCTCCGGTGGCGTCGGCAACGGGGGCTGGCTGAGCCGTCCATCTTGCCGCCCGTCCGGACATGGGGTACCCTGCCGCGTTCTCTCAAGGGCGTGTACCCAAGTGGCCAAAGGGGACAGGCTGTAAACCTGTTGGCGTTCGCCTTCGGAGGTTCGAATCCTCCCGCGCCCATTCCCGAGGGCCCGCTCCGGCGGGCCGTTTTTTCTGGTTCTGCATCGCACCACGGGGTGTAGCT
>JASMKH010000009.1 GCA_030749435.1 Phycisphaerales bacterium
TTGCGTCCAGTTTGGCCGCCTCGCCGCCCTCCCAGTCGGTCTGGGCATCGATGTAATCCCACCACGAGCCGAAGTCATCGCTGGAGAGCCTGCTTCGAAGAAGTTCAAGCGCATGCGCGGCGACCAGCGGACCGTTGAGTTCGTCCTCCGCCCGCTGCTGCAGCATCACCCCGGCCGGGAAGAGTGCGGCGATACTAATCAGGCCGATCCCCAGGATGAAGATCGCCATCAGAAGTTCGATCAGCGAGAAGCCCCGCTTCGGGAATGGTCGGCGGAAGCGATTCATCGGTTGGCGGCCTCCATCGGCACACCACTGAACTTGTTGAAGTGCAGTTGCCTGGCGTTGGCGTCGATGAACTCCCGCAGGGAGGCCGCGCGAACGCTCACGGCCTTTCGCCGCACCGGGTCGGTCGACGAATCCAGCCACGTCATGGGATCGAGTTGCTCGCGGGCCTCGCGATCGTCGTAGACCGCCAGCCACGCGCCCGTCACGACCAGCGGCTCGTCATCCAGATGTTGTTGGCAGATCGGCAGCCGCTCGGCCTCGTTGTCCTCCCACATGTCCTTGGTGGCGACGTGCAGACCGTCACTGAGCCGGTACCGCGCTCCTACAAAGCAGCCAGCCGAAGGGGGCGACCATGAGAGTGGTTCGGCCGCACCATCGGCCACGGGGGGGCAGGCATCTGGCAGTCCGAACCCAGCCGGGTCCTGCCGGTTGCAGTAGTCGATGCCTTCATACCGCTGGAATCCATCCGCGTTGAAGTCGACCCACAGCCAGTCGGCGTCGGCAGCGTGCACGATATTGGCGACCGCGCCGTCACCCGAGAACAGGATGCCAATCATCTGCCCGGGCGCTTCGGGCAACTTGGAGGCGAACTGACTTGGAGTGAGGTACTGCACATCCCCGTCGTAGGCCATCGGGTCGGTCGTTGGCGAGTTGCTGTAGTCGCTCAGGTTGGAAATCCGGTGCCCGGGCACAGCGACGCCGATGCCCTCAGCCAACTGCATGGGCTTTCCGGAACCGACGGGGACGAATCGCGCCGTCCTTGGTTCATTGATGGATCCCGGGTCGCCCGACTCCGGATCAGGAATCCAGGGGAAGGCCTCGCCGGAATACTGGGCCACGATGCCTTCCAACTGCTGCACGCCCGGCGCGGTGATGGTCGGACGGAACACGAGTGCCGTGGGCCGGGCATCCTCGATCGCGCGCTGCCGCGCGATCGTGAGCATGTTTTTGACTTCCTCCACGGCACCGGCCCTCCGCACGTCCGATGCGATGGCCTGGTAGGAGGCCACGGTCGCAAGTCCGAGTACACCAATGATCGCCACGACCGCGAGCAGTTCGATGAGCGTGAACGCGGTACGGATCCTCTGGCTGTACCGGCGGTTCACCATTGACGTACCCCGTACGAATAGAGGTTGTCCTCGGTTCTACGGAAGCGAGCGTCCTCCTGAGCGGGCGTAAATGCGGTTCCCAGCGTGTGCGTGAAACCGACCCAGCCGTATCGCTGATCGGGGCCGGCACTCATGAAGTAGGTGCGATCGCCCGATGCCGGGCCGAAAGCCCGCTCCTCAAAGGTACGGATCGTGCCGTCTTCATCCTGCAGCGCGGTATTGGTCGTTCCATCCAACTCTTCGTCGTTGACGCCCGAGGATGATGTGCCGCTGTCGAACCAGTCGCGTCCGGCGAACACAACGATCACGGGGCGGCCCCACGTGTCGACCAGCAACTTGTCGGTCGGAGATGACCCCGTGCCGACCTCCTCCCAGAACTCGCTCGGCAGTTTGGCCAGAATCGCGCGACACGAGTCGATCGACTGCAGCCGCTTCAGGACATCCACCATCAGTTTGCGGCCGGCTCGATTCGACATGGCCGTCTCCCAACTCGAAAAGTCGTCGGGAGCAACCGAGAAGTCCTCCAGGAAACCGACACCGTCGACCTGATCCTGTCCGTACACGCCGCGGACGGGGATGTCGTAACTGCTCAGCCCGTTGAGCGGCTCGTCCAGGTAGGGCTGGGTACCCCCGCCGTCACCCTGCCCGTACGTCATCGCGTGACCGGTGTGCTGTTCAAACTCGGCCATGGCCGCGTCGAGCAGGCTCAGCATGTCCTGCGTCTTCCGCCGATCCGCCGACTCAAGGACGGCCGACCCGATGGAGAGCGTGATGGCAGCGAGAATGCTGATGATCACGATGGCGATCATCAATTCAATCATGGTGAAGCCGCGGCGCGATCCTGTTCGCCTTTCACTCATTGGCCGACCTCCACGATGTTGTCCCTGTTGGCCTCCTCGGTGGCAGCAACGCCAGCATCAAAAGCAGGCTTGCCAAGCCACCGCAGGTCCATACCGTCCTCGTACCAGCCCGAGGCTGCACTGTCGTAGGCCCCGTGATCGCCGCGGCCGTCGGAGAGTCCGTCGATCGCCTCACCGGGAAAGTCCACCCGCGCCCAGTCGTAGATGCGGCGGTTCGGCCCTGCGGACATGAATGCGAATCGGCCCGTCAGCAGCGTCCTTGGAATCGACGGATCACCGCGTGAACTGCCCCCATCGAGCGGTCCGTAGTCCCCCCACCGCTGATCACTTTCATCGACGAACCACCAGTCGGTGCCTTCGCCCTCGTCGAACTCCCAGGGACGCAGCGCAAAGTACTCCGCCATGCTCGGGGAGTAAGTCCAGCCCACCGAGGGCTGATAGTCGGGCGGATACGTGCCACCGGGATTTCCGGGCGGATGATTCAGCCGGTAGTACCGGATGGGCGTGCCCCACGCATCCACAATGACCTTCGGGCCACAGGCGCTGTAACCGGCGTCGCCGGGGAAGAGAACCAGCGGTTGATTCGTCGCCGGGTCAATCGAGCCGTCCCAGGCCCCGAAGTCCCAGTGATCGGAGGCGTCCGCATTCTCCTGGCTGCAGTCTCCATCCCAACCGATGGCGCCGACCATGGCCGGGTCGTCGAGTTCCAGGTACGGCCCAAGCACCTCGCCAAGATGGCCATCGCGTTCCGGGCGACGCTCGCACAGTTCCGCTCGGCCATCGTCGGCGCCAAGTGCGTCAGACCACGAGGCATTCCAGAATCCATCATCGCCCGGCCTGCGGATTCCGAGCGCGGCGGCCGTCTCGGCGGTGGGATCTTCGGGGTCATAGCCATAGCCGTCGTGCTGCTCGTCGCCATAGCCCAGCAGGTACTCGGCTGGCGATGTGTAGGAGTAGCGCCGCTGCATCGCCGTCAGATAGGCCGGATAGCCTCCCACCATCTTGCGGGTCGGCTCCAGGCCGTCGACGCCCGCTCGGTCATTGTCCAGCAGCGGCGGCAGGCAGCCCGCCTCTGACTCGAACCGGGTCACGGCCTGCGACAACGCCTTGAGCCGCGACTTCGTCGTCGCCACCATCGCGGCTTCGCGGGCGCCGCCGGCGGCGACAACGAGCAGACCGATCAGGAGAACGATGATCGCCATCGTGACGAGAATCTCGATCATCGTAAAGCCGCGGAATCGCATGGCTACTGGTTCTCCGAAACCGACTGAATCATCTTGACCAGCGGCATGAAGAGGGCGAGCACGATGCCGCCGACGACCGTACCGAGCACAACAACAAGCATCGGCTCGACGAGGCTCAGCAGCGACTGCACGGCCACATCGACTTCTTCGTCGTAGTTGTCCGCGACCTTCATCAGCATGACGTCGAGATCGCCGGTCTCCTCGCCCACGTCGATCATGTTCACGACGATTCCGTCGCAGACCTTGGACTCGCGAAGCGGCGTCGCGAAGGACTCACCTTCCCGAATGGAATCATGCACCCGCTGCAGCGCCCGTTCGAACACCCAGTTTCCGCAGGTATCCCGCGTGATGTTGACCGCTTCAAGAATCGGGACGCCCGCTGAAACCAGCGTACCGAGCGTCCGCGTAAAGCGGGCCACCGTCGTCTTTTCGACCAGCACACCGACCACCGGAATCTTGAGCACGATCCAGTCGATGGATGCGCGACCGAATCCGGTCTTCTTGAACACCTTCAGGAGGGCGATGGCCACAAAGGGCGCCGCCACGATCACCGTCCATCCGGGGATCATCTGCCCCGCATTCTTGCCCGCCACCCAGGAGCTGGCATCAATGAGAAACTTCGTCAGGCCGGGCAGTTCAATCTCGAAGTCGGCGAAGATCTCCTCGAACTTCGGAATCACGAAGTACATGATGCCTGTGACGATCGCAATGGCGATGATCACGACCACCGTCGGATAGATCATCGCACCCTTGATGCGGGCGCGAAGCCTCGCCGCCTTCTCCATGAAGTTGGCCAGACGCTGCAGGATGACGTCGAGCACACCGCCGACTTCGCCGGCCGCCACCATCTTGCAATAGAGCCGGTCGAACCCCTTGGGGTGCTTGGCAAATGCGTCGGAGAGCGTGGAGCCCGCTTCGACGTCGGTGACGACCTGGGTCAGAATGCCTTTCAGTTTCCCGGGCTTCTGCTGCTGCTCAAGAATCTGCAGCGATCGCAGCAACGGCAAACCTGCATCCTGCAGCGTGGAGAGCTGGCGTGTGAACTGCGTCAGGACCTTGATCTTGACCGGGCCGAAGCTCGGAATCTTGATCTCGATCCCCTTCTTCTCCTTCTTGGCCTTCGCGGCAGGCTCGGCCTTCTTGGCCTTCTTCTTCTTCTTCTTGCCCGAGCCTTTGCGGCCCTTCTTCCCGCCGGCCTCGCCGTCCCCCTGCGTCACGGACGTCGGGAAGAACCCTTGGCCGCGAATCTGCTGAATGGCGTCCTCGCTGCTGCCTGCTTCGACGGATCCACTGGTCGGTTTGCCCGCGGAGTCCAATGCTTCGTACTGATAGGTCGCCATGTGTTGCCCTCACCGGCCGAGGCCGGGTCTACTCCTCGCTGATCGTCTCGCGAAGCACTTCATCGATGGTGGTTCGCCCGTCGAAGATGGACAGGAGGCCCGACTCACGGAGCGTCCGCATGCCGCGTTTGCGACACTCGGTTCTCAGCAGTGCGGTCGACGCCTGCTTCATGATGAGTTCCCGAAGTGCGTCATCCATGGTCATAATCTCGAACAGGGCCAGCCGTCCCTTGTATCCACTGCCGTTGCAACTCTCGCACCCGGCTCCTCGGAAGAAAGACTGGCCCACGACGTCCTCGGGACGCAATTCCAGTTCCATGAGTTCCGATTCGCTCGGGGTGTACTGCTGCTTGCACTTCAGGCAGATCCGGCGGACCAGTCGCTGCGCCACGATCGCCTCAACCGTCGCCGTAATCAGGAACGACTCAACCCCGAGATCGATCATCCGGAGAACGGTCGACGGCGCGTCGTTGGTGTGCAGCGTGGAGAATACGAGGTGCCCGGTGAGTGCCGCCTGAATGGCAATCTGAGCGGTCTCCAAGTCGCGGATTTCGCCGACGAGGATCGTGTCCGGATCCTGTCGAAGGAAGGATCGCAGCAGCCTCGCAAACGTCAGCTCCTGATCCGTGTTCACTTGGCACTGCACCAGACCGTCAATGTCGTACTCCACCGGATCTTCGGCGGTGAGAATCTTCGTGTCCGGTTCGTTGAGCGCGCTCAACGCCGCGTACAACGTGGTCGTCTTGCCCGAGCCGGTCGGACCTGTGATCAGAACGACGCCATTGGGCCTCCGAATGAGTTCGTTCATCGTGCCCAGTTCGTCATCCCGGAGCCCGACACGATCAATCGCCAGTTCGACGTTGCTGCGGTCGAGCACACGCATCACGACCGACTCGCCGTACATGGTCGGCAGGACCGAGATACGCAGGTCGATGGGATTCCGATTCACCGTCAATTCAATGCGGCCGTCCTGCGGCAACCGCCGCTCAGCAATGTCGAGGTTGGCCATGACCTTGATGCGGGACACGATTGGAAGGGCCAGATGCGGGGGCGGCGGAACCATTTCGTAAAGCACGCCGTCGATGCGATACCGCATCCTGAACTCCTCCTCGAACGGTTCGAAGTGGATGTCACTGGCCTTGTCCTTGATGGCCTGCAGCAGAACGAGGTTCAGCAGCTTGACGACCTTGTTGTCCTCCGAGGCGGCGGCCAGTTGCTCAAGATCGATCGACTCGCCGCGGCCCTCCAACGCTGCAAGCGTGTCGGAGTCCTCCAGCGCCGCCATGACGTCAAGCATGGACGACCCGGCCTGCGTCGTGGATCCGTACAGTCGCTCGATGGCCGCCTCCACCGCTGAGGGAGGCGCCACGACGGCGTTGACCTTGAATCCCATCAGCAGACGCAGGTCATCGACCGCTCTGTAATTGTCAGCCGACTTCATGGCGATTGTGATCGCCCGACGCTCCGAGTCGAAAGCCACAGGCACAATCTGATAGGTGCGGGCCGTCTCGGCCGGAAGGTGTTCGATCAGGGCCTCGTCGATCGAATCCGGGTCAAGCTCGATGAAGTCCAGGCCGATCTGACCGGCCAGGACCTGCAGCACATCCTGCTCGGTGATCTTGCCCAGTTCCTGAAGGATCTCACCGACCTTGTTCCGCTCCCCCTTCTGGGCCCGCCGCTTCTGAATCGCGAGGGCCTCGTGGACCTCCTCGCGGGTCAACTTCCCCAACTTGACGAGCACCCGGCCAAATCGCCGGCCCTTGAGCTCGGCCGCCGCACTGCCATCGCTCCGCCTGCGTCGCCGGGAACGGCTGGTACTGCTGCTGGAACGGGTTCGCGGCGCGGTGCCCGGCTGGGGCGTGCCCGCCGAATCGCTGCCAGCGCGCTCAGGTTGTTCTTTCTTGGACACTGGGCCAGTTCCCTATACACCCGAGTCAGGGCCCCTCGCCACGCTCAGCATCCCGCCGGGCTCGTCCTGAACCCTGCCGGTTCGCCGTCGGTCGCATCCGAGTATGCCGTGCTCGATATCCCGATGCAAGGCCCAACATGGACCTTTTCTGCTATTGCCACCGGCCAAATGCAATGATCACATCAGGCCTTGGCTGAGTCTGCCTGGTCGAGTTCCGTGCGTCCGACCGACTTCCCAACCCTGTGAATCCGGTTCGTGAGTTCCGAGGCATCCCTGGCCTTGTCGATCATCTCCTCGGCATCGATGATGCCCCGCTCGAAGAGGCCCCACAGGTGGTCGTCGAGCAACTGCATGCCGAACTTCTTGCCGGTCTGAATCGCCGAGTCGATCCGGAAGGTCTTGTTCTCCCGGATCAGGTTGGCGATGGCGGGCGTCACGACCAGGAACTCATAGGAGGCAACCCGCCCCGGCTTGTCGGCCCGGGTGAGCAACTGCTGCGAAAGCACCGCAAGCAGCGTCACCGAAAGCTGCACCCGAATCTGCTCCTGCTGATTCGTGGGGAAGGCGTCGATGATCCGGTTGATCGTGCCCGAGGCGCCCGTCGTGTGGAGCGTCGCGAAGACCAGGTGGCCCGTTTCCGCTGCCGCAATCGCCGCTTCGATCGTCTCCAGGTCACGCATCTCGCCCACCAGAATGACGTCCGGGTCCTGACGCAGCGCGCGGCGGAGCGCCTCGGCGAAGGAGGGCACATCCACCCCGACTTCCCGCTGATTGACAACGGACTTCTTGTGGTAGTGGTAGTACTCGATCGGGTCCTCGACGGTGACGATGTGCCGGTCGAAACTCATGTTGATGTGGTCGATCATGGTGGCGAGGCTGGTCGTCTTGCCCGACCCGGTCGGCCCCGTCACGATGAACAGGCCCCGCGGCCGACGAATCAATTCCCGAACGATCTCGGGCAGGCCAATCTGATCGAAACTCAGCAATTCATTGGGGATGAGACGCAGCGCGATGCTGACGTTGCCACGCTGACGGAAGACCGCCACCCGGAAGCGGGCTCGATCGCCGTACGCAAAGCCGAAGTCCGTGCTGCCGTGTTCCTGAAGTTCCTGCTGACATCGTTCCGGCGTGATCGACTTCATCAGCGCGACCGCGTCTTCATTGTCCAGAACCTTGGTGTCCAGACTCCTCAGACGGCCGCTCAGCCGCAGCGTCGGCTTCCGCCCCACCGAAATGTGGAGATCGGACGCGTCCTGGCGGATCACCGTGTCGAGAAGTCGATCAATCTGAATACTTGACATTGGTTCTGTGCTCGCCTTACCGGCGGCGGACACGCTCCTACTCGGAATCCATATTGGCCGTGACGAGCACCTCGGCCTGCGCGAACCGCGAAATCTCGTTCATCGTCGTGACGCCGTTGAGAATCTTGACCTTTCCATCCTGAAGCAGCGATCGCATGCCATTGCGAACCGCGGCGGCCCGCAATTCGGACACGGGCGCCTGCTCGAAGGCCATCTCTCGAAGTTCGGTCGTCATCTGCATCATCTCAAAAATAGCCTTCCGGCCCTTATACCCGATGCCGCCGCACTTGCCGCATCCGGTGGCGCGGAGGATCTTGCCCTCACCCTCGGCCGCACTGATGTCGACCAGCCGCATGAGCTTCGAATCGGGATCCGGATCGGCTTCCGAGCACTCCTTGCACAGCACGCGAATGAGTCGCTGGGCCATGATTGCCTGAATGGAACTCGCCGCGAGATAGGGCTTGACCCCCATATCGACCAGTCGCGTGATTGCCGACGGCGCGTCATTGGTATGCAGCGTCGAGAAGACGAGGTGGCCTGTGAGCGCCGCCTGAATGGCGATGTCGGCCACTTCCCGGTCCCGGATTTCACCGATCAGCACGATGTTGGGCGCCTGCCGCAGCATCGACCGAAGAATCGCCGGGAAGGTCAGCCCGATGCCCTCGTTGACCTGACACTGATTGATCCCCGGGAAGCTGTACTCGACCGGATCCTCCGCCGTGATGATCTTGCGGTCGGGGCGGTTGAGCACGTCGAGGGCCGAATACAGCGTCGTCGTCTTTCCCGAGCCGGTCGGGCCCGTCACCAGAAAGATCCCGTTGGGGCGGCGGATGATTCGGTTGAAGTGATCCAGATGGTCAGGCTCAAAGCCGAGATTCTGCAGACCGATCCGCACCGAGTCGGGCCTCAGAATACGAAGCACGACCGACTCGCCGTGATAGGCCGGACAGGCGCTCACACGAAAGTCGATCTGATCGCCATCCACGTCCAACTTGATCCGCCCGTCCTGGGGAATCCGCTTCTCGGCGATGTTGACGCCCGCCATCAGCTTCAAGCGGGCCAGCAGCGCCGACTGCATGCGCTTGGGCAGGTTGTCCCGGACATGACACACACCGTCAACGCGGTACCGCAGCAGCACGCGGTCCTCCATCGGTTCGACGTGGATGTCAGATGCCCGCCCACGAACCGCTTCGGTGATCAGTTTGTTGACCAGTTTGACGATCGGCGCGTCGTCTCCATCGCCGCCGATGTCCACCGACGCATCAACCGAGCGGTCCACCGAGGTGTCGACCGAGACGTCGATCGACTCGGTCACCAACGACCCACGCTCCACGGCCGCCCCACTCCCGAGCTGCTCATCGATGTACGCCTTCAGTGCGCTCCGGGGCGCCAGAATGGGATCGATCTCGGCCTTGAGCCGGAATCGCAGCAGGTCAAGCAGCTCCAGATCCATCGGATCGTGGATCAGGAGCTTCATACGACCGCCAACCATGCCCGCGGGCGCCACCAGATGCTTGCGAACGACGTCCTTGGGCGCCGCATCCAGTTCGATGTCCCCGAGATCCTCGGCACTGGCCATCGGATTGAAGTCCATCCCGAACTGCTCGGCCAACGCCTTGGAAACCTGCAGGTCATCGCACGCACCGGACTCGATCAGGCACTCACCGAGCCGCTTTCCGCTGCCTTTGGCGAGCTTCAGCGCTGTCTCCAACTGCGCATCGGTGATGACTTCTGCCTCAAGCAGCATCTCACCGAGTTTGCGTCGGACTCTGGTTCGCCGTGCCATGTAGTGAACGCTCCTGATCGCCGGGCAGATACGAACTGCCGAAATGGACCCCGGTGAGCCGAAGCGGTGCATCCTACAGACTGGATGCTCGCCGGAGAACCCGGCACCGGCTACCCTGCCCCGCGTGGCCCGAGCAGGGCTGCCCACCGCCGCGAGCCTCTGAGGCCGCCACCGGTGAGCGGCAGTGAGCGTCGAGCACTGGACCCCAGGCACAGGGCGTACCGAGCACGGGACATCATCGAGGACTGGACATCATCGAGGGCAGGACATCATCGAGGGCAGGCAGTGAGAATCGTGATTACCGCCGGACCCACCCGCGAACCGGTCGATGCCGTCCGGCTGCTCACCAACAGATCATCCGGAAGCATGGGGCGTGCGGTTGCACGGCAGGCCCGCATTCGCGGACATGACGTGCGCCTGCTGCTCGGACGGGGCGCCGGTTCCCCTCCAGAAGACCTGCGTGAATGCACGATCGCCTTTGACACCACCGCCGAACTGCAGTCCCTGCTTGAGACCGAGTTTCCCCGGGCCGACCTGTTGATCATGGCAGCGGCCGTGGCCGATTTCATTCCGGTGCCCGGGCCGCAGGCCAAGCGACGCCGGAGCGACGGGCCATGGGACTTGCGGCTCGAGCCCGCCCCCGACCTGGTCGCGGCGATCGCGGCAACCAGGACGCCCTGCCAGCGGGTCATCGGCTTCGCCCTCGAGCCAGCCGAGGACCTTGAGTCCCGCGCCCGCGCCAAGCTCGCCCGAAAGGGACTCGATGCCATCGTGGCCAACCCGCTTGAAACCATGGAGTCGAGCCGTGTCTCGGGCATCTTCATCACCTCCGAGGGCACCACGATGAGGGCGCCAGCCGACCTTCCCAAACCCGCCTTCGCCGCGTGGCTGCTGGATCGAATCGACGACTCGGCCGGACCGTGACGGGGTGGGGCCGCCCCCCGCTATCCTCCCTCACCCAATGTCCACCGACCTGACACGAAACGAACCACACGGCCCGGCCGGACCTCGCACGTGGACGCTGGCGATCTGCATCGGCGGCTCACTGCTCATGGCCATCCCGCTCTTCTGGGGCCTCTTCGCCACCCACCACGAGGCCCACGCGGAGCATGCCCACGCCCCGAACGGCTGGATCATCGGAACCCTGCCGTTCATGCTGATCCTCAGCGCCATCGCGCTGCTGCCGCTGCTCCCGAAGACAGCTGGATGGTGGCACAGCAACCTGAGCCGCTTTCTGGTCGCGGTGCTCTGTGGTCTCGCCACGCTGGTCTACCTCTGGATCGTCGAGGGTTGGCAGGCGGTCGGTCTGACGCTGGATCATGCCGTCCTTCAGGAGTACATACCCTTCATCGTCCTGCTGTTCAGCCTCTACGTCATCAGCGGCGGCATTCACATCGGCGGCGATGTGCGTGCCCACCCACTGGTCAATACAGGTTGGCTCGCAGCGGGCGCGGCCATCGCCAGCTTCATCGGAACGACGGGCGCCAGCATGCTGCTCATCAGGCCGCTGCTCAATACCAACCGGGAGCGACGGCACAAGGTGCACACCGTCGTCATGTTCATCTTCCTGGTAAGCAACATCGGCGGCACACTTCTTCCGATCGGCGACCCGCCGCTCTTTCTGGGCTACCTCGCCGGCGTTCCGTTCTTCTGGACGCTCGGCCTGTGGGTTCCCTGGGCGATCGCCTGCATCCTGCTGCTCATCATCTACTACGCGTGGGACTCCGTGCTCTACAAACGCGAGCCCGAAGTCGTCCGGCTCTTCGACAAGGCCAACGTCCAGCCCCTGCATCTCGAAGGTGGCATCAACATCCTCTGGATGTTCGGCGTCGTCGCCTGCGTCGCGTTCATCGCACCGGGCAAGCCGGTGCCAGGCACCACCATGGAGGCATTCGACTTCCTTCGGGAGTTGATGATGCTCCTCTTCGTCGTGCTCTCCCTTGCCACAACCGCTCGGCACGTCCGCGAGTCGAATCACTTCGAGTACGGCGCAATCATCGAGGTCGCCGCGTTGTTCATCGGCATCTTCGTTGCGATGCAGGTGCCACTGACCGTGCTGAAGGCTCAAGGCGAGGAAATGGCCGCCATCCTCTCCGAGCCATGGATGTACTTCTGGATCACGGGCGGACTGAGCAGCCTGCTCGACAACGCTCCGACCTACCTCGTGTTCTTCCGGCTCGCCGAGGCTGGCACGCCCGCTGGCGCTGACGGGGCAATGCAACTTCTGGACGGTGGCTGGATCAGTGAGTCGCGTCTGATCTTCATCTCGCTGGGCGCCGTTTTCATGGGCTCGATGACCTACATCGGTAACGGCCCCAACTTCATGGTGAAGGCCATCGCGGAGCAGACGGGCGTCAGGATGCCGTCCTTCTTCGGATTCCTGATCAGGTACAGCATCCCGGTCCTGCTGCCGGTGTTCGTCCTCATCACCGTGCTCCTCGTGGCCTTTTGAACTGCATGGGATAGCATGTGGCTTCCCATGCGAATCGACGTCAACGGTCAACCTATGCATCTGGACGAGGCGATCTCGATCGAGCAGTTGCTTGATCGCCTGGATCGCACTCCGGGCCCATGCGCGGTGGAACGCAATGGCCTCCTCGTCCCATGGCGAACACGCGAAGCTGTGCAGGTTGAAGATGGCGACGCCATTGAGGTTGTGACCCTCGTCGGAGGAGGATGAAGATGAGCATCACGCAAACCGAGTCGGGAGTTGAGACGGCGCCGCTCGCGATCGGCCAACACACGCTCCGAAGCCGCCTCGTCGTGGGCACAGGCAAGTACGAGACGTATGAGGTCATGCAGGAGGCGCTCCAGGCGAGCGGGTGCGACGCCGTCACTGTGGCGGTCCGCCGGGATCGGCTGCTTGACGCCCAGGGCCGATCACTGCTCGACCATCTCGATCTGGACAGATACACGGTGCTCCCGAATACGGCTGGCTGCTTCGACGTTGCCGACGCGATTCGCGTCGCACGGCTCGGTCGTGATCTGCTCGAACAACTGGGGAATCCCGGCGCGGACTGGGTCAAACTCGAGGTCCTGGGTGATCGAGCGACCCTGCTCCCCGACCCGGTCGGAACACTGGAGGCCTGCCGCGAACTCGTCGCCGACGGCTTTACGGTGCTGTGCTACTCCAGCGACGATCCAATCATGGCCTGCAGGCTCCGAGACGCTGGTGCCGCCGCCGTCATGCCCGCAGGAAGCCCGATCGGATCGGGACGCGGCATCGCCAACCCCGGGGCCATCGCAATCATCCGCGACTTGCTCAAGTGCCCGGACCAGGGCGGCGACCCCGACTATCCCCTGATCGTCGATGCCGGTGTCGGGACGCCGAGCGATGTGACGCTCGCCATGGAACTCGGTGCCGACGGCGTCCTGCTCAATACCGGCATCGCCCACGCGAGCGAACCGGTCCGCATGGCCCACGCCATGCGGTGCGCCTGCGAAGCCGGATACCACGGCATCCGCGCCGGCCGCATCGGCCGCACGCTCTACGCCACGGCCTCCAGTCCCTGGACCGGCGTGATCGGCAGCATCCCGGGCGAATAGGCCACAGTTCAGTGGTCGACGCGCGTCCCCAGAAGCGGTTCGACCTCGGCGAGGCGGGCAGCGACGTCCTCGTCGTTCCTCGCTTCCAGATTGAGCCGCAGGAGTGGCTCTGTGTTGCTGGGGCGGACATTGCACCACCAGTCTCCGAGATCCACGGTGATGCCGTCCAGCCGATCAATCGTCGCGTCGGGAAAGGCCGACGCCAGTCGCTCCATCGCGGCCGTCTTGTCGTCCACCTGAAAGTTGATCTCCCCGCTCTGGCTGTACCGCCTCGCCTCCGCAATGATCTCACTGAGCGGACGACCGTCTTCGACCACCGCTGTGCACACCGAGGCAAAGGCCATGGCACCCGAGTCCGCGTTGAAGTTCTCGCGGAAGTAGAAGTGCCCCGAGAGTTCTCCGCCGAAGACGGCATTGTGATCGGCCATCGCCTGCTTCATGAACACGTGCCCGACTCTGCTTCGCAGTGGATCACCGCCGGCCTCTCGAACGAGTTCGCTGGTGCTGCGGCTGCTCCGAAGATCGAAGACGACCGCGCCTCCGCCGGACGCTCGAAGGAAGCGTTGACCAAGCCACCCGGTCACCAGATCGCATCCGACGATTCCGCCCTGCTCATCCACCACCATGCAGCGATCGGCGTCACCGTCGAAGCAGATCCCGAGCGCACAGCCCTGAGCGACCGTGGCTTCCCGAACCTGCTGGAGATTCGCCTCCACCAGCGGGTTGGGCTCGTGCACGAAGGTGCCCGACGTGTTGTCGAAGTTGATCTTCAGAATCTCGATGCCGGGAACATCCTCGAAGAGTTTGGGGACCATTGTTCCGGCCATGCCGTTGGACGCGTCGACGGCCACCTTGATGGTGACCGCTCCACTCAGAAGGTCGTCACCGAGCATGCCGAAGACATGTTCGCGGTAGGCGTCCCAGAGGTCGATCGTCTCGAGAGACCCCACCAATGGGGCATCGCCTTCACTGCCCGCATCGGTTGCCAGTTGCCTGATCTCCTGCAACCCCGTTTGCTCGCCGACGGGCTTGCCGTGCAGGCGACTGATCTTGAAGCCGTTGTAGTTGGCGGGATTGTGGCTGGCCGTCGTCTGCACGCCACCGATGCATCCTTCATGATTGACTGCGAATGGCACACACGGCGTGTCGACCAGCCCGACGTCCAGCACGTCACCACCCCGAGCGCGGATCCCGGCCTGCAGGGCCGCGACCAGTCCCGGGCTGGTCAGCCGCATGTCGTGGCCCACGGCCACCGTCCGCCGCCGCCGCTCGGGCAATGCCTCCAGACCCCGCTGCGCGAGGAGAAACTCCGCCACGCCGCATCCGATCCGATAGGCCACGGCCTCGTTCAAGGGATCAGGAACGGTGGCACGAACGTCATACGCTTTGAATACGGTGCTCAACATAGGCGGCATGGTACCGCTCGGGGCGGCGCCCCTAGTCGTCGGCGAGATCCTCAACTCGGATTCCCCCAGGAAGCGCCTGCGTGAACGCGCGGCCGTACTGCTTCCGAACGATGCGTGAATCGAGCACCGCGACCAGCCCGCGATCGTGACTCGACCGGATCAGTCGACCGATGCCCTGACGGAACCGCTGCACGGCCCGTGGAAGCGTCTCGTCCCGAAACGCCGAGCCTCCCGCGGCCTTCACCGCCTCGCACCGCGCCTCCACCAGAGGTCGATCCGGTGGCTCGAAAGGCAACCGCGTGATGATGACATTGCGAAGCGATGCCCCCGGCACATCCACACCCTGCCAGAAACTCGCCGTCCCGACCAGCACACCACCGTCCCGCTGACGGAACCGCTCCACCAGCGCGCCGGGCGGCCCGTCACGCCCCTGCACCAACACCTCGCCGCCTGCCTCGCGGAGCCTCGCCTCGCCCCTGGAGGCGATCGCGTTGACGATTCGAAAGCTCGTACACAACACCAGGGCGTCGCCTGAGGTTCGATCGACCAACTGCACCACCCGGTCGATCAACGCATCGACATACCCCGCCTCGGAGGGCTCCGGCATGCCGGAGTCGATGACGAGCCGCATCTGGCTTGCCAGATCGAACGGGCTGCCCTCCAGCAGCGTTTCGGCCTCAACACACCCAAGCCGCGACGCGACGTGACCGAATCCCTGAGGCGGGCTTGACAGCGTCGCACTGGTGAGCACCACGCCCTTGCCGCCACCGAACAGCGCGGTTCCGAGCACCGGCGCCACATCTATGACCGTGCACCTGAGCGCCGGGCGGGGGGTCCGATCCCGCCCCTGCTCCAGGCCGTCGAGGTAGTACACGGCCCCATCAACGTCGTGCGCCAGCAGCCGACGGATTCCCGTCGCCATGCCGCCCGCGCGAATCGCCCATGCCGCCAGTTCGGCACGCGTTTCGTCATCGGCGCAGGCACTCCGCGCCGCGGTGATCGACTCCGCAAGCG
This sequence comes from Phycisphaerales bacterium, assembly GCA_030749435.1. Lineage (GTDB taxonomy): Bacteria > Planctomycetota > Phycisphaerae > Phycisphaerales > SM1A02 > UBA12567. The sequence continues at coordinate 15,802 of JASMKH010000009.1, forward strand.
ATTCGAGCGGTGTCGAGAGCACATCCTCCACGATGTGCGGTTGCCGAATCCGGCCACCCGGCACGCCACTGCGTGACTGCCAATCGAGCAGCGCATCGAAAAACTGTTTCGCCGCAGCCCTCGACGCTCGAACATGCACCACGCAGCGGGCAATCGCGCCGTCGCCCTCCTGCGAGCCGAGCCAGCCCCGCTTCTCGTCCGCGCTCAGCAGCGCATTGAGCAACCGTTCGACGCCCGCCTCCGAGACCTGCATACCGAAGTGGTCTGCGGCCACGTCCTCGACGGCGTGCGCTTCGTCGAGTATCACGTGATCGTGCTCAGGCAGCAGTGCCGCCCCGCCGAGCCGGAGCGCCATGTCGGAGAAGAACAACGCGTGGTTGCAGACCAGCAGGTTGCCCTGCTGCATCCGCTCGCGGTCCCGCTGGTAAAAGCACTCGTCATACCGGGGGCACTTGGATCCCATGCAGTTGTTCGCATCGCTCTGAACATGCTCCCAGACGCCCCCGCGTGGCAGTTGCGGCAGCGTCGCGCGTGTTCCGTCCGAGGTTTCGCGAGCCCAAGCGTCGATGATGTCCAGCGATGCTCGCGAAGGGGCGTCCATGCCGGCCCGCTTCCTGCGGCGTGCAAGATCGAGCCTGCGGCGGCTGAGGTAATTCGCCCGCCCCTTCACGAGGACGGGCTTCACCGATCCCCGCCTCAGCGGCAGAAGCAGCGGGATGTCCTTGTTGAGAAGCTGCTCCTGCAACGCGATGGTGTGGGTCGACACGACCACCCGCGCCCCCTCCGACTCGATGCAGTCCATCGCCGCAAGCAGATAGGCGAACGACTTGCCCACACCGGTTCCCGCCTCGGCCAGCAGCGTCCGCTTCGCTGCAAGCGCTTCGGCGATGGCCCGCGCGAGTCGCACCTGTTCCTGCCTGACCTCGAAGCCCGGCAGCGTCTCGACGAGTTGGCCACCTTCCGCCAGAAGGTCGACGAGTTCACCGTGCCTCACGAGGAATCCCACCGATCGGAGCGCGGGCCGGCTCACCCGGCCGCCTTGGGTACATTCGCGGCATCGGCCCGGTCCGCCGCACGACCACGATGGTGCCGGACGGCGTGCGATGCGTCAGTTCAACCGTACCGCCGAGCACCTTGAGTGCCTTGCGAGACGCTTTGATCTCCTCATCCGCCCGCTGCCCCTTGATCGCCAGCAGCACGCCGCCCTCGACCAGCAGCGGCAGGCTGAGTTCCAGCAGGACAGGAAGACCCCCAACCGCGCGAGCAGTCACGACGTCCCAGGCAGCCCGGCCCCCACCTTCGGGCGTTCCAAGCGACTCGGCTCGCTCGGCGATGACGGTGACATGGTCGAGCCCGAGCGCCTCGGCCGTCTCAGCGAGGTACCGGGCCTTCTTTCCGGTGGCTTCCAGAAGCGTGATGGGAAGCTCAGGCATCGTGATCGCGAGCGGAATGCCCGGCAGCCCGCCTCCGGACCCGATGTCGATCAGGTTCCGCGCCCCGGCCGCCTCGACAAACGCAAGCAGCGCCAGGCTGTCCAGAACGTGCCTGCTCCACGCCGACTCCCGCTCAACGATTCGGGTGAGATTCATCCGCCGGTTGGCGGCGTCCAGCAGATCGAGAAAGTGTGCCAGTCGCCCGATCTCGTCCCTGCTCAGCTCAAGCTCGTAAGGCCCGGCCAATCTCTGAACTGCAGCGACCTCATCCATACGAATCATCCTCGGAGCCAAACTCGAACGTCTCCCGCCACAGGCGACTTGGGGGCCGCAATCCGACGTTGAGCAGAAGGCCGATCAGCAACCATACCGCCACCAGGCTCGACCCACCGGCACTGATGAATGGCAAGGTCATTCCCGTGATGGGCATCACGCCGATCGTCATGCCGGTGTTGACCACCATCTGCGTAACAAGCAGCGTCGTCGCCCCAACCGCCACCAGCCTCCCGAAGGCCTCCCGACACTGCGCTGCGACGAGCAATCCGCCGAGCGTCAACAATCCGAACAGCCCCCACGTCACAATCGCGCCGGCAAGCCCCCATCTGGCGATGATGACAGCGAACACCATGTCGTTGTGTTCCTCCGGGAGATGGTTCCAATGCACCAGCCGCTGCGCCTGCTCGCGACCATGCCCGGTCAACCCACCGGCGCCCACCAGCGTCATCGCTCGCTGCCCCTGATATCCGATGTCGTCAACAAAGGTCGTATCACCCTGCATCTGAGCCCACATGGCCATGATGCGATCACGCTGATGCGGACGCAGCAGCGGCGTCATCGCCCCGGCACCGATCAGGCCCAGCAGGCCCACGATGCAGAGGTCACGCAGCCGCGCACCGGCCGCGATCAGCATCGCAATGGCCGTCGGCAGGAACAGCAGCGCGGTCCCGAGATCCGGCTCCAGCAACACGAGTCCCATGGGAACCAGCGCGATCAGCAGCGGCGGCAGCAGGCCGCGAAGACGACGGTGATTGCGTCGGAACCGCAGCCATGTGGCGATCGCCAGGACCACCGCGACCTTGGCCAGTTCCGAGGGTTGAAAGTCCATGACGACGAGGTTGATCCACCGTCTCGCGCCGTTCCGGGGACGAACAATGGCCTCCGGGACGCCCGGGACCAGCAGAAACACAAGCAGCACCGCGACCCAGATCAGCAGCGGCCAACTGATCCACTGCAGAAACCGGTGGGAGGGCCAGGTCACCATGGCGGCGGCCAGAAGCCCGATCGCCAGAATCGCACTCTGCTTCGGGACAAGTTCCGGGCGGGTCGTCCCGATGGCGGCCAGTCCAATTGCCGTCAGCACGATGGCCGCCGCCACACACAGCCAGGCGGGCGTCAACCAGTTCACCCGGTGCAGCCACGTACGCCGTGAGGTCCGGCGAAGACCGCCACCCGGCCGAACCACGCTGCGGGCCCTTCCGCTCACGGCGTCGGACCCCCGAGCAGCCCCTCCGACTGCATCGCGCGGACCACCTGATCGGCGATCGGACCAGCGACGCGGCCCCCGGAGCCTCCGTACTCGACCAGTACCGCCAGGGCATACCGCCACGGGCCTCCCTCGTCGGCGAGCAGCGCGACCACCCAGGAGTGGTCCAGTCCGGTGACCTGCTCGCCAGCCTCGATCACACCGTCCCCATCGACATCGCGGGCCCAGGGCGGCGCCTGCGCGGTGCCCGTCTTGGCGGCAATGCCAACACCCTCGACGCGGAAGATCGGCTCCTGACCGGTCGGCAGCGAGAGGTGGTTGCCGGTTCCCCAAGGTTGACGCACCACATCTTCGAGCCCCTTGATCGCCAGGGCAGCCACGCCAGGCGCAATGGGCCGACCTTGGGGCTGATGGCGTGGCACATGCCCCCTCACGATCGTGGGCGGAACGTGCCGGCCGTGCCGCGCCAGCGTCGCATAGGCGTTCGCCGCGTGCAGCGGGGTCCACGTGGAGCGGCCCTGACCGATGGCGAGCATGATGCGCTCGAAGGCCGCCTCTCCGGCTCGCTCCAACCTGGCGATGTCTTCAGGCTTGGGGCGCGTGCCGGCAACCTCGATGGCGCCGGCCGACCAATCCGGGGTCAGGCCGATGTCCAACGGCTCACCGAGGCCGAAGGCGGCAAGCCAGTCCGCCAGTCGCCTCGCCCCGAGCCGGTCGCCGAGCTCGTAGAACCAGCTGTTGCAGGATCGGGCCAGCGCTTCGACCGCGCCGAGCGGGCCGTGCGTCGCCATGCCGTACCTGGGCCGGTAGATCCAGCATCGTGCAATACCCGGCGCATGCGCGAAGTGATGCCCATTGCAGGTGATGACGGAATCCGGCTTGATGACCCCTTCGGTCAACGCCGCAGCGAGTACCAGCGGCTTGACGATGGATCCGGGGGGGACAGCGACCTGGACGCCGCGCACGAGCCAGGGCTGAAGTGCCGCGGCCTGCGCAGGATCGAACTGGCCAAGGGTGTCCGGTGTCGATGCCATTGCCAGAATCTCGCCCGACTGGATTTCCAGCACAACGACGCTCGCAGGCAGTTGGGTTCCGAGCGGAAGCGCCGCATTGGCATGGAATTCCTGCACCGTGGTCAGGCCAACCGACGTGTCGAGAATCGCCTCGATTCGCGTCTGGAGGGCTGCGTCAATCGTGAGATGGACGTCCTCCCCGCCGATGGGCTGCTCCCGCGACTGCTCGCCCGCGTCCCGATCCCGAATGACGACGCCGACCGCACCGCGGAGGGTGTCCTCGAAGGCTCGCTCGATGCCCCGCGCACCCACCACATCGTCGGCTCGGTATCCGCCGCGATCGATCCGGCCGGTGTCGGGATGTTCGAATGGCCTTCGCTCAACGTCTTCCTCCCAGACCTCCGTTCGCACATCGCCGACAAGGGCGCCTGCCACCCGAGGGACCCTGACATGCTCGATCCCTCCGCTGCGAAGGGGGCCTGGCAGCGAAGCGCGGTCGACCTCGACCATCCGGTCTTCATCGGGTCTGAACCGCACCCGGGCGTAGTGCAAGCCGACCAGATCGGGGTACTCCGAGGCGAATGCCTCAAGTCCGGAGGCCGGCGCATCACAGAGATCGGGAATGATGACGTGCGACTCGGCCTGTTCACGGATGGGACGCGGGACAAACTCCGGGCCCCCGTCCCGACCGAAGCGGGCCTCGTGACGGCGGCGTTGCTGATCCCAGACCACTGCGGCCATCCGCTGCACGCGGCTTCGGATGTGGTTGAGTTCCTCGTCGAGTTCGTGTCTGGACCGCCCTCCAGCGTGGGCGATCTCATCCCACAATGTCTCCAGTACGGCGTCCCACGGCGGCCGCGCCTCGGCGATGGCCCCGGCGCGCACCTCAGGCGATGCCATGGACCACGCATCACGTCCCATGGCCCGCCGAGCAGCGGCAACCGCGCGATCCTCCGCCCACTGCCCCGTGATCGCATCGAAAGCCACCCGGACCTCCCACCGAGGCTCATCTCTGGCCAGCACGGTCCCGTGTCGGTCCACGATCGAGCCCCGCCAGGTCGGCAGCCACGATCGCTGCTTCAACCGCGACTCGGCCACGCTGCGATGGGCCGCCCCCTGCACCACGGTGAGCCGAATCGCCTGAACGAGGAGCCCGACGATCACGATGCCGGTCGCGACGGCGAGGAGCCGCAGGCGACGGTGATACGTGACTGGGGCCTTGCGGCGTGTGGCAATGGGCATCGGAGGAAAAGGGTTCCAGATGGGTGGCTCGTCGTGCGGCTGCAGTCTACGTCTCCGCGTTCGCTCAGGAGGCCCTGCCGGGGGAATCGGCCTTGCACGCCTCACCCGATGGCTGCTACGCTACGCGGTCTTCCCTTGTGAGGAGCCGTCGGTGAGGGCCTGCTGCAGGTCGGCGCCGCACGGGGCACACGGTCGCGGCTGACACGTGCTCCAGCTCCGGGAAGGCCAGCCGCGGCACGCGTCTCGACGCATTCCGCGCCTTCCACCGTTGTGACGCCTCGCTGCTGGCGTCGGAGTCCCGGATCGCGTACGCGGAGCATCAGGCCCGTTGCGGGCCAGCCCCCCGCCACACACAGGAATCTGCTCACGAATGGCCCGTGGTGTAATCGGTAACACACCTGGTTTTGGTCCAGGCATTCCAAGTTCAAATCTTGGCGGGCCAGTGCGAACACGCTCATGAATCCTCAGACGTCAACCCGGCAGCGACCCTGCGCCGCAGTCATTCTGGCTGCAGGCAAGGGAACGCGGATGCAGAGTGATCTGCCCAAGGTCCTTCACGAGGTCCAGGGCCAGCCGATGGTCCACTGGGTCGTGAAAGCCTGCCGGGAGGCGGGCGCCACGCCGATCCTGCTCGTGATCGGTCACGGCGGCGAACTGCTTCGGGACGCCTTCCAGGGCGATGATGACATCCGATTCGTCGAGCAGCCCGAACAACTCGGCACGGGGCACGCGGTCGAGGTCTGTCGCGAGGAGCTCGCTCAACTGAGCGGCGATACCTTCGTCCTCGCCGGTGATGGCCCGCTCATTCGCGCAGCCACACTCAAGTCGCTTCGAGCGGCCCATCAGCGGCACCACGCTGCTGCCACGCTTGCAACTGCAGTCCTGGAGAATCCAACCGGCTACGGACGCATCGTCCGCGGAGACGACAACCGGTTTCAGGCCATTGTCGAACAGAAGAATGCATCCGAGGCCGAGTTGGCGATCGGGGAGGTGTACCCCTCCTACGCGTGCTTCGACATCGACCGCCTCCTCGAGACGCTGGTCGACCTGCCGCGAGATCCCATCGGCGGCGAGTACTACATCACCGAGGTGCCCGCCATGATGTCCGGACGCGGCTGGACTGTAGAACTGCTCCCCGAAGTTCCCTCCGAGGACGTCCTCTCGATCAACACGCCTGAGCAGTTGGCTCAGGTCGACTCCCTTCTTCTTCAGCGCATGCAGACGGAGGCCGCGACATGAATCTCGATCGCGATCACCTGAAGATCTTCGGTGCCCGCGCGGGCCAGGAACTCGCCACGGAGGTATGCGGCCACCTCGACATTCCGGAGGGTGCCGCCGAGACCGAACTCTTCCCGGACGGTGAACTGCTGGTCCGCATCGACGAAGACGTCCGGGGACGAGACTGCTTTGTCGTGCAGTCGACCTGCGACCCGGTCAACGCCAATCTGATGGAGTTGCTGATCTACATCGACTGTCTTCGCCGCGCCTCGGCCAAGCGAATCACCGCGGTGATCCCCTACTTCGGATACGCGAGGCAGGACCGCAAGGACGCAGGCCGCACACCGATCACCGCGAAGCTCGTCGCCAACCTCATGACCGCGGCTGGCGCCGATCGCGTGCTGTGCATGGATCTGCACGCGGCGCAGATTCAGGGATTCTTCGACATTCCGCTCGACCACCTGACGGCGTCAACGGTCATCGGAGGCTACTTCCAAAGCATCCGAAGTGAACTTGGCGACCTCGCCATTGTGTCCCCGGACGTGGGCAACGTCAAAGTGGCCAACGGCTACGCGTCAATGCTCGACGCCGATCTCGCCATCATCGACAAGCGGCGGGAATCTGGCGAGAGCGTCGCATCCAAGAACCTGATCGGCGAGGTTGTAGGGCGGACCGTCCTCATGGTCGACGACATGATCTCAACCGCGGGGACGATCTGCGAAGCCGCTCGACTCGTTCTGGATCGAGGCGCCGATCGCGTCATCGCCGCAGCCACCCACCCCGTGCTGTGCGGTCTGGCAATGGACCGCCTGCAGGAGGCGCCCATCGAGCAACTCGTCGTCACCGACACCATCCCGGATCGCGGTCGGCTCAATCCCATCCGCGGCAAGCTCGTCGAACTGGCTGTCGCCCCGCTCCTGGGCGAAGCGATTTACCGGATTCACCACGACATGTCCATTTCATCCCTGTTCCAGCGTGGAACAGGGGTCAAACGCTGAAACACGCGCCGCGACACACCGTCGCCGCGATCACTGGAGGACCCAATCATGGGCCACGACACCCCGACCATCGAGGTCGCCACCCGCGAGCGAACCGGAACTCGGTACGCCAAGCGGCTGCGTGACGCCGGTCGCCTGCCAGCCGTGATCTACGGTCACGGTGGCGAACCATGCCACGTCAGCGTCGATGCGCTGGAAGCGACCGACCATCTTCATCACGGCGTGCACGTCATGGACGTCAGCGTCGACGGCGGCAAGACCGAGACCTGCCTGATCAAGGAACTGCAGTTCGGCCATCTGGGCGACAACCTCGTACACATCGACTTCGCTCGCGTGGACCTCAATCAGATCGTGAACGTCAATGTTCCGGTCAATCTCTCCGGCACTGCCAAGGGCACCAAGGAAGACGGCGCCATGCTGGTGGTCGTCAGAAGCGAGATCGAGGTCCGGTGCAAGGTCAGTGCGATTCCCTCTGAAATCAAGGCAAACATCAGCGAGTTGACCGAGGCCCTGACCATCGGCGATCTTGACCTGCCGGAAGGTGTCGAGGCGATTCTCGATCTTGAGAAGCACATCGCCCACATCGCCTACAAGGCGGTCGAGGAAGATGAGACCGATGCCGAGGCTGGCGACGTCGATGCCGACGGTGCCGAGCCCGAGGTCATCACCGAGAAGAAGGACCAGGGAGCGGCCGACGGCGAGGAGTGATCCTCACCGCGGCGTCACACCATGCGACTCGTCGTTGGAATCGGCAATCCCGGCACACAGTACGACCGCACCCGGCACAACGTCGGGTTCGAGGCGGTCGATCGGATTGCGCGAAGGATCGCCCCAGGGGAGATCGCCCGCAGCCGATTCCAGGCGGCCAGCATCGAGGTGACGACTGAATCCGACCGCATCATGCTGCTCAAGCCATTGACGTTCGTCAACAAGAGCGGCCAGTCGGTGTCTGAAGCCGTCCGGTTCTACAAACTCAACCCGGAAGAAGACCTCCTGGTCATCGTCGACGATACGGCGCTGCCGTGTGGTCGTATTCGGGTTCGGCAGTCGGGCGGGGCCGGTGGTCACAACGGACTGCGAGACATCGCCACCCACCTCAGCGCTGACAACTGGGCTCGAATCCGGATTGGAATCGACGCGCCGGGTGACATCCCCCTTTCTTCCTATGTGCTCGGCAAGTTCCGTCCGGACCAGCAGGACGCCGTCGAGCAAGGCATCGAACAGGCCGTCGAGGCGGCCACCTGCTGGATGACCCGCGGCACCGTAGCCGCCATGAACGCCTTCAACGCCGATCGGGAGCCGACGAGCTCACCGGAGGAGATCAACTGAATGTCTGAAACAACTGTCAACACCTATGAGGGCATGTTCCTCTTTCCACAATCTGCATCGGCCGATCTCGGTACGGCGAGCCAACACGTGCTCGACCACATTGAGAAGGTCGGCGGAGAAGTCGTCTCATTCCGCAAGTGGGATGACCGACGTCTGGCGTACCCGATCAAGGGCAATAAGCGAGGCGTCTACTTCCTCGGGTTCTTCACCCTCTCGGCAGACAAGTTCGCCACGCTCGAGCGGAACCTGCTGCTCTCCGAGGAGGTCCTGCGATTCCTGATCACGCGAGCGGACCACCTCAGCCAGGATGAGATGAAAGCAGCCGAAGGCCGCACCGAGCTGGCGGATGAGATCAAGCTCCGCAGCGAGCAGAAGGCCGACGAGGCCAGTTCGTCCGTACGCGCCACGACGCGTGCGGAGCGTGAGGCCGCCGAAGCTGCCGAGGGCACGGCTGGTGAAGACGAGGGTGCCGAGCCCGTTGCCGATGATGCCGCGGCCGACGCCCCCGAGGAGGAACCCGCGGCATCGTGAAATCGGTGCCGCACTTCGGCGATTCGTCAGACGGCCTCATCGTGAGGCGGTACGATGGGCCCCCGAAGACAGGAGGACGTGCCCCATGGCCGGCAGTGTGAACAAAGTGTTTCTGATGGGAAATCTCACGCGGGACGTGCAGTTGAAGCACACCGCCAACAACACCGCCGTGGCCAATCTCGGCCTCGCCGTCAATCGCCGCTATCGCAACAACGCCGGCGAGATGCAGGAAGAGACCACATTTGTGGACTGCGAGGCATGGGGGCGCACCGCCGAGACGATGGCAAAGTATCTCTCGAAGGGCCGGCCGGTCTTCATCGAGGGTCGGTTGCGACTCGACGAGTGGCAGGATCGCGAGGGCAACCGCCGATCCAAACTCGTCGTTGTCATCGACACGTTCACTTTCGTTGACAGCCGTGGCGGGAACAGCGGCGGCGGGGGCGGTGCCGGGGGCGGCGGCAAGCGAAGCGAATCGAGTTATCAGCCCACGACCGGCAGCCAGAACACGCCGGATGACATCCCTTTCTGACCGGCGAGCGTCGCCGAGCAGACTTCAAGACGCTGGGGTGCCGAACACGAGGCACTCCTCAACTCCCACTGGAGGACACCGCACATGAGTCGTAGAACAGTCAATCTCCTGCTGCTTGAGAATGTCGAAAGCCTCGGCATCATCGGCGACGTGGTCAAGGTACGCACGGGCTATGCCCGGAACTACCTGCTGCCGATGGGCATGGCCGAGCCGCCGAGCGACGAGCGAATCGAAGAACTGCGTGCCGAGCGAGCCGATGCGCTCGCCCGGGTGGAAGCCCGCCGGTCGGACCGCGAAGCCCTCGTCTCGCGCATGGAGGAAGTCGAACTCACCCTCATTCGTTCCTGCAACGACCGCGGTGGCCTGTACGGCTCGGTGACCCAGCGGGACATCGCCGACGGGCTGGAGCAGGTCGGGTATCCCGGCGTCGACATTCGTGCCGTCCGCCTGCCCGCCTCCATTCGGCGGATTGGCTCGTACGAGGTGCCGATTCAGTTCGAGGCGGACCTTCGGGCGGAGATCACGGTGATCGTCGAACCGGACCAGCCGCTCGAAGAGCGCGAGGAGATGGAGTTCGACGACGAGGGCGAACTCATCGAGAAGCCCGCACCAGCCGCCGAGACGCCAGCCGAGCAGGCTGCACCCGCCGAAGGCGAGAAGGCGGAAGCCTGATTCGGCCTCTCACCGCGTCAGGAGGGTCCAGGAACCAACGCACCGCGAGTCGAGTACCGCCCTGGCGGGAGGTCATTGGGCTCGAAAGGAATCGGAGTCGGGCGTGCCTCGTTCAGGCGACGCAGGCGTCGGGTGAGGCCGCTTCGGACTCGGAGATCGGTCTGCCTGCGGGCGGCCGGTTCTGGGCCACCTCGCCGAACTGGAGTTCGAGATACCGAGCGATGTAGTCCAGAATGCTCGACGCCTCCGGGATCTCAGGGTTGCTTGTGGCTCCCGAGGGCTCGAAGATCATGCCCTTGAACCGTCTGACGGCGTCGTCGACCGGTAGCCCGTACTGCAGCGAGATCGAGAAACTCCGGCAGAACCCCTGAATCAGACCGGAGAGCGTGGAGCCCTCCTTGCTCATCTTGATGAAGATCTCACCGGGCCTTCCATCCTCGAAGAGACCCACTGTCAGGTAGCCCTCGAACCCACTGACGGAGAACTTGTGCGTGGTGGACTCCCGCGTCGTGGGGAGAATCTCTCGTTGTCGATCGGTGAGCATCGAGGTCCTTCCGTGGCCCGTTGGGGGCGCGTCCCGGTCGAACTGCTCCGATGCTGACGGAGCCAAGGCGATCGCGACCTACCCGACTTCTCTCTGCGAAGCGTGCACTCATCGGCACATCCGACAACTACATCCATGCAGCCAAGGCGTGCATCGGCAGGGCGTCAGGTTGGACTTGAATCACGAGTCAGTACAGGGCAATCAACGCACCCACCGCCCCCGCCGCCGCCGCCCACCCGGCAATCGTGATCACTCGACCGCGACCGGCCGGCGCGCGGGCCCATCCGGCCACAACGCCGCTGAAGGCGAGCACGGCGGCCCCGGGCGCGGCGAGCGTCTCCAGGCCGTCGATCCACGGGTAGCCCGCAACCACGGAGGCACCGCCCAGAACCGCCTGCAGGGCGACCCGCACGGCGTCCTGGCTCACTGTGGCAAGGACGAGCACTGGCCCGATGGCCGCGGCCCAGCCCGCGGCCAGCATGGCGGTTCGGCGGCCCAGCCGCGCCGCCGCGACGATCGGCAAGCCGGTACCGACGGCCATCAGGATCAAGAGCGTCGCCAGGCTCGGTCCGGCCTGATTCGCCACCACCGCCAGCCCCACGGCGATTGCGACGCTGAGCAGAATCCAGCCGGCCCCTGGCCCGCCGTGCCCCTCGTAGGCCCGTGGTATCGAGTCCGCCCACACCAGAACGAGCCCGGCGGCGCACACCACGATCAGCAGGAACTGTGGGCCACTTCCCGCGGCGGCGAGCAGCAGCAGCATGACGCCGATCGCCGGCCATGCCAGCGGTACATGGTCATCCGCATGCCAGTCGGGATGGCCGCGCCGCATTCGGGCAAGCAGCATCGGCGGCACGGCCAGCAGCGCCGCGATGGGCGCCACAACGAGGGGCCCCAGTGATCCGATCAACGAGTCGTGGGTTCCCCCGGACTGCACCAGCCCGATCGCCGGCACCGTCATACAGAGCGGAATCCAGAGTGTGGCGAGCAGGCGACGCGGCCGGCCGGGGTGATCGGCCTCCCGCATCATCCGATCCGCGGCCATCAGTAACGCCCCGCCCAGGGCCAACGCGGCTGCCAGTGTCACGATCGAGCCCATGCGGGAGGGATGGTACGTGGACGCCTCAGGAGTCGCCAGACGAGACTGATGTCTGCCTGGCCAGTCGACCACCCAGATGAGCAAGCACGGCCTCGATCGTCTGCTGCCCGGCAGGCAGTCGCCACCAGACTTCGCCGAGGTCCTGGCCGCTGCTCGTGCCCACCCTCCGCACCCGTCCGGGCAGGCCGTTCAACCGCGCCAGCAGGGCCGCCGCGCGAGGCGTCTGGAAGACGAGGTCATCATCGCGCCGCAGAAGCGCCCGAACGCCGTGCGGGGCCGCCAACGCAGCGAGCGAGCGGACCATTCGAAGTCGGTCCGCCGGAGGCGGCACGTGGCCATAGGCGCTTTCCAGATCATCCATCACCGACTGGATCGCATCGAGCGAGTTGGCTCGTGAGAGTCGGCGATAGGCGTCGAGCCGCCGCGACTCACTGGGAATCCACGGCTCCGGGAAGTACCCGTTCCAACCAATGTCAACGATGCATGGGGGCTCCTCGACCGACCGACCCTCTTTGAGATCCTCCACTGCCCGCTCCAGCAGGCGACAGTACAACTCGTACCCGACCGCTGCGATGTGCCCCGACTGCTCGGGACCGAGCAGGTTGCCCGCACCGCGGAGTTCCAGATCACGAAGCGCGATTCGGAAGCCGGCCCCCAACATGGAGAACGACTCCACCGCTTCCAGACGTCGCCGGGCTTCCGGACGGACGGTCCGCGTCATCGGAAGCAGCAGGTAGCAGTAGGCGCGATGTCGTGAACGCCCCACGCGGCCTCGAAGCTGGTGCAGATCCGCCAGGCCGAACCGATCGGCTTCGTTGATGATCATGGTGTTCGCATTGGGGATGTCGATCCCCGATTCAATGATCGTGGTCGCCACCAGAATGTCGGCCTCATGCCGCATGAAGGTGCGCATTGTTTCTTCCAGCGCGCTGGGCGTCATACGACCGTGTCCGGTGACGATCCGTGCGTCCGGAACCAGTTCGCGGATGGCTTCGGCCACGTCGTTCAGATCGCTGATTCGATTGTGAACGACGAACACCTGCCCCTCCCTGGCCAACTCCCGCTTGATTGCCGCCCGCAGCCGTTCCTTGTTCCACGGCATGACCTCGGTCACAACGGCCCGCCGATCGACCGGGGCCGTCTGCAGACTGCTGATGTCGCGGAGACCCATCATTGACATGTGGAGGGTTCGCGGAATCGGTGTTGCGGTCATCGTGAGGACATCCACGGTCGCCCTGAGTTCCAGCAGCCGCTGTTTGTGTTCCACCCCGAATCGCTGCTCCTCGTCGATCACCACGAGCGCCAGGTCCTTGAACCGCACGTCGTGACTGAGCAACCGATGCGTACCGATCAGCACATCGACCTCACCGGCAGCCGTCGCCTTGAGGATCTCCCGCTGCTGGCCCCGCGTCTTGAACCGGCTCATGGACTCGACACGGAACGGGAATCCTGCGAACCGGCTTCGGACGGTGCGTTCGTGCTGCTCGGCCAGCACCGTCGTCGGAACAAGAATCGCCACCTGCCGCCCCGCCGCCGCGGCCCGAAAGCCTGCGCGAATCGCCACCTCGGTCTTGCCGAACCCCACGTCGCCGCAGACCAGCCGATCCATTGGTCGCGGCGTCTGCATGTCACGCCGCACCGCGTCGAATGCCGCCGCCTGGTCCTGCGTCGGGTCCCATGGAAAGGCCGCCTCAAACTCGTTCTGCCACGGGCCGTCGGTGGGGAATCCGACGCCGACGCGGCTCCGGCGAACCGCCTGCACCCGCAGTAACTCGGCGGCGAGGTCGCGAACCGATTCGGCTGCCCGCTCCTTTCGATTCCCCCAGGCCCGGCCCCCGAGCAGGGATCGCTCCGGCTTTCCCTTGAAGGCGCCAATGTAACGGTGCACGTCTTCGATACCGGTGGCGGGAACGAGCAGCCGCGCCCCCTGCGCGAACTCGAGCACGAGGAACTCCTCTTTGGAGTCCTCTCCCGCGTCCTTCCGTGACTGCAACCGCATCCCAAGGAACTCCGCCACGCCGTGCGATCGGTGGACCACATGATCGCCTGGCGAGATCTCAACGAAGGCATCCAGATCTCTTCTTGCCCCGCTGCCATGAGCGCGGCGCCGCACCTGATACCGGTGGACGATTTCGTGGTAGGGCACGTACTGGACCGGCGGGCCTTCCCCGTGCCACACGAACCCGCGGTGCAGGTAGCCCTCAGCGATCTCCGCTGCCGGTGGCATGTCTCCAAGCAGTTCCCGCAGCCGCGCGGCATCTCCGGAATGTTGGCAGACCAGCACCAACCGGTGTTGTTCGGCGCGGTGGCGAAGGTCCTCGATCGCCTCGGCGGCCTGATCCGGAAAGGCTGGAAGCAGCGAGACGGGGATTTGCAGCCCCGAACCGTCCAGGGAGGTCCCGATCATGCACACGCCGCTGCAGCGGGCGACCAGCGCCGCCTGGACATCCTCGATGTCGGCGATCCAGCCACCCCCCGCCACGCGGTCGGAGTAGGACCTGGCCTGCTCCCTGATCTCGGCCGGGTCGTCGAGGACGGCGGCCCACCGCGCATCGAACAGGTCCGGCAGGATTCGCGGGGCGTCCCCTTCCTCAGGGCTCAAGGCATCCACGGACATGGCGCCGACGATGAGGTCCAGGCGATCCAGCCGCTCAGCGGACCCCATCGTGTCCAGATCGATGGCGTGCAGCGACTCAACGTCCTCACCGAAGAGATCCACTCGCGTGGGCACCCCGACCTCGGGAAACAGATCCATGACGTCGCCCCGCACGGCAAACTCGCCGGGTCGCTCCACCGTCGCGGCGCGATCCCATCCGGCTGCGGTCAACCAGGCGATCAACTCGGACGGGTCGAGTCGATCACCGGGCCGGATGGTCCGCAACTGGTCTTGAAGATCCTCGGGCGGGGGCACCGGTTGCATCAGCGCGGCGATTGGCGCCACGACGACCGTGTTCACTTGGCCAAGGTCGCGGACGAGGCGCAGTCGCTCGGCGATCAGGTCCGAGCGGGCGCTCGTTTCTCCGGGAAGCGTTTCTAGGGCCGGAAACCGAATCGCCGCAGTCCCGCCCGCCACCAACTCCTCGATCGCCTCGTCCGCCTGGTCGAGGTGGGCCGTGACGAGCAGTCGGGGCGATGGTTGCTTTCGGGCGAGGGCCGCGAGCACGAGGCAGGTCGATGAACCGGCGCGGCCTTCGATGCTGACGACGCCCCGCTGCATCGCCTCGCCGATCCGATCAATGAGCGGCGACTCGTCGATCGCCTCGTGCCAAGTCTCCGGTGGAAGGTCGACTACCACCGGATGCAGTCCTGCAGGCGTGCCAGAAGGACCGGCCCCACGCCATCGACCTTCTGCAGATCGGCCGGGGCGCGAATCGCGCCGGCCGCTGCCGTCACAGCGAGGCGGCGGGACAGCACCGGACCAACCCCGGGTACCAACTGCCACATGGAGGGATCGGAGGTGTCCGGCTCGATGATCGCGATGTCGCCCCACCCCGCAGCGGGGATTGGCTGGCCCCCGTGGCGGTTCCAGGCCGACATGGCCGCCAGCCCGAGGCAGACGGCCATGACTGCCGCAGGCCCACCCCGCCGCCGATCACATGCGTATCGACGGGTCATGACGCCTGCGGTGGCAGCGGACCAAGCGGCTTGGAGAGTTTGCGTCGCCACCCCACAAGTTGCTTGAGCACCTCCTTGGCCGAACCACGCTCCGAGATGAGGCCAGCCGAACGTGGGCGAGTGTCCTCATGATCGAAGAGATCGGTCCAGATGACCGACTCCACGTGGGGTTTGGAGAGCAGCATCGGAATCGCGCGGTTGGTCCACTGGCTCTGGAGCGTCTCGGTCCATGCATCTCGCCACCGGCCGCCACCTTCGGCGACATCAAGCGAGGGCACGCCGAGATCCGTCACAAGCACCCGAAGGTCGAGCAGAATGTACCGGTCGAGCAGTCGGCTGATCTCCATGAGATCTCGCATTGACCGTCCGTCTTCTCCGTCGCCAAACTGAAGCCGCAACCCGACTCCGTCGAGTCGAATGCCGGCCTGAGTGAGTTGTTCCAGAAACGCCGCCGGAGGAAGCGCATCGGGATGCTTGAAGATGAACTCGCTCCATGGCTGCTCGACCTCGATGATGACGCGGCGGCCGCGGTGCCCCTCACGAACACGCAGCGCCAGCGTGCGGGCGAGGTCAATCATCTCTTTGGGCTTGAGCGACATCGTCGTATTGGTGTTGAATCCGGTTCCGATCGACCACATCCCCAGGTGATCGCCGTATCTGGCGACGACCTGTTCGACATGCTCGTAGGCCAGATCGCGGAGGTGCTCGTAGGACACGGCCCGGCTGGCGACCCAGCCCGGCAAACCGTGCCTGCCCAGGTCGATCAGGGGTCCCCCGAGCACGCGGCAGCCGTTGTCCTCGGCCCACGCAATCCAGTCGTCGGTCTGCTCCCATCGGTAGGCGCCTTCCTCGGGACACAAACGGTCCCAACGCAGCGGAATGGCCAGCAGTCGGAAGTGCCGCTTGGCAAGTTCGCGAAGTGCCTCGCCGCTTCGAGATGGATCGATGCGAACGCCGATCGACGTCGATGGAGCTGGCTTGGCGCGGAATCGCCGCTTGAGCAGGATCTCGGCATGGGCAATCGCGAGTCGTTCTGAAGCCCGGATCGCCAGCGCAAGCGATGCGTGCCCGGCCTGATCGGCCTTGGCCCGGTCACTCGTCACCATGGCGGTCGTGAACAGTCGCCGGGCCTCCTCCCAGAGCCTCATCGCCGGATGGGTGTCGTCAAGATCCACCATCATCCACTCCTCTGCCTTGTGGACGAACATGGCGATGCGGTGTCGCGCGAGTTCCACCGACAGGACATAGGGGGCGTCCCGTGGCGGGAGCAGGCAGGTCCGGAGCGAGAGCTCGCCAGGTTCGCCGGCGTCGTACATGAGACTCATGGCCGTCGCGCCGGAACCCCGCCGCAAGCATTCGATGATGCCCTCGCGGGTCCGAATCTTCCCGGCGACCACCATCTCATCCTTGTCAATGAGGATGGCGTGGTGGAGCGAGCCCGAGTCGGTGGGCCCCTCGGCGTCATGGGAGGTGAATCGAAGCATCATCGCGGCGCGGCATTCTACGGTGGATTCCACCGGCGACGACGACCTGTGCCCAAGTGCTACACTTCGCCCCCTACACAGGAGCCATTCCAATGCAAGCCGCCCCCAATGCCCCCATCATGACCACGACGCTCCCGTTGGAGGGCAAGCGGCAGGGCAAGGTCCGCGACATCTACGAGGTGCCGGGCATCGAGAACACCCCCCCGCAGGTACTCATCATCGCGACGGATCGAATCAGCGCTTTCGACGTTGTCATGCCGACTCCCGTCCCGGGGAAAGGGCAGGAACTCACGGCGATCAGCACGAAGTGGTTCGACATGATTCGGTCCTGGGATCTCATCCCGCACCATCTCGAGTCGACGGAGCCTGCTGCCGTTCGAGGCGTGGATGCCTCGCACGCAGGCCAACTGCAAGGGCGGATGATGCTCGGCAGAGCGGCCCGAGTGATACCCGTCGAGTTCGTCGTCCGAGGCTACATCACGGGATCCGGGTGGAAGGAGTATCAGCAGTCCGGAACCGTTTGCGGCATCTCGCTTCCGGAAGGTCTGCGGCACTGCGAGCAGTTGCCGGAGCCGATCTTCACGCCCGCGACCAAGGCGGATGAGGGGCACGACGAGAACATCGACTTTGAGACCGCATGTTCGATTGCAGGGCGGGAGGTGATGACCAGACTTCGCGATGTGTCGGTTGAGATCTACCGACGAGCGGCGGAGTACGCGAGGGAGCGCGGGATCATTCTCGCGGACACGAAGTTCGAGTTCGGGTATGCCTTGGACGCGGACGGAAACGAAACGGACGAGATCATGCTGATCGACGAGGTGCTGACGCCGGACTCAAGCAGGTTCTGGCCGGCGGAGGACTATGAGATTGGCCGGGATCAGGACTCCTTCGACAAGCAGTACGTGCGAAATCATCTGGAGGGGCTGGTTCAGAGTGGGCGATGGGACAAGACGCCGCCCGGACCGGAGCTCCCGGATGACGTGGTGGTCAATACGCTGGCGAGGTACCGCGAAGCGCATCGCCGCTTGTTCGGCTGAAGCAGCCGCACGAACAGCCGCACGAAAGCTGGACACCCACCAATCCTCCCTGACGCCGCTGCCGAAGCCAGCAAGCACGAAAGCTGGACACCCACCAATCCTCCCTGACGCCGCTGCCGAAGCCAGCGGTCAATCTTGGACACCCACCGATCAGCCCCGGGTCAATCCTGGACACCCACCGTATCGGAGCGGCAGCAGTGCGAATCACGTGCAATTCAGCGGTGTGCGTGGTTCGATCTGGGAAGGGGAACGAATTCGGCCGGTCCAATGCAGCCAAGTCGCCGCTTTGACGGGGATGGCGGCAGCATCGTGTCACACCGATAGCGTTCTGCCTATCTGGATTTGTGTTCTTGGACGTGCCGCACTAGCGACAGACGCATCTAGCCCGACCAATTGCGGAGCGGACTGAGCACCCAGGACCCATTGCGGCGCCTCGCTTCACGGCGAAGCGCCTCGGCTGCGCCGATCGCCGTGCCAGAAACCGAATCGAGACCACGCACAAGGGCGTCCTTCCAACTCGCCCTGGTCAACCCGAGCCGCTCCAGTATCGAGGGAAGGCTGCGAGGGCTCGCGTGCTTGCCCGGCGTGACGGCCCGCGCCCACGCATCGACATGCTGGATATAGCCTCGATCCGTGAAACCCGGTATCGGCTGAAGGGCGATACGCGTCTTGGGCCTCCGGCCAGCAAGCGTCCTCGCTCGCTGTCCGATGGACCCGTGCTCTGTCTGCTCGATGCGTTCGACGATCCCGGCCCGCACAGCATTCAAGTCAATGTACGTCGCCACGGCGGCGATCGCGGCTTCGTCAAGAACCGCGATACATCCAAAGCGACCTTCCCAGAAGTGACCGGTACAGTCATCCTCAGCGTTGGCACGCCTGGCGATGGGCTCCTTGAGTTTGGCCATAAACCAGCTGACGCTTGAGAGACGCTTTCGGAGGACAGCGATGCGACCATCCTTCGCAAGAATCTCGTCAATCTCCTCCTCCGTCGGTTCGGAATCAATCGGAATACCGCGACGGCGTCTACGCCAGTTGCACGGGCAGATTCGCAGATACCGATCCGCGACCTCGCGATCGGTCCATCCCTTCACAATGTCAGGCCGAATGGCCAGCAGGATGTGCAGGTGATTGGAGAGGATCTCCCATGCGTAGACGTCGAGAGCCATGATCGAGACGAGCAACTCGAGCTGTCGCTGCAGCCAGTCACGACGATGATCGAAGCCATCGCCGCACAGGTGGGCTCGCCGGACACAGCGGCTGATGGTGTGGTACATGCCGGGTCGCTCTGGATCAACAACGGCCTTGCGCGGTGTCGGCACGGCGAGTCCTCCTGTGTGCTGATCCGCACCCTACGCGGTGATTCGGAGAACAAGCCAACGACTGCGGAAAGGCAGGTTGGTGGGTGTCCGATCTTGCGGCTGCCCGGAACGGTTGGTGGGTGTCCAGCGTTGCCGGAGAACAAGCCAACGACTGCGGAAAGGCAGGTTGGTGGGTGTCCGGTCTTGCGGCTGCCCGGAACGGTTGGTGGGTGTCCAGCGTTGCCGCAGCGTTGCCGTTGGTGGGTGTCCAGCGTTGCCCAGTTGGTGGGTGTCCAGCGTTGCCATTATGGTGCCCGATCGATTGTCGACTCGGAGACCGCCATGCCCCTCGCGTTCATCATCCCCGCAATGCTCACCCTCGCTTCCAGCGGCACCTACCCGCAGTACCCCAGCCTCTCCCCGCACGGCGACTTCATCGTGTATTCGGACCGGGGCGACCTCTGGTCAGCGCCCATCGCCGGCGGTTCAGCCACCCGGCTGACCAGCCACCCTGCCAGCGAACTTCGTTCGGCGTTCTCGCCCGACGGCTCATGGCTCGCCTTTGAGTCCGACCGCGACGGCGTTCGCACCATCTACCGCATGCCCGTCGCGATCGACGCTGGCGCGCTCACGCCGAGCGGCCCCATCGAACGCATCACGACCTCGGACCGCTGGGAAGCGCTCTCTGGCGTGACGCCCGACAGCACCGCCGTGCTCTTTCACTCCTACCGTGAGCCTGAGATTTACCGCCAACCGCAGATGTACCGAGCCCCGATCGACGGTGGCCCTGTGCAGCGCCTGACCAACGCCTTCGGGCGCTCGCCACGTCAGGGGCAGGACGGGCGGATCCTCTTCAGTCGCGGCTCCGCGCCTTGGGAGCGTCCCGCCTATCGAGGAGCCGGCAACCGCGACGTGTGGAGCCTCGAGTTGACGAACCCCACCGCGCCCGTCTTTGAGCACCTCACCGACCACAACGCCAATGATGGGCAGGCTCATCCGCTTCCAGATGGCGGCGCCGTCCTGCTCTCAGCGCGAGACGGGCAGAATGATGTCTGGGTCATCGACGCCGCCGGATCCGCCACCAATCGAACCGAACTGGCCTCCGGCAACGCGGCCACGATCGGCCACGGCGCCCGCGATCTGACGGTCTCTGCCGATGGCCGGACCGCCGCCGCCGTGGTCTGGGACACGCTGCATTCGCTCGACCTCTCGACCCCGAACGCTCCACTCAAACCGATCCAGGTACGGTCGACCGCGGCGGACCGCGCTGACCTCGACCGGAAAGTCGAGCGGCTTGACCACAAAGTCGGCGAGGTGGCCCTTCATCCCTCAGGAGATGCCCTCGCCGTCGCCGCACGAGGCGAAGTGCTCGTGCGAAGCACCGAGGAGGGCCATCCAACCCGGCGGGTCACGCGCGACCACGCGCGGCAGCGACACATCGCCTGGTCACCCGACGGCCAGACGCTCTACTTCACCAGCGACGCAGACGGAGACGAAGGCATCTGGGCAGCCCGCGTGACGCTCACACGGAGCGACCTGCTGCCTGAGGAGGACGAGCCCACCGAGGATGCTGACCCGCCCGCGGATGACCAGGCAGGTGAAGCACCCGAAGCGGACGACCCTGCCTCGCCCGAGCCGCTTCCCGAGGACGACCCCGACCCAACCCCGGACGAGCGTGCGGCGGACCCGGACCCGGAAAACGAAGATGCGGACGAGGAGGACGCCCCCACCAAGA
The DNA here is from genome assembly GCA_030749435.1 of Phycisphaerales bacterium. Classification (GTDB taxonomy): domain Bacteria; phylum Planctomycetota; class Phycisphaerae; order Phycisphaerales; family SM1A02; genus UBA12567. Next base: position 37,062 of record JASMKH010000009.1, read on the forward strand.
ACGAGACTGGCACATCGTGGGCGGATGCGCTCCGCTTCGAGATTGAATCGGTCGTACCAGGCCCTGCCGCCAGCCGCCCCATGCCCTCGCCCGACGGCCGCGCCCTGCTGTACCAACGCGGGATCGGTGATCTCTGGCTCCGCGATCTCGCCACCGGCGAGGACACACTGCTTCTGGAGAGTTGGGACGCACCCGAAGTGCGATGGGCCAGCGACTCGCGTCACATCGTCTACTCGGTGAGCGACCTCGACTTCAACAATGACATCTGGCTCATGGACGTGCTGGCTCCCGCAGATGCGGTCAATCTCACGATGCACCCCGACATCGACCGAGCACCACGCCTCTCGGCCGACGGCAAAGTGCTCGTCTACCTGAGCGACCGCAACCGCATCGGGGACAACTGGGAGTACGACGTCTGGGCCATCCCGCTAGATCCGTCGCTGGAAGACATGACGGACTACGAACTGGACGCGTACTACAAGGACGCCGCCAAGGCGGCCAGCAAGCGGAAGATCCTCCCGCTCGCCTCCGAATCATCCGCGCCAGCAGTTGCCGAGTCGGATGCCGCCGAGGAAACGGCCGAAGGCGAGTCCGAGGCGGACGCCGCCGAGGAAACCGTCGCCTCGAAAGACGAAGACGGCCCGCTCGAATTCACCGACCTCGACACCGCCTGGAAGCGCGCCTATCGGCTCACCAACCTCGAAGGCAGTGAGAACGACCTGTACCTCACGCCTGGGGGCGACACCATCATCTTCTCGGGCACTGTTGGTGAGGACGCTGGCCTCTGGACCATGAACCACCGCGGAAAGGAACGCACGAAGATCACGTCGGGCAGCGTGTCGAATGTGCGGGGCAACCTCACCGGCAAAAAGGTGACCTTCGTGGGCAACCGCGCCGCCAAACACGCCCCGGCAGGCGGGGGCAAGGTCGAGTCGTGGCCGATCGACGCCGACGCTCGCATCGAGGTCGCGGCCGAGCAGCGGCAGAAGTTTGGCGAGGCCGCCAGAACATTCGGCCGAACCTTCTATCACCCAACGATGAAGGGACTGGACTGGGACGCCATCTCCGAGCGGTACGCCGATCTCGCGGCACAGACCCGCACGGCTCAGGCGTTCAACCGCGTCGTCGATCATCTGCTCGGAGAAGTGAACGGCTCCCACACGGGCATCTCCGGAGGCAGCGCCTATCGAGGCCCGAGGCACGGCATCGGACACCTCGGCGTTCACGTCGAGCCTGCGGACGGTGGCTATCGCGTCACCGAGGTGCTTGCGGGCGGCCCGGCGGATCGCGCCGAGGGCGGACTGGCCGTTGGCGATGTGATCGTCGCCGTCAACGACTCGCCGCTCTCCGGCGGAGGTGTCCTCCGCGACCTCCGCACCGCAATGGAAGGCACCGCCGATGCCGAGACACTCGTCGACATTGTCGACCGCGACGGTTCACCGCGAACCGTACTGCTCGAGCCGATCCGCTATTCCCAGTGGAGCCGCCTGGACCGGGCTGACGAGATCGATCGCCGCCGCGCACACGTTGCACAGGCAAGCGATGGTCGCCTCGGCTACCTGCACATTCAGGGCATGAACCTGCCGAGTGTGCATCAGTTCGAGCAAGATCTCTACGCCGCCGCGCACGGCAGGGACGGGCTCATCATCGACGTGCGGGACAACGGCGGCGGGTACACCACCGACATCCTGCTGGCGAGCCTGACCGCACCAAACCACGCCTACACGATCCCCCGCGGTGCCGACATCGAAGACGTCCGGCCGGACTCGTACCCACGCGACAGGCGGCTGCTCTATGGCTACAGCCGCCCCATCGTCGTGCTCTGCAACGAGAACTCCTTCAGCAACGCGGAGATCTTCAGCCACGCCATCAAGACGACTGGCCGCGGGACGCTCGTGGGCGAGGAGACATTCGGTGGCGTCATCTCAACCGGCGGCTTCGGCCTCATCGACGGCACGCGTGTCCGGCAGCCATTCAGAGGCTGGTACCTGCCCGACGGCACCGACATGGAGAGCCGCGGCGCGATTCCCGACATCCGAGTCGAGCGCACCCCGGCCGACGAGGCGGCGGGCCGCGACGCTCAACTGGACGCTGCTGTCGATACGCTGCTCAAGCAGCTCCCGAAGACGCCGCCAGCCGTGCACCCAAGACCGGCATCGTGACGCGAGCCCTCATCATCATCGGTATGGTGGCAGTCGGCCTTCTGGTGTGGCGGGTGATCAGGGATCAGGACTGACGTTTTTTACCTTTGACTCGAGTTTGTCATGACCACAACCAATTCCACGACGCAACAACTGATCGGCGAGAATGCAGCGAGCGATCTCGTCGGCAACGCCATCACGTGGCTCAAGTCCCTGACGACGGAGTGGGGACTCGGCGATCTGTGGGCCGACATCGTGGCTGGCGCGATCGCCGTGGCAACGGTCATCATCGTGTGCATCATCGCCAACCTCATCGGAAAAGCGATCATTCACGCAGTCGTCAACCGGACGTTGAGCCGTCGCGAGTCGGTGATCGCGCACGCGATCGTCGAGAACAAGGTCTTCAATCGTCTCTCGCAACTCGTTCCGGTCGCCGTACTCACGTTCGCATTGCCGGCATTCGCGCAGTATGGGGTCGATTGGTGGCTCCGGCCGGTACTCGAGGTGTACGTCATCTTCGTACTCCTTCTCGTGTGCTTCGGACTTCTGGAAGTCGGGGAAGTGCTGGTGACGCAGCGGGGACTCGAGAACAAGATCCCCGCCACGGGCCTCTCGCAGGCTGGCAAGGTGGTGCTGACCTTCGTCGCCATTGTGCTGACACTCAGCGTGATCTTCTCGCAATCGCCGCTGTGGTTCCTCTCGGGACTGGGCGCCGCGACGGCGGTGATCATGTTGATCTTCAAGGACTCAATCCTCGGACTCGTCGCTGGCATTCAGGTCACCGTCAACGACATGGTCCGTGTCGGTGACTGGATCACTGTGCCGAGCAAGGGGATCGACGGTGACGTCGAGGAAATCACGCTCACGACTGTTCGCGTGCGGGCCTTCGACAAGACCGTGTCATTGGTTCCGGCGTACACCCTCATCGCCACCCCGTTCACGAACTGGCGGGCAATGTCAGAGTCGGGCGGACGCCGCATCAAGCGGTCAATCAACATCGACCTCGAGACGATCCGATTCGTCGGCCGCTCGGATCTGGAGCGGTATCGCAAGTTCACCCTGCTGGCCGACTACCTCGATACCACCATCGCTGAGGTTGATGCTTGGAATGCCGAGCACGACGTTGATACGACCGAGCAGATCAACGGCCGGCAACAGACCAACGTCGGCATCTTCAGAGCCTACGTCGCGGCCTACCTCCGTGGGCACCCGAAGATCCACACGGACACCGGGTTCACATTCCTCATCCGCCAACTCGAGCCGACCGCGAATGGGCTCCCGATCCAGTTGTACGTCTTCACCAATGACAACCGCTGGGTCCCCTATGAGCAGATCCAGGCCGACATCTTCGACCACCTGCTCGCGGCCGTCCGCGAGTTCGATCTGGCGGTCTTCCAGGCCCCCGGCGGACGCGATGTGCAGTCGCTTCGCCGCGACCATTGATCCCCCGTCTGCTGGTATCCTCCGCGCCCCCATGAATATGACCAGCCCCGTCTTCGGTGAATGCCAGTTGAATGTCGTCAAGCCCAGAGCACCCGTCGTGGGCCGCGTCGTCGAGTCCACCCCGTGCTTGAAGGGGCGATCCGCGTCCTACGTGCGGCACATCGCCATCGACGTCTCGGGGACACCGCTGGCGGGCAGTTTCCGAGCGGGCCAGTCCTTCGGCGTGGTTCCTCCGGGCGTCAACGAGAAGGGCAAGCCTCAGTCCGTCCGCCTGTACTCCATCTCCGCGCCCACATGGGGCGAGGACGGAGATGGCAACGTCGTCGCGACGACCTGCAAGCGTCTCATCGACGAGTACTGGCAGGAAGGATCGGACGAGCACCACCTGTTCGTTGGCCTCTGCAGCAACTACCTGTGCGACCTCAAGGTGGGCGACGAGGTGCTGGTAACGGGCCCCGCTGGCAAACGCTTCCTGCTTCCTGAGGATCCCTCCCAACACGATTACGTCTTCGTGGCCACCGGCACCGGCATTGCGCCGTTCCGCGGCATGGTGAAGGAACTGCTGGAGCACCCGGATGGCCCCTGCCAGAGTGAGATTCACCTCGTCATTGGCGTCCCCTATGGGACGGACCTCATGTACGACCAGTGGTTCAGCGAACTGGCCAGCGCCCACCCGAACTTCCACTATCACACCGTGATCAGCCGGCCTGAAGTCGGGCGGCGAATGTACGTCGACCAGTACATCGTCGAGACCGTAGACCCGTTCCACCGCGTCCTCGCGAGTGACCGCAACCTGCTGTACATCTGCGGCATCGAAGGAATGCAGCACGGGATCTACCGTCTGCTCGAGACGCTCGGCGTGGCCCGGGACTACCTGCAGCTTCCCGACGATTCACCCTGCCTCGCCGATGCCGACAAGGCCACTCTCAAGCGGCTCAAACCATCCGACCGCTGCATGGTCGAGGTCTATTGACTGGCCGCTAGTCGAAGGCCGCTGTCATCGAGGGGATTCCCGCGTCCCCCAGTTCGAGACTCGTTGAGATCCGGAAGTTGGACTGGGTCCTGTGCCGCTCCGCGAAGAAGAAGTCCAGCGTGTACGTCTCGCCGTCAGTCAAGCCGAGCCGATCGAGATCGACATACTGTTCGACTGCGGCGTGGACACCGCCCAGATCGATCACCAGTTCGCCGTCGATGTAGACCCACACGTCATCGTCCCCGACGAAGCGGAAGTAGTTCGCATTGCCCTCGTTGTAGGTGAACTCGGTGTGAAGCTCAAAGGTAAAGTGGAAGTTGTGGTCAGGCGAACCGCCGCTGTTTCCGAAGAGTTGATCATCGATCGGAAAGAATCCGCCGAGCGAAGCGTAGAGCGGATCCAGCGCGTCGTCGAAGAGGTAGCTGCCGTCCTCCTGACGTACGAATGAAAGTGTCAGCGGCTGAGAGAGATTCTTCCCGGGCACATCGCGATACCACGACCAGAACGACGAGTGCGAGCGAATCCCGCCGGTGTCACTTGGGCCCCAATCGATGGATGAGTCACCCTGCGCCGGGTCGTACAACAGGTAGCAGATGGGATTCCCGACAGCGTCCTCACACTGGCCATCGACGCGGTGACCATCACCACTGAAGATCGGCCGACCGTCGCCGCCGAGGTCCGGATCGATGTTCCCGCAGTAGAGTCCGAAACCGCGCCGCGGCCGCTTCTCAAAGTCGCTGTGACCGCCGTGCGTCCGCCGCTCCCTGAAGTCGCGGACCGTACCGGTCAGATCGATGGTCGCCGGCTCCGATGCCAGACCGGACGAGGAAGCCGCCAGCAGGCCGGCGAGGGCCGACACTGCCAACCTGCTCCAGGTGAATCGGTGTTGATGAGAGGTGTGCATGTCAATCCTCCGATCGGGGGCATCCCCATGTCACAAAGGAACGTACGATTCGCGGCTGAATCCCCAAAGAGTCGATGACAGGAAAGCAACACCACCGCGTGCAGGCTGTAGGATCTGGCGCGACAGGGAGACGAGGAAGCAATGGACGCACTGCGGATTCAAGGAGGAACGCGGCTCTCGGGGACCCTAGAGGTGGATGGATCGAAGAATGCGGCCCTGCCAGCCATGGCAGCCGCCATCCTCTCCAGCGACGAGGTCACCCTTCGCGACGTTCCGACGCTCTCCGACATTGGCAATATGGTCAAACTGCTCCGGGAACTCGGATGCGAGGTCACCGGGAAGGGCCGCGACTGCACGATCCGCACAACCGACTCCTCCGCCACGCACGCCCGCTATGACATCGTCCGAACAATGCGAGCGAGCATCTGCGTGCTCGGTCCCCTGCTCGCGGCCCGCGGCGAGGCCCGCGTCTCCATGCCGGGCGGCTGCGCCATCGGAGACCGACCGGTTGATCTGCACCTGCGAGGACTCGAAGCACTCGGAGCCACCATCGAACTCGATGGCGGCGACATCATCGCCCGGGCCGATCGGCTCCGCGGGGCGACGGTCTTCCTGGGGGGCCCGTTCGGATCGACGGTTCTGGGCACCGCCAACGTCATGTCGGCCGCCACGCTGGCCGAGGGCCGAACCGTCATCGAGAGCGCCGCGTGCGAGCCAGAGATCAGCGGTCTGGCCAACATGCTCAATGCCATGGGCGCCCGCATCAGCGGCGCAGGCACGCCCCGGATCGTGATCGAAGGCGTCGAGTCACTCGGCGGCGTGGCGTACCGCATCATCCCTGACCGAATCGTCGCCGGAACGATCGCGATGGGCGTCGCGATGACCAATGGCGAGGCCACGCTGACCAACTTCCCCTACGACAACCTGCTTGCCGTACTCGACCGGCTCACGATCGCCGGCGTCCACATCACTCGCACGAATCCGGAAGAAGATCCCAGGCGGTGCAGCGTTCATGTCGCGAGCGAGCGGCGGTTGAGGCCGGTGCTGTACACCACACAGCCCTACCCCGGGTTTCCGACCGATCTGCAGGCGCAAATGATGGCGCTCATGTGCCTCGCCGACGGCAACAGCATCGTGACCGAGCGAATCTACCCCGACCGATTCCTGCACGTCTCGGAACTGACTCGGATGGGCGCCACCCTGTTCAGATCCGGCCCCACCGTCGTCGTACAGGGAGGCGATCAACTCATCGGCGCCCCGGTGATGGCGAGCGATCTGCGGGGATCCGCTGCGCTGGTGATGGCCGGACTCGTCGCCCGGGGCGAGACGATCGTGCAGCGGGTGTATCACCTCGACCGCGGCTACGTGCGGCTGGAAGAACAGTTCAATGCGCTTGGCGCGGGCATCGCACGATTTGATCACAGTCCGGCGGACTCGATTGAATCTGCCGAGGCCCTCTAGCGCAGCCCCGCCAGCACAATGCCTGCCGCAACGACCACGTTGAGCGACGGGACGCCTCGCGACATCGGAATCTCGACGACTTCGTCGCACACGTCGAGTATCGCATCATCGAGTCCATGCCCTTCCGGCCCGACAACCAGGACCCGGCGTCCGCCGCGAGGCTGCTCGCCGAGCGGCGCCGAACGCGGACATGACTCCGCGGCGGTCACCCGAAATCCGTGGCGATGGAGCGTCTGAAGGGCACCTGAGAAGTCCCCTGTGACAACCCACGGGACGCTCAGCACGTGGCCCATCGAAACCCGAATCGCCTTTCGGTACAGTGGATCGCAGCACCGCCCGTCAAGCAGAAGCTCTGACACGCCCAGCGCGGCCGCCGTGCGAAACAGACCGCCCATATTGTCCGAGTTGTTGATGCCCGAGGCAGCGAGCACCACGCAGGGGCCGTCCGCTGGAAGCCGCTCGAGAAGTCGCTCGAACACAAGATCCTGCTCGATCGGCCGCCACCCGGCAGCGAGTACGCCCCGGTGTACGTGGAAGCCAGCGATTGACTCCATGATCCCAAGATCGGCCACGTGAACGGGGCACGACTCCGGCAAGCCCTTGAGATCCAGGGCCAGTCGCTCGTACTTCGAGGGAGACAGCAGCAGTGAATGCAGTCGCTCCGGCGTTCGGAGCAGCCGCCGCACCACCATCTCGGACTCCGCCATGAAGATGCCCTGGCGGCCACGCAGGTCACGGTCTCGAACATCTCGAAACACGTCGACCCGAGGGTCATCGCTATCAACAATCGCTATGGGCTCACTCACTGCGATGGAGGCACCGAATCGCCATGCAGAATCTGGGAGAGTTGCTGCTGGGCTCGCTCGTACCGCCGCACTGCATCGGTCAGATTCTCCCGGACAAGGCGAAAGTCTGCCGCCGACTCGTCAAGTTCGTGCCCGCGAGATTCGATCAGACGGTCCATGCTCTCGGCCGCAGATTTCAGATCCGCAGCCCCGAAGACGAAGTTGCGGGAGGACTCATACAGCAGTTCACCCGTCACTTCCTCTTTGGAAGGCTGGTACAGCAGCTTCCAGGGCGCATTGCGGACCTCAACGAGGAGCATGTCGACCTGCTGTGAGGCGAGACTCAGGTTTGCCAGCGTGGTGCCAATGTCGGCCGACCAGAGCGGCGCGTTCGCACGCAGGTCCGCCATGGTCACCTTCGCGTCGGCCAACGTGGTGCTCAGGTCGTCGATCACACCCTGGATCTTCTTGCGATTGTCATTGATGAGCGCCTTCACATCGGTCACGATGAGTGCCAGGTCATCCGACTTGGTCATGAACTTGTCGACCTCGGCAGACCAGCCAGTCTGGCCGTCCGGACCGACCCAGTCGAGCCTGAGTCTGGCCATGAACTGCTCGGCATCGCTCAGTGCCCCGCGAACTTGAGCGGCCGAGGTATCCCCGAGTGCCCACTCGATCACGTACCCGTCTCCGCCCATCTTCTGGAACACGTGGCCGAGCGTATCGGCACCCGCTTGCACCGACTTTGCCTCCTCCGCACCAAGGATCCATTCCAGCACATATCCCTCCTCTCGGAGGCGACCGGTGATCTCCTCAATACGCTCGAGACTGCCGGAGAGGGCTGCCCCCGCATCAGGTCCCAGCAGCGAAGCCAGCATCCCTCCGGACGGCGTGCCCCGGAACACATCGCCCGCGGCGAGCAATGTCCCGGGTTCACCCATGTCGGTCGCGTCGCGATGGGCGTCGTCCCACCCCACCGACGAAAGCGAGATTGCTGAGTCGGCGCTGATCAATCCGTTCTGAATCACGGCAACGGCATTGGAGTAGAGCGACACGTCCGCCGGGATCGAAAACGTAACCTCGATCTCACGAAGTGGGTCCTCCGAGTCCACGAAGTCCACCGCTTCAACCTGCCCGGTCAGCACGCCGCCGAGTCGCACTTCGCTGCCGGAACTGAGGAACCCCACGCCATCGGCCACGGTGAACGTCACGCGGTAACTCGTCGTCGGTGGCCCGACGAGCCTTCCCCACACATCACCGAGGATGAAGATGACAACGACACCGGTCACCACTGCGCACAGCACGAAGATGCCGGCCTTGACGTTGTTGTCGGCTTGTCGGTTCCCACTCATGTCAGGTGCCACCTTTCTCTCGACTGCCCCGAAGCAATCCACGCCAGAAACCCATTCCGCCAGCGGCTCGCGTCGACTGTACCGAACGTCCGCCGGTCAGCTTGCTGTTATCGATGCCAAGCAGATCAACGGCGTAGGCGTTCTCACCGCCCTCACCGTGTTCGGTCATCGGCCCCTCAGGGTCACCCCGAAGGAACTGCCGAATGAGCTGCTGCGTGTCGTCCAGATCAGCCATGCTGTCGTCGGGCCAATCTCGCAGCCGCTCAAAGTCCGCGCGCGGCGCGTTCATGAGCACCCGGCCCTGGTGCAGCATCACCATGCGATCGGCGATCGTGAAGGCGGAGTCCATCTCGTGAGTCACGACGACACTCGCAACCCCGAGTCGCGTCGTCAGATCGATGATGAGTTGATCAATCGACGCAGAGGTCACGGGGTCCAGCCCGGCGCTCGGTTCGTCATAGAAGAGGATTTCAGGATCGAGTGCCAGTGCGCGAGCAAGTCCCGCACGCTTCTTCATCCCGCCGCTGATCTGGGCCGGGTACTTCTCTGCCGCCTCACGAAGGTCGACGAGTTCTAGCTTGATCTTCACCATCATGTCGATGATGGAGGCATCCAGATCGGTGTGTTCCTCGAGAATCAGCGCCACATTCTCAGCAACCGTCATGGAGTTGAACAGGGCGCCGGACTGGAACAGAATGCCGAACTTCTTACGGACCTCGTTGAGTTGCGCCTCCGAGAGCGTCGCCAGGTCCCGGCCCAGCACTTCAACGCGTCCTTCGTCCGGATTGAGCGATCCGATCATGTGCCGAAGCGTCGTCGACTTGCCGCAGCCAGATCCGCCCATGATGACCACGGTCTCGCCGCGTTTGACTTCCAGATTGACTCCATCCAGCACGGTCTGATCGCCGAATCGCTTGACGAGATGCTGCATTGAAATCACCACGTCCGAGGCCGTCATGGAATCGGGTCCTGTCCGTCCGCCGGGTACGTCAGCACCTGGCCGCTCGGAAGCGTGACTTCGAATCGATCGAATGCGGTGACCCATCCCCGATCAGGCGCACTGAGCAGGAATCGTGCAGTCACGGTCGCGGCCCCTTGGTCGAACATCGCCTCGTACGGTACCCAGATCCCCCACCATCCGGCGGCGCCGGGCGGCTCGGTCGCCATCTCCGCTTCCGATGGCCGCGTGGATCTGATCATGCCGAGTTCGGACGTCAGCGACACCAGGAAGGCCCTCGCACCCTGCGGCTCACCGACACCTCCAGTCTCGCCGATGAACCGCTGAATCTCGCCTTGCTGTCCGATCTGCAGCACCGCAGCAGGACCGGCCAACAGAGGAACCCGAACATGGTCATCCCACCACCAGGCCGCAAGCGTGGTCAGCGGGGTCACGACCACACCGATGACGATTGCAGCCAACGCCAGCCGCCGCCCCCGACGTCCATTGACCCGAACGTCCCTGAGCGCCCAGAGCCCGGCAGGGATGGCTGCCGCGGTTACAAACGGGCACAGTCCGATTGAAAGCACACATGCGAGAATCGCCCAGGGGCTGAGTTTGCCGCTGCCCACCGTCATGGCGTGGCTGGGTCTTCCGGCGGCGAGGCGGCAGCCTCGTCACCACCCAGCGAGATCTCACCACTGGGCCCGGTCACGGCAATTCGGGTCAGCGTGCCGCGCAGTTCAAACGCTGCACTCCCGGCCACGATGTCGACAACCGCGGCGCCGTCCCATGTTGCCTCACCAGCGGTCACTACGATCCATGCCGACCAACGCGGCTGCAGCGGATTGTCGCCCTCCATCGGTTGCATCGACTTGACCCCGACGCCCTGCACCTCGCCCATCGCCTGGAAGGACTCGGCGAATCGGCTGATCGCCTGCTCGGTCGGCGGCGTGGCATCGGTCGACCAATACCGCAGCGCGGCCGCGGTGTTTCCGTCGGACACATCGGTGAGGAAACTCGTCACCGTGGCCGACACGGATTGCTTCATCGCCCGGTCCGCCCAGTCGCCAGCAGCACCCCACGCCCACCATCCAGCGAGCGTCATGAGGACACCGCCCCAGATGGCCAGCGTCGCAGCCCGGCCACCCCCGAGACTGCCAGCCGAGACGCCGACGCGTCGCTTCGCGATGAGGCCCATCAGACTCCCAAGCAGGTTGAGCGGAATGCACATCGGAATGAACGCCAGAACGACGCCGACCACCGCCAGACGGGAGATCCGCGGTGTCGGAACAACGGGCTGTGGGCGGTGTTCGCACATGCGTGCGTGAATGGTACGTACCATCGAGCCATGGCGGAACTTGCGGGCCAGCGGATACTGCTCATGGGACTCGGGTCCTTCGGTGGAGGTCTTGGCTGCGCTCGTTGGTTGATCGATCAGGGGGCCGATGTGACCGTCACCGATCTCCGCTCACGCGAGGACCTGCAGGAGGGCATCGAAGACCTGGAGGGAGCCCGGCTGGTGCTGGGAGAGCACAACCCGGCGGACTTCACCGCCACCGATCTTGTCGTCGTCAATCCCGCCGTTCCCCACCCGTGGAACAACACCCTGCTTCAGGCGGCAGTGGCGGCTGGCGCAGCACTGACCACCGAGATCGCGCTGCTCACGGCACGGATCGATCGACGCCGCTGCATTGGAATCACCGGCACCGCCGGCAAGTCGACCACGGCCGCCATGACGCACCACCTGCTCCGGGCCGCGGGAGTCGATGCCCGCCTCGGTGGCAATATCGGAGGCAGTTTGCTCTGCGATCTGGACACCATGGGCCCCGACACCTGGGTCGTGCTGGAACTCTCCAGCGCGCAGCTTCACTGGCTCGGGCGTGAGCCTGGCTGGTCCCCCGGCATCGCCGGCACGACCAACATCGCCCCAAATCATCTCGATTGGCATGAAACCGAGTCGCACTACCGGGACAGCAAGGCGGTCATTCATCGATTCCAGGATGCCCGCGACACATTCATTCGGGGCGAGTCGTGTGACCCGATCACGGAGACGCTGCGTGTTCCGGGCGAGCACAACCGGCGCAATGCTGGCATGGCGCTTGAGCTGGCACGGCGGGTGATCCCCGACATTCATCCAGCGTGCCTCTCGTCCTTCCCGGGGCTCCCGCACCGACTTTGCGCGGTGGGCACGCACAGCCCGCCGAGGTTCTACGACGACTCCAAGGCGACCACGCCGGAGGCCACCCTGCTCGCCCTTGAGGCCTTCCCTGATCCAAGCCGCATCCATCTCATCGCCGGGGGATACGACAAGGGCGTGTCTCTCGAATCCATCGCCCGTCGGTGCGAACAGCTCGCCGGGCTCTACACGATCGGCGCCACCGGGCCAGCGCTGGCCGATGCCGCGGGCGGCTCGTGCACCCCCTGCGAGACGCTTGAGCGAGCCGTAGCGAGGGCCCTTCCCCGAATGCGCTCCGGCGATGTCCTCCTGCTCAGCCCCGGTTGCGCTTCGTGGGATCAGTTCAGCGACTACCGCCAGCGGGGGCGGCGGTTCACCACGCTGGTCTCGGACCCAGTCTCAACTCAGGACGGTTCGGCCGTCCCGACCAGTTCCTCGATCGACTGACACCCCTGCCGGCGAACCCACTTTCGGAGTCCGCGAAGCACTTTCCGCGGCCGCCTCGGGTCGACGAACAACGCCGTTCCTAGCCCAACCGCCGAGGCGCCCGCCAGAATGAACTCCGCAGCATCCTGCCACCGCATCACACCACCGAGGCCGATGATGGGCACGCCCGCCGGCTCCGCAAGGTCCCGGTAGACGTCGGCCACCATGCGAACAGCGAGCGGGTGAATGCCCGGACCGCTGGCGCCCCCCGACCAGCGGCCAATACGGGACTTCCGGGTCGAGACGTCGATGGACATCGCAGGCACCGTGTTGATCAGCGTGAGCGCGTCGGCGCCGGACTCGATCGCCACGTCCGCCGCCACGCTCGGCCGAGCGAAATCGAGCGGCAGTTTGACAATCATCGCGACGCTCTTGAGCACCCGCCTGAGATCGACCAGCAAGGTCCGCAGTTGCTCGGGCGATTCGGCGTATGCCCGCCCATCATCCGTGTTGGGGCATGACACGTTGACCTCGACAGCCTTGACAAAGGCCATCGACTGCATCGCAGCAGCGACCTGTTCGTACTCGCCGATGGATTCCCCGGCGATCGAAGGGATCGCCGGGATGGGAAGATCACGTACATGCATCGCCACATCGGTGACGAACGCATCAAGCCCGACGTTTGCCAGCCCCACCGCATTGAGCATGCCCGATTCCAGATCGGTCACCCGCATGGGGGGATTGCCCGAGCGGGCCTCCAGCGTGATGGACTTGGTGACGACCGCGCCGAGCCCTCGCAGTCGATCAACCGATGCCAGTTCGATTCCATACCCGGCCGTTCCCGCGGCCGCAATGAGCGGCGAGTCGAGGTGCAGGCCCGCGATTTCGGTGGACAGGTCGGCCATCGACCGCACAGGCTACCCGCAGGGCAAGGCCACCGAGGTAGGCTACGGGGATGAACACCCCGACGCCTGAACAATCCCCCTCGCAGGACGCGGCGCTGACCGATCGCATCGCTCAGTTTGAGAACATGGCCGTCGCTGACCCTTCCAATGAGATGGCTCACTTCAGTCTTGGATCCTCCTACCTGAAGGCGAACCGCGCGGCGGAGGCTGCCAAGGCCCTCGCCAAATGCATCGAACTCAATCCGGACATGAGCAAGGCCTACGAACTCTGCGGGCAGGCTCTGGTCGCTGCGGGCGACCGGGACAAGGCCGAAGAAGTGCTCTCCCGCGGATACCTGATCGCTGCCGGACGAGGCGACCGGATGCCACAGGAAGCCATGGCCGCGCTGCTGGGCACGATCGGTCGACCGGTCCCTGACATCGATGCGGCGACGGCCGAGAAGGCCCGAACACTCGAAGCCAGCGGATCCTTCGTGTGCAGGTGCAGCGGATCGCCGGGCACCCAACTGGCCGATCCGCCATTCAAGGGGCCCGTCGGCGCGTGGATCGCCGAACACATCAGCGAAGAGACGTGGGACGTCTGGATCCATCAAGGCACGAAGGTGATCAACGAACTTCGGCTGGATCTCTCACGGCCTGAGGATTCCGCCATGTACGACCAGCACATGTACGACTTCCTGGATGTGCCCGAAGATGTCCGGTAGGCGTCACCGGACCAGCCGCCGCGTATAGACGCCCCACTCGATCAGCAGCACCCCCAATGACGCCGCGATCGCCCATGGCCAGAGCGGCACGGGCCGCCCGACGCCAGTACCCACCGAAACCTGCACGCCGCCGATCCGAGTATCGGCGGTTCGCAGCAGTTGCCCCTCATCCTCCGAGGGCAGGTGCGCAGCGATCAACTGATGCCCGCCCTCCGCCCCGTCCCACACCACCAGCCACGGGCCCGCCTCCTCCAGCGGCCCAAGTTGGGTGCTCCCTCGGCCCTCCGGAACCTGCAGCACGTGCTGCCTGCCGCCAGGCGACGTGGCCGTGATCCGCGTCACCGCAGGGGGAAGCGGCACGGTGACAACGTCGCCCGCGTCGGGCGGCTCGATGCCTCCCGCCTCACCACGGCGAGCCAACCAGTCGATCGCATCCACAAGAAAGGTCACAAAGCTCTGGTCCCAGGGCCACGTGCTCCGGGCGGGATCAAACGCCACGTGAATCCGCCTGTGGCCTGCCTCCTCCCATGCCACGACGAGCGGTCCGCCGACCCCCTCGAGCAGCACCTCCGCCACGCCGGTCACCTCGACACCTTGTGGATTGCTGACCCAGAGCGATCCTGGCGGTCCGCCACGAAGTACGGGGTGGCGAACCGACCCGGGAATGACCGAGTCGGAATCGCGTCTGGGCGTCCAGCGAAGGTGCTTCGATGGAAGCGGGGCGTCGAACGACAACGTGGGCGTCTCCGGAAGCAGGTCGGGCGCCATGCCCGCCAGCACCATGACCTGGTGGTCTCCGAACTGCACCGCCTGACCATCTGCGGTATCGGCCGATCGAACGCTGGTTCGTCCCAGGCTCTTCATCGCGCGAACCATGAGTTTGGGATCCGGACCGTAGACCCCGATGCGGACATCCCCGGTCGGCGGCACGACACACCAGTCCGCATCGTCGGCCACCAGCGCATCCGGATTCAGCAGCGACACCTCGACCAGCACTTCCTCGGGCCGGTCGAACGAGGTGAAGACGAGGTCCCGGACCCCCGGCTTGAAGTCCGCGCCCACTTCACCCCGGCCTGCAGGCAATGTGACATCTTCGATATGCACCGGTGTTCCATCAATCGACATCTGCACCGTGGCCTCTGCCGGCGACGAGGACCAGTTCACGATTGACGCGAAGACCTGCACTTCATCGGGGTCGTCCGGAAGTCGCTCCGCCACCACCGACTGAACGCTTCGATTGGGCGTATCACGACGGCCGACCAGGTGCACGACCAGCGGATCGCCACGTGTCACGACCTCGTCTCGGTCCACCAACCCGCCATCGGTGAACAACTCGATCCGCGCCGGCTCGCCGAGTTCGCGAGGGTTGTCCGGATCGGGCTGGCTCGCCCACGCCCGCGCCATCGCCAGCCCCTCTGAGAGACGCCCTCGGGTATCGGCTGGCGTCAACCTCCGGATCGCCTCGAGCAGGGCGCGGCGTGAACTGGTGAACGGCTGTTCAATCTCAGCAGAGGCCCCCAGTGAAACGATCATGGTCGAACCCCCCGAGTCTGCAAACCAACCGCCCGGATGCAGCCGATCGACGGCCCCTTCGGCCATTTCGAGGGCCTCTTCAAACCGTGATCTTCCATCCGACCCGTCACGGGCCTTCATCGACGCGGATCGGTCGATCAGAAGCACCGTCCTGCCACCTCGGCCCGCGGCCGACTCGAACCGTGGCTGTGCCACGGCGAGCCCCACCAACAGGAGTGCCAACACCTGCAGGAGAAGCAGCAGACTGAGTCGCAGCCGCTGAAAGGGAACGTTGGCCTGAATGTCCTCGGCCGCCTCCATCCAGAGGTCGGCGCACGGGACAACCTGCCGCGCTCTGCGCAGCCGGAGCAGGTAGAGCGCCAGCAGCACCGGAACCAGCGCAAGCAGCAGCCAGAACGCAGACCACGGCGTGAACAGGGTCATCGCAGCAACCCTCCGCGGCGAAGTTCATCGAGCAGCAGTGACTCCACGTCCGAATCACTCGGGATCGCAAGATGAGCGCCTCCGCTGCGGCGGGCCGCATCACGCACAAGCGCGACGCGGGCATCGAGTTTCGCCCGGTATGCCCGGAGCAGTGCGGGCGTCACCGTGACCTCTCGGGTCGATCCATCCTCGGCATCTTCAAGTCGGAGATCACCTGCCAGTCCGCAGGCCCCCGGATCAAGTTCCTGTGGACTGAGAATCTGCAGGCAGTGCAGGTCATCACCACCACCGCCGAGAAGTCGCATCGCCGGAAGCGGGTCGCCCTCACCGAGGAAGTCGCTCAGAATCACGACGACGCCGCGGCCCCGCCTCGTGGGTGCCAGCATGCGAACACCCGACTCGAACGTCTCACCACCATCGGCACCGGCGATCTCTCGGCCCAGCAACCATCGACCCAGTTCCGCCGTTCGGCTTCTTCCACGCAGGTCCCTGAGGTGATTGACGCCATGGCTGTCCCACGTCGCCACGCTCAGGCGATGTCTGGAGGCGAGCGAAATGCTGCCGATCGCCATCGCCACGCGTCTGGCGAAGTTCCACTTGGCAGGTGCGCCCCAGTCCATCGAAGGAGTGGCGTCGAGCAGCAGCAGCACACTCAGGTCCTCCTCGTCGAGATAGAGCTTCAGAAAGAGGGCGTCGAGCCGCGCATAGACGTTCCAATCCACGTACCTCAGGTCATCCCCGGCGACATAGGGGCGGTAGTCGGCAAAGTCGATGCTGAACCCGCGTCGGCGACTGCGGCGCTCGCCATGCAACTTGCCAGCGAGCACCTTCTTCGAAGTGATTTCGAGTCCCTCCATCGCAGCGAGCAGGCGAGGTCCGAGGAGGTCCTCGATGGACTCGGGCGGAGGCGCGGGATCGGTGCCGAAGCCGTGAATCATCGCAGGCACTCCTCCGCTGGCGTGGGAACATCCTCAAGCAGTTTGGCGACGAGATCGTCGGCGGTGAGTCCATGGCCTCGGCCTTCGGGACCAGGCGCCAGACGATGCCGCAGACAGTTGCCCGCCACACTTCGTATGTCGCTGCACGAGACCGCGAGCCGACCGGCGGTCATGGCCGCCACCTGCGCGGTCCGCCTCAAGGCGATTGCAGCCCGCGGGCTGCACGGCGCCGCGGCATACCTCCCGACGTCCCCGGACGCGGTGCCCAGCACAAGCGCCGCAATCCAGTCGTTGACATGCGGCGCCACGAGGATGCGACGACTCAGCAGCGAGGCCTGCTCAAGAAACACGCCGTCGATGGTTGGTCTGATGTTGGGACGTTCCGGAGCGGTCGTCTTCTCGATGATGCCCTCCAGCACTTCTGCCTCGGGGGGATGCACGTTGATCTGCATGAGGAAACGATCGATCTGCGCTTCGGGAAGCCGATGGGTGCCTTCCTGCTCGATTGGATTCTGGGTCGCCAGCACGATGAATGGTCTTGGAAGGTCATGGCTGAGTCCCGCCACGGTCACCCGCCGCTCCTGCATCGCTTCAAGCAGCGCGGATTGCGTGCGAGGAGACGCTCGGTTGATTTCATCAGCCAGTACCAGTTGGTGGAAGATCGGCCCGGGACGAAAGACGGTGCCGCGCGTTCCCCCTCGCCCCTCGGCCATGACGGTCGTGCCGGTGATGTCCGCCGGCATGAGGTCGGGCGTAAACTGAATCCTCCCCACATCGAGGCCGGTTGCAGCTGCCACGGTTCGGACCAACAGCGTCTTGCCCGTTCCGGGAACGCCCTCCAGCAGCGCATGCCCATCTGCCATGAGGCAGCCCAGTACCGCATCCACCACATCCTCCTGCCCGAGCACCGCGGAGGCAATCTCCCCTCGCAGCGCCGCGATGCCTTGCCGAATACGGTCCACCGCATCGACGACGCCGGCTGCGTCACCAGGATCGCCATTCGGAGGCGGCATGAGGCGGCCGCTGGTCATTGGGAGTCATCCTTGTCGCGAAGCCGCCGACGCACCTCCCGCAGCCGCTCCAAAGTGGTTTCCGCTTCGGCCTCGTCCGCCTTCGGTGGAGATGTGTCAGGCTCGGGCGGTGCGGGGGTGCGGGTTGATGCCCGCCGCTGCTTCGCCGCCGACCGGACGCGCTTCCACGCCGCGCCCGTTGTCGCTGCAGCGGCCGCCGTCCCCTCGGCTGCGCGGCGGGCGAGCACTTCACGCCGCTGCCGATCAGGGACGATCCGCCGAACTGCCACGTCGACGAGCAGCAATGCCGCGGCAATCATTGCCAGCACAGCCCAGGCGCTTCGACGGCTGGAGGCATTGTCCAATCCCGCCCGCTCGAAGATCACCGCCTCGTCTGGAGCGGTGTCAGTGGAAAGCACCCGCCCCCCACTTCGAGTTGCAGCTTCTCGAAGCAGGGACTCGTGACTGCTGATTACGGCGTCCTCCTCAGCCCAGTTGCGCACGACCGCGCCCTGTACCCAGCCTTCGATCGGCGCGCCGGTCTCCGGATCCGCACCACGGTGACGCACCGCAACAACCCAGCCGCCGGGCTCCGTCATCGTGAACACGCCCTGATAGCGGCCCGGTCCGACCTGCCGCATGTTCAAAGGTGCCGAGACGCCGCCCGGACCGAGTACGGCTGCATCGGTCTGCAGGAAATTGGAGAACGCAGCGCCCCCATGGGTCCCTCCGTCGGTGGCCTCCAGTTCGACGACCACTTCGCCGTCATCACCTTCACGAAGGTTCAGTACATGACGATCGTCATCACCCGGGCGGCGGAGCCACGAGAGCACCCGCTTCCAGAGCGTGGATGCCCCGCTCCATGCGGACCAGGATTCTGTCCAGAGATTGCCTACGTCGCTGGTGAAAACCACCACCCGACCGAGTCCATGAAACCACCATGCGAGAATCGGATCGGACTGGCCATTGTTTGGGACGAGCATGCCGTCGACCGCGAGCCCTCCGAGCGGCTCGGTCAGCACATACCCCTCAATCGGCGGCGGGGTGCCGAGGTTCGCCATCAGGTCCGCCGGTAGTGGACCCCCTGGCGGCCCCCCCCAGTTCGGCTGAACCAACCCCGCCTGGATCAACGATCGAGAGACAACCTGCGCTTCCTCGATGAAGATCTGGGGAAGGTCCAACGGACTCGTGACGTCGTAGAATCGCCCGCCGGTGACCGTCGCGATCGCCGACATCCTCCGGCGATCGGTCGGCGTCCCGTGGCCGCCAACCATGACCGTCGTCACCGTGATCGCCTCGGCGACGCACTGCTCAAGAAGCTCGCTGCCCGGAGGCTGGGGATCGCCATCGGAGATGATGATCATGTGCCGCTGCCCGGCCTCCACCCCGACAATCCCGTCAATCGCCAGCTCCATGGACGGCACGAACGAAGGCATGTCTCCGTACTTCAGGCTGCCAGCGGCACGCATCGCCTTGGACTTATCTCCGGCAAGTTGCATCGGAAGCGCCCAGATCGAGTCGCCTGCGCGATTGTCGTACTCGACCATTCCAACGTAGTCGACGCTCGACAGCGCATCGATGGCCGCTTCAGCGACCCGCCTGCCCCAGAAGTTGCCCTGCGGCATCTCGCACGAGTGCAGAACCAGCGCCAAGGCCCCCCGTCGAACCTGGCGTTCTGCTGGCGGATCCAGACCGACCGGCAGCACGCCCGCCACAGACGAACCGATCCACCCACCGGCGCCGAGTGCCGTTGGGCCTCCGGTCACAAGCAGGCCGCCACCACCATCTCGAACCCACTGCGCCAACTCACCGTCGACGTGGTCGGGGATCGCCCACCGGGGCAGATTGACCAGCACGATGGCGTCCCAGGCAGCCAGCGCCGTAGGGCCCCCGTGCAGGGCCTCGACGCCCGCCTGCCGCACCTCGGCCCCTGAAGATGCCAACAGCGATGCGAGCGCCGCGGTTTCATCCGGCGATTCGGCAACGAGCAGGACGCGACCTCGCCCGGAGACGAGTGACACGGCAGCCGCGCGGTTGTTTGACGCGATGACGTCGCCGCTTGCTGCGGCGGGCTCGAACAAGGCCTCGATTCGCTGCGTGTCGCTGGAACTGGCCGGGAGCGTCATCGGAATGACCGAGACGCCTCCCTCCAGGGAGAGGTCGATTCCTTCCGACACCGGCATGCCGTCCTGCAGCAGCACCAGGCGGCCGCGCGCAGGTCCCTCGCTCCTCATGACAACCCGCAGCGGCACTGATTCCCCCGGCCTGATCTGACGAGGCGCCACGAGGCGCTCGACCATCACTTCGCCGGTTCGCACGTACGTCACTGGCAGCACATCGATCGGAATGCCCGCATCCCCTGCGGTCTGAGCTGCCTTGAGAAGCGAACCGGTGGTTTCGTTCCCGTCGCTCACCAGGAGGATGCGGTGGGTCCCCCCGTCCGGGAGCAGTCCCTTGGCAAACTCGACCGCGCGGGCGAGATCGGTGGCATCGAACGACCCGCTCGCCGCCCCCAGCGACACGACGCCGTCGGCATCGGGCATCAGGACAGCCCGCGCATCCCGGCCTGCGTCGACAAGGGCGATGAAGTCGGATTCGCCACGCTCGACGGTCGCGTCCTGAATCCACCGCACCGCGGCGGCAAGCCCCGCCTGATCCATGGATCTGCTCCGGTCCAGGACCACGGCCACCGTCTGTTGGTCGCTGCGGCGATCAAGTACCGGGTCGGCCAGCGATGCGACCAGCGCGATGATCAGCAGGCATCGCAACAGCGGAATGACCAGGCCCCGAATGGGCCCAAGCGACATCCTCGCGCCCCGCGACCACCAGAGCACGGGAACGAGCAGGACGAGAAGCACCAGCCATCCCGGATGTTCAAACTGCATCAGGGCCAATGCTACTGCGCTATCGGCCGGGAGGATCCTTCGCCGCAGAATCGGTCGAACCCAGCGCCCCTCGAGGCACGGTCATGATGCGTGCATTCCCGGTGTCAAGCACGTGAACGGCATCGTGCGCCGCGTCATAGCAGACGCCCCAAGGCATCCGAAGCCTGCCCGCCGCCGCGCCCCAGCCACCCCAGAGCCCAAGCGGCGTGCCTGTGGCGGACCATCGGGACAATCGATGCAACCCGTACTCCGTGACAACGATGCTCCCGTCGGGGAGGGCCGCGACACCGTAGGGGTAACGCAAGTGTCCCTGCCCAATGACCGCCAACACGGCGCCCGTCGCAGGGTCGATCCCCTGAATGCGATGGTTGCCCGAGTCGGCGACCCACAGCACCGACCCGTCGAGCGAGAACGCGAGCGACTGTGGACGGTGAAACTGGCCCGGCTCGGAGCCCGGAGACCCGATACTCCGAATCACGTGACCCGCGGCATCGAAGACCTGCACGCGGTCGTTCCCGCCATACTCTGACACGAACCACGCCCCGCCAGGGCTCACCGCCACGTCGGTCGGGTAGATGAACTCGCCGGGACCCGTGCCATAGCGTCCGAAGGTTCGTACCAACGTGCCGCAGCGGTCGAAGACCGTGACCCGGTACTCGTGCGTATCGGCGACCGCCACCCCTTCGTCGAAAACGCCCAATCCGGTCGGCTTCCCGTTGTCCCATGCAGGCATGGTCCAGAGGCAATCGACCTCGCCGCCTCGCAATCGCTGTACCCGCGCAGACTTGTCCACCACGTACACCGCACCCTCGGCGTCAACAGCAATGGCCCGCGGCGTATCGAATCGCCCGGGCGCCCGGCCCGGCAGCCCAGTCACTGAGGCGTGGGGCACCGGCGGATCCGCCTCCCCTGTTGTCTCGGTACCGCACGCGGGAATCAGCACGAGAATTGCCAGCATCGACGCGACGGAGACGCCACGTGATCCACAACGCAGCAGGACGCGGATTCCCAGGCAGGACGCGACCGCTGCGGCCGCAATCCACGCCAACAACCTGACGACGGAGTCCGGGCGTTGATAGTGAATCGCGTTGAGCATCGTCGTCGCAAGCGGCGGGTGTCGCATCGGAGGTGCCAGCGAAGCGGCGAGACTGATGTCAGTCATCGCCATCGTCATCGCGACGAGACCGGCGCCCAGCATGCCCGCGCTCACGACCGGGCTCAGGTGCCACCATGCCGCGGCATCGATCGCCCGAAGCGACCGGTCCGCATCGGACTGCGTGCGATGGATCCAGCGAGCGGTCAGCACCGCGACAGCGCCGCCGCGTACCAGAAGGCCCAGCGTCCACGCCCCGCCACTGTTCATCACCACGCCCCCGAAGGCGCCCCGCCAACCGGCAGCGACCGCCGCGCCGATGAGCGGCGCGGGAAGCAGCGCCGCAGCAACCCAGGTCCACCCCGCCACATTGGCCAGACGACTCTTCCAGACGCCGCGTGTTGCCGCGACCAGAGCAGCTGAAACTGCGCCGACCAGAAGCGAGCGGGCCAAAGCGGTCCCGACGGCTGGCCAGACGAGAAGCCCTTCACCGGGTTGCACCCGTATCCACATGAAGCCCACAAGCACCAACGGCGCACCGACCAGCAGCCCGAAGAGCACCATCGCGACGATCGCGGCACCACGAGAGACGGCAGCGGGCGCCAGCCGCTGCGGCGCCGGCCGCCCAACCCAGATCCACAGCACACCGGCACCAAGCACAGCCGCGGTGGCAAGTGGCAGGCTCGCAGCAACCAGTGCGCCGCCCGAGGCACCGAGATCCCCTCGAGCCCTGAGTTCATTGGCGATCGTGAAGACGCCCGCCAGATCGAAGGCGGTCGTGCATCCCGCGGTCAAGAGAAGCGTCACGATCGAGGCAACCACGACGCCTGCCCGCTCGGTTCGCAGCCGCGCTCCCTGGCGCCGCCACCATGAGGCGCCGTCAAGGCGCATGGACTCCGATCGATCGCGCGTCCACCGCATGCATACGGGCAACAGACAGCACACCGCAACCGGCCAGGTCCAGGACACCATGGCCACCCCCAGCACCCCCCGCCGCAACATGCCGACATCTCCGTTGGACACGGCGAGTTCGTGGAGCCAACTGCCTGGCGGCATGATGGACCACCACGTGTAGTACACGGCCCACGGTGGCAACAGCAAGCCGACCAGCAACCAGGCAGCGAGCCATGCAAGCCGGTTGGATGGCTGGCTGGCGAGGTATCGCGCCGCCGGCACCGCAGCGACGACGGCGGCTGCGGCGACGCCGGCTGACCAGCACAGGGTCACCCACAGCAGCGACCAGGCGTCATGCAACGGGCCGGCGTGGGGCGCATCCGGGGCACCGCCGGGCCGCAACAACAGCGACACCGCGGGCCAGCCGACGACGATGAACCAGATGGCCGCAAAGATCGCCTTACCGACCACCGAGCGGCGCCCCTCCCCACGCGGTCGCGGCTGCAGCGACGGCGTCCTGAGCATTGGACTCGACGGCATCGATGTCCAGCAGGAGCGGCGATGCGATCAGCAGATCGGGGAACTCCGAGGCCACCGACTCCTGAAGGGGGATGTTCCCGGAGACCGAGCTCGCCAGCATGCGGGCGGTGTGGTCCGACAGGAGCCAGTCCGTCAGTGCCGCCGCTTCGCTCGGATGCGGCGCCCCCTGCAGAATGGCCACGGTGTTTGGCATCACCATCGGTCCGCCGCCAGCAACGGGGGCATGGCCGGGAATCACCATGGCAAGCTTTGCCCCGGTCCGATTCGCTGCCCGTACATCGTCGGCGTCGGTCGCTCCGAGCAGTGCTTCGCCCCGCCGAACCGCGTCGACCACCGCCGCATTCCCGCCAGGAAGCATCCGCACGCCGCCAGCCCGCATGTCCGCAACCCAGTTCGCGTACGACTCCGGTCCCGCGAGCCACCGCATCGCCGCCAGATGGCCGCCGGTGGTTCCGAATCTCGGGTCCGCAAACACCACCTCCCCGGCCCACCGAGGGTCGGGCAGGTCGAACCACGAATCGGGCAGGTCGTCACGATCGATCCGGCGAGGATCAAACACCAGCACGCGGGGTCGTGGCGAGAACGCGTGCCACTCGTGGTTGGGCGAGCGCCATGCTTCGGGCCACGCCGTGGTAACCGGCGACACGTGGGGCGCCAACAGGCCTTCGTCCAGAAGCGCCTCGGTCCCGATCGCTTCTGACGACCAGAGTACGTCTGCCACACCATGGCCCCGCTCGGCGCGCAGGCGGTCAAGCAACCCCGTGGTCTTCCTCGCTTCGGTGTCCCCCACCATCAGGACGCGGATTCCGGTCTCAGACTCGAATCGCCTGAGTATCGGCAACGCAATCGCTTCATCGGTCGACACGTACACGACCACCTGCCGCTCGCGTCGCAGGCATCCCCCCAGCATCACGACGCCGACCAGACCGATCGTCAGCCAACGCGCACTCACGGCTGTTCTGGTTCCGCGTGTTCGGGTGGGGCGGGCTTCGGCTCGGCGGCCTGTCCGGTCTCAGCCGGACGCGAGGCAAACCATGCGGCAACTGCCTCGCGGTACCGCTTGGGAATGCGCCGGACATCAACCCCCTCGGCCGCGCGCCGTTTGGCCTCGAGGATCCGCGGCCCGACGGCCTGCCCGATTCCACCGCCCCGGATGGGTCCCGCTACGGGCGAGGCAGCCACGACGGCGGCGGACCGATCGATTGCAGTGTCGGCCCTTGTTGCCACCCGAGAGGTCTCCTCGGATGTACCAGGGTTGCCACGGCCACCACCCCTTGGCGACATGCCGCCGGGACCGGGCCTGGAACCACTCGATGCGTTGGCAGCTGCCCCTCGACACGCCGACCTGCACGCAGAAGCCTGGTCCGATTGGCGTTGACACTTGGCGAGCCCCTGACATTGCGACTTCGTCGAATTGCCCCGCTCCTTGCTGGGGTTCCGGCATTGACTCGCGGCCGACTGGCACTCACTGGCGAGCCCCTCCACGGCTTTGGAACCGGCGCACTCCGAATTGAGCAACCGCTTCAGCTCCTCTTTCTGGGCAGGGCTGAGGTTCTTGGACGCGTCGATCTTCTTTTCAAGACGCGGCAGATCGTCGAGGTCGGCCGGATCCAGTCCCGCAGCGCGTACCGCGGCCGCCGCTGCATCTTCGGCCTCGGCGGCGTTCTGAAGATCCTGAGCCAGGGCCTCAAGCGCCGCAGCGCGATCGGCAGCATCGGACTCAGCGCCGGCCTGAAGCGACTCGAGTGCGGCTTGGGCAGCCTCGAAGTCCCCCGCCGTCAGCGCACGGCGCAACGGCGTCGCGGCATCACCACTTCCAGTGGGCAGCGATCGAAGTCGCTCCCGAACCCGCTCGAGCGTCGCTTGCTCAGGCGAGACATTGAACTCGTCCAGCCGGCGGTTCACCGCCGTCAATCGCTTGATGGCCTCCTGGCGAATCTGCTCGGGTGTCGTGAGATCATCCGGAATCTCAAGGTCAAGGTCCCCACCAACTTCCTCAGCAAGGTCAGGAGCGTTGGCGAGGGCATCTCGCACCGACTTGAGCATCTCGTCTGTGTTCAACTGTGTCTGAGCCAACGCGCGAGGATCCGCCGGAGGCGGCGATGCGCCCAGCGGGGGCAACCAGGCCACAACGATCGCCGCAATCGCCAGTGGAGCCGGCCACCACCAGCGACGTGGAACGGCCATCGGAACGGCGGCGGACACACCGCGGCGGACGCGAGGATGGTCAGCGAGCGTGGCGGCGGCGGCCCGCTGCGCGGCGCAGACCGGACTCGAGGAGTCCTCCTCGAAGGCCATGGCCGTAGAGAATGCGTCGTTGAGTCCCAGCCGTTCGTCCAGCACGATGGCAGCGGACTGGCGGCTCACAGCGACCCATGGAGCCACGATCACCAACGCGCCACCGATTGCGACCACCAGCCACATCACGATCCAGCCCCAGGGAAGGGCAGCCCCACCTGCCAGAAAGGCCCATGCAGCCGTGACGAATGCCGCGCCAGCGGCCACGGTGGCCAGCACACACAACGCATCGATCAGCAGATTCAAGGTCAGCCGGCGGGCGGCCCGCCTGATCAGGCCGACAACCCTGCGATTGTGCTGATTGGTCGAAGACGACGCCATCTCTCAAGTGTACGCCCGGGACCACACCCGCCGCGCGGTGCGGCCCTGGGGGGGCCTCCACGCCCGCACGAAACCCTTTCAGGTGCCTCCGCCTGCCGAGCGGCGAAAAGCCACCCAGCCAAACCCGGCCCCCGCGCCCAGCAGGACAATGGCAAGACCGCCCGAAACCAGCGTCCACCATGCCATTGACGGCGTCGGATCCGGTCCGACCGCAATGAGCGGTGCCTGCCCGCCATCGGCCAATCGGATGGCCCAAGTGCCGGCAGTCGCATCGAACGTCCCGATGACCGTACCAGCCCTGCTGGGCTCGGCGTATCGGATGATCTGGGTCGCAGGCACCAACGGTCGCAGTTCGCCATCCGGGCCAACGAGGTTCAGGTCGGAAGCGGCGATAAGCGATCCGGTCCGTTCCATACCGCCAAGGACCGAGCGGGTCTCGCACGCAACGACCCACACACCTGGGTCAGCGACCTCGAACCGCGCTTCATCCTGGACCTCGCAGGTGTGAAGGTCGAAGGACGCAATCGACCCAATGGTGCCCGCCAGCAGCACGAGCATCGCCGCAACACAGCAGCCCACCGCCACCCAACCCAGTTGGCGGCGAGTCACAGCGCCTTGAGCGCGGCTTCGACCGCGCGCTTCGCCTCGAGCATCGTGCCCTCAATCCGCGCCCCGGCCGCATGCACATGCCCGCCGCCGCCAAGATGCGTCGCCGCGTTGCGCGCGTCAAGAAACGCGCCGCCCGGCGTTGCGGGGGGCTTGGACCTGAAGCTCGCCTTGACGCCGCCCTCCTTCTCTTCGATGAGCAGCACCCCCATCTCCGAGCCCTCGACGATCAGCGGCGCGTTGACCATTCCTGTCACGTCACTCCGCCGTCCGTCCGTTTCCTCAAAGTCATCGCGGGTCAACTGCATGAGGGCGACCTGCCCGCCGTGGATCCACTCGATACTCGCGAGGGCCCGGGCCTGCAGTGCCAGCCGCGGGCGACGTGCGGTCTCTTCAATCTCCCGATGCAGGCCGTCCTTGTCAACGCCTGTCGCCAGAAGTCTGGCGGCCACGGCGAAGGCCGCGGCGTCGGCGTTGGCCTGACGAAACCAGCCGGTATCGGTAGCAAGGCCCGCGAACAACGGTTCGGCGACTTCCGGTATCAGCGGTCGCCCCACGCAGTCGAGCAGTTGGAGCGCCAGCATGGTGCACGATGCTGCAGAAGCATCGACGACCCTCGCTGGCGCCACTGGGTCGCCGCTCGCATGATGGTCGATACCGATCACCCGGTCGCTGCGATCACGGAGCCACTGCTCAATCGGTCGCAGTTGCCCCCAAGCCCCCGTATCGAGCACCAGAATCAGATCCGGTTCGAGGTCGGGAACATCCGCCGCCTCTCGAATCCGCGTGAGCGCGGTTCCCCGAGCAAGCGCCTCGATGGGTGGCGGGATGGATCCGAGCATCCATGCGTGCATGGCGTGCGAGTCGCCCAGCGATCGAACCACCCCCAGCACCGATCCCATCGCATCACCATCGGGTTTCTCGTGCGACGTACAGACAATCGTCTCCGCGGACATCACCCGCTCGGCAAGTTGTTCCATACTGGTCGTGGACTGGTAGGTCATGGGAGGCAGAGGATACGAACCTCATCGCGCAGGAGTCGCCCCGCCGCGAAGAACTTCCTCGATGTCACCGGCAATCCGGTCCTTCAATGCCTGCACCGAGTCGAATCGTGCCTGATCGCGAATCCAACGCGTCAGGTGAACCTCCAGCGACCAGCCGTAGACGCCCACCGGTCCGTCCCAACCGATGAGATGCACCTCCGCGACCCGGGGTGTCCCCTCGAACGTCGGCTTGGTTCCGACACTCACCGCAGCGGGGTAGGTGCCGTCCGGGCACGTCGCCATCCCCGCATACACGCCGTCGGCAGGCAGGATGAGATCGCCGTGGTCCAGGTTGGCCGTCGGGCATCCGATGACCCGACCCCTGGCATCGCCGGGAACAACCTGCCCTTCGAGGCACCACGGGCGGCCAAGCATGGCCGCCGCGTCGGCGACCCGACCACGCTCGAGCAGGGCTCGAATCACCGACGAGCGAACGATGACGGAGGACGCGTCCGTGAGTTTGGCTGAGACATCGCTCACGACCTCGACATGGAAACCACGTGTGCGACCAAACGCCGTCAGGGCTTCGATGTCGCCGGTTCGGCCCAGACCGAACCTGAAGTCGGCCCCTTCAACGACCACGTCAGGCCCCAGCGGCTCCACCGACTCGTGCAGGAAGTCCTCGGGCCCTTGCATCAGCCAGTCGCGATCGATGGCCTGCACAATGACTTCATCGACGCCGAGCGCCTGCAACGCCGCGACCCGCCGCGTTGGCACCATGAGCCGGCGAGGGGCGGCCTCCGGTTGCAGCACGAGTACCGGTGGCGGGTCAAAGGTCAGGACGATCGTGCGACCCCCCGCCCCAGCGGCCCGCCGGGCAGCCTCCACCAGCGCGGCGTGCCCCAGATGCACGCCATCAAAGTTGCCGATCGTCAGCGCGGTCCGACCCATGCCCACCACGGTATCCGCCAGGCCATCGGCGCGGGCGTCAAAGACCCCTGCACCCCTTTTCCCAGACAGGGATGTCCGGTACCTTTCGCGAATGTCAGCAGGATCCCCAACCCCGGCTTCTCCGCAGCCCGAGGACGTCGTCAGTGTCGTTGACCAGGTTGTGGATTCGCTTCGCGCCACCTCCGAAGATGTCGTGCCCTGGTTTCTGGAACAGATGCCCCAGGTGTACTTCCAGGACACCGATGAAGAGACACGACTGGTCCACCTTCGAGCCATCATCGCGGCGCGGGCGAGCGGACGCCCCGTCGAGATGACGCTCCGCAGTGAAGACGGGTGCGAGTGGACGAGCATGCGGCCGCTCGACTACCCGGGCGTGCTCGCCGAACTGGTGGCGGAACTGCCGAAGGATCAGCCGCTCCGTGCGGCGAAGATTCATACCGCGCATGATGGTTCACTCGTCATCGATCGGTTTGAGTTCGGCGAGGTCGATCCATGCGATCTCAATGATCCCGATCAGGCCGCCAAACTGGAAGAGACGATCGCCTACGCGGCCGAGAATGCGCCGAACTGGTCGCCGGAGAACATCAGAGACTTCTTCCTGCGGTGCTCGGCCGATGTCGTTCTGACGCTCACACCGCTCCGCATGGTGCAGCACTGGGACCTGTTCCAGGATGTCACGCTGACCGAGGGAACGTCGGTCATCCTGGAGCCAGAAGCCGATCCGGAGCAGAGCCGCATCTCGGTGGCCGTCGCGAATAGCACCCGCCGCACGACACTCGAGCGGATCGCCGAGCGATTGAGCAACGCCTCCATCAACATCCATCGCGCCTACCTCGACACGCTTGATGATGAACCAAACGGAAGCGTCAGTTTCGTCGGCTTCGTCGTCACCGCTCCGGACGGAGGACCGATCGATCCCGAGAGTCGCCTGTGGCAGCGTGTCAGGCACGACCTCCTGAGAATCAAGTGGTCGGACCGGCGGGCGATCGATCTCTGCCAACGGCACTCGTCCTTCGACCTCACCCACGCCGAGCTCGTTGTGGCGATGGGTGATCTCGCACAGCAGGTATTGACGCACCGCAATCGCTACGCCTTCACTTCGGAACGGGTCCGTCGACTTGCCGTGGACAACATCGAAATCCTCACCCTGTTGTGCGACCTCTTCCTTGAACGCTTCCACCCGAAGCACCCGATGGATGATGCGACGTTCGAAACATCCTCCGAGGAACTCCAGACACGCATCGAGGCGGAAGTCGACCTGGAAGATGCACGCGTTGTTCTCAACACGATGCTCGACGGAATCGCAGCCACGCTCCGCACCAACATTTACGTCGAGGGACGATACGCCCTCTCGATGCGGCTCGATCCAACGTTCCTGCAGACCGAATCCCGGCCGGACCTGCCGTATGGCGTGTTCTACGTCCACGGTCGGGGGTTCAATGGATTCCACGTGCGGTTCAGGGACATCGCCCGCGGCGGCGTCCGCGCCGTCCTGCCGCGTAGTGGACCCCAGTTCACACGCGAGGCGGAGCGACTCTACGACGAGGCCTATGGGCTCGCCTCGGCGCAGCAACTCAAGAACAAGGACATTCCCGAGGGCGGTGCCAAAGCTGCGATTCTGGTGCATCCAAACGAGTTGTGCGACCGAAGCGTCAAGGCGTTCGTCGATGCGTTGCTGGACCTGATCGTGGAAGAACCGCGGATCCGTGAGTCCGTCATCGATCGATTCGGCGCCCCCGAACTGATCTATCTGGGCCCGGACGAGAACATCTCCCCGGACCTCATCGACTGGATCGTCGCCCGCGCTGCGATCCGCGGGTACCCGGTCCCGACCGCCATGATGAGCAGCAAGCCGGGGGCGGGCATCAATCACAAGGAGTTCGGCGTCACCAGCGAAGGGGTCGTCGTCTTCCTCGAAGTCGGCCTGCAGACGATCGGCATCGACCCGGCGAACGAGCCCTTCACCGTCAAGATGACCGGAGGCCCCGACGGCGATGTCGGAGGCAATGCGATCCGGATCCTGCACCGCGAGTTCGGTGACAATGCCCGCATCGTTGGCATTGCGGACGGGAGCGGCTCGGCGGAAGATCCCGACGGCCTCGACCACGAAGAGTTGCTGCGACTCGTGGACGCGGAACTCCCCATCGCCGAGTTCGACCACGCCAAGCTCGGGACGAACGGCCGCGTTGCGGACCTGGAGGAAGCTGACGGCGTTCGTCTGCGAAACACCCTGCACGACCGGGTCCTCGCCGATGCCTTCCTGCCCTGCGGAGGTCGTCCGGCCACCATCCACGAAGCCAACTGGAAGTCGTTCCTGCAGGAAGACGGTACGCCGTCGAGTTCCCTGATCGTCGAAGGGGCCAATCTCTTTCTGACGCCGGAAGCAAGAGCCCACCTCGGGAAGGAAGAGATCGTCATCTTCAAGGACTCCTCCGCCAACAAGTGCGGTGTCATCTGCTCAAGCTATGAAATCGCAGCGAGCATGCTGCTCGCGCCCGACGAGTTCCTTGAAATCAAACAGCAATTCGTGGACGAGGTACTCGGAAAGCTGCGGGAGATGGCGCGACTTGAAGCCGAGTTGCTCGCACGCATGCTTCGCCGCCAACCGCGTCTGCACCTTCCCACCGCCAGCGTGCGATTGAGCCGAGCCGTCATCCGAACGGCCGATGCGCTTGAGGCCATGCTTGAGTCGCTGGGCGATTCCGAACTCGGCGTTATCAGCACTGTCACCAGTGACCATCTCCCGGAGGTCCTGATGAATACTGCCGGCGATCGCCTGGAGTCGCGGGTCCCGGCGGCCTATCGCCGCTGGCTGATCGCCAAGTCGCTCGCTGCCCGAATCGTCTACCGCGAAGGCATCGAGGCGGTCGAGGCATTGGAGACCGAGTCCATCGCAACACTCGCTGTCGAGTATCTCCACCGCGAGATCGATCGCGAGCGACTCGCGGCTGAAGTCGACGCATCCCTCATGAACCATGCCGCGGACATCGCCCAACTGCTGCGTACAACCTCGATCCTCTCGACCATTCATCCCAGTGAATCGGACTCCCCGTGATGTGGGCCGCCATCCTGACTGCGGTGACCGCAAACGGCCCAGTCCATGCTCCGGATCCTCCGCAGGAGCCGGCCCCGGAAACGACCCCGGAGACCGTCGTCCACGCAGAACGCCCCCTGCTTCGCTGCATTGTCCACTATGACGGGCGGCACCGCCTCTGCGGTGAGGTGATCGAGGAACTGGAGCATGCCATCCGGATGCGGGATGACCAGGGTGATGAGCACCTCATCGAAGTTGAACGCATCGTCGCCATCGAGCAGATTCTGGAGGTCCCCGCGCCGACCGAAGGCGTCGTCGAACTGCTGGATGGTCGGCAGTTCAGAGGGCTCATCAAGCGAGACGACTGCGACACCATTGAGTTGATGATGCACGGCGTCCCACTCGAGATCGAGCGGACACGCGTGGCGCAGGCATGGCTGCTCGAACCGGTCGCAAGCCGCTATGCGCAGCTGAAGCCGATGATGCCGCTGGAGCGACCCGGAGCCCACCTGTCACTGTGCAGGTGGCTGGTCGCCGAGAAGGAGTGGGATCTCGCCGTTGCCGAACTCGAGGCCCATACCGCCATGCATCGGTCCAGCGAGGCCAACCGGCTGCTTCGCGTTGCCCGGGCCCACCAGAAACTGAAGCCTGCTGGCGGGCCTGCGCCGAACGACCAGGCACCTCCCGAGACGCCGGAGGTGCCGCCCATCGAACCGGTCGACAATGCTGCCGTCAACCTCGTTCGCGTCTACGAGATTGATCTCAATGATCCTCCGCAGTTGCAGATCAGTGAGGAAGCCCGTCGCCGCTTTCTGGAAGCTTACGACACGAGCGCGCTGCTTCCGACGACGCAGTTGGAGCGACAGCAGTTGATCGACGGCCCTGCACTCGACTTCCTCAAGCTCATGTTCGCCCACCGCGCACGCGAGTTCTACGGCGACGTCGTCGTGCCAGCGGAGCCGTCCTCCCTTCGGCGGTTTCGCCAGTCGGTCCACGACCTCTGGCTCATCCCCCGTTGCGCGACCGCCGCATGCCACGGCGGTGCCGATGCTGGCCGATTTCGACTCCTTCGACGAAGCCGGCTCAACAATCAGATTCGGACGACCAACCTCCTGATCCTCGACGAACTGGTGGTCGATGGTCGGCCCATGATCGACTGGGATGAGCCAGCCAACTCGACGCTCATCCAGTATGCGCTTCCCAGAGCGCATTCGAGTCGCCCACACCCCCCCGTCACCGGCTGGCGGCCGGCACTGGTGGCGCCCCAGAGCCTGGCCACTCAGGCCACCATCCGGTGGATTGAGTCGATGATGCGGAACCCTCGGCCCGACTATCCGGTTGAATCGCCGCTCCCGCCCGCCACAGCGATCGACCCCGGGCCACGGACCCCTCGATAGCGTCTACCGGCGCATTGCGGCGGGCACCCCCTCAGGGTGCCGCCCGAGCCCCCCTGCTATAGTCCCCGGTCCGAAAGCGTCTCCGGGATTGGAGTTCCACCTCATGGTCCGTTCGTCCATCGGCCTGCTCATCGCTGCCCTCACCCTCGCCCTCGTCCTGCCGGGCTGCGAGCGGCAGGACGCGGCGGCGCACCGGGAAGCAGTTGAGGCGATCGAATCGGCTTCGCGATCGCTTTCCGAGTCACCCGCCATCGGCGAGACCGCCGCAGGGCAGCTTCGCAGCGTCGCTCAGGCCCTGCAGCGCATTCGAGGCGGCTCCAAGTCGCTCAAAGCCACCCGCGATCGTTTGCTCGCCCAGGTTGAAACCCGCCTGGCCGAGATCACATGGCAGGGTGGCCTGCCCCACCGCGTCCAGGCGACCGAAGCCATGGCCGTGCTCGCAGCGAACCTGCAGGCCGCCGCGCTGCGCTTCGCTCGCGTCAAGGCCGAAGAGGCCATGCTCGCCCAGCCCCATACCGATGCGCTGGTGGGTGAGCGGGTAGTACGCGTCCGGCAACACCAGGCCGCATCTGACGCGCGTGACCAGGCCTCACCCGACGTCACCAATCGATTGACCGCGATTGCCAGGGCCAGCAGCGCGGCCAACGCGCTTCGCCATAAGGCTGCTGAACTCGAGGCCCGCGCCAATGAGGTCGACGGCGTCACAGGCAAGGACTTTCGTATTGAGGCTGCGGACCTGCTCCGGCAAGCTGCAGCGATCGACGCCAGAGTTGACAACGATTCCACCGTCGTGGAGCTTCACCATCAGATGGTGCTGGACCACCTCTCGCTGCAGCATGACCACGCCGCCTCGGGAGTTGAGGTCGTGGACGAGGAGATCCACCGGGCCAATCAACGAGCCGACGCGTTTCGCTCACATGCCGCGTCTGGTCGCGACACGGCCGAAAGCCTGATTGCTGACCTCACGGCGGCGAGTACGTCCCTGATCACGCTGCTCACCGGGGCGGTGCAAGAGAACTACGAGGCCACCATTGGCGCGTTGGAGAATGCCGCGCGGGCCGCTGAACAGGCCGCCCGGTCGGGCGGACGCGACAGCCGCGAAGTCGACGGACTTGCAGCAATCCGCGCCCAACTCGGGTTGATCAGCATCGCGTCCTCGCACCGGCATCGCCTGGCCGAGTCCATGCGACTTCTGGAGTCGCTCTCCACGTTGGGCGAGTCGGCGATCGGTGCCAGATGGGCTGAGACGCGGACCGTGCTGCAGGACAGTTGGAGCCAAGCCGACGATGTCGTCCAACGCGCGCAGACCGCCGCGGCGCAGGTCGCCAGCCAGCTCGGTGGCGTGCTCGGCGACTCGACGCTGAGCCTGATGGAATCCGACACCGAGCCACCCGCCGACGACTGATTGGTTCTGGCTGCTATTGAGGGGATCGCTGCAAAGCAGCCGCGGCCGCTTCGCGGATCATCTGCGGCTCGGAATCGTCTGCCGCAATCTCGCGGAGACGCTGCCGAAGCTCACCCTTCTGACCCATCGCAAGGTGAGATCCTGCAACGATGCACGCGTTGCGTCGCCACATGTCGAGCGTCGCGCGAACCATTGGTGTTCCGGCAATGGCGCTGACACGCGCTTCCTGAGACCAGTCGAGAATTGACCGCAGGTCAAGTGAACCGTGCTGGGGCTCATAGGCGGCATTGACCGAAGCGGCGCCGGTTCGCGCCGTGGGCGCGTTGTGAGGGCAAACGCGTTGGCACTCGTCGCAACCGAACAGCCAGGTTCCGATTCCCTCGTGCAGGTCCACGGGAATTGCCTGACGCTGCTCAATCGTCAGGGCGGCAATGCACCGATTGGCGTCCAACGACCATGGCGTCAACGCGTCCGTGGGGCAGGCGTCAATGCACCGCGTGCATGTCCCGCAGGGGTCAGCAGCAGCAGAATCCGTCTCCTGGATCTCCAGCGTGGTGATGATCTCTCCGAGGAGCGACCATGAACCCACACCGGGGTGGATCAGCATGGTGTTCTTGCCAACCCGTCCCAACCCTGCCCGCTCGGCATGTTCACGCTCCATGATGGGTGCCGTGTCAACGCACGCTCGAAATGAGGCATCCGGCCAGCGATCGGCCCATTGATCGCAGAGCGCGTGCAGACGCCGCTTCATCACCCGGTGGTAATCGCTGCCACGGGCATAGGCTGCAACGGACCCCTCGCCGGCCGATCCGGATTGATCCGGGTGCGGATACCGATCAGCCACACAGACGATCGATCGACCGCCCTCGAGCAGCATCCGCGGGTCGATCCGCACCTCGAGGTTCCGCTCCATCCACTGCATCCCGCCGTTCCCGCCCGCGGCCATCCAGGCGAGAAA
Organism: Phycisphaerales bacterium; assembly: GCA_030749435.1. Lineage (GTDB taxonomy): Bacteria > Planctomycetota > Phycisphaerae > Phycisphaerales > SM1A02 > UBA12567. The sequence goes on from JASMKH010000009.1 coordinate 72,541, forward strand.
CACCTGCCCGCGGGCCGCTGGCTCACACCGCGCGACCCCGGCTGCTGCGAATCCCGCTTCGAGCGAATCCTCGACGAACGATGCAGCCTCGAGCCTTGCATTCATCAGAATGCCGGGTCGGAGGCATCCGTCGGCTCGAGGGCCGCGTGGGCTGCCGGCAATGTGCGGGCACCGAACTCGACGAAGTCCACGGTGACAGTGGCTCCCTGCGGCCGGCGACCAAACCGAACGACCCGCCCCAGTCCGAATCGAGGGTGCCGCACCGGCTGCCCTGGATGGACATCGAGCCTGACCCTCGACGCCGATGCCCAGGGATCTTCCGGTTCGAGCACCCTGACTGCCTCGGGCGGGATTTCATCGAGGAACTGGCTCCCGGCCTGCCGCTCCTGAATACCCCGCTGCGTACGCGACATCGCGCGACCGAGCAGAAGACGACGCCTCGCCCGCGTCATCCCCACGTAACACAGCCGCCGCTCCTCTTCGAGTTGCGAGAGGTCATCGAAAGCGCGGCTGTGAGGCAGCACGCCCTGCTCGCATCCGATGATCGCGACTGCATCGAACTCCAGGCCCTTCGCCGCGTGCAGCGTCATGAGCGTCACGGCCCCCTGCTCAGGATCGATCGTGTCAGCATCGGCGACCAGTGCGATCGCTTCGAGCCACGCGGCCAGCTGCACCTCAAGACCCGTTGGCATCTGGTCGTCTCGATCGACATCCTGCAATGCATCTCGATCGGCCGCTGCGCTGACCAGCTCCTGCAGGTTGGCGATGCGTTCAGTGTCCTCCTCACCGCCAGGCTTCGCGCGGTGCGCCTTCTCCAGCCCCGACTCATCGAGCACACGAGCGACGAGTTCGGCCAGTGAGGGCATCATCAGCGAGGCGGACATGGCCCGATGCCAGCCGTCGACCATGGCGAGAAACCGATCGATCGAGGTGGCAGCACGTCTGGAGATTGCCTCGATCTCGCTTCTGCGGCGGATCGCAGCCATGAGTGACAGATCATGGCGCGCGGCAAACCGCTCCACATGGTCCATGGTCGTGCCGCCAATCCCCCGGGTCGGCACGTTGATGATCCGCCGCAGCGAGATGTCATCCGCCTCATTCCGCAGCAGCCGGAGATAGGCCATGGCGTCCTTGATCTCCTTGCGTTGATAGAAGGCGGTCCCGCGAGCGACCAAGTATGGCACGCCGGCCGTCCGAAACGCATCTTCCACAACCCGGCTGAAGGCATTCATCCGGTAGAGCACGGCCATTTCATTCCAGGGAATCGAGTCCTCGTCGTGAAGTCGCTTGAATCGATCGACAACCTCCTTTGCTTCGGCGTGCTCGTCCAGGGACGCGAAGAGTATCGGTCGGTCGCCCGCCCCCAATTCCGTGTGCAGCGTACGGGCACGGTGGCTCTCGTTGTGTGCGATCAGTCCAGAGGACGCCTGGACAATGTGCTCGGTGCTGCGGAAGTTCTGTCCCAACGAGATCGCCGTCGCTCCGGCGTACTGCGATTCGAAATCGAGAATGTTCGAGATGTCGGCGCCTCGCCATGCATAGATGGACTGGTCGGGATCACCCACGACGCAGATGTTCCCATGAGACGCTGCAATCGCCGAGGCAATGACGAACTGCGCATGATTCGTATCCTGATACTCATCGACCATCAGATATGCGAAGCGACTCCCGAGCTGCTCCCGAAGTGACGCATCGTCCCGAAGGGCAGTCGCAAGAAGCCGCAGAAGATCATCAAAGTCGAGTGCATGTGATCGCTTGAGTATCTTCTGGTACGCCTTGTAGATCCGCGCCACAGAACGGGTGTAGAAGTCTCCCGCGTTTCGCTCCACTTCCTCGGGCCCCAGAAGCTGCTGCTTCGCCTGCCCGATCGCGGAGAGAACGGACGCTGGCGGCCAGTTGCTCGTCTCCAGCCCGGCTTCGATCACCGCCTGCTTGGCCGCGGCCTTCTGATCGGCTGCGTCGAAGATTGTGAAGTCCTCCGGCACGCCGAGGCGATCCGACGCCATGCGAAGTTGCCGCGCAGCAAAGGCATGGAATGTGGCAATGGTCAATCCGCGGGTGTCACGTCCACCCGTGAGCCGCCGCACACGCTCCCGCATCTCGCCTGCGGCCTTGTTTGTGAACGTCAGGGCCAGGATGGACCACGGCGAGACGCCACGCTCAAGCAGCAACGCGATTCGCCTCGTGACGGCGGTCGTCTTGCCGGACCCGGGCCCGGCCAGCACCAGCATGGGCCCCTCGTGGTGCACCACGGCCTCCCGCTGCGGGTCGGTCAATCCCTCAAGGAGCGTCGAATCGGTGGCCATCCGCGGATCCTACCGTTCTCTCCGCGACTACCCCCGTTTTCAGGCCAAAAGCGAGGCCGAATGCCCCTGAACGCTCAAAACGACAGGCCATCCACGCCCCAGCGCAGAAAATGCGCGACCTCTAAGGACGGTCGGGATGGGAGGTTGAAGCTCTAAGCGGTCGAATCCGCAAGATTGGGTAGGTGCCGATCTTGAAGCCACAACATGTAGTAGTACGATACGCCCCCTGATGGAGGGGCTCATTCGGTTTCCGATCGAGCGGCCCCCCATCACGCCCCTTCGCCGCCCTCCGCACGGAAGTGGAGTTCGGCGACATGGGTTCGATTCTGAGGGATCAGCGATCCACTGCCGTCGGGGCCGGATCGCAGGAGGTGGAACCTCCCGCCTGCAGGCTTGGAGCCTGCCGTCGGGGCACAGAAGGGCAGATGAACCCCTCGTGGGGCCCTTCGGGTGAGAATCGCGAGACCGATGCCGTGACTATTTTGTGCGACCAGCAGATCGAAGACGCCATCGGCATCACCCCCTTCGCCTCCAATCAGGCACGCTCGGGCACGGTGTCCTTCGGTGTGTCGAGTTACGGCTACGACGTTCGGGTTGGAACGCGGTTCAAGATCTTCACCAACACGACCAGCGGTGGAACCGCCGTGGTGGACCCCAAGCGGTTCACGGACGACCTCTTCGTCACGGTCGACACTGGCCAGACGGGTCGCGACCACGTACTCATTCCGCCCAATAGTTTCGCGCTCGCCGAAACCGTCGAATGGATTGACATTCCGAGGAACGTACTGGCCATCTGCGTGGGAAAGAGCACTTACGCACGATGCGGCCTGATCGTCAACGTGACTCCACTGGAACCGGAGTGGCGCGGGAAGGTCACCTTGGAGATCAGTAACACGACGCCGCTTCCGGCGAAGGTGTATGCCAACGAGGGAATAGCGCAGATGCTCTTCCTGGAGGCCCGCACAGAGTGCCGCACGAGTTATGCGGACAAGCAGGGCAAGTACCAGGATCAGGAGGGATTGACGCTTCCACGCGTCGATGGTTGACAGCGGTTTGACCCCGTTCGACTGACGTGCGGGGTCGTCATGTGTTTCAAGGGAAGACGGGCACGGATGCCCGAGGAGCAACGATGAAAGTCAAACGACGATTCACTAAGGCCGGAACAGATGTCTTTGCCTGCGTTGAGTGGGAACGCAGGACCAGTTGCATCAAGAACGCGGACGGTTCGGCCGTGTTTGAGATGAACGATGCATGGATCCCGAAGTCATGGAGCCAACTGGCCACCGACATCATGGTGAGCAAGTACTTCCGCAAGGCGGGAGTGCCCCAAATCGACGACGAAGGCCAACCCATCCTCGACGAGGACGGTTCGCCCAGGCTGGGGCCAGAACGATCGGCCCGCCAGGTGATCCACCGCCTTGCAGGCTGCTGGCGGGCGTGGGGCGAGAAGCACGGGTATTTCGACACCGAAACCGATGCCGAAGCGTTCTACGACGAACTCTGTTGGATGATGCTCAACCAGGTCGCTGCGCCGAACAGCCCGCAGTGGTTCAATACCGGTCTTCATTGGGCCTACGGCATCAGCGGCCCGGCCCAGGGGCACTGGGTGAATGACCCGACAACCGGTCGCCAGATGCTCGCCGATGACGCCTACTCCCACCCCCAACCACACGCCTGCTTCATCCAGGCGGTC